>JBHIBG010000215.1:0-1518 GCA_046758965.1 Methylomirabilia bacterium | reverse complement strand
AAGAATCAATCTCTCTCGGATCGTCCAAGCGGAACCGTCCTTTGGGAACAACAGGGTTCATCCTTTTTACATTCGCCTTGCCCACGATAACTTGAGCAGTTCCGAGGGCTGCGGAGGATTGCGCAGCCATCACAACGTCGACCAACTTTGTGGCCCAGTAACCCAGACCCAATGGTAAAAACCGAGCGAGGCCAACATCGAGGGGTGACGATGAACAACCTAAGCTCAAGACCCGCAAGTCGTCTTTCCGCCAGCCCAAAACCCCAATCGCCTCCGCAACAGCGACCCCGACCGGGTTGTTTACCCATATGCCACCGTCAACAAGCGGCGTTCCGGCAGCCGTCCGGTGTGTCGGGAAATACGTAGGCGCCGCGGTCGTGGCAAGCGCCACGTCTACCGCTCGCTCCCGATAGTTTCGCTCGAACCGAGGGTCATGCGAGGTCTTGAAGATGTGCACCTCACCGGTTTCCAAGTTCATCGACGGAATTAGAAGGCGTGTTCGGCTTTCGCCCAACCGTCTCTCTCCGAAGTGGCTCGCCAAGGCATCCCGCAGTGCATCTGGGCTGTACTTGCTGTAACCAAGCCTCCTGAGCCCACGAATAAACCGGTTTCCACAAAACACCACAGGCCCATGTTCCTCGTAAAACCTTAGGATGTCCGTCGCTGACAGACCAACACCCAGCCCGAGCGCGATGATTCCGCCGGTCGACGTACCAACAATGAGATCGAAGAAGTCGACGATGGGTTTCCCGAGTGACGTCTCCACAACCGCAAGAAAAGCCGCCGGGCAAACGCCCTTGATGCCCCCGCCGTCGATCGATAGGATGCGCCTCATTCCCCCACTTGCTCAGGAAAAAAGTTCGCGCCGAGCAAGATACGCCAAAAGGTGATCGCCGCGCTCCTGTCCCTGGCTTCAGCCGCCAGCTTTGCGAATGCCGCCCACTTGCAGACCGCACCGTGAAAAGACAGCCACTCCCGGAGGGCCCATTCGGAAGCGGTAAAGATGTGGGTCTTCAGGAAATCGGGTGGGTTGAGACCCCTCCCGAGCTATGCTCCGATCCATCCCTGAGAGGAGGGTTGGGGCGATGCGAGACGTCGAGCTCTACCGGACGATCCTGGGGCTCAGAGTCCCATGGACGGTGGCCAGCGTGAACCTGGACGTGAAGGGGCAGCAGGTCGTGGTGCGAGTCGAGGCGGGAGCGGGGCCGTTTCCCTGCCCTGAGTGTGAGACTGCGGCGCCGCGCTACGACAGCAAGCCCCGCCGCTGGCGCCACCTGGACACCTGTCAGTTCACGACGTGGATCGAGGTCGAGGTGCCACGGGTGCACTGTCCCAGCCACGGGGTCAGGCAGATCCGTATCCCCTGGGCCGAGCCCGGCTCCCAGTTCACCGCCTTGTTCGAACGGTGGGCGATTGATTTGCTCCGGGAGTGCTCGGTGCGGGGTGCCGCCCAGCTCTTGCGGATCACCTGGGACGAGGCCTGGGGCATCAAAGAGCGGGCCGTCCGGCGCGGCCTGG
>JBHIBG010000214.1:0-1581 GCA_046758965.1 Methylomirabilia bacterium | reverse complement strand
GATGGGAAGACTGTGGGATCGCTTGAAAGATCTCGCCGGTCTGCACCCCGCCCCGCCGCGACCCGTCCGCCGATCCCCCTGGGTCCTGGAGGCCAACCTGGCGCCGGACCCCGGTCTCCAGTGTGATTTCTGCGGACGGGCCCAGGCTGACGTGTCCTCCGCCCCCTCGGGCCGGCCGGAGGAGCGGTTTGGCCTGGTGCATGCGCGCTATAACGAAAAGCTGAAGAAGATCGTCTGCCACGAATGCCAATCCCTGAACCGCATCGGAACCTCGTAGCCCGGCCCGCCGTCAGGACGAGGCCGTCGGCGTCACGAGCCGGTTCGGCCCCTGGTGCTCGCGGAACTTGACCGAGTGGACCCCGATTCGGTCACGCGTTACCCAGGATCTTGACCCTGCAAGAACTGGGTGGTACAATGTAATTACAGACGATCTTCGTGGAGGTGAGACGGATGGACAATATCCTGAGAGCCCGTGTGGTGAGGATCGGGAACTCGCGGGGGATCCGTATCCCCAAGGTCTGGCTGGAGCAGCTCGGCCTTGACGAAGAGGTCGAGCTCGCTGTCCAAAAGGACAAGCTGGTGATCCGCCGGGCACAGCGCCCGCGCGAGGGGTGGGAAGAGGCGTTTCGGTCGATGGCTGAGCACCGAGACGACCGCCTGCTTGATGAGCCAATGGCGGCGAAGTGGGACAGGGAAGAGTGGGATTGGTAGCCAGACGCTTCGATGTCTATCTGGTTGCCCTGGATCCCACCATTGGGAGTGAAATCAGGAAGAGTCGTCCATGTCTGGTCGTTTCACCCGACGAGATGAATAGGCACATTGCCACCGTCATCGTCGCTCCGATGACTACAAAAGGTCGCCCATACCCCACCCGAATTCCATGTCGGTTTCAGGGCAAATCCGGTCAGGTTGTGCTTGATCAGTTGCGGACGGTGGATCAGGTGCGACTCGTCAAACGCCTGGGGCGGATAAGCCCGGCGACGCAGAAGGAGGTGCTGGCGGCCCTGGCTGAGATGTTTGCGGAGTAGGGGTGGTCCCAACACTGACGCGACCTGCGATGGATATTTTTTTCCGCCGACGAAGCCCGCGAGGCGTCCTGAGCAAAACGGCGTATACTAGCCCCGGCAATCCAAGCGCGTTCGGTGGCTTAGCCGCGACGCCGTTAGAGAGCGCGCAAGCAGCTTGGCCATAGATGGCACGACTAACCCTGGAATCGTTCGCGGGCAGAGAAGTGAGGCGAGTCTATGTCGCTGCGAATGTCCGTGAGGCCGAGACGGTGGAGAAGCTCCTTGGTGGTAGGGCAATCGATTTCGCAGTGGAGATGGAACCGTTCTATCGCCCGGTTGCGGGGCTGATACCGGCTCGCTACATGGGGGCAGTCTTCTACGTGCCCAGCGGCCAAGCTTCGTACTGCAGAAGGCTACTCGAGCAAGCGGGTCTTTGGAGGGGCGTTGTGCCCGAGGAGCAATCGTGACTTGGGTGGGTTGATGGCGCTCTCTAACAGCTCGCTGCGCCGGACGCATACCCACCCCCGCCCGGTCCGCGCGCGCCGGTGAGCTCGAGAATCAATGGGCTGACGCT
>JBHIBG010000213.1:0-1703 GCA_046758965.1 Methylomirabilia bacterium | reverse complement strand
GGAGGAGTGTCAAGAAATGGCCGTCCGACGCGGAGATAGCACGCACTCCCGCCTCTGGCCCAGCCCGCGGGCACCGGAACTGGGGGTTGACACTCTTGTCTGAACGATGCTAAAGCTTGGCATATCGCGCAGCCAAGGACCGAAGGGCGTGGTGCGCTACTGTTACGAAGGAGGCTTTCATGCTGGGACGGGGCGACTCACAGAGGCAGGCTAGTCGCGAGCTCTCGGACAGCGCCGGCCCAGGGGGCTCGACCAGCCTCCTGACGATCGTCGGGGACCGAGCGAGGTTGGAGGGGAAGTTTGAGATCACTGACTCCATCCAGATCGAGTGCGAAGTGGGCGGCGAGCTGAGGGTGGGTGGCAGGCTGGTGATCGGCGACGGCGGCATCGTTCGCGCCGACGTTGAAACCGTGGACGCGATCATCCAGGGGCAGTACGAGGGGAACATGGTGGCCACGGGGAACGTGGAGATCGCCGCCACGGGGCGGGTGAGCGGCAACATCGAGACCGACTCGCTGGTGATCTCGAAAGGCGGATTCTTCAACGGCAACGTGCTCAAGCTCAAGGGCCGGGAGGACGAGAGGAGTCCGCGTCCGGTCTACTTGGTTGATGAGAGGCGGGCCACCCAGCAGAGTTAGCAGCGAGGATCCAACAAGGGGCGGCAGACTTACCCGGGAGCGCGGTCAACATGCTGTGGAAGTCCAAGCGCGGAGCAGCGGCCAGACGGGGGGATCTCACGGCCTTCATTGACGAAGGCTCGGAGATCGAGGGGAAGTACACCTTCAGTGGGACGGTGGTGCTCAACGGCACGTTCCGCGGCGAGATCGTGACCACGGATGCGTTCATCATCGGCGAGAAGGGCGTTGTCAACGCCACGATCCGGGCGGGGTCGGTGGTGGTGAAGGGGGAGGTAGTCGGCAACGTCCAGGCCACCGAGCGGGTGGAGCTCAGAAGGCCCGCCCGCGTCTTCGGGGACCTGGAGGCTCCGGCAGTGCTTATCGAGGAGGGCGTGCTCTTCGAGGGGCACTGCCGGATGACCAAGAGCAAGCCGGTCGAGCCGGCGCGGGATCACCGGGATTTCTCCGTAGTCCCGTTCAAGCGTTGAGCGCGCGGGCGGTAGTGCAGATTCGGTGCAGTTCACCCTGGAGGCGGCTCCCTCGAGGGAAGGGGGGAGATCCGCTCTCACACGCGAGGCACGACCATGAGGAAGCCCGAGCGGTTTACCCTCCTGTTCGTCCACGGGGATGGCACCAAGGTACTTCGCCTGAGCATTCCTCGCCGGGTTGTCTCTGGCGGCATGCTCGTTCTGATCCTGGCGGTGTCAGCGCTCGGCCTGCTCGCCGGTGACTACCTCTCGCTGAGGCAGCATCGGGCGGAGGCGCCGGCGCTCCGGCAGCGGGTTCTCGCGCAGGAGGCTCTGATCGAGACCTTCGAGCGCCGGCTCGCTCAGATTCAGGACGAAGTCGCCAGCTGGGGGCAGCTTCACGCGCGGATCTGGGAGCCGTTCGGTCCTGCGCCGGAGGGGGCGCGCAGCGAGACGGGGATCGGCGGCGGCTCCGAGGTGGCGAGCCCGGAGGGCTCTGGCGCCGCCGGGACGCCGGCGCAGGAGCTGGATCTTCTCGTTGCCAGCGTGACCGAAGCGGGGCAAAGCCTGCGGGCGCTGGAGCGCTTCATGTCCAAGGCGGGGAAGGTGCTGGGAGCGC
>JBHIBG010000212.1:0-1708 GCA_046758965.1 Methylomirabilia bacterium | reverse complement strand
GCCTCTGCCAGGGGCTCGACTGCGCCGGGGCCATCGGGGAGCGGATGGCCGAGCTTCTCGGCTGGAGCCCCCGGCGGCTCAGCACCGAGCTCGGCGCCTACCACGACGCCATTGAAAGGGGCCGGCGATTCAGGCATAGTTAGGGCGGCCCGGGTGGGCCGCTCCTCGTATCACCGGACAATTCATACTTCGGAAAGGTCGGACCTCCTTCTCCAGAGCACGTAGATGACACACCCGTCATGAAGCTGGTGCTGGTCGGGCTGCTCCTGGGAGTGGCGCTGGCCGCTCTGGTTGGTGTGCCGGCTGCCGGCCAGGCACAGGGGACACTCCTCGCGGCCCATCGCGGCGGTGCTCGCCTCTGGCCGGAGAACTCGCTCCTCGCCTTCAAGAACGTCCTCAGCCTCGGTGTGGACCTGATCGAGTTCGACGCGCACCTCACGCGGGACAGCCAGGTGGTCGTGCTCCACGACCCCAGGCTCGAGCGGACCACCACGGGGATCGGCGAGGTCCGTGCCGCGACGCTCGCGGAGCTCCGGCAGCTTCGGCTGAAGGACAGGGATGGCAGGGAGATCGGGGAAGGCATTCCCACGCTCGAGGAACTTCTCGATCTCGTCGCTCGCACCCGAGCCGGCATGCTGCTCGAAATCAAGACCGCGCCCCGGAGGGAGCGCTATGAGGGGATCGAGGAGAAGGTGCTCGGGCTGCTCCGGGCGCGGGCCCTCGCGGGCCGTACGGTCATCATGTCCTTCCATCCCGGCGTGCTCCGGCGCATCCGCGAGCTCGACGCCGCGATCCGGACGAGTCTCCTCGTCTCCAGGCGGACGCTTGAGCGGGAAGGCGCTGAGCTGGAGGCGACCCTGGCGTGGGCGACGAACGCGGGGGCCACGGACATCGGCGTGCAGTACACCATGATCACCCCGGAGTTCCTCGCGGCGGCCCACGGGCGAGGGCTCCGAGTCGGGGCGTGGTCCGTGAATGACGAGATCGGGATGCGCCGCATGATCGAGCTCGGGGTTGACGTCCTCATCACCGACCGCCCCGACCTGGCCAGGGAGCTCCTCGGCCGATGAGTGCGCGCCGCTACCTCCTGGCCCTGGACCAGGGAACGACCGGGTCGACCGCCCTGATCGTGGATCCCGAGGGAGAGGTGCGAGGCCGTGGGTACGCCGAGCTCCCCCAGTACTTCCCCCGGCCGGGCTGGGTGGAGCACGATCCCGAGGAGATCTGGCAGACTACCTGCCGCGCCGGCGAGGCGGCCCTCCGCGCGGCCGGGATTGCCGGACCCGAAGTCGCGGCGATCGGTATCACGAACCAGCGCGAGACCGCGATTGTCTGGGAGCGCGCCTCCGGACGCCCGATCCACCGCGCGATCGTGTGGCAGTGCCGGCGCACCGCTGCGCTCTGCGAGCGCCTCCGGAGTGACGGCCTCGACGCGCTGGTGCGCGAGCGCACGGGGCTCCTCATCGACGCCTACTTCTCCGGGACCAAGATCCGCTGGCTCCTCGACGAGGTGCCCGGTGCCAGGGGGAGCGCGGAGCGAGGCGAGCTCGCCTTCGGCACTGTGGATGCCTGGCTCGTGTGGAAGCTCTCCAACGGGCGCGTTCACGCGACCGATGCCACCAACGCCTCCCGCACGATGTGTCTCAACATCAAGGAGCTGACCTGGGACAGCGAGCTGCTCACGATCCTCGGTGTCGCGCGGGAGCTC
>JBHIBG010000211.1:0-1756 GCA_046758965.1 Methylomirabilia bacterium | reverse complement strand
CCGGCCTCTTTTTCTCCATGGTCGGCACCTACACCTACCTGACGGCTTGGCTAAAAGAGGCCCAGGGGCTTGCCGAGGATCGGATCGGGGTGGTCTTGGCGGTGGCCGGCGTGATGGGCATCCCCGCCTCGGCGGTGGCCGGAAGGTGGGTGGACCGGCTGGGGCGCAAGGCCGTCGGCCTCGCAGGAATGGCGGGCTACATCGCCTCCCTCGCGGGCTTCTGGGGTCTCCCGTACTCGTTCACCGGGATCGTGGGCCTTGCAGCCCTGTTCGGCTGGAGCGGCGCGGTGGCGTGGATCGCGTTGAACACGCTGGCCGTGGAGGTGATCCCGGCGCTAAGGAAGCCGGTAGCGTCTGTGTACAACGCCTTCCGCTTTTTCGCCTACTCCCTGGCGCCGCCGATCCTGGGGTTGGTGTACGGACAGGGGAACGTCGCGGGGGTGTATCTCATCTGCGAGCTCGTGGCGTTCGGGTCGGTGAGCTCCATCGCCGCGCTCAGACTGCCGCGCCGGAGATTCTAGCACGAGCGGCGACCCGATGGGCTTGACCCGACCCGCTGCCAACGGGCTACCATCCCCTCGGGAGAGGTGGTCTCTGGAGAAACATGCCCCGGGCCGACGGCCTCAGAACGCCGGCGAGCGGGCCCGGAGAACAGCACGCTGAATCCCCCGGACACGGCTTTGAGCACAAGCCCGACCGAGCCGAGAGCACGAGCAGCGATGAGCAGGATCTTGGCGGCGGCCCTCGTCGTGATCGTCGCCGGCTGCGCCGGCCGAGCCAGCTTCCCCAACCTGACTCCCGAGAGCCCCCTGACGGTCACCGGCCGCATTCACCGACCCAAAGGGCCCGGCCCGTTCCCCGCTGTCGTCCTGCTCCACGGCTGCGACGGTATCGACTCCGGCACTCGCCGCTGGGCCAGGTGGCTCAGCGAACGCGGCTATCTCTCGCTGATCGTGGATAGCTTCTCCCCGCGGGGGTTCAAAGAAGTCTGTACCTTCGGAGGGCCGGACATCGAACGGACCGCCCGGTTTGACGACGCCTTCGGAGCGCTCCAGTATCTGCAGTCGCTTCCCTTCGTGGATCCCCGCAGGATCGCCGCGATCGGCTGGTCACACGGCGGCGTGTACGCCATTGCCGCGATCAACGGGCCGAGCCTGGCGCGCGCGCGCGCTCGGGGGGTCATGATGCCGGCCATCGGGTTCACGGCCTCCGTGGCGTTGTACCCGGGTGGCTGCTTCTCTCTGGTTGATGAGCTGGTGGTGGCCCCACTCCTGCTCCTCATCGGCGGCGCTGACGACTGGACGCCCCAGGGCCCCTGCCTTGAGATGGTGGAGAAGATGAAGCGGAGAGGCGCGGAGGCGTCTATTACGGTCTACCCGGACGCCTACCATTACTTCGACGTCCCCGACCAGCCATTCACAACGCTTCCCGACGTCGCGAACCGGAACAAGCCGGGCGGCTGCTGCGGGGCCACCGTGGGATACCATCCCGAGGCGGCGGCTGATGCCTCCCGCAGGATCGAGGCTTTTCTGGCCAGACACCTGAAGTGAGGCGTACCTCCAAGGGCTGCCGGACCGAGCCCAGGCAGATCTCGCGCTCGCGGAGGTCTACTGATTTCCGGTGGGTGAGGTGCGTCCCTCTGTTGAGGGTGGCTACTCCGCGATCGCTTTCTGCCGCCGTTGCAGATACCCGTTTCGA
The DNA here is from genome assembly GCA_046758965.1 of Methylomirabilia bacterium. GTDB lineage: Bacteria > Methylomirabilota > Methylomirabilia > Rokubacteriales > CSP1-6 > JBHIBG01. The sequence continues at coordinate 58 of JBHIBG010000211.1, read as the reverse complement.
ACAGCGCTATAGAGATCGAGCGCCGTCTCTTCCACGGTCTCGAACAATTCCAGATTGA
>JBHIBG010000210.1:0-1765 GCA_046758965.1 Methylomirabilia bacterium | reverse complement strand
CCGCGGCGGTCACATCGGGAGGTCAGGCAGACTTGGACGGCTGGTCGGACTCGGCTTCCAGAAGTTGGCGGGCCCAGCCCCGAACCCGCCTTGCCAGGTCATCACACCAGGCGAAGCGCGTCCGGCCCTCGGAAACGCCGCGGTAGGCCAGCTCCTTGGGAGGCTGGTCCGCAGGAGGAAGCAGCCGGTCCCCGAGGCGCAGACGGAGACCATAGGACTCGCCCTTCCGGCCTTCGGACGTCTCCACCAGCCCCTCAACCTTCGGGCTCTCCCGCTTGGCGTGGGAGTTCACGAACTTCAGGAGCCAGCCTGCCACCTCCTCGTAGCTCCCACCTTTATACGCGTGCCACATCTGCCAGCCGCGCTCCGCTCACGCGTGGAGGGCGCCAGGTCCCGTGTCAGCACTCGTTATAGCCGCAGGAGAGACACTTCTTGCACCCCTCTTCATAGATGAACGTGGCCTGACCGCACTCCTTGCACAGATCGCCGATTCGCCTGGGCGCGCCGCCTGTGGCCTCGTCCCCCTCAGGCGTGGCCACCCCGATGTGCTCAGCCAGGAGGCGGCTCAGGGCGTCCGGAAGCGACAGCACCTTGGAGGCGCCGAAGCCCATGGGCTCCCCGCCCCCAATCCGGGAGAGCTGGCCGATGATCTCCTCGAGCCGACGCCGAGGCGAGAGCGGCGAGGGCAGGCGCAGGATGAGCGAGATGAGCCGCCCCAGGGCCTCGGCCACCGCCATGGTGTCGGAGCCGGCCTTCCCCACGGAGACGAACACCTCGAACGGGTCGCCGGCGGCCGTGTCGTTCACAGTGATGAACGCTGTGCCGACCGGAGTTTCCATCCGGTAGGTGTGGCCGGCCAGGCTGTGGGGGCGGGGCTTGATCCTCGTCTGCCCCGTGACCGGCTGGGCCGGGGCTTCCGCTTTCTTCACCCCCGCGCTCAGCACCTGCTCACCCTTGCAGCCGTCACGGAAGATCGTGATCCCCAGACAACCGAGCTCCCAGGCGAGCAGATACGCGCTAGCGATCTCCTCTCCGGTAGCCGTATTGGGCAGATTTATTGTTTTCGAGACCCCGTTGTCGGTATGCCTCTGGAAGGCAGCCTGGTGGCGCACGTGCCAGTCGTAGGGAATCTCGTGGGACGTTTTGAACACCCGCTCCGCCTGCTCACCCACCCCTGCGATCCCGTGGAGAGAGCCGCGCCGGACCACCTCTTGCATCAGCGCTTCGGAGTAGAAGCCCTGCTCCCTGGCGATCCGCTCGAAGGTCTCGTTCACGAAAGTCAACACCCGCTCCCCATCCGGCTGCTTGACGCGGTGTTCGAAGGCCAGGGCGAAGATCGGCTCGATCCCTGACGAGCAGCCCGCGATCATCGAGATCGTGCCGGTGGGTGCGATCGTCGTGACCGTGGAGTTCCTGAGCGGCCTGTCGTTCTTGTAGATGGAGCGGTGCCAGTTCGGGAACGGCCCCCGCTCTTCGGCCAGCCTCGCCGACTGGTCGTGCCCTTTCTCGTCGATGAACGCCATGAGCTGTTCGGCGAGATCGAGGGCTTCCTGGCTGTCGTAAGGGATCCCCATCGTGAAGAGGAGATCCGCCCATCCCATGACCCCCAGCCCGATCCGCCGGTTCGACTTGACGGTCTCGTCGATCTCGGCCAAGGGGTACGGGTTCATCTCGATGACATCGTCGAGGAAGCGCACGGCGAGGCGCACGACGCGCTCCAGCTCCTCCCAGTCGATAGTCCACTCGCCGTTCGGGGCCAGCTTGG
>JBHIBG010000209.1:0-1983 GCA_046758965.1 Methylomirabilia bacterium | reverse complement strand
AGGAGGGAGGAGAGCTGGGCGAGGGAGCCCTGGAGAGGTTGTGGAGCAGGCGCCGTGGAGTAGATGGTGGCCCGGTAAGCCCTGGGTCGGTGATAGGCGACGACCCGGCTCTCGCTCACGCCGGCTGCCTCTCGCGCCAGGCTGATGGCCTCCTCCAGGTAGCCCACCCGATCCACCAGGCCGAGGGCCTTGGCCTGCTCCGCGGTGTAGATCCGGCCGTCGGCCAGCCTGCGGACCGTCTCCTCGGAGAGCTGCCGTTCCTTCACGACCAGGCCGACAAAGCGCTGGTACAGGTCGTCGATGACCGCCTGGAAGATCTTGCGCTCTGCTTCGGTGAGGCCCCGGAACGGGGAGCCCATATCCTTCTTGGCTCCCGATTTGATGGTGAGGGGAGAGACCCCGACCTTGCGCAGGAGCCCTTCGGCGTTCAGGGTCAGCATCATGACGCCGATGGAGCCGGTGACAGTGGTCGGGTGAGCCACGATGGTGTCGGCGGCCAAGGCGACATAGTAGCCCCCCGAGGCGGCCACATCCATGATGGCTGCCACCACCGGAATCTGGCGTCGCTCCTTGAAGGCCTTGATCTCCCGGTACAGGATGTCCGAGGCCGTCACGGTCCCGCCGGGGCTGTTGATCTTGATCACCAGGGCCCGGACCTTCTCGTCCTCCTCCGCCTTTTCGAGCTCCTCGCGCACCCGTGCCAGGAGCGGAACGCGGGGCCGAGCGTTTCCCAGAGTCAGGATGGGTTCCGCGCTGAGCACCCCGGCGAGGTCCAGGAGCAGGATCTTTGCCCTGCCACTCCCCTCCACGGTTTTTTCGCGGAGCGGCCGAACCCGCGGTGTGAAGTCCACGCTGATGACCGAGCACCCGGCCAGCAGGGAGGCCAGCACCCAGAGCAGGAACACTCGCATGGATGAAGTATACGGAGCCGGGTCCATCCCCTCAAGGGAAAGAATCCAGCGGGGTCCAGCCTGCTCGGGGATCCGCTCGAGCCACTCCCGCGATCAGGGAGCAATGCCGGTCGGCTGCCAGGACGGTCAGGAGGCCACTCGGCCGAGATACGAGGTGAGCCAGTACATCGATGCGTACACGATCACCATCGCGAGGATCACGGTGACCAGAAGCTTCCACTGGGCCCGGACGCCTCTGAGATGACACGACTTTCGCTGCTGCAGGATTCGGATGACACCGATGGAGGCCAGGAGGATGGCGGGCCCCCTGAAGTACCAGCCGTAGTCGTAGTAGAGGGTGTCTGCCAGGCTGATCGCGAATGACACCGAGCTCAATCCCAGGAGCACGAGAACCACCGGGCTCACGCAACAAGAGATGCCCACGAGCCCGGCCAGGGCACCGAGTTTCAGGCCGGCACGATCCATGACTCATCCCGCCTCCCATCGGGCGGCGTCGAGAGTGCGAGCCCCCAGTCAAAGGGCCGCCGGGCAAGCCGTGCGACGCCCCCTTCGAGCACGGCCTGGCGCGCCGGTCCGTCCTCGAGGTAGCGCGCGAGGAACCCCGCGAGCCCGCCCGGGAGGCCGTCGAAGTCCGCCTGCTCACTCAGCCCTGCGGGATGGTACCTCCGCGCAGTCGGGCACGAACGGCCTCCGCGTACCACCCCGTGCTCGATCTTGTCGGCGCTGAAGACCTGAGCCCCGACGCCGTGGCTGATCCGCCCGAAGAAGTTCTCGACCTCCCAGACTGACTGCCGGATCCCGAGCGCCAGAATACCCTCAGACACGAGAGCGTTGCGAAGCAACATCGCCTCGATCGGGAATATTCCGCCGCCCCCAAACTCCTTCCGTTTCCTCCGTACCCTCCAGGTGAGTATACTGGAAGTGAGCTTTGCTGTGCATCTCCCGAAACTCCACCCGGCCTGGTGCGATAGTCGGGGGTTCCGCTGCCATCCAGAGTCGCACGGGTGGGGAAGGCCCTTAGGCCCCAAGCTCGACGCCGACGGAGATGGAGTGCATGCCGTGAAACGGTCGC
>JBHIBG010000208.1:0-2055 GCA_046758965.1 Methylomirabilia bacterium | reverse complement strand
AAAACTGAATCAGCGGTTTACCAGGCCCATCATTTCCTCGGGATAGCGGGGTCCTGCCGCGACGTCCCGTGGCGATACCTCGTCGATCTGCTGGAGGTCCTCTCGCGTCAGTTCCACTTCCAGCGCTGCGATATTCTCTTCCAGATAGTTGCGGCGCTTGGTTCCGGGAATCGGAACGATGTCCTTACCCTGGGCGAGTACCCAGGCCAGAGCGAGCTGTGCGGGCCGGCAACCCTTCTCTTCCGCGATCTGCTCGATGCGGCGTACGAGTCCCGAGTTTTTCTGAAAGTTATCGCCCTGAAAGCGGGGGGAATGCCGCCGGTAATCATCCTCAGCGAGGTCATCAAAGCGCGTAAGCTGGCCCGTCAAGAAGCCACGACCTAGCGGGCTATAGGCGACGAAGCCGATGCCGAGCTCCCGGCAGGTGGCCAGAATTTCCTTTTCGGGATCACGGGTCCAGAGCGAATACTCGCTCTGTAAGGCTGCGATTGGGTGGACAGCATGGGCGCGGCGCAGCGTCTGCGGACCTGCTTCGGAGAGACCGAGATACCTCACCTTGCCCGCTCGGACCAGGTCAGCCATCGCGCCGACCGTCTCTTCGATCGGGGTATTCGGATCGACCCGGTGTTGGTAGTAGAGGTCGATGGTTTCCAGCCCCAGACGACGGAGACTGCCTTCGCATGCGGAGCGGACATACTCCGGCCTCCCGTTGACCGCCCGGAATCTCGGGTCATCCCCTCGAACGATGCCAAACTTGGTGGCCACGATGACCTCGCTTCGTCTTCCCCGAATGGCCCGCCCGACCAGCTCTTCGTTCGTGAACGGGCCGTACATGTCGGCGGTATCGAGGAAGTTGATCCCGAGATCTAAAGCGCGATGGATGGTGGCGATGGATTCCCGATCATCCCGCGTCCCATAAAACTCCGACATCCCCATGCATCCCAATCCCAAGGCCGAGACGACAAGTCCGCTTCGACCCAACTCCCGCATTGTCATGTCCCTTCTCCTTTGCGCCGCGAACGGCGGGAACCACCCCCGTTCCCACGTCTTCGTTACCGCGCTGTATCTGGTTGCCGTATGCGGCCCCGACAGTTCTAGTGGTGTGAGCTGCGGTTCGTCTCATTCAGTGGCTTCCTCGGTCACGAGCGGCAGCGCATGACCCCAGCGCCCGGCGAAAACAAAGTCTCGTAAGGCCTTACGGCTGCGGGGGGCGAGCTCTCGTTCGCGTAGATCGTCGGGTAAGCCTCCCGGATCGCCGGGATAACCGAGGACTATCATCGCCACCGGCTCCTGACCATCTGGAATAGCGAACACCTCGCGTGCCTTTTCCACGTGAAATCCAGCCATCTGGTGTACGGAGAGGCCAAGCGCTGTCGCTTGTATGACCAAGTTCTCGACTGCGAGCCCGACATCATGAAAGGCGTGTCGGTTCGGCTTGCCGCTCCGGTCAAACGTGAGTTTTGCTACAGAGAGCATGAGCACCGGTGCGTGTTTTGCCCATTTGATATTTCCTTCCACGAGACAGCTCAGCAGGCGCTCGTATTCCTCCTCGTGTGCTTTCGTGGCCACGATGAAGCTCCACGGCTGCTCGTTGAAAGACGAGGCTGCCCATCGTGCTGCTTCGAGGAGGCTCCGGATCTTCTCCGGCTCTACCATCCGGTCGGCGAAGGCCCGGGGGCTCCAACGCTGCCGCAACAGTTCGTGAATCGGATATTTAGTGTCGGCAAGTTTCTCCATTGTGAGGCTCCTTGGTTGGTCATGTGGTTGAGTGCGGTTGACGTTCGTCATGCACATGGAAACTTGCGGAAGATCCAAAAGAATCAGCTCCGCGTCCTTCCCAGCCTGGAGCGTGATTTCCGGCTCGTCGGCGATCCGAGCCTGGTCGCCTTCCGCGAGCGGGATTGCATTGATGTTGAGGCTTCCCGTGATCACGAAAAGGTAGGCCTTGCGATCGGTCCGACTCTTGTGGATCACTATCTGCCCGGCACGCAAGGTGGAGGCGTAAATTACCGCTTCCTGGTCGATGGTGAGTGTCTCCGGGATGTCTCCGCCCGA
>JBHIBG010000207.1:0-2071 GCA_046758965.1 Methylomirabilia bacterium | reverse complement strand
CACGCTACCGGGGCACTGCCTCGTCTTCTTGGGTGACCCGGAGGATCTCCTCCACGGTGGTCACCCCGGCCCTGGCCTTGGCCCACCCGTCCTCGCGGAGCGAGAGCATGCCGCGCTCCTGAGCCCGCCGGCGGATCTCCCCGGCGGGGGCCTTGCGCAGGATCAGCCCGCGGATCTCTTCGGTGATGGCGAACAGCTCGAACAGGCCCGCCCGCCCCCGGTAGCCGGTTCCCCGGCACTGCTCGCACCCCGCTCCCCTGAAGAGCGAGCTCTCTCCCAGCGCCTCGGAGATCCCCAGGGCGTGGAGGTCGGCGGGGGCTGGCGCCTCGGGGACGCGGCAGGCTTCGCAGATCTTGCGGACGAGACGCTGGGCCAGCACCCCCTCCAGCACCGAGGCCAGCAGATACGGCTCGCAGCCCATGTCCTGGAGCCGGGTGATGGCGCCGGGGGCGTCATTGGTGTGAAGGGTGGCGAACACCAGGTGGCCGGTGAGAGCCGCGTGAATGGCGATCTCCGCGGTCTCCAGGTCCCGAATCTCCCCGACCATGATGACATCGGGATCCTGGCGCACGATGTGCCGGAGCCCGGTGGCAAACGTCAGCCCGATCCTGGGTCTGACCGGGATCTGGTTGACGCCCGTGAGCTGGTACTCGACCGGGTCCTCGATGGTGATGATCTTCTTGTCCGGCGAGTTGATCTTGTCGAGGGCGGCGTAGAGCGTGGTGGTCTTGCCGGAGCCCGTCGGTCCCGTGACGAGGATGATGCCGTGGGGGCGGCCGATCAGGCGCTCGAAGAGGTGCTCGATCCCTTGAGCGAAGCCGAGCCGCTCCAGCGTCAGGAAGATCGAGGAGCGGTCCAGAAGCCGCATGACGATCGACTCGCCGTGCATCGTGGGGATCGTCGAGACGCGGATATCGACGCGCCGCCCCCCCACGGTCACCCGGATCCGCCCGTCCTGGGGCAAGCGGCGCTCGGCGATGTTCATCTCCGCCATCAGCTTGACGCGAGAGGTCACGGCCGCCTGGAGCCGCCGGGGAGGCGCCTCCTGGTCAAAGAGGAAGCCGTCGATCCGGTAGCGGACGCGGAGGGAGTCCTCGAAGGGCTCGAGGTGGATGTCGGAGGCCTCCTGGCCCACGGCGCTCTCGATGAGCAGATTGACCAGGCGGATCACCGGGGCCTCGAAGGCCAGGTCGCGGAGGTGGCTGATGTCCTCCTCGCCCTCCTCCGGCTCCTGCCCCTCGTCGCCCATGCGCTCGACGATTCGCTGGAGCGGAGTCGCGGCGCCAGGGGCGTAGGTGCGGTCAATCGCCTCCAGGATCGCCTCCTCCGAGGCCACCGCCAGCCTGATCTGGAGCCCCAGGTGCTGGCGGAGGTCGTCAACGAGGAGCGGGTTCGTGGGATCAGCGGTCGCGACGGTCAGGGTCGAGTCGCTCAGCGCCACAGGGCAGGCGCGATACTGGCGGAGGTACTTGGGGGAGAGATTCTTCACGATCGGGAGCGGGGAGGGAAGCTCCTCGCGGCGCATGAAGGGGAGGCCCTGCTGGGTCGCTAAGGCCCGGAGCACGTCCTCCTTCTCCACCGCGCCCATGGCGACTAACGCTTCGCCGACCCGCTCATCGGTCTGCTTGGCACGGGCCAGGGCGTCCTCGAGAGCCTCCGGGGTGACGAGGCCGACGTCCCCGAGAATCTGCCCCAGCCGGCGCACCTTGTCGAAAATCCGCGTCAACACTATAGAAACATAGTAGCGCCAAAATCAAGGGGGCACTACTGGAAAGATTCCTTAAATGACGGACACTTCGGAGCCAAACCACATCCAGCCACAAGCCGTGCGCCTGGCCGAGCCCGAGCCCGCGACCGATGGGGGTGACAGCTTCATCAAGCTGGCCCTGCAAGGTGCGCCGGGCTGCTGCCCAAACACCGGTCGCGGGGCGCCACCGCCGGCGCCTGGAGCCCCGGGCCTGCCTCGGCGAGCAGCCGTCGACGGCAGTCGCCATGCCTGGCCGGCTACTGCCCTTGGGCCCCTCGGGGATGCCGTAGATTACGTTAAATATCTCTGGAGTGCACTTCTAAA
>JBHIBG010000206.1:0-2074 GCA_046758965.1 Methylomirabilia bacterium | reverse complement strand
CGGAACTTACCCGACAAGATGGAGACTGTCAAGCACCACCTGCTTCCTGGTCGCACTGCCATCACCGTCTCTCCTTCTGGTGACGCGACCCCGTGTGCTTACGCGTCGTTGGTGCGGCCACCGGAAACGCCGGTCCTGACGGTTCAGTTACTCTCGTGCCCTCCTACCCTCCGTTGTGCAATACGTGCCCGATGATTCTCGGTGAAAAACCTCGCTGGCCAATGCTCGGGCAGCCCTAGCATACCTCGTCAGCACGCCCTTCTCCATCGAATGCGAAAAGACGTTTTCGCGGTACACCCTTCCTGCCACGCTGGCAATGCGCCGGTGCGACCGGTGGCTCAGCGGGTTGACCATCGAGCAGGTCGAGGAGGAGATCCGGCGGATGAAGCCCCGTGGCGAAATCTAACCGGCGTTCGCAGCTGGATCCTCGGACCCCGCCTTTAGACCTCTTAGTCGTTTCCGTTCCTCGCGATCGCGTCTGCGCCCTCAAACTCCCCACCACCCCCTTTGTTTCGCCAGGCGCAGAACGGCTCAGCCGCAGACCTTGTGTATTTTGGGCCCGCCAGGTCTTCCCCTTCAATCAATGTCCCCCGATGGACCAAGACACTCAGGAGGTCTCTTGTAACCTCCGCCTCTTCCGGCTGGTCTCGGAGGTCCTCCACGCCATCGAGGCCGGAGTCTTCCACCCGGTGGTCGGCCGGCACTGCCAGGAGTGCAGGTTCCGGAGCCGGTGCTGGGCGTGGGGGTGAGGTCATTAAGCCGAAGACCGACAACGTAGTTAGGTTTCATGACTCCCCGCGACCGGCACCCAAGTCACGTCGGCTTGCACGATCGGCAGGAACAGTTCCACACACCCCACGAGCGCCGAGGGTGGCCCCGACGCCCGTGGCTAATGCGTGTGACGTGGAACGCGACTATTTGCGCCGATGCCGTCTCCAGGCAGTGCCCGCCAATCCCACGCGGCCAGAGCTGAGGAGAAAGAAAAGCGGCGCTGACTACCTCGCGCCGCCTTCCCCGAAGAACGCAAACGCTCCGTACCACTCACCGAGGCGTGAGCTGGTAAACGTGGACAATGTAGGGCTTGCTCCCCTTGTTCTCGACGAGCTTGTAGACCAAGCCCGGTCGCTCCGCCCAGCGGCTGCCAGCACTCCGGATAAATGCCTTTCCATCTTCAGTCACGACCGTGACTGCGCCCTGGACGGCTGTTCAGAAGTTCACCGTCTTGACGGTAAAGTCCGGGGGGAACTTTGACCCCGGTTGCACCGTGATCCGCAACAGGCGGGCGCGGCTCACCCCCGGAATCCCAAGGTCTCCGTAGTCGGTCAGGACCTCCACGGTCGTGCCGGGAGCGATCTCTGTCATCTGAGCCGTCGTCGAGCCCGGCAGGAGCACGAGGCTGAAGACAACAAGCAAAGCCGCCAGTCCAGATGTCCACAAGGACCCTCTACCCCTACGCATAGCGTGCTTCCTCCTTTCTGCTACAGACCACACGCGCGCGCGTGGCCCGAGCCTAACGCTTCCACCATCGAAGGCTGTCCCCGGACCACGGGCTGGCAGCCTCCCCCGAGGGCTGGACAGTGATGTGCGACACTTGGCGAGAGCCTAGGCGGGATAGAGAGGGCCGTCTATGAAGTAGGTCACATTCTAGTTCCGATCCGAAATCGTGTTCCCGGGCGCAGCCTGTGGACGAGGCCGAGAGACCCGTCGTGAAGATGAACCGCCGTCCGTTTCTACTGGCCCCTCTGGAGGCTGACGGAATCTCGGATCATGCCGCACGATGCCAATGAATGGGATGCCGACTGCTGGGCGCAGCTCGAACCGGAGATCCCCACGCTCTTCGCCCGGCGGAGCCGAACCAAACAGGCAGGCTGGTTTAACTGATCCAGATCCGACGAGGAGAGGAGACAACCCTGAAGCTCAGAACAGCCGCGCTCACCGTCACCATCACCCTCGGCCTGCTCGCCGCGCCGGTGCCAGCTGAGACTTTCTCTGGTTCATGTCAAGCGATTTTTTTCTGACGCTGCCGCCACTGCTGGCGCATCATCGTCGCCAAGTGGTACTGCTCGTCGTACGG
>JBHIBG010000205.1:0-2085 GCA_046758965.1 Methylomirabilia bacterium | reverse complement strand
CATCCCTGGGTGCTTCCGTGGCTCCCGGTGCCGAAAGCCCGCCCGGGCTCGATGATGACCACCAATCGGCCCGCCGACTGGCGAGGGATATCCCAGGGCGGAGCCACCAGGAGACGGCGCCCAACCCGCATGGCGGCAAACCACTGCCGCCAGGCCGTATCCCAGGCCTCCTCTGCGAGCGGAGCGACAGCCGGCTCGACCCCCGTCATGTCGAAGCCCAGCGCACTCAACGCCGAGCAGTAGTCTCGGGCCGCACGCTCGAGGGTTCCGGGAGAGGCCGGTTCAGGAAAGAATGCGCGAAGCTGCTGAGCCACTCCTCCCGCAGGCGAAGCGGAGCCTGGCACCTCCTCCTCGACTACCCCCAGGGCCCCGAGTTCCCAGAGGAAATTCGTCACTCCCTCACAGGTCTCAGGAGGGGCGGGAATGGTAAGCTCCCAGAACCGCGTGGGCATCGCGGCCTCAGGAGACGAAGAATTTCTTCATCCGCTCGATAAACGACGTCAGGAGCGGCCCGGGCCGGTCCTCGGAGGCGCGCTGGAACTCCTCCAACAGCTCGCGCTGCTTGCCGCTGAGATGGGTGGGGACCTCGAGGACGACCTGGTAGCAGGCATCGCCTCGCCCTCGCCCTCGAAGGCTGGGGATCCCCTTGCCGCGGAGCCTGAGCACCTCGCCGGGTTGAGTTCCCGCCGGAATCTTGAGCGTGGCGCGCCCGCTCAGGAGGGGGACTTCTACCTCGGCGCCAAGCGCCAGCTGGGGAAAGGTGAGGGGGAGCTCGCAAAAGGTATCGTCCCCGCGCCGCACAAAGAGATCGTGCGGGCGAACCCGGATCACGACGTAGAAGTCACCGGGTGGCCCGCCTTGGCTCCCATCCCCACCTTCGCCAGCCATCCGGAGGTGAGCGCCGTCATCCACTCCTGGCGGGATCTTCACCCGGAGCAGCCGCTCGCGACGCTGGCGCCCCTCGCCACGGCAGGCCGCGCACGGGTGCCGGTTCACCTCCCCTTCGCCGCCGCAACGCGGACAGGTGCGGGCCACGGTGAGAAAACCCTGGGAGAAGCGCACCTGGCCCTGTCCCTTGCAGGTGGGACAGGCCTCCGGCCGGGTTCCCGGCTCCCGCCCAGATCCCCGGCACGCCTCGCACAGCTCCAGGCGGGGGATCTGGACCTTGGTCTCGAGCCCGGTAGCGGCCTCCTCGAGGCTCAGCTCCAGGTCGTACTGGAGATCCTCCCCCCGCCGGGCGCGCTGACGCCGGCCTCGCGGGGCGCCGCCGAAGAAGCCCTCGAACAGATCGTCAAACAGGCTGCCAAACCCGAGGTCTGAAGGGTCAAACCCAACCCCGGGCCCGAGCGTGCCGAAGCGATCGTACTGGGCGCGCTTGTCCGGGTCTGAGAGCACGCCGTACGCCTCGCTGACCTCCTTGAACCGCTCCTCCGCCTTCTTGTCGCCCGGGTTCCGGTCAGGGTGATACTGGAGCGCGAGTTGGCGGTAGGCTTTTTTCAGGTCACCGTCGGTGGCCTCCCGGGACACCCCCAGGATCTCGTAGTAGTCCCGTTTAGCCATCGGAGCCGGCCGGTTCCTCGGGCGGGACCGCCACGGTCACCATGGCGGGGCGAAGCACCCGACCGTTGAGCAGGTACCCCCGAAGGGTCTCCTCCACCACCGTCATCTCGGCGTGGTCGGTGGTCGTCACCCGCGCCACAGCCTCGTGGCGCTCAGGATCGAAGGGGCGGCCCACGGCGCTGTACTGCGTCACGCCGAACTTTTCGAGGACCTTCAGGAGTTCCCGCTGGATCAGCTCCACGCCCGCCAGGAAGTCCCGGGCTTCGGGGGCCGAGCCGGCGGATTGAATCGCCCGGTCGAAGTTGTCGAGGACGGGGATCAGGTCCCTGATGAGGGCCTCGTTGGCGAAGCGGATGTACTCCTCCCGCTCGCGCTGGGCGCGCTTCCTCACGTTGTCCAGCTCAGCCAGGGCCCTGAGGGAGCGGTCGTGGGCCGCCTCAGCCTCCCGCGTCTTCTCCTCGAGGGCCTGGCGGAGGCGGGTCAGCTCCTCCTGGACGATCTGAGCCGGGAGATCGGCGGCCTCCG
>JBHIBG010000204.1:0-2170 GCA_046758965.1 Methylomirabilia bacterium | reverse complement strand
GATCGGGAAGGTCACGAGCGCTCGTTTCACTGTCTTCCTCCCACCGGGGCGGCCGATGTCGCGGTCGGCCACACCCGCCGCGGCTTCCACGTTGCGCGCGGCCGGGAAGATCTCGCGGAGACGAGCACTGGAAGCGGAAAACGAAAGACTACCGACGAAGAGTTTGTGCGCCATGGGCGCCTCCTTCAATCTTCCGCCTGTCACGCACGCCCCAGAACGCGGAAGAAGCAGGGGAAACCCGGCCTGATGGGATGCGGCTCCGCAGTCAACCGAGGATCACACCAGACGGGTAGGAGTATACCGGACGGTGGCGTGCAAATGCGAGCTTTCCTGAACCGCCACCCCGGGGTGGTCCTTGCAACCCCTCCCGATCGCACCCGGGTCCTCTACTACCACCCCGACTTCATCGTCTCCTACGGATGAGCCGAGAGACTCCCCGAGGGAGCGAGTTCGCGGCTCATTCGACCTGCTCCGGTCAGCACGAGAGAGGCGGTCAGGTGGGTCTGGTAGCCTGTCAGGACTCTGGGCTGGCCCACTGAGAGCCGAGCTAGGGGTTTGCCTTGGAGCAGGCTCCGGAAACGCCGTGAGCGCCGAGGGTGGCCCCGACGCTCGTGTGTTGTGGCAGCGTTGTGTGTGGTATCGCAGGAGGCTTCGGTCTTCTCCTTTGGCTAACCCGGGCCAAGCGCCGCGAGTCGCGCAGGGGCTGCTGATACGCGACGGCCAGACTTGCCCCGAAGTTGCCTCGTTCCCGTGCGGCGTGTGCCCGAATCGCAGGGCGCTCATTGACAGAATAGTGTGCCGATCTGGCGGTTGTCTCACACGCTCCTGGCAAGAGCTGCACCCCCGGCCCTCCCAGGGGATGCTCGAGGGCGGGGCCGGGAGACTTGCCCTCCCTTCATGAAGTTAAGCACGGCGACCAGAAGCGTGAAACTGCTTGGCGAGGCCGCCCGCGTGATCAGCGCCCGCGCCCTCCACCGCTGGCTCGTTTTCTGATATGGCCTGTTGGGCCCATCACCCCGATCTTCGTCCCCTTCGTCAGATCCATCGCCGTTTTGACCATCTCGGAACTCGTTGCCAGATATCTCGGCTTTTGAACCCCCCGAAGCTGCCTTATGGAGTCTTTCAGGTCGTGCGTGGCAACCTCGATGACGCGGCTCGACGTCTTGATATCCGGGCCTCGTCCCTTGTTATATGAGGTTCTCTCCTTGTGAGCGATGCGTTCTGCGATCTGGTCATGCTTGGACTTGCCCATCTCGTTCCTCCTTCGGTTAAGTAACAGGACCATCGCCTTGGCTGCCGCCCATCGAAAAAAGAGCGACGCCTCCGATGGTTGCCGAGACCATAGAAGTCGGCGTTACCGCTTCTAACTCGTTGGCTGCGCAACCGCCTTCCAGGCCTGTTCCACGAATTGTGTAGCCGGACCCTCTTCCAGGTCCATGTCGACCAGCATTCGAACGATCTCCGATCGACTCTTTCCAGCTTTCATTTCCTGCGCGACAAGCCGTAAGAGCGCGTCTACGATCTCTCTTTCGTCCCCCATCTCCTTGTCTGCCATAGCATTTCTCCTTCTTGCCCCTGTTCGACACACTGAACGCGGTTAGCCGGGGTTGTCGACGACCGCGGCTCATTGGCCACCGCCAAGGAGAAGCAAGAATCCTGCCTACGCTGCCCTGACCCGACCTTCCGATTCATCGGCTAGTATTGCCTTGCGGCTGTTGAGAACTTTGCCTCGTGCTCCCCTCTGTTCCGCAAGGGCGTCCCTTGCCTTCCAGTCATATCGCCCAACTCGGTGCCATATTGTCAGCGGGCGCTTAGGCCCCGTGGGGTACAGTCCAGAGACGTGATTGAGAGCCCATCCTTCTGTCCCGAAAGCCCGGCCGGGGGAGCGTCGACAGAGCTGTAGTTGCCTGACGGCATGCCCGCCTGGCCCTCGATACACCTTGCCGACCCGTTCCGCCCGCCATAGCTTTCCGGTATGCCCACCATCGCCGAGGGCTCCTGGCAGCACCCGGGGCTGAAGGTCTGCTCGTGAGGACGATCCTGGATACGGACTGGGACGCGGCGCCGTGGGCGGAGATCGAGCCGGAGATTCCCACGGTTGATTCTCGCGGACATGTCTAGCGTGGTCAGGTCACGAGCGTCGCCTGAAGCCGGGCCCCCGGGGTCTGCC
>JBHIBG010000203.1:0-2426 GCA_046758965.1 Methylomirabilia bacterium | reverse complement strand
ATGTCAATCCCTATGATCATCGGGAAGGCTACCGGCGTCGCCCCCATGCCCGAACCGATTCCCAAGGCGATCGTAACCACGATACTGGGAAAGGGGGTCCCGATTCCGCTTGTCATGCTGCTCGCAGCCGGAAGTCACCTCGTGTACGGCGGAATCTGGGCCGCATTGATGACCCAGGTGACCAATCGGGTCACGATCGGGAAAGGCCTCGGCCTTGGGGTTGCCCTTTGGCTCCTGATGCAACTGGCCGTCTTGCCGTTTATCGGCTGGGGCCCGTTCGGTAGTGCGATAACGACGAAAATTGCTGTCGCAACCCTGGTTTTGCACTTCATCTACGGAGGGCTGGTCGGGTGGCTTGTAGATAGACGGACTACTTAGAAATAGATCTGCCCGTCCTCCGTCGAGGCAGTCACGGGCACTAGCTCTCATCGGGACAGACCGGCAGAAGGAAAGCAGAGTGGGTCACCATGCAGCTACGGGTGCGGAGGCCCGGATAGACTCCTCCGATGCCTTCAGGTGAGGTCACGCCTCCGCGCTTCAAACTCCTCGCGGCCGATCTCTCCACGGGCGTAACGCTGACGCAGAATGTCCAGCGCCCCGTCAGAGCCGGACGGCCGCCCCGCCCGGACGAGCCACCGGATGCCGAGCACGAGGCCTGCGACCACCAGACCCCACACCACCAGCATCATCAGCATCATTCCGATCCCCCAGACACCCCACATGCCCCACATCGGGTGCGTCTCCCACCCGCCGTGGGGGCCCCCGTTGGCCCATGCCACAGCCGGCCCCAGGAGGACAGCGTCGATGATCAGAACCAATGCCGCCTGAATCTTCTGCGTCATGTGTCAGGCTCCTCTTCCCTTCCTATCCCTCTCCCGGCCGTGCTGCGAGGTGCTGTGTCACGCGCCCTTCCGCCAACAGTTCTACCCATACTCGAGAAGCCTGGCAAATGCGATGCGCCCAAGCTGGTACCCCTCGTCCACTGAGAGAAGCAGTGGGTCTTGGTTCTTCCCCGAGAACCATTCAGCCGCTGCTTCAGGAGACGTAAAGAAATGGACGAAGTGACAAAAGGTCATCCAGATCTCCTCGACGGACTCTCGCCCCTTTTTTGCTCCCTTCGGCACCACGATGGACACGAGCGCCGTGGGCGGTTCACACCGTTCTACCTTCTCGGGCGTGATCGCGAGCCGGACCTTCTGTTGAGTGGCGGGACACGACGACTCGACCTTCGCCGTTTGCTTGAGCAGGGCGGGCAGGAACAAGCAATCCCAGGCACACCATGTGGCCAGCGCGCGGCCATCGACCTCGAAACGGTGTGGGTGGTTCTTCTGTGACAGCCCGCCTATCCCCACGACATGGCCCTGGCCATCGCGCTCGCTCACCTTGTTGATGAAAGACGTCGCCGCATCCGGAGGCATAGAGAGAGTCGAAGCTATTTGCCTGACTTGCTCAGCCACCACGGGCCGGCCTCCTGCGACGAGCCGCACCACCTGGATGAGTAGACGGGACTCATCTGGCTCAAAACGTGGCGGGATTTCAGCTTCGCGGAGTGCCTCAGCGATTTCAGCAACATTTGCGTTCTTCATTCGGCAGTTGCTCTAGAAGCCTTTCGCGGAGGCCCGACCAGCATACTTCCCCCAGACCCACTCCGGCAGACAGACCAAGATGATGCTACCGGCGAGGAGCGCGGTGGCAATCCACCTCCAACCCCGCGGACCAAATGAGACGATCTCCAACCCATGCAGGAGCGAGGCTGCGGCTAAGAGCAGGAAGAACGGCCCGGTAAAGTAACAATGCATCCGACCGCAGCGCGAGGCGTTTGCCAGGCACGCCATGCCCATCCACAGCAGTGATACGAACCAGACTGCCGTCCGCGGTATCGGGCCAAGAAAAACGCTGCTGGCGATCAACGCTAGCGCGGGTAGCCCCCAAATCAGCAGAGAGGTGAGCTTCCGGCCGGCCAAATCCTTTTGACCGGTGGCACAGGCTTCAGCCATCTTCCATCTCTCTCTTCAGTTTCGAGGGGCCTCCCCGGTCCGTGAGGCCGGTTTCCCTCGGTCGAGCCTCACGAGCGCGTACGCCCCGAACTCGTAGGTGACGCGCTGCCTGACGCCGTGGCACTCGATGACGTCGCCCGGCTGAACGTCATCGGGCAGGATAATGACCTCGTTGCCCACGGCGCAGCTGGCCCTCTTGACCTCGCTCACGCTCCATGTACCGTCTCGCTCGCCCGCCCGGAGCGCCAGTCCTGCGCAGTTCGGGCAGTCGAAGAGGTCTCCATCCTTGATCCCGGCCGGGATCTCGATCTCCTGCCCTCACCCCGAACACCAGGCCTTCGGCATTCGTCCGCCCTATGGGTTATGAGAGCGCCAGGAGGCGTTCGAGCTTTCCCCGGTCGAACCCGACCACGACCTCGCCGTCAATGA
>JBHIBG010000202.1:0-2478 GCA_046758965.1 Methylomirabilia bacterium | reverse complement strand
TTTGTCGTGCACACGGCGACGAACGGGGTCGAGGCGTTGTTGCAGATCAAGCAGTGGACCCCCAAGGCGGTCATCCTCGACCTGTTCATGCCCCGCCTCGGCGGGCTCGGGACGCTCCACCACATCCGGAGGTTCGACCCCGGGATCGTGATCATCCTCACGAGCGGAGTGCCGAACGCAGTGGAGACGGTCACGAAGGCGGGGGTGAGCGCGGCCGCGGCCTTCGCGAAGCCGGTTGAACCGGCCGAGATCTTGGAGAGCCTGGTCCGAGCCGGTGTAGCCCGGCCGAAGAGTCCGGGCGCAGCCGATCTCCGGAACCGGGTCCTGGTGGTGGACGATGAGGCGGAGTTCCGGGAGGTGCTCGCGGAGTACTTGCGCAGCAACGGGTTTGACACGCTCGAGGCGTGCGACGGCGAGGAGGCGCTCAGCCGGATTCCAGATTTTCGTCCGCAGATGGTCCTATTGGACATCCGGATGCCCGGTCTGGATGGGGTGGAGACCCTCCGGCGGATCAAGACCCTGCCCCAGAAGACGGGTGTCGTGATGGTCTCGGGCCTCGAGGACGAGGAGACGGCGCGGCAGACCCTTGCGATCGGGGCGTCGGACTACGTGTGCAAGCCGGTAGATTTCGGGTACCTCGACTCCGTGTTGGAAACCCATATGCTCATGGCCCAGTTCGATCCGGAGCCGGAGTGAAGGCGTGCGAGCCTTCGTCATCTGGACGATATCCGTCGCTTTCCTCGGCTCGTGGCGTCACTGAAGGAGGGCACGCATGACCGGTGATCGTTCGACGTATCTCCGAAAGGTCGCGGTGGTGGGGCTTCTGCTACTGCTCCTGGTCCTTGACGGAGCGAGCAGGGCAGTGGCCCAAGGACCTGAGGATCTCTCGGCCCAGCTGAAGTCGAACCGTCGGACCCAGTTCGCCAGCGCACTCTCGTCCGGCCCGCTGCTCTTTGCAGGGTCCGGGCTGAACCTAGCCATTACCCGTATTCTCGCGAAGGCCTTCTCGCGGGTCGGTCCCGGCATCGAAATTAAGATTCCCGCCAGTATCGGGTCCTCTGGCGGGATCCGGGCGAGCGGGGAGGGCGCCGTAACCGTCGGCCTCGTGTCGAGACCTCTGAAGGAGCGCGAGAGGAAGTTCGGCCTGACGGTCATGCCTTACGCCCAGACGGCGTTGGTCATCGGCGCCCACCCCGCCGTGCCGGACGACGGGATCACATTCGAAGAACTGATCGGCATTTACAAGGGCGCGAAAACTCGATGGCGGAATGGGCGCGACATCATCGTGCTGACTCGGGATCCTGGGGAAAGCTCGATCCAGCTCCTGGCGGAGGTGGTCCCCGGATTCAAGAAAGCATATGAGGAGAGTAAACGGGCAAATCGCTGGATCACACTATTCACAGACCAAGAGATGAACGACGCCCTCATCAGGACCCCCGACGCCATCGGACTCTCCGACCTGGGGACGATCAGGACCGAGCGATTGCCCATCAAGATATTGAAGGTCAACGGGGTTCTCCCGACTCCGGAGAGCGTTCGTAGCGGCAAGTATCCCTTCGTGAGGACCCTGGCCTTCGTGTTCTTGAAAGACAGAGTTCCGGACGAGGCCAGGGCGTTTCTGGACTTTGTTCGGTCCGCGGAAGGGGAAAAGATCCTGATCGCCAACGGCTACGTGCTCGTCAAGTAGGCATGGCAGAACCAAGAACTACACTTAGCCTCACCCGGCATCTTGCCGCTCGGTTGTACCCGCTGTCGGTGGCGATCGGCTTGTTGATCACCTTCGGGTTGCCTGGCGTGTATTATGCCGTGCAGTATGGCGCCCTGAAGCACAAGGCGGCCGTCGACGCGCTGCAGCTCTCAAATGCTCTCCGGCAGATCGTGCTTGAAGCTCCCGCGCTCTGGAAGTATCAGGCACATCGATACAGCGCGCTGCTTCACGGATTCCTTCCCTACAAGGAGGTGACAGCTATCCGTGTCCTGGATGAGACTGGCCGGTCAATCACTCACTATGAGCATTTCACCGAGAGCGCGACAGCATGGTGGAACCGCTGGGCACCTACCAGCTCTGCTCCGCTCGTCTTCAACAACCGCGCGCTGGGAACAGTCCAAGTCGGGGTGTCTCAAGGGGAACTGGCGCTTAGAACCCTCGCGTTTCTGCTTCTTTCCATCACAGTGGGCGTGAGCCTCGCTACCTTGGTCTACCGCTTTCCAGTCAAGGCCGTCCGAATGATGGAGGAGGAGCTTCAGCGGCAGCGGGAAGCCCGCGTGCAGAGCGAGAAACTGGCGGCCATGGGTACTCTCCTGGCAGGGGTGGCGCACGAGCTGAACAACCCCCTGTCGGTGGTCGTCGGGCAGGCCGCTCTTTTCCGCCGAACGGTCGGGGCGGGCCCGCCCGCGCAGCGGGCTGACAAGATCGCCCGGGCGGCGCAGCGCTGCACCCGGATCGTGAGAAACTTCCTCGCCCTGGCGCGCCAGCAG
>JBHIBG010000201.1:0-2516 GCA_046758965.1 Methylomirabilia bacterium | reverse complement strand
CTCAGGCGGCTCTTGCCCAACGAGCGATCCAGCCGTACCCTCGACCACTCTCGCTGAGGCAGGCCCGCTCGCAATCCCCCGGCCCGCTGACGGCTCTGTCAACCCGGCGCCGGGGATCTCCGGGGTCTGCACTGGCAGGAGAACGGTCTCCGGCCCCGCTCGTCCCATCCAGCAGCAGGGAATTCGCCACCTGGAGCGGTCAGAGCCTATAATGATTCTCAGGGAATATCGAAGATGAAAATATTGCTGCCGGCAGCAGCGGCTTGAATGGGTGAGCCTCGGCTGCTTCGGCAGGCGGTGGCCAGCAGGTGAGCCCGCCGTGCAACCATCCGCATCCCCGGCTCCCGCCCCCATCCGAGTCCTTCAGCTGCTGGTCTCCACGGCCCTCGGTGGCGGCCCCAAGCACGTGTTCGATCTGGTTCGGCGACTTCCGCGCGACGAGCTGAGCGCGGTCGTCGCGGCGCCCGCTGACGGCCCGTTCTTCGAGCGCTTCGAGAGCCTTGGAGTCGAGGTCGTTGAGCTTCCCCTCAACCGGCTGCGGCCGTGGACGCTCGCCGGGGTGCTCCGAGTGGTCCGCGAGCGGCGGGTCCAGATCATTCACTCGCACGGCAAGGGCGCGGGGCTCTACGGGCGGCTGGCCGGGCGGTGGGTCGGGGTGCCGGCCGTCCACACCTTCCACGGGATCCACCACGCGAAGTATCCAGGAGGGGTGAGAGAGCTTTATCTCCGGCTCGAGCGTTACCTCGCTCGGTTGAGCGAGGCGGTGATCCATGTCTCGGAGAGCCAGGCGCGGGAGGCGCAGAGGCTCGGCCTCGCCGACCCCGGGAGAAGCCACGTCGTGGTCAACGGGATCGATGCCGAGGAAGTCCGGGTCCTGGCCGAGCAGCTCCCCCTCTCTCGACAGGCGCTGGGACTGTCCCGCGAAGCCCAGGTCCTTGGCTGCGTGGCGCGCTTCGACGAGGTCAAGGGGCTCGATCTCCTGGTGGAGTCGCTCCGCCGACTCGCAGATCGCTACCCCCGGCTTGCCCTGGTGCTGGTGGGGAGCGGGAAGCGTGAGGGGCAGCTTCACAAGCGCGTGATGCGGGCGGGGCTGGCAGAGCGCGTTCAGTTCGCAGGTCCGCTGGCTGAGCCCTGCCGGCTTTTCCCTCTCTTGGACCTCTATGTCTCAGCCTCTAGGGGCGAGGGGCTGCCCTACGCCCTGCTGGAGGCCATGGCTTGCGGGCTGGCGGTGGTCGCCACGCGGGTGACGGGTCACGTGGATGCTGTGCAGGATGGTGTCACGGGCTTGCTGACGCGCCCGGAGGACCCGGAGGATCTGGCTGTCAGCGTCGCGCGCCTCCTGGATGATCCGGAGCTCAGGCGGAAGCTGGGACGGGCCGGGAGCGAACGCGTGGAGAGTCGCTTCGGGCTGGAGCCCATGGTGGCCCAACTGGCTCGGCTCTACCGCCAGGCTGTCGCTGCGCGACGCTGACCAAAATTCCCGCTGGAGCGTGCCAGACCGAAGTCTATAATGAAGTATCACCTTGCGAGTGCTCATCACAGGGATCACGGGGTTCGTCGGAAGCCACCTGGCTGAGTATGCCTTGAGCCAGGGGGCCGAGGTGCTCGGATCGATCCGGTGGCGGAGCAAGACCGAGAACATCGAGCACCTCCGCTCCCGGATCACCCTGACCGAGTGCGACCTTCGAGACCTTTCTTCGGTGCAGCACCTGCTGGAGGCCGCAGACCCGGACTACGTCTTCCATCTGGCAGCCCAGAGCTTCGTACACGCCTCCTGGCACACTCCAGCCGAGACCATCTACACCAACACCGTCAGCCAGATCAACCTCCTGGAGGCGATCCGGGGGCGGTCGAAGAAGCCTCGGTTCCTCGTCGTCGGCTCCAGCGAGGAGTACGGCCAGGTCTATGAGGACGAGCTGCCGCTGAGGGAGACCAACCCCCTCCGACCGCTCTCGCCGTATGCGGTGAGCAAGGTCGCCCAGGACCTGATGGGGTACCAGTACTTCAAGAGCTACGGCCTGCCCATTGTCCGCTCCCGGGCCTTCAACCACGAGGGCCCCCGTCGGGGCGATGTCTTCGTAACCTCGAACTTCGCCAAGCAGGTCGCCGAGATCGAAGCCGGCCTCGGGGAGCCGGTGATCCAGGTAGGCAATCTCGAGGCCCGCCGGGATTACACCGATGTCCGGGACATCGTGAAGGGATACTGGCTCCTCGGGGAGCGGGGGGAGCCCGGTGAGGTGTACAACCTCTGCTCGGGCCGGAGCTGGCCGATCCGGGAGGTCCTGGACTTCTATCTCCGCCAGGCTCGTGTCTCCGGGATCGCGGTCAAGGAGGACCCGGCACGGCTCCGCCCCTCGGATGTCCCTCACCTCCTCGGCGATGCCTCCAAGATCCGTGGGGCGCTGAGCTGGAAGCCCGAGATCCCCTTCGAGCAGACCCTCCAGGATACGCTGGAATACTGGCGTCGCCGGATCAAGGCTCAGAGCCTGTAGGAACGTTGTCCCGAGGGAGGCTTC
>JBHIBG010000200.1:0-2516 GCA_046758965.1 Methylomirabilia bacterium | reverse complement strand
TAATTTCTTTGCTCAATCCCTGGGTTCGGCCGATGAGTATTATTCTCAGTAAGCCGTTGAAAAACATAGTGTAAACACGTGTATCGAGCCGGTTGGACTAACCCGTTCTTGCCCACCACGCCGCTGCCAGCCGCGGCGGAGAAGCCGGGCTCCAGACCAAACGCGAAAAATTCTGTGCTGAGGCGGAATTTCACGCGTCGGGTTCTGACCCCGGTTGCTATGGCGGCCGCGCCATGGATTTCATGCCATAGTTCTGGCGGCCCCGCCAGAGCCCCTCGCCCTGACCGTTCGCTGCCTCACCACGCCAAGTCCTTTCCATAACGAGGCTTTTCGGCCCTCCTCCCTGCGGCGCGGTGCTGGAACAACACTTGCTGCGTTCGTGAGTTGGGACCGGCGCACAGCGGAAAAGGGGGAGGTCACCATCTCGGGGTTGGACCGCGCAGCGATCTCGTCCTCATAGCGAGATGAGCTAAAGGGCTTTCCAACCTGTGCAGCGGTCGCAGCGTGCCGCTAGCCAGCCGGGGCGAAAAGGGGCCGGGTTCGGTGGACCAACAAGAGCAGGGGAAAATGGGAGTGCTGTCGTCGGAGGTCGACCCGTCCCCCGGGTCCGATTCGAGATCCTCGCTCGCACCCGGCATGAGCCGACGAGCCGGCCTCTCGCCGGTCGTCAGACGGCTCGGCGATCTCCTCGTCGCCGAGGGGGTGCTCACGCCGGAGCAGCTCGGCCCGGCCCTAACCGAGCACAAACAGACCGGCGATCGCCTCGGCAGCGTCCTGCTCCGTCTCGGTCTCATCACCGATGAACAGCTCGCCCATTATCTGACCTACCAGAAGGAACGGCGAGAAGGCGCAGGGTTGGCCAGCTCGCGCCTCGGCGACTTCCTCGTCACCGAGGGGGTGCTCACGCCGGAGCAGCTCGGCCAGGCCCTGGCTCAGCAAAAGCGGACCAACGATCGCCTCGGCAGCGTCCTCCTGCGCCTCCGGTTCATCACGGACAGCCAGTTGGTGCACTCTCTGGCCAGGCTCTACCGGATCCCGACCATCGACATGTCGAAGGAGCGCCTGGACCCCGAGGTCCTGAAATTGATCCCGCCCCAGATCGCGCGGAAATACGAAGTGGTCCCCGTGAAGAGCACGAAGGTCTCGCTGACGCTTGCGATGGCGGACCCCACGAATGTCTCCGTGCTTGACGATGTGACGTTCTTGACCGGCCTCAAAGTCATCCCCGTTCTCGCTGCGGTGTCGGCGATCCATCAGGCCCTCGAGCAGGCCTACCCCTCGGGGGCCGAAAGCCTGGCTGACCTGCAGGTCGAAGCGGACGCCGAGATCGAGATCCTCGACGAGCGAAGGGCCGCCGAGCACGTCGACGTCCTGGAACTTCGGGCCTCGGCTGACGAGGGCCCGGTCGTGCGCCTCGTGAACACGCTCCTCCTCGACGCGATCCGCCGCGGGGCCTCGGATGTCCACCTGGAACCGGCCGAGGAGGAGCTCTCCGTGAGGTTCCGCCTCGACGGGATGCTCCACGAAGTCATGACCGCTCCCAAGCGGCTGCAGCCGGCGATCGTCTCTCGCATCAAGATCATGGCGAGCATGGACATCGCCAAGCACCGGCTTCCCCAAGACGGCGCCATCAAGGTTCGCGACCAGCGCCGGGAGCTCGACCTCCGGGTCTCCACCATTCCGACGATCTTTGGAGAGAGCGTCGTCATGCGGCTCCTGGACAGCGACACCATCAGGCTGGACTTGGCCCAGCTCGGGCTGGATCCCTGGGCGCTGGAGCAGCTCCGGAAGGCGATCCAGGGCAGCACCGGAATGATCCTGATCACGGGCCCCACCGGGTCCGGCAAGACGACCACCCTGTATGCCGCCATCAACACGGTGAAATCGCCGCACATCAACATCGTGACCGTAGAGGATCCGGTCGAGTACAATCTCAAGGGCGTCAAGCAGGTGCAGATCAAAGAGGAGATCGGGCGGACCTTCGCCGCCACCCTCCGCTCGTTTCTCCGCCACGACCCGGACGTGATCCTGGTGGGCGAGATGCGCGATTTGGAGACGGCGCAGATCGCTGTCCGGGCGGCCCTCACCGGCCACCTGGTGCTGAGCACGGTTCACACCAACGATTGCGCCTCCACCGTAGACCGCCTCTTGGACATGGGGATCCCGCCCTTCCTCGTCGCCTCCTCGCTCCGTCTGATCCTGGCCCAGCGGCTGGTCCGGAAGGTCTGCCCGGAGTGTCGGGAGCCCTACGAGGCTGACGAGGAGAGTCTGGTCCCCTACGGCCACGTCCCGCGCGGGCTGGGGAAGTGTACCTTGTACAAGGGCAGGGGCTGCCAGGCCTGCAACGCCACGGGGATGAGGGGCCGGGTCGCCATCTGTGAGGTCCTGCCGATCACCAAGGAGGTTCGCGACCTGATCGTGTCCGGCGCGTCCAGCTCCGACATCCGCGAGGTGGCCCTGCGGCAGGGGATGAAGACCCTCCGCGCGGCCGGGCTCATGAAGGTGGTCGAGGGGAT
>JBHIBG010000199.1:0-2526 GCA_046758965.1 Methylomirabilia bacterium | reverse complement strand
GGCCCGTCGAGGCGAGGAGGCCTGAAGCGAGGCAGGGCGCCCCGGCGCACGGCTAACGCGGACTCGTGATCACTCCAAACCACGACGGCCTATCTAGTGTCCCATCTCTCTCAACCCCCTCACCTGTAATCCTGTCCCCCTTCAAGAGGGGAAGGATGAGGGGGCGGTCGCGCCTCAGAGCTCCGGGCGGCAGACAGCGCGGAAGTTACACCAGCGGCAGATCCGAAGATCCTCGGTCTTCTCGAAGTCCTCGATGGCCGCCAGGTTGGTCTCGGGATCGCGGAGCCAGGCCCGCATCCCCCGGATCGACAGGCGCAGATGCTCCCTGACCTCCTCCAGCCTCCCCGGATCCCAAGGGTGACCCCGGATCACGCCCTCTCGAAGGTTCACCTCAAGGAGATCCACCCGAGCCGGCTCGACCCGGAGGACTTCGTTAGCGTAGAGAGCATAGCACCCGAGCTGGAGCGCGCTCCCGTCGGAGGTCGACGCCCCGGTCTTCCAGTCCACCAGCGCCAGGCGCCCGGCCTCAGTCCAGAACGCGAAGTCTGGAGCCCCATACACCGGGATCCCCTCGAACTCTGAAGCCCGGATCTCCTCGATGAGGATCCAACGGTCGCGGGGCGCCTGCTTGATCTCTGCCAGGAGGGGCAGGCGGTAGAAGTTCCTGAGGCAGCGGATCACGTGGTCGCGCAGCACCTGCCAGTCCTCCGACTTCAACGAGATCTGGTACTCGTGCTCGAAGAGCCCGCCTTCTCTGGGGTTCTTCCAGTAGTCGCGGTCACGGGAGGCCTTCCACTCCCGGCGCATCCGCTTGACCGTCTCCTCGATCAGCCACGCTTCGGGGAGCTCGCGCCCCGCGTAGAGGGCCCGGAGAACCCACTCGGCTCCCTCGTGGACGACCTTGCCCGCCCACTGCTGGCGGGAGGAAAGCTGCTTCAGAACGTAGAGGGTGCGCACCTCTTCGGCTGCGTCAGCCTCCCACCCGCCCCAGGCGCCGTAGTAGTGGTAATAGTACTTCCTCCGGCACTCCTGGAACAGGGCATCGCGGCTCCGCGACCAGGAAAACTCGTTGATGAGGTCCGACATCCGCCTCAGGATACCACTGACTCACCGCCGCGGCTCGTCCCTCTTCGGGCCGCCGGTTCAAGCCCTTGACGCGTGAGCCACCGATTGCTAACGTGAGAGCATCATGGCGTTCAAGAAGGACCCGATCACGGTCAGCTGCCCCTGCTGTCACGCCAAGCTGAGGGTGGATCCCGCACTGCGGGCAGTCATCGCCCATGATCCCCCGCCGCGCTCTGGCCCTGCCCGGGATCTCAACTCGGCGCTCCAGGCCCTCGAGGGCGCCTCGGCCAGACGAACGGAGGCGTTCAAGGAAACTCTCGAGTCTGAGCAGGGGAAGGGCAAACTCCTCGACCGCAAGTTTCGGGAGAGCCTGAAGAAGGCGAAGGATGAGCCTGATCCGCCCCTCCGCCCCATCGACGTGGATTAGATGGAGCGGGGCGGCCTTCTCGGCGACCTCCTCAAACGGGTCAGCCGCTCCTTCTACCTCTCGCTCGCCATCCTGCCCCGCTCGCTCCGGGCCCCCGTGGCGCTCGCCTACCTTTTCGCCCGGGCTGCCGACACCATCGCTGACACGCGCCTGATCAGCCGGGACGAGCGGCTCCGCCACCTGGAGGCGCTCCGCGCCGAGTTCAGGGGCGAACTCCCCTCCCGGCTCGACGAGATCGTTCGCGCCTGCACCGGCTCCATCACCCACGGCGGTGAGCGGGAGCTGCTCGGACGGCTTTCAGACTGCTTCGCCCGCTACCGCGAGCTGGAGAAGGCCGACCAGGAGCGCATCGGCTCCCTCCTTCTGACCATCACCGAGGGGATGAGCTTTGACCTCCGAACCTTCCCCGGAGAAGATGAGGGGCGCCTGGTCGCGCTGGAATCCCGCGAGGAGCTCGACCGCTACACCTACCTGGTGGCCGGCTGCGTGGGAGAGTTCTGGACCGAGATCCATGTCGCTCACCGGCCCCCGCTCGCCGGGTGGGGCCTCCTGGAGATGAAGCAAAAGGGCGTGGGCTTCGGCAAGGGACTCCAGATGACCAATGTGTTGAGGGACCTGGCCCGCGATCTCAGGATCGGGCGCTGCTATCTCCCGCGCCCGGACCTGGCACAGCTGGGGCTCGACCTGACCGACCTCCTGGACCCCGCGGCGATCGGAAAGGTCCGCCCGCTGATCCTCGAGCTCCTGGCCCTGACCCTGAGACACTACGAAGCAGGATGGAGCTACACCCTGGCGATCCCGCGCCGCGAGTGGCGGATGCGGCTGGCCTGCGCCTGGCCGCTCCTGATCGGGCTTCGGACTCTGAACCTGGTGGCTGCCTCGCCGAACCTCCTGGATCCCGGTCAGGTCATCAAGATCTCGCGCGCGGAGGTGTACGCCATCCTGGCCCGCTCTCTCGTTCTGGTCGGATCCAACCGCGCGCTGGCCGCCGAGGCCAAGAGGCTCCGTGAGCGGATCGCGGCATGAACGTTTGC
>JBHIBG010000198.1:0-2546 GCA_046758965.1 Methylomirabilia bacterium | reverse complement strand
CGAAGAAGAGCGCGGAGACCCCTGCCCCCAGGCGGAGCGTGGCCTCCCCGAACCCGGCCATGGCCAGCCCGAGCAAGCGCAGCGCCACGAAGTAGAACACCGCCGCATTGACCGCGTGGAACAGGATGCTCGTCAGGTGATAGCCGGCCGGGTTCATCCCCCACACGAGGTAATCCAGGCCGAGCGTCATCCAGGTCAGCGGCGTCCAGTGACCGAGGAAGGGCGTGGTGAGCATCCACTGGAGGTGCTCCCAGCCGAGCCCCCGGTAATCGGGGTTCTGAAGGAAGTTCGCCCCATCGTCCCAGTCCACGAACCCGTTGCCGAGCCCGGGAGCGAAGACGACCACGGTGACCAGCGCGATCACGAGGGGGATCCCCCTGGTGCTGAGCAGATAGACTGCCGCGCGGCTCAAGACTCTAAGAATCCCCGTGGTTGGAGGAGCTGTAGAATCCGACCCTCCGAGGTGGAATTTCTCCTCTCCGACAGCGTGCCTGTCGAGCTCCTCTAGGCGCCGAACGCCCTAAAATACCAGCTCAGAAGATTCTCCCCCCAGAAAAGGCCTACGAGGGAGCCAACAGCAAGGAACGGACCGAACGGGACCGGATCCTTACGTCCCCTGACCCCGGTGAGGAGCAGGACAACGGCCACTGTCCCTCCGAGCACCACCGCCAAGAGCAGGGCCAGGAGCGTCACCTTCCAGCCGAGAAATGCGCCCATCATTGCCCCGAGCTTCATGTCCCCCCCTCCCATTCCCCCTCCGCTGACTAGGATGATCACGAGGAAGATCCCTCCTCCGAGGAGGATTCCGATCGAGGCATCGAGCCATGACGGCTGAGGCACCACCCAACTCGCCGCGAACCCTACCGCGATCCCCGGCAGGGTGATCCGGTCCGGGATGAGCTGGTGTTCCAGATCGATGGCGGTGATGGCCACCAGCGCTGAGAGGAAGAGCATCACGGGAATCAACGCCGGGGTGAGGCCGAAGCGTTGGACGCTCAGCACAAACAGGAGCGCCGTCACCCCTTCCACCACCGGATACCTCCACCCGATCGGGCTTCCGCACGCCCGACACCGCCCCTTGAGCCACAGAAAGCTCAGCAGGGGAATGTTGTCGAACCATCGGATCGGCGTCTCGCAGGCCAGGCAGCGGGAGGTGGGCGTAATGAGGCTTGCTTTCCGAGGGAGCCGCGCGACCACCACGTTGAGGAAACTCCCTACGATAGCTCCCAGCAGCAATGCGCCGAGCGTGACCGGGTTCATTCGCGGTGATCACGCGCTCGAGACGAGCGAGGGGCTCGGCCTTGCGCGGACAGCGGCCCAACCCCGGAGTCCGTGCGCGAGCTGTTCAGCAGCGGGGAAAGCTGGCGGGCGCGCTGCGGGTCCAGGCGCTTCACGATCTCGTACTCCTCCCGGGCGGCAGCGGCCTTTCCCAGAACCAGATAGGCCCGCGCGAGCTCGAAGTGAGCGAGGGCCGACTCCGGATTCAGCTCACTGGCTCGCCGGAAATGACCGAGAGCCTCCGCTGGCCGGCCGAGATAGGCAAGGGCAACCCCAAGGTTCAAGCGACCCTGAAAGTGTTCTGGGTCGAGCCGAATCACCTCCCCGAGGTGAACCATCGCCTCTTCGGGCGCCCCCTGGAGGAGGAGCGCGACGGCGAGGTTGTTCCGGTGGCTGACATCGGCCGGGTCTCGCTCAACCGCCAGCTTGAGCTGCTCGACGGCCCCCGGCAGCCGGCCGGCGTTGAGGAGTGCCAGCCCCAGGGAGCCATGGGGCGTACGCTCCTGCCTGAGCGCCGCAGCCTCCTCGAGATGCCCGATCGCCGGCCGTGTGTAGCCGTGGTTGACCAGGAAGGTGCCCAGGTTGCTTTGACAGATTGCGCACTCAGGGTTGACTTCGATCGCATATTGCCAGAGCACCTCCGTATCCCTCCACACCTGAACCTGTTGCCAGGTAAGGGCCGCCAGGCCAAGAAACCAGACCGCTGCCGCTCCTGCCGCCAGCCTCGTGAATGCCGGCCTGAGCGTCCCGTTCGCGCCGGCTCGGATCACGGCACACGCCCCCGCTCCGACGAGCAGAGCCCACCCGAGACAGGAGAGGTAGCTGTAGCGGTCGTGCGTGAGCTGATGGCCGGCGTGGACGAGCCCGCTCACCGGCGCCAGCATCACTCCATAGTAGGCCCAGACGGCCAGCCCGGCGGGCCACCGCCGGCGCATCAGGAGCAGCCCTCCGGTGATGACCCCGACGGCGATCGCGCTCACGACAAACCGGGGATCCAGCGGGTTCACCCGCACCGGCAGCTCGTAGAGGGGCGAGAGCCCCAAGGGGGACACGGTTTTCCAAAGGTAGAACCAGAGGCTGTACAGCACCATCAACACGCGATCGGGGAAGAGCGGGTATCTTGCGAAAGGGGTCAGGAACGAATTCGCCGAGACGGCATAAAGCGCCATGCCACCCCCGGCCACGCCCAGCAGGACGTACGGCACTTTCTCCATCCACACCTTCCGCGCTTCGGGGGTGATCCATTGCCGCCAGGAGGCCCCGAGCCG
>JBHIBG010000197.1:0-2589 GCA_046758965.1 Methylomirabilia bacterium | reverse complement strand
ACGACAGGACCGCGTCCTGGGTGGGCTGGGCCGTGGCGTGGGGGTCCGTGCTCGTCGGCCTGGCAGCCGTGATCGTGGCTGCCAACGTGTACGGGGAGAAGACCGTGCTGCAGACGGAGCTGCGCTCGTGCCAGACGAACTACGCCCACATCCTCAAGGAGCAGGGCAAGGCCGAAGCCCGGTTAGGGCGGCCATGATGACGCCAGCTGAGTTCGCCAACCTGTGCGCTGAGGCGACCGGAGCCGTCTCGCTCTAGCGGCAGGGGTTACCGCCGCAGCTCCCGCTGGCATCGGCGCCACACCATCTCAGGGACTCGGTCCCCCCTCCTGGTTGCGCCAGGGTTCAGTCCCGTGCTACGTTGTGCCGCGATCTGCAGAGCGGAGTTTGCACCGTCCAGCCTGAGCGAGATGATCACCTCGTACCTGCACGCCGGGATCACGGTCCGGGACCTGCGGCGTTCGCGCCGGTTTTACTCCGATCTCCTAGGCCTCCGGGAGATCCCCCGCCCTGATCTGGGCTTCCCCGGTGCCTGGTACGCTGTCGGGGCCTGCCAGCTCCATCTCATGGTCCCCCCTGAAGATCGGCCCGCGGGCGAGCCGCCGGGGCGCTTTGCGCGGCGGGTCCGCCACCTGGCGCTTGCGGTGAGCGGTGCCGTCACTCTGAGGGCCGAGCACCGGACGGCAGGGACGCCGACCGCCGGTGCGCCCGCGGCGCACGAGGCTACCGGAGGAAAGAGGCTTGCGAGACGGCCAGGTCCGGGAGTAGTGTAATGGCTGACGATCCAGGCATACGGGAGGGGGATATGGGACTCGGTGGGAAGGTGGCGATCGTGGGGGCGGGTACGATCAAGTTCGGGGAGAACTTCCACCAGAGCCTCACGGACATGGTCTACGAGGCGGTGAGCCTAGCCCTGGCCGACGCCAAGGTCGAGACCAGGCAGCTCCAGGCGGCGTGGCTCGGGTGCTACGAGCCCATGCTGTACGGGTTCGAGGGGAACTCAGGCACCTTCGTGGCTGATCCTCTGAATCTCTTTCCCATCCCGGTTACACGCGTGGCGGCCTACTGCGCTACCGGGATCGAAGCCGTCAGGAACGCGGCGCTAGCCGTGGCCTCGGGGGAGTACGATCTGGTTCTGGCGGTCGGCGTGGAGAAGATGCGGGAGGTTCCCTCCAGGGGGAGCCTCGTGGCCCAGGCCGTGAATCGGGGGCACCCGGTCCTCTCCAAAGGGCGCACCGCACCTGGGATGTTTGCACTACTCGCCACCCGCTACATGAAGGAGTATGGGGCCACCGAGGAGGCTCTGGCCGCCGTGGCCATGAAGAACCACTACCACGGCTCGCTCAACCCCAAGGCGCACTTCCAGAAGGAGATTACGCCGGAGCAGTACCAGCGGGCTCCGAAGGTGGCCGAGCCCCTGAGCCTCTTCGACTGCTGTCCCACCACCGATGGGGCTGCCGCCGCGATTCTGACGCGCGCCGACCTGGCCCCAAAGTTGACCGACAGCTACACCATCCTCCGCGGCATTGCGTACGCGGTGACCGCGGGCTACTGGAACACGCAGTTCGACCAGTCCTGGTCGTTTACCTCATTCCGCTCCACCCGGGAGGCGGCTCAGGCCGCGTACCGGATGGCTGGAGTGACGGACCCTGCCGAGGAAATCGACGTGGCGGAGTGCCACGACTGCTTCACGATCACCGAGATTGTGAACTATGAGGACCTCGGCTTTGCCAGGCCGGGCGAGGGGTGGAAGTTTGCCACCGGGGGCGTGACGAAGCTCGGCGGCGATCTTCCTGTAAACACCTCCGGCGGGCTCAAATCCTGCGGCCACCCGATCGGGGCCTCCGGCGTTCGCATGATCAACAATATCCACGACCAGCTCCTCGGGCGCGCGGGGAAGATGCAGGTTAGGGGCGCGAAGATGGGCCTGGCCCACAACCTAGGCGGGCCTGGTGCCGTCGCGGCCGTCGCGGTTCTCTCCCAGCCGTAAACTGCCGTGCCGATACGCCGCGCCTTCCGGCGTTCTCGGTCGCCGGGTCGCCGTCGTGGAGATCGCGCCCAGCGGCAGCCGGAGCAGTCGGCGGGGTGGTCTCCTGCCTGCGGTGGCGCCTCGCTCTCCCCGGGGACCCCAGCTGCTTCGCTTCTCGACCCGGCGGGAAGCTGTGGCCGTTAGCCGGCAGATATCCCTCTCCATCTCATGGGTCGGGGCTTTCGTCCTGCGCTCCCCTGAGCGCTGACCCGGCTCGCTTGCTGAACAGAGGAGGAACGGTCTATGGCGGAGCTGACCAAACGTTACATCGTGATGGCCATGGCTACGGAGGCCCCCGTTGATCTGACGGATCCGGAGGGTATCTTCGTGCTCAAGCCCTGGAAGGATCCGGCAGCCCTCCGCGCCCTGGAAAGTTATCGGGACAACTGCTACCCCGAGCTGGGCCGAGAGCTGGACGCCTGGGTTCGAACTATCAAGGTCGGTCCTGTGATACGGGGTGGGGTAGGGAAACGGAATGAGCCGTTCATCAAAGCGGCTCGGCCTCCGGTCCCCACCAGGCCCAAGCCGAAGCCGAGAGCAAAGGCAAAAGCAAAGGCCAAAGC
>JBHIBG010000196.1:0-2609 GCA_046758965.1 Methylomirabilia bacterium | reverse complement strand
GTTCACTGGGACCTGGCCATCGTGGACGAGGCCCACCGGATGTCGTGGACCCCGCCGGCCAGGAAGACAGCCCGGTACGCCCTGGGCGAGCTTCTTCGCGACAGCGCCGACCACGTGTTGCTCCTGACTGCCACGCCGCATAAGGGCGACCCCGCGAACTTTAGTCTGTTCCTCCAGCTCCTGGATGCCGATGTCTACGCCGACGTGAAGTCGATCCACGAGGCGATGGAGCGACGGCGGGCGCCCTTCTACCTCCGCCGGACGAAAGAGGCGATGGTCTACTTCCCTGAACCCCAGCCCGACGGCGGCTGGGTGGCCCAGAAGATCTTTACAAAGCGGATTCCGCATACGGTGGACTTTCAGATCGACGGCGCCGAGTTCGATCTGTACCGGGACGTCACCCGCTTCGTGAAGCAACAGAGCGCCCGAGCCGCCGCTCAAGGCGATGATCCTAGGGCCCGGGCGGTGGGCTTCCTCATGTCGCTCTACCAGCGCCGGCTGGCCTCAAGCACCTTTGCTGTGCGGCACTCCCTGGAGAACCGAGCACGGCGGCTCAGCGAGGGGTTACGGCGGGCCCAGGAGATGGCCCGGCTGGCCCCTCCGGACCTCCCCGACCCGGAGGAGATCGAGGAGATGGAGGAGACCGAGCGCGAGCGCTTGGAGGAGATGCTGGAGGCGATCACGCTGGCCGGCAGTGCTGAACAGGTTAGGGAAGAGATCAGTGACTTGAAGCGCCTGGCAGAACAGGCCCAAGTTGTCGAGGACTCAGGGGCTGAAGCCAAGCTCTCCCGCTTGAAGGACGTCATGCAAAAGGAAGGCTTCTTCGACCATCCCCAGCAGCGGCTTCTCCTTTTCACCGAGTTCAAAGACACCCTCGACTATCTCGTGGCCCGGCTCAAGAGCTGGGGCTTCCGGGTCGGCTATATCCACGGTGGCATAAAGCCGGGCTCGCGCGATGAGCCGGGCACGCGACTCTACGCCGAGCAGCAGTTCACAGAAGGCGTGATCCAGGTGCTGGTGGCCACCGAGGCGGCCGGGGAGGGGATCAACCTCCAGTGCTGCCATATTATGTTCAACTACGACATCCCCTGGAACCCGAATCGCCTCGAGCAGCGGATGGGCCGCATCCACCGCTACGGCCAGCACAAGGACTGTCTTATCTTCAACTTCGTGGCCACCAACACCATCGAGGGGCGGGTCCTCCAGCGGCTGCTCGACAAGCTCCAGGAGATCCGGGACGCCCTGGAGGACGATGCGGTCTTCAACGTGGTCGGGGAGGTGCTCCCGGCTGCTCACATTGAGCGGGTCCTCCGCGACTTCTACGCCGGGCGCCTGGGTGAGGCCGATCTTGAGGACCGCCTCCTGCGGAACGTGGATGCCGGTCACTTCCGCGCGATCTGTCAGAACGCCCTGGAAGGGTTGGCCACGAAGACACTCAACCTCGAGATGCTCATCGAACGGCGCGCCCGGGCCCAGGAGCGCCGCGTGGTGCCCGAGACCATCGCCCGCTTCATCCGTGAGTCGGCGGAGCACGTCCCGCTCTCCCTGAGGGCAGTCCCCGCGCTCCCTCATACCTTTGAGCCCAGCCGAATCCCGCCGGTCCTGCGAAGCTATGAAACCCAGCCGGACTGGAAGCTTTCCCCGTTGGCTGCCAGGTACCCGCGCTTTTCGACCGACCGTGGCACAGCCGAAGAGAATAATCTGGAGTGGGTCACGCCGGGGCATCCGCTCTTCGAGGCCCTGCGGCGCCACAGCCTGAGGGTAGCCCAGGAGGCCTTCGGCAAGGGTGCCTGTGTTTACTCCCTCCAGCACGACGCTCCGGCACGGCTGGACTTCTACCGGGCGCGAGTGGTAGACGGCCTCGGGCAGGTCATCCATGAGCGCCTCTTTGCGGTAGAGATCGCAGACGGCGGCAGCACGCGCCTCCAGGAGCCGGGGATTCTCGGCAACTTCACTCCAGCCGATGCCGTGGCGGACCCCTTGCCTCCCGTCGCAGCAGTCCCCGAGGCAACGGCATGGCTCAGTGAGCTTGGGTTGATCCCCTTCCTTGAGGAGGTCCGCTCCGAGCGGCTCTCGGAGATCGACCGAGTTGCCCAGCACGTCGAGCTCTCCCTGACTGAGCTTCTTCAGAAGGCGGATGAAGAGATCGGGAGGGCGGCGGCGGATGCAGAGCAGAAGCTCCCCGGAGCCGAAGGCCGTCTGGCCCAGGCCGAGGCCCGCCACGCGGAGCTGCTGGCCCGCCGGGAGCGACGGCGGCAGGAGCTGGAGCGCCAGCGCGCCCTGACCCTCCAGGCGGTCGAGCGGATCGCCAGTGTCCTGGTCCTCCCACATCCGGAGCGCGAAGCGCCGGAGGTCCGGCACCTCCAGCCCAGCCTCGAAACCGAGAGAATCGCCATGCGCGTGGTGATGGACCACGAGCGGGGACAGGGTCGCCAGGTCTACGACATTCACGAAAAGAACCTCGGTTACGACCTCACCAGCCTCGACTTGAACACCGGGGAGTTGCGACTCATCGAGGTCAAGGGGCTCAGCCAGGTGACCGGTCGGATCCTGCTGACGCCCAACGAGCGCCGGGTCGCTGAGGACCGCCGGGAGTGCTACTGGCTCTA
>JBHIBG010000195.1:0-2629 GCA_046758965.1 Methylomirabilia bacterium | reverse complement strand
GTTCCCATCCCGAACACGGAAGTTAAGCCCTCCAGGGCCGATGGTACTGCGCTGGCAACGGCGTGGGAGAGTAGGTCGCTGCCGGGGTAAAATCGAAACGCCCGGGTCGTACGACCCGGGCGTTTTTCGTTCGGCTTCTTGATCAGCAGGAGGCGCTCTGCTTTCGGCTCAGGGCTGTCCCAGCCTCCGGCATCCGGCTAGAAGAGTGGGGACACGATCAGGTGAAAGACGGCATTGACAAAGCGGACCACCGGGCCGAGGACCTGCCCGACCACGCCCGACATCACGAGGAGAATGAGGACGAACGGTGCGATCTGCTTGAACTGCTGGAGCCTTGCCCAGGACTGCCGGGGAAGGAGATAGGGGAGGAAGTGCCCGCCGTCCAGCGGCGGGAGCGGGAGCAGGTTGAAAATGGCGAGCACCAGGTTGTAACGGTAGGTCCACTGCAGGAACTCGAAAAGGGGCACGGTGAAGATCGGCCATTGGACGGCGCTGGCGATCCAGAAGTGGAAGAGGAGGAGGCTCGCGAACGCGGTGATCAGGTTGGTGGCGGGCCCGGCTCCCGCCACCATGGCCATGTCACGGATCGGGCGTCGGAGGTTTGCGGCATTGACCGGAACGGGTTTGGCCCAGCCGAACCCGGCGAGGACGAAGGCGATCGCGCCGATCGGATCGATGTGGGGCAGCGGGTTCAGCGTGAGACGGCCCTGGAGCCTGGCGGTGGGATCGCCCAGTCGGTCGGCGACCACGCCGTGGGCCACTTCGTGAACGGTCACCGCGATGAGCAGCGCCGGGATCTTGAGGATGAGCGCCTGGAGAAACGCCAGCGGACTTCCGAAGAGGTCGCTCATTCGGAACTCAGCCGCGGGTCCGTCGGGGCGCCCTCCGGTCCAGAGATGCGGTAGCCCTCGTCGAGCCAGACCCCGAGGTCCACAAGGCGGCAGGTGAGTGAGCAGAACGGACGGTGGGAATTGTCCTGCCAGCTCACCGTGCGCTTGCAGGCCGGACAGCTCGAGAGCGAGCGATCGCGCGCGCGCGGCGTTGCTCCTCTCACGGTCTTTGATGTTATCACGCTTTCTTCTCTTGGGCCTTCGGTAGGGCGTCCGGGTCCGTGGTGGAGGCGTTTGTCGTTGACACCAAACGGGGGGGCACGTAGAGTAAGATATACAAGGTGATGTCCGGACCGTCGTGATGTCCAGAGGAAACCCACGCGACTTCATTCTGTTGGGAGCGTGGAAGGCGACGACAGCATCGTGCCGCCGCCACGCTCAATCCAGCCGGCCTTCGGGCGTTGGTGGGCTGTAGAGTCCATCGATGCCCGGTAGCTCGGGCCCGCTCACCGAGGAACGGAGGGCCGCCAGGGAGGTCAGGGACGGCCGGTGAGCGGTGCCTTCGATTGGGTGCACGCCCTCTATCTGTGGACCATCAGCTGGGCGGGGACCCCTCATGGAACGGCGGTCCTCGCCGCCGTCGCGTTTGCCGAGTCTTCCTTCTTCCCGATCCCTCCCGATGTGCTGCTGATTCCCCTGGCGTTGGGACGGCCTGAGTGGGCGTTCTGGTACGCGGCGGTCTGCACGGCTGGCTCGGCGCTTGGGGGCGTGGCGGGCTACGGGATCGGGTACTGGGGTGGACGCCCCGTCGTGAGGAGGCTCATCGGCCAGGCGAAGGTGGATCAGGTCCACGCCTACTTCCAGCGTTACGAGGCGTGGGCCGTCGCTATCGCCGGCTTCACACCGATTCCTTACAAGGTCTTCACGATCGGAGCGGGCTGCTTTTATGTCAATCTTTACACCTTCGCGGTGGCTTCCGTACTGGCCCGAGGGGCGCGGTTCTTCCTGGTAGCGGCCTTGCTGGCGGCGTTCGGTCCGTCCATCCGGGTGTTCATCGACCAGAACTTCGAGTGGCTCACCCTGCTCCTGATGGCGGGGCTCCTCGGCGGCCTCCTGGCGATGAAGCGGCTCGCCCCACGCCGGGTCCCCGCGGCCGGTCGATCCGCAGAGAAGAGGTGAACCCATGTTCCGACTGATCCCGCGGGAGGAGAAGTTCTTCGACCTCTTCGAGCAGCAGGCGGCGAACATCGTGAGCGGCGCCATCGTGCTGGAGGAGCTGGTCCTGGACTACCCCAATGCCGAGGAGAAGGTGAAGCGGATCCGAGATCTCGAGCACCAGGGCGACGCGCTCACCCACGAGGTCGTCAAGCGGCTCAACACCACCTTTATCACGCCCATCGATCGGGAGGACATCTATGCTCTCGCGAGCCGCTTGGATGACGTCCTGGACCTGATCGACGCCGTCGCGGACCGTTTGGTCATCTACAAGATCCTGAAGCCGACTTCCGGCTGTCTCGACAT
Source organism: Methylomirabilia bacterium (assembly GCA_046758965.1). Taxonomy (GTDB): domain Bacteria; phylum Methylomirabilota; class Methylomirabilia; order Rokubacteriales; family CSP1-6; genus JBHIBG01. The sequence goes on along the minus strand of JBHIBG010000195.1, from coordinate 278 downwards.
GGCCAAGATCATCGTGAAGACCGCGGAGGAGACCGACCGGGCTGTCCGCTGTCTCCGCACGCTCTCGCCCCGCTATCACAAGTACTGCATCGAGGTGAACCGGCTTGAGAACGAAGCGGACCGGCTCCTCCGGGATCTCCTCGCCGGGCTCTTCGAGGTGTTCGACCCGATCGAGATCATCAAGTGGAAGGAGCTCTACGAGACCATGGAGTCGGTGACCGATCTGTGTGAGGATGTGGTCAACGTGATCGAAGGGATCACGCTGAAGATGGCCTAGC
>JBHIBG010000194.1:0-2681 GCA_046758965.1 Methylomirabilia bacterium | reverse complement strand
GTGAGACCTACCGCCAGATGAGCCGCTACGAGGAGGCCCTCGCCGACTTCACCCGTGGCCTCGAGCTAGACCCTGACCATGACTGGACCCTCGCGCGCCGGGGTGAGGTCTATCGTCAGATGGGCCGCTACGAGGAGGCCCTGGCTGACCTCACCCGCGCCACTGAGTTAAATCCTGGCTACGTCTGGGCCCTTGCCCGCCGGGGTGAGGTCTATCGTCAGATGGGCCGCTCCGACGAGGCGAGTTCCGACAAGGCGGGTAAAGATTTAACGGCGAAGGACTCTTCAGACCCTCTCCCCAGCCCCTGACCAGCACGTGCCCCGCCTCGCGCACCCCTAGTCGATCTTGTTCGTCCGCTCAGAGCGCGCCGTCTCCCCCGCGCCTCACCCTCGGGAGCCTGAAAGCCTGGCAAACACCTTCTGCCAGTTCTCGTGCAGCATCCGGTGAAGACTCTCCCGCGGGATCCTCGGCAGGCTGTGCTGATCGAGCCAGGCGTTGATCCCTATGAGGCTCTCGATCGACTTCGCCGGCGCCCCCGCGGGAAAGTCCGTCCCCCAGAGCAGCTTGTCCGTGAGCCCGAATGTCTGGGTGAAGGAGTAGAGCAACGGGTGGATCAGGTGGTAGTAGCCGTACTCGACCTGCGGCAGGTACCGCGACAGCGCGCGCCGATCGAAGCCCGCGAGCTGCGGCAGCCACGAGATGTCCGCGTACACGTTCTCGTGCTTGGCCACGAGGAACGCCGCCTCCTCATAGCGGTGATAGCCCAGATGGCAGATCACGATCGTGAGATCCGGGAACTGAATCGCAATCTCATCGACCGCCATGAGGTCCCCGTACTTCAGGTGCCCCCACCGCGCCTGGGCCGGGCCGGCATGGATGACCAGCGGTACATCAAGGTCCCTCGCGACCTCCCAGACTGAGAAACAGTTCGGGTCGTCGACTCGGAAGCTGCCGTAGACCGGGCCTAGCTCACCGATCGCGACCGCGCCCAGTTCCCTGACAGAGCGCTCGACCTCAGCCGCAGCCCCCGCCTCCGTCGGCGTCACGCAGCATGCCCAGGCCAGCAGCTCCGGCCGCTGCCGAACGAGACCGGCGAGATAGTCGTTGTCCACTTCGATTCCGAGGGTCGACCCGGCCTTTAGCCCCAGGAGCAGTGCCTTGCCGACCTCGCTCCCCTTCATCTCCTCGAGATAGCGCTCGACGGGGAGCTCCCACATCTGCGCGAACTGTTCTTCGGACCAGACGCGGCGACGCGGTGGCTGGTTTGCCAGCATGACGTCCCGATTGAAGTGCCGGGGATATCTCCACGAATGCATATGACAGTCAAGGATCATTGGAACCCCCTTTCCCGAGGCTGGTTCCTTCGCGCTCCGCCCGCAACTTCCTGAGTCGTGGTGACCGTTGACTATTCCCGATAGATCTCCTTGCGGTGCCTGACACGGTAGAGGACGACCTCCCGCCTGATGATGTCATAGCGCACTCGGTAGGGCCAGATCTCAAGGCGCCATTGACCGATGCCCATCGCCTTGAGCTTCCTGATCTTGGGGGGCGGACCGAAGGGATTCGTCTCCAGACGCTTGATCGCTTCGAGAACGTTATCTTGCGATGCGGCGGGAAGTCCTCCCAGATTGCGCTGGCAGCTCGGGTCAGCCGAACCCTGAAGCGGGCTGGCATCCGTCAGCCAACCTGACGTGCTGCAAGCCTCTGCTTGAGGTAGTCTCTGAGAGTGACGGCCTTGCCGGCGCGACACTCCTTCGCGGCGCCCTTGAGGCTCTTCTGGAATTCCGGGTCGAGTTCCTCGAGCATGTCGTCGAAATCAGCGGCTCCGACAATGACCGCCGTGGGTTTCCCGCTGTTGGTGATGATAAAGCGCGCCCTCCGTTGGCCCACCTCGTTGAGGAGCCAACCCAGCTGCGTGCGGGCGATGTAGGCAGGGATAGTGGTGATCGTAGAAGCTTTCGCCATTCCTCCCTCCGACCTTCTCCGACGCAGAGCGCTGAACCTGAGCTTATGCAGGGCGTCGATTTCGAGCGCTGAACCGCCCGCGGCCTTAAAGGGGGAAGATGGCCCTTTGAGCAGTAGTTCGTGCCGCTCACGCTCTCTCCACGCCAATCCCCGGTCCCAGGGCTCACTGTCTACTCCAGCAAGGCGCTGAACTGGTCGACAGTCAGCCCCGCTTGACGAATCAACGCTCGCAAAGTACCGGGATCGAGCTCGTCATGGTCCGGAACGGACAGGGTGTGGAAGCTCCCGGGCTTTTTGAGGATGATGTGACTGCCCCTCCTTCGGGCGACCACCCAGCCATCCCGCTCAAGCGCCCGGACTGCTCGAGCCCCGGAAACGACGGGCAATGGCATCGAGATCAACCTCAATCAGCCGTTCCGATGCTCCCGGGGGGACCGATCGAGGGTGTCCGTAGTCTTCAAAGAGCTGAACAGATCGGCCCTGAGCGTCCCTCTCCTGGCCAAGGACAAATCCGAGCCTGACTTCTAATGTGCCCTCAACGGCTTCCTGGATATTACGCAGCGCCTCTGTCTCCGTCCGTCCCTGGCTGATCGCCCCGGGAACCTCTGGCGCCTCTGCGACGATCCAGCCTTGCTCGCCGCGTGATAGCTGAACGAGAATACGAACGACCCGCTCACCCATACCAGGTTCCTTTACGATTCAGGTCTCCCCACATA
>JBHIBG010000193.1:0-2708 GCA_046758965.1 Methylomirabilia bacterium | reverse complement strand
AGTTTCAGGCGGCCGCCAAGCTCTCCGAGGCCGCGGAGGTGCTGGGGCGGTACCCGATCGCCGTCCAGCTTCGGTTCCTTCAGACCATGCGCGAGGTGGCCTCGGAGCGCAACACCACAACGTTCTTCCCGATCCCGATCGATCTCGTCACGCCACTGTTGCGAGGGATCACCACTCCGGATTCCGGCAACCCCTGAGTGAGCGTCTTTCGGGGATCGTCTCCCCTACCGGACAGAAGGCGGCGTGGGCGCACGTGACTGTCGATCGCTCGCCGAGCCCGCCTCTAGTGGAGTTCTCTGGTGTCGAGACGCTCCACCTCCTTAAGCCGGGTAAACTCCTCCACCGTCCTCCTGATCCCCTCGCGGAGCGGCGTCATCGCCAGCGGCCCCACCGCACGCTGGAGGCCGCCGTCATCGAGTGCCGCAGGCAGGGGGAGGGGAGTGTCGAGAGCGGAGATGAGCCCTCGGGCCTGCGGGCAGGCCTCCTCGATCCAGGCCACGACCTGAGAGACAGCTGCCGATTCGCCGTGGAGGTTGAAGACGCGGGCACCGTCGAGCGTGGCGCGCATGGCGGCGATGGAGGCGGCGGCCACGTCCCTGGTGTACTGGAAGTCAGTTGTCCCACCCCAGCGGATTCGGAAGGGCCGGCGGAGCACCGCTGCCTTCATTGCGAGGGTCGGGTCCGCCGTAACGCCGAAGTCACGCCCGGGGCCGTAGACTGTCAGGGGGCGGAGGCCGACCGAGGGAATCCCGTACTCCTCCCAGTAGACGCGGGCCGTCTCCTCGTTGGCCACCTTGTAAACCCCGTAGTGCGTGGCGGGCCGGGGCGGGGCCTCGTCAGGCAGTGGGCCGGGGGGGTAGAGCTGCGGGGGGCCGAAGACTGCGGCGGACGAGGCGTACACCACCTGCTCAATCTGCCCACGGTGGGCCCTGGCTGCCTCGAAGACGTTGACGGTCCCCACGACATTTACCGCTGCGCCGCCGGAAGGGTCCTGGCGGCACAGGGGAATCTGCCAGGCAGCCAGGTGGATGACCCGGGTAATCCCATACTCTGCGACCACACGGCTCAGCCGAGTGCGGTCCGCGATGTCTCCACGGATCAGGGTAAGGCCGCCGAGGGCATCTGGTCCGACGATCATTCTGAGCCGCCAGGGATCCTCCCCGATGTCGTAGAGGACCGGGTCCTCCCCGGAGGCCAAGAGCTCCCTGGCCACCCAGGACCCGATGCACCCGAAGGCTCCCGTCACCAAGATCGTCATGTCACCGGCCGTGTTGGGGGGCCATGCTAGCACGCTGCCAGAGCGCCGGTACAGTCCTTGTAAACTTCTTGTCCCGCCCCACTGGCGTTATCCTGGAATTGCATGGTTCTTGACCCAGGCTTCCTGAGGTCGTTGCCGGTCGGGCCGGATCATGCGCCCAGGGTGAACTGACGGGCCGGAGGGACGGATGCCGCGCGAACCGATTGACGTTCCCCAAACTGTCGAGTTCCTGTCGATCCTTGATGCGGATGGCCACCTCGATACCGCCCTCGAGCCGGCAATCCCCCCAGAGGATCTCCAGAAGCTCTACCAGACAATGCTCCGCGCCCGAAAGGCCGACGAGCGCCTCCTCGTTCTGCAGCGCCAGGGTCGCATCGGCACCGTAATCCCGAGTTTAGGGCAGGAGGCGGCAGCGCTCGGTAGCGTCTATGCGCTGCGCCCGACTGACTGGGTGATTCCGTACTTCCGCGAACTGGCAGCTTACCTCTGGCGGGGGTGGCCACTGGAAGAGCTGATTCTCTATCTGGCGGGCCACGCCGAGGGGATGGAAGTCCCCGCAGGGATGCACGATCTCCCGCTCTATATCCCCGTGGCCAGCCAGCTGCCGCATGCCGTCGGGGTGGCGTATGCGGCGCGCTATAAGGGGGAGGACAGCGTGGCGTTGGCCTTCCTCGGAGACGGAGCGACCTCTCACGCCGACTTCCATGAGGCGATGAACTTCGCCGGAGTCTTGCAGGCACCGGTGGTGTTCTGCTGCATCAATAACCAGTGGGCAATCTCGCTTCCCGTGAGGAAGCAGACCCGGTCTCAAACCCTCGCCCAGAAGGCGATTGCCTACGGCTTCCCGGGGACCCAGGTGGACGGCAACGACCTCCTAGCGGTCTGCGTCGCGATGCGACAGGCCGTCGGGCGGGCACGAGCGGGTCAAGGACCCACGTTCATCGAGTGCGTCACCTACCGGCTAGGCCCGCACTCCACGGCCGACGATCCCACGAAGTATCGCCGCGAGGAGGAAGTCAGGGCGTGGCAGGCCAGGGACCCGCTGAGTCGGTTCCGTCGTTATCTGGAAGGCAAGGGGCTGCTCGATGATGCGGCCCACGGGGTGCTCGAGGCTGAGGCGGAGGCCGAAATCCGCCGGGCTGTCGCGCGTGCGGAGAGCCGGGTCAACGGGGATCTTTTGGACGGCTTCGAGCATGTTTACGCCGAGCTCCCTGAGGAACTCCACGAGCAGCGGGAGCAGCTTGCGCGATACCTCGCTGACTCTCGCGGGCAGACTCCGGGCTAGGATCGCGCTGAGCGCCTCCGGGGGCGGGGAGCTCGTAGGCACACTTGGGGTTCACCCGGAAAGAGCGAGCTTGTAGGGGACCGCGTAAGTGCTTATAATCTCTATCACGCGGGGGGTTAGCTCAGCGGGAGAGCGCTGGAATCGCACTCCAGAGGTCGAGGGTTC
>JBHIBG010000192.1:0-2718 GCA_046758965.1 Methylomirabilia bacterium | reverse complement strand
GCGCTCCCAGCACCTTCCCCGCCTTGGACATGAAGCGCTCCAGCGCCCGCAGGCTCTGCCCCGCTCCGGTCACGCTGGCAACGAGAAGATCCACCTCCTGCGCCGGCGTCCCGGGGGCGGCAGAGCCCTCCGGGCTCGCCATCTCGGTGCCACCGCCGATCCCCACCTTGCTCGGCACCCCGTGCGGCGGCTTCGGACCAAAGGGCTCCCAGATCCGCGCGTGAAGCTGCCCCCAGGTGGCGACTTCGTCCTGGATCTCATCCATCTGCCGCTGGAAGGTCGCGATCACCACCTCCTGCTCGGCGACCCGCTGCCGGAGCGCGGGCGCCTCCGCCCGCTGCCGCATCAGCGAAAGGTAGTCACCGGCGAGCAGGCCGAGCGCTGACACCGCCAGGACCAGCACGAGCATGCCCCCATAGACAACCCAGCGAGGAATACTCAGACGACGGACCTGGGTGCCGTCCCCGTGGACGTACAGGAGGGTGAACCGCTCGGGCCTCCTCATGGTCGTGCCTCGCGTGTCAGAAGGCGCCTCTCTCCAGGCCGCGTGCTCAGCGCTTGAATGGGACTACGGAGAAATCCCGGTGATCCCGCGCCGGCTCGACCGGCTTGCTCTTGGTCATCCGGCAGTGCCCCTCGAAGAGCACGCCCTCCTCGATAAGCACTGCCGGAGCCTCCAGGTCCCCGAAGACGCGGGCGGGCCTTCTGAGCTCCACCCGCTCGGTGGCCTGGACGTTGCCGACTACCTCCCCCTTCACCACCACCGACCCCGCCCGGATCGTGGCGTTGACAACGCCCTTCTCGCCGATGATGAACGCATCCGTGGTCACGATCTCGCCGCGGAACGTGCCGTTGAGCACCACCGTCCCACTGAAGGTGTACTTCCCCTCGATCTCCGAGCCTTCGTCAATGAAGGCCGTGAGATCCCCCCGTCTGGCCGCTGCTCCGCGCTTGGACTTCCACAGCATGTTGACCGCGCTCCGGTCCGCCGCCCCTGCTAACTCTGCTGGCTGGCCCGCTTGTCGTCGACCAGGTAGACCGGACGCGGGCTCCTCTCGCGTTCCCGGTCCTTGAGCTTGAGCACGTTGCCGTTGAAGAATCCGCCTTTCGAGATCACCAGCGAGTCGGTCTCGATGTTGCCGCTCACCCGCCCCGTGGCGGCGATCTCCACGTTCCCCGTGGCCACCATGTTCCCCTCGTACTGCCCCTGGATGATCGCGTCCACGGTTTCAACGTCGGCGCGAACGATGCCGCCGTCGCCGATCACCAGCTTGCCGCCCACCTTCAGCTCGCCGCCAACCTCGCACTCGATGTGGATGGACTCAGTAATTTCGAACTTCCCCTCCAACTTCGCCTGGTCCCCGACGATTGTGAGGAGGGTGGGGGAGGCCCCCGGGTCGCCGTTGCCAAAGCGGTGGGGACCAGCATGTCTCTGGGAGCTGCTACGTCCGAGCATCGGGGCCTCCTTGGCTACGGGGTTCTCCCCATCGTGAGTTGCGTGAGATGACTTCCCTTCCTTCCCCGCCCGAGAGGAGAGGCAAAAAGCCTGCCTACGCCGCGCTGACCGGTCCCCGCCTCGTATTGCCTCGCCAGCTATGAACTTTCGCCGCCTCGCCTCCCCTCCACGAGACCATCCATCCCCTGGTGGGGGGCTTGTTCCTGCCAATTTGGCCAAGCTGCTACGCAATGTTGTCAATTGGGGCTGAGGACACCTGCTGGGATGAAGGTCATAAGGCCGTCCTGGCCCGGGCGGACGATGCAAGTCCGCCGATTTGCAGCCCTGGGGTCGGTCTCCGGCCAAAAGAAAAGGGGAGAGGACTCTCTCCCCTCCCCTTCCCTCTCCTTTTGGGGGTGGCCTTACGGTGCGGATGCCGTGGCGCTGTCGCCGGTGGACGAGACGGTGTAGGACCCAGCAGCGGTATTGAGCGACAGGGAATACGCCGCCCAGCCACCAGGCGGCCCCGGGACGTTAGCCATGAAGGGGCCTGCCGTGATGCCGTTGGGATCAGCCACAGTCGCAGTCAACGCGCCCAGGGTGCCCGGAAGAACCCCCGCGTGAGCCGTGAAGGTCGTCACGGCGCCGGCGAGCGTCCGGGTATCCGCCTGAGCCTTGGCGAGCCGCGCCCGCGCCTGGATGTTGGCATAGAGCGGGATAGCGATGGCTGCCAGGATGCCGATAATGGCCACCACGATCATCAGCTCGATGAGTGTGAAGCCTCGCTGGTTCCCCAGCTTGATCCGTTTCCTCCAGAGTCGCGTCATTCCTTGCCCTCCTCTTTTCTCTTCCGGTTTTCTCTTCCGGTCCAAGTTTTCTAGCATGCTGATCATGCCGACGTTGTCTACGAGATGCACCTTCCATGCCAGGCTTGCACCTTTTAAGCGTAAGTTATAACTACAGGAGAACTAAGGAAAAAATTTCTCTCCTGCCCTCCGCCTCCCTCGGCTCACGCCCAAAGCCAGTGCCAAAAGTTGGCATGAAGCAGGGATTAGCGAGGAGGGTGCTTTGGAATTACTTGAAAAGGCTGCGTCCCCTTCGTCCCTGTTGCCTGACCAGAATGGTCAAGTGGGACGCGATCGGGGGTGAACCGGCTTCTGGGGCCAGCATTCAAGAAAGTTACTATTTTTCATAGAGTTGTGGTGAGACTGACACGAATCAGATCCCGGTGCACGACAGTCAGGTCGACCCTCCTGCCCACGATGGGAGCCGGGAGGGGCACG
>JBHIBG010000191.1:0-2922 GCA_046758965.1 Methylomirabilia bacterium | reverse complement strand
AGCGGGGCGTGATCTCCCGCCCGGTGGCCCATCTTGATGATCCGGGTGTAGCCACCGTGGCGATCGGCGTAGCGGGCGGCCACTGTGTCGAAGAGCTTCTTCACCGCGCTCTCATCCGGCACCATGGCCAGGGCCTGGCGGCGGGCGTGGAGGCTCTCGCGCTTGGCGAGGGTGACCATCCAGTCGGCCAGCCCCCGCACGGCCTTGGCCTTCGCCTCGGTGGTAATAATCCGCTCATGGCGGAGCAAGGCGGTGAGCAGGTTGCGGAAGAGCGCCCACCGGTGGGCGGTCACCCGACCGAGCTTCTTGCCTGCCCTGCCGTGCTTCATTCAAGTCCCCCGTGCCCCACGGCGCCCAGAACCTGGGGATCGATCCGCATCCCCAGTGAGAGCCCCAGGCCAGCCAGGACTGCCTTGATCTCCTCCACGGACTTCTCCCCGAGGTTCTTCACCTTCTCAACCTCGGCCTCGCTCTTCTGGACCAGGTCTGCCACGGTCTGGATCTCGGCGTTCTTCAGCGCGTTGATGGTCCGGGCGGGGAGCGGAAGCTCCTCCACTCCCTTGGCCAGCGTCTCCTGAACGAACGCGGTCGGCTCCTCCAGCGCCTCCTCCTCGGCCAACGGCTCCGGAGCTAGCAGGCTGAAGTGCTGACGGAGATGAGCCGCCGAGCGTGTGAGTGCCGCCTCGGGCGCGACAGTCCCGTTCGTCCAGATCTCGAGCACGAGCTTCTCGTAGTCCACAACCTTCCCCAGCCGAGACATCTCCACACCGTACGTCACTCGCTTGATGGGGGAGAACGCGGCATCGAGCGCGGTGGCCCCGGCAGGGATGGTCCCCGCCGGGTGCTTGCCGGCGGCCACATACCCCCGCCCCACCTCGATGCCAAGATCCATCATGAGCTGGCCGCCCCGCTCCAGTACCGCCAAGTGCAGCTCGGGGTTGAGAATCTCGAGGCCGGGGTGCTCGGCGAGGTCAGCACCGGTAACCTCCTTCGGGCCTTTGACCTCGATCCGGACTGTTAGAGGCTCGTAGCTCGGCACGTGGACGGCAAGTTTCTTCACGTTGAGGAGGAAATCCACCATGTCCTCCTTCATCCCCGGGATGTGGGCCACATGCTCTCGTACTCCCTGGATCTTCACCCAGGTCACGGCGGCCCCGGGCATGATGGCCAGAAGGGTGCGGCGGAGGGAGTTGCCGACGGTGAGGGCGTAGCCCTTTTCGAATGGCTCCGCCGTCAGCCGTCCGGAACTGTTGGTGAGAAGTTCCCACTCGATCTTCTTCGGTTTCTGGAACGGGACCCTCGGCACGCCAGAACTCCTTATTTGGAGTAGAGCTCGACGATGAGCTGCTCCTGCACGGGGATCTGGATGTCTTCCCGGAGCGGCAGACCCCGGACCATCCCCTTCTTCTCCCCTGGGACCACCTCAAGCCAGGGCGGCACCTGTCCGCGCCCGGCGTTCAGGTTGTCGGTCACACGCCCGGCCAACTTGGAGGCACCCTTGAGCTGGACCACGTCTCCGACCCTGACCACGTAGGACGGGATGTTCACCTTCCGGTCATTCACCCGGAAATGGCCGTGGACCACCATCTGGCGGGCCTCCCGGCGAGACGCCGCAAAGGCCAAGCGGAACACCACGTTGTCAAGCCGTCGCTCCAGCACCTTCAGGAGATTTTCACCCGGGACTCCCCTCTCCCGCTCCGCCCGGTGAAAATAATTCCGGAACTGGCGCTCCAGGAGCCCGTAAATGCGCTTCGCTTTCTGCTTCTCGCGGAGCCGGATGCCGAAGGGGGTGGGCTTGCTCCGGCCCAAGCCGTGCTGGCCTGGCGGGTAGTTCCGCCGCTCGATGGCACACTTCTCGGTGAAGCAGCGGGCGCCCTTGAAGAAGAGCTTCATCCCCTCCCGCCGGCATAGCCTGCAGACCCCGTCTCGATACCGCGCCACTGGTTCCTCCTCCCTACGCTTCTTCTACCCCTCACCCTAACCCTCTCCCCGAGTGGGAGAGGGAACGGTCGCACTGCTCTGCCCCTCACCCTGTCCCTCTCCCCGACGGGGAGAGGGAAGTGTAAACCCTACACGCGACGCCGTTTCGGGGGCCGACACCCATCGTGCGGGATCGGCGTGACATCCCGGATCGATGTGACTTCAAGCCCGACGGCCTGCAGCGAGCGGATCGCCGCCTCCCGGCCGGCACCTGGCCCCTTCACCGAGACCTCAACCTGCGTCAGCCCCAGGTCCATGGCCTTCCGCGCCGCGTTGTCCGCGGCGGTCTGAGCGGCGAAGGGAGTGCTCTTCCGCGACCCTTTGAACCCCACGCTGCCCGCGCTCGCCCAGGTCACCACATTGCCGGCCTTGTCGGTAATGGTCACGATCGTGTTGTTGAAGGTGGCCTGGATGTGGGCAACTCCGGTCCGGACCTCCTTGCGCTCTCGTTTCCTGCCGCCTTGTTTCTTGGGCGTTGCCATTGCCTACGCTCCTCAGCCCCGCTTCACAGCGGGGGCCGCGGTCTTCTTCTTCACCATCACGCCTCGCCGGGGGCCCTTGCGGATCCTCGCATTGGTGTGGGTGCGCTGCCCCCGGACCGGCAGGCCGCGACGATGACGGATCCCCCGGTAAGAGCCGATGTCCATCAGCCGCTTGATGCTCATGGAGACCTCGCGCCGCAGGTCACCTTCCACTTTGTGCTGCCGCTCGATGATCTCGCGGAGGCGCGCCACGTCGTTCTCAGCCCATTCCCTGACCCGCCGGTTGGGGTCGACGCCGGCCTGAGCGAAGATTCGCCTGGCTGACAGGCGACCGATCCCATAGATGTACGTGATCGCCACCTCACCCCGCTTGTCGCGTGGGAGGTCCACCCCAGCTACTCGCGCCATATCGTCTCCTCTCTCCCCTCACCCTGACCCTCTCCCCAAAGGGGAGAGGGAA
>JBHIBG010000190.1:0-2939 GCA_046758965.1 Methylomirabilia bacterium | reverse complement strand
CCCCCGGGCGTCGGGGACACCCTCGGCGCTGCGACCTGGTCGCGCCGAGGAGCGGGGGCGGGGGGAAATCATGAAACTTAACAACGTTGTCGGTCTTCGGGTTAATGACCTCACCCCCACGCCCAGCACCGGCTGCGGTACGGGCAACCCTCGCACTGCCAGCCGACCACGGGGTGGAAGATCCCGGCCTCGATGGCGTGGAGGACCTGTGAGACCAGGCGGAAGAGCCGGAGGTTGGCGGCCCGGTCCCGGTGGTGCAGTAGTGGTAGAGCACCGCTACTTGGTCTTAGTTAGAACTCTGAAGCACTGCGACAGGAATCAGAGGAAGGCCGCGAAGGCCCTCGGCATAGGTCGGCAAGCTGTGGGCAGAGTGCCCGTCGAGTTACCTGCTTCTCCGTCGCTCCCGCGTTGGAGTGAAGCGGGCCGCGATAGACGAGACGGAATGTCATGTCAGGAATTGAAGAGCTTGTTGCAACTGTACGACGCGGAGCTAAGTCGCGCAAGCACGCTTCATCCTCGGTCGGCCAGTCACCCCGCGCCCAGCACCGCCTCCGCTACGGGCACTTCGATCACTGCCACTGCCTTTGCGTTGAGAGTCGTGGTCCTCCGATTACCCGGCCCTTGCGCGCCGGAGCCGCTCGACGATCCACATGCGCATGAGGGTCTGGTAAGGGATGCCACGCTCGCGGGCAACTGCCTTGATCGCCCGCACGCGTGAAGGCTCCATCCGGAGGGTGAGGTTCTTCTTGCGTTCCCGGACTGGGTCCCGGAGCCGGCGGGAGACTTGTACTCGCGCGGGGCGCATCACCTTCACGTAGTTTCCAGGCCGGTGGGTCTCCCAGAAGGCTCGCTCTTCTTCGTCCGTGCGGAACGCCGGCAGTCGCCGTCGCCGGGAAGTCGCCCTAGCCATGTTCTTACCTCCTGTGGCGCTCGTAGTAGCGCCTTGTCTTTTCATCCATCTGCATCGCGGTCACGCACCGGGCCCGTCCCTTCCCGCGCGGGGACAGCACGATGAAGAGGTGCCGTCCCGTGTCAGTCTGCCCCAAGGCGTAGAGGCTCTGTCGCCTCGTTTCCGGGTGCTTGCGGCCTCGCCGCCAGACAGGACCGGCAGCCAGGACCTCTTCGACCTCCTGCGGTATGACACCATGTCGGGCTAGATGTTCCACATCGGCATTCGTCCACAGGATCTCTGAAATGCGCACGGGACGTCCTCCGAATAGGGTATATCAATGCCAATGCATTGACAATGCGTAATCTGCTTCCGCTCGAGCTTCCTGGGGTGCATGGCCCGAGGCCCATAGGAAGAGGAGCGTAGAGACGGACCACCTCACCCCCACGCCCAGCACCGGCTCCGGTACGGGCAACCCATCGTCAGCTTTCTCCTTGACAGGCTCTTCCTCCGCCCCGTATTCTTCGCCTACTACCCCTAGCGAAGAAGGATCCAGGGGAATCGGGCGGACGGCAGCGGGCCGCGTCCCTTCCTCGCGTGAGGGCCTGTATGGTTGCTATGCTCCCTACGCAAGGAGCGACAAATGGCCGAAGACGAATCGAGTAAACCCGACCATCCAAGCGAGCGTCGCCCGCAAGAAGTAATCCTCTCTATGGCGTTCGGCTATCTGCCTTCGAGGGCGATCTTTGTCGCCGCTGAGCTTGGCATTGCCGATCTATTGCGTCGGGGCGCCAAGAGCATAGAAGAACTTGCTGTCGCCACAGGCACATATACAGATTCTCTGTACCGCCTCCTCAGAATGCTGGCCTCACATGGCATTTTCGCAGAGGATGAACAGGGCAGGTTTCATGTCACCCCGCTCGCAGCAGCGCTCGAAAGTGGCGTCCCCGGATCAGTTCGAGACGCTGTGCGCATGGTAGATGGGCCCACATGGAACTCCTGCGGTAATCTTCTCCATGCCGTGAAGAGCGGCACCCCCGCATTCGACGCCGCGTTCGGCATGGGCTTTTTCGACTACCTGGCGATGCACCCTGAAGCAAGCGCCCGATTCGACGCGAGCATGGCGAATTTTTCCGAGGGGGAGAACAGTATCATCGCGGCTGCGTATGATTTCAATCGCTTCAAGCAGATCGTGGACGTTGGAGGTGGACGTGGAGGGTTCATCGCCGAGGTGCTGAAAGCGCATCCGTCACCAACAGGAATCCTGTATGACCGCCCCGAAGTTGTCGTAGAGCCCACATACCCGAGGGCCGCTGGGGTTATCGAGCGCTGCAAGGTGATCGGCGGAAATTTCTGGGAGTCGGTGCCCCGCGGTGGTGACGCTTACATCCTCAAGAGAATTCTTCACGATTGGCGTGACGATCAGGCGATTGCAATCCTCCGACTGTGTCGAGATGCGATGTCGGACCACGGGCGTGTATTGACCATAGATGCTGTCATACCACCCGGAAACGAGGCACACCCCAGCAAGGACAGCGACATCTTCATGATGGCAATGGTTCCCGGACGCGAGCGAAGTGAGACGGAGTTCCGTGCGTTATACCAGAATGCTGGGCTAAAGCTCACGAACATCGTACCGACGCGATCGGCCTTGTGTATCGTAGAGGGCAAGCGAGAGTGATCGTGCCCTCGCGGGCTACTCGAAGAACCCGCTCGTGGAGAAGTGGATGCGCGACGCGTGGGAGAGTGGGAGTCATGATCCAAGCCGAGCTCAAGGGTCACTACCGAGAGGACGCCACCTACCGGTCGGTGGTGGTCAACGTGACGAACCAGAGCATAGCCAGTACAAAAGGCCTCCTCCACCGGGTCTGCCGGCGGGCCGACCCCGCACCGACGGCTGCCGGCCTCCCCCTCCCGGCGTCAGGCGCCCCTCCAGGAGCATGACCGGGTGCTAGGACGTCAGATCCGGACCTTGGCAAAATCCCAGCTGGTTGTGCTGTGGGGGGTGATCTTCAGGGTCGCCCTCGGCATGGCGTACAGCCGCTCCAGA
>JBHIBG010000189.1:0-3080 GCA_046758965.1 Methylomirabilia bacterium | reverse complement strand
GATGAGCCCACCACCGGGCTCCACTTTGCGGACATCCAGCGGCTGCTGGACGTGCTGAACCGCCTCGTGGACCAGGGGAACACGGTGGTCATCATCGAGCACCACCTGGACGTGATCAAGACCGCGGACTGGATCATTGACCTGGGGCCCGAGGGTGGGGACGAGGGCGGGTGGGTCGTCGCCACCGGGACCCCCGAGGAGGTCATCCGTCACGCCTCCCGCTCCTACACCGGCCAGTTCTTGAAGAGCGTCCTTCGCGATGGCTGACCGGCGCGGACCCGCTCGGGAGGAATCGGTGACCGGATTGGCTTGATCGTATCTGGCGGGGAGCGCATGGGCTCCCCGAAAACCCTGAAATCCGGAGGAATATCATGCCCTACCAAACACTCTTGGTCGAGACGAAGGAGCAGGTCGGCACCATCACCCTGAACCGCCCCGATGCCTACAACGCCCTGAATATCGCCCTCGCCAAGGAGTTCTTTCAGGCGGTGCTCGACATGGACGAGAACCCGGAGATCCGTTGCATCGTCGTGACCGGTGCGGGGAAGGCCTTCTGCGCGGGCGGCGACGTGAAGGACTTCGCGGAGAACCTGCCGCGGATCGGAGTGCTGGTCAAGGAGCTGACGACCTACCTCCACGGCGCGATCTCCCGGGTGGTCCGGAGCCCCAAGCCGGTCCTGATGGGGGTGAATGGCGTGGCAGCCGGCGGGGGGTTGAGCCTGGCGCTCTCGGGCGATCTGGTGATCGCGGCGGAGTCGGCGAGGTTTACGATGGCCTACTCCAGGATCGCCGCCACCCCCGACGGCTCCTCATCCTACTTCCTGCCGCGGCTCATCGGGATTCAACGGGCGCTCGAGCTCCACTACACCAACCGCGTCCTCTCGGCCAAGGAGGCGCTCGAATGGGGGCTCGTGAGCCGCGTGGTCCCGGATGCCGAGTTCCCTCACGCCCTGGGCGCCCTGGCTCGCGAGCTGGCCCAGGGGCCGACCCTCGCCTTCGGCGGCGCCAAGCTCCTCTTTCACCAGTCCACCTCTGAGAGCCTGGAGACCCAGATGGAGCTCGAGACCCAGGCCATCGCCCGGAGCGGCCACACGGAAGACTTCGCGGCGGGCGTCACCGCCTTTGCCCAGAAGAAGACCGCCACCTTCAAGGGCCGGTAGGAGGAGGGCTCATGAAGAGCATTCCGGGATTCGCCTATCGCGCGAAATTCCATGCCGTAGACGGCGTCAGGCTCGCCTACGTGGAGCAGGGGAAGGGCGAGCCGGTTATTCTCCTCCACGGCAACCCCACCTGGGGGTTTCTCTACCGGAAGTTCATCCCGCCGCTCGCCCGGACGAACCGCGTGATCGTGCCTGACCACATGGGCTTCGGGCGCTCGGACAAGCCGCTGGACGCGAGCCTCTACCGGCTCGCCCGTCACATCACCAATCTGGAGTCGCTGCTCCTCAAGCTGAACGCCAAGCACGCCACGCTGGTCATGCAAGACTGGGGAGGCCCCATCGGCCTCGGGTTTGCGATTCGCCACCCGGAGCGCATCAAGCGCCTGGTGATCCTGAACACCTGGGCCTGGGTGGTGCCGGCGGGGACCCGGATCCACGCGCTGCTCGAGCAGTTCAGGATCCCCGGGCTCGGTGAGGCGCTGGTGCAGGGGCTGAACCTCTTCGTGGAGGGCTTCCTGCCGGCGGGGATCTCCAAGAAGGAGCGCGTGACGCCGGCCCTGATGCGCGCCTACCGGGCGCCGTTCCCGGACTGGAATTCCCGGGTCGGGATCCTCGCCTTCCCCCGGGATATCACGGTAGGCGACGACCACCCTTCAGCGCCTACCATGAGAGAGATCAGCGAGAAGCTTCCGGGGCTCAAGGTCCCCACGCTCCTGATCTGGGCAGTGAAGGACCCGGCCTTCCCCAGAGCGATGATCGGCCTCTGGCAGAAAATCTATCCAGAGGCCGAGGTGCATACCCTGGAGCAGGCGGGCCACTACCTCCAGGAGGACGAGCCCGAAGCCATCGTGGCCCTGATCCAGGATTTCCTGAGACGCAACCCGTAGAACCACTTATTGAGACACGCATCGGTAACGGAACGCCAGGCGCCTAATGCTCCCCCTCACCGTTGTCCTCTCCCCCATTCTGGGAGAGAGGGGAGGGTGAGGGGGGGTCTGACGGCGTGAGATGGTGGGTGAACCGCCGGGGTCGCCTGGCGCTCACGGGAGGATGACCGTGGCCCGACACCTGATCCCCCAAGGCTGGAAGAGCGGGATGATTGAGATCGGACCGAAGCTCTTCGCCTACGTGCAGGCGACCGGCGAGACCGGCATCTCGAACTCCGGACTGATCGTCGGCCACGACGCGGCCATCGTGGTCGACGCGCTCATGGTTCCCTCGATGACTCGAAAGTTGATTGCGGGGATCAAGAAGACAACCCGAAAGCCCGTCGGGCAGCTCATCAATACTCACCACCACCTCGATCATGCCGGCGGCAACAAGCTCTTCCGGGGTGCGACCATCGTGGCCACCGAGAAGTGTCGCGAGGCTCTTGCCCCCGGCTTCCCGCCTGTGGCGGTGCTCCAACGCTTCATGCCCCGTTTCGCCAAGGAGTTTCCGCTGATGAAGGTCGTGCTCCCGACGCTGACCTTCCAGGACCGTATGGTGATCCACGACGGCGGCAGGGAGATTCAGCTCTGGCACCCGGGCACCACCGCCCACACGGTCGGTGATGCGGTCGCGTTCCTGCCGAAAGAGCGTGTGTTGTTCGCCGGCGACATCGCCTTCCACTACGTCACCCCGCTGGCCTTTCAAGGGCACATCGGCAACTGGATCAAGGTCGCGAACCGCCTGCTGAGCTTCGACGCCGACGTGATCGTCCCTGGCCACGGCCCCATCGGGACCAAGCGGGACCTCAAATGCATGCGAGACTACCTGGCGCTGATCCGTCGCGAGGCGAAGGCCCGCTTCGACGCCGGGATGCCTGCCGAGGACGCCGCGAGCGACATCAAGCTCGGCATCTACGCGTCATGGCGCGAGGCCGAGCGAGTCCTGCCGAACGTCATGCGCTGCTATCAGGAGTTCCGCGATGAGACACAC
>JBHIBG010000188.1:0-3087 GCA_046758965.1 Methylomirabilia bacterium | reverse complement strand
TCGAGCGCCTTCCGACGGCGCTCCTTCTCTCCCGCCGGCACATCGTCGGGCCAGCGTGCCGCGACCGTGTTCGGTCGCGGCGAGAACACGGCGATGTGCGCCACGTCGAGCTTGAGCTCTCGGAGCAGCTCGTAGGTGCCCATGAACTGCCGCTCCGTCTCCCCCGGAAACCCGACGATGATGTCGGTGGCGATGCTCACGTTCCGGACCCTCTCGCGGATCCGGCCGATCAGTGCGCGGTAGTCGTCCACGGCGTAACCGCGCTTCATCCGGTCCAGCACCTCGTCGTCGCCCGCCTGGAGGGGCACCTCGATATGCTCCATGACCTTGGGCAGTTCGGCCACCACGTCCAGCAGGCCGTCGGTCATGTAGTTCGGGTGGGAGGTCAGGAAGCGGATCCGCTCCAGACCATCGACCTCGTGCAGCGTGTGGAGCAGGTCTGGCATGCGAGGGCCATCGGCCACATCATAGCCGTAGCGGTCCACGATCTGCCCTAGCAACGTGATCTCCTTCACGCCCTGCCGGACGAGCGAGCGTACCTCCCCCGCGATCTCCCCGACCGAGCGACTGCGCTCGAGCCCCCGGCGGTACGGGATGATGCAGAACGTGCAGACGTGGCTACAACCATACTGGACCGGCACGTGCGCCGTCACAAGCTCGCCTCGCTCATGGGCCGGCAGCACGAGCTCTTCATCCTGGATCCGGAAGCGCCTCTCGGTCTCCTCGAACTCCAGGGTGTGACCGGCTCCCTGCGGCTCCCGAGCCTTGAGGAACTCCACCAGCAGCTTCGGCTCGGAGGGCGGGAGGAACACGTCAACGTAAGGGAAGCTCTCCTTGAGCACTCCGTTATCTTTGACGCCGACCATGCAGCCCATGAGCCCGATCACGAGATCGGGGCACACCTCTTTGAGAGGCTTGAGCGAGGCGAGCCGCCCGCGGGCCCTGTCCTCGGCACGCTGCCGGACGACGCACGTGTTCAGGACGACGACGTCGGCCTTCTCGGCAAACCCAGCCGAGGAGTAGCCGAGCTTTTCCAGCTCGGAGGCCAGGCGCTGAGAGTCCGCCACGTTCATCTGGCATCCCCAGGTCTGGATGTGGTATCGCTTCATCTGCGGTCTCTCGCGTCGAACCGTGCCCGGCCGAGGCTCGGCAGCTCCAGGATACACCAACTGCCCGCGCGCTGGAACCGGGCCCGAAGCCGCCCCGAGGGAACCCCTGGCGATGGTCAGCCGCTGAGGCATAATGGGGCTGTGACCTGGGTCCGCGAAGCGATGAGGAGCAACGGCCAGACAAACGCGGGGGCCATCGACCATGGGATTTACGGGAGAGCTCTGGAAGTCGATTGAACCCATCTACGCCGCGATCGTGCGGCACCCCTTCCTCAGGGGGCTCATGGACGGGTCGCTGCCCCGGGAGAGCTTTGAGTTCTATGCGGTGCAAGACGCCCTGTACTTGCGGGAGTTTGCCCGAGCCCTGTCGATCGCCGCGGCGCGCGCGCCCCGGGAGGAGTGGATTATCATGTTCAACGAGCATGCGGCGGGCGCCCTCAGGGTCGAGCGGGCGCTCCACGAGAGCTTCTTCCGGGAGTTCGGCCTGACCACGCAGGATATTGCGGCGACGCCCCTCGCGCCGACGAACCTCGCTTACACGAGCTACCTCCTCTCGGTCGCCTATGCGGCCCCGTTCCACGAGGCGCTGGCCGCCCTCCTCCCCTGCTACTGGATCTACTGGGAGGTCGGCAAGGAGCTCGAACGCGCCGGCTCGCCTGATCCGCTCTACGCGCGCTGGATCGGAACGTACGCCTCCGAGGAGTTCGGCACGCTTGTCCGCGCGGTGCTCGATGCCACCGACGATACAGCCGCGCGGCTCCAGCCAGCCGAACTCGACGCGATGCGCCGCCACTTCGTGGCGACAAGCCGGTACGAGTGGATGTTCTGGGAGATGGGCTACCGTCTGGAGTCCTGGCCTTTATGAGTTGGAGGTCTCCCGCCTTTGCGGGTAGCTCGACAGGTAGCCCAACCCTGAACAGTGGTTCTACCCCGGCTGCTATCGGCTGTCGGACTTCCCTGTGGTGCGAGATGAGGTAAAATAGCTGCCGATGGACAGGGGGTCGGGGGCGGGTCGCAAGCACTGGCGGGGGCCGGGCATGGGCGCCTTCACGGTCCTGCTGTTTCTTGCCTACCTGGTCACCCTCTCGCCCCACCTCGTCCACCACATCTTCGACGATAACGATCGCCAGACGGCGTGCCTGTACCTCGCTCACGGCGATCGTACCCCTGAGCTAGAAAACGATCCGTCTCCTTCTGCTCCGGTCATGGTTCCGGCCGGGGTCCTTCCTGCGCCTCTTTGCAGTCCCTCCCCATCTTCCTCTGACCTAACACTCAACTCACCTCGAGCTCCCCCTCCCCTCCTGGCCTCCGCATAAGCGCTCAATCTTTCACGGTTGTCTCCGGCTGAGGGAAATCTCCGGGAGCGGGAGCGGTCCCTCGCGCGGGAGCCAAGTCCTGGTCAACACCCAGAAAGAAGGAAGGGATTACCATGGTTCTTGTCGGGCTCGGGCAACACTTCAACCCCGACGCAGGCACCCCGGTCGGGGCTGTCGGGGATTACCCGAGCTAACGGGAAATGCCGTGTCCGCGATGAACAAAGTCACCCGGGCACACGTGCTGGCGGCGGTTTGCCTCTTCCTTGGCAACGCCTCAACGGCCTCTGCCCACGGCTTCGGCCAGCGTTATGACCTCCCCGTTCCGCTCTGGCTGTATGTGTCGGGGGCGGCGGTAGCCGTCGCCTTCTCCTTCGTGGTCATCGGAATCTTTGTCCGTGGCTCGCCGGGGGTGCGCGCCTACCCGCGCTTGAACCTCCTCCAGTTCGCGGTCGGGCGCCTCTTGGCGCACCCGCTGCTGCTGTTCACCCTCAAGCTACTTTCTGCAGGCCTGTTCGTCCTCGTGATCCTCACGGGACTGATCGGCGATCAGCACCCGTTGCGGAACCTGGCCCCCACGCTGGTGTGGGTGATCTGGTGGGTGGGGCTTGCTTACGTCTCGGCCCTGCTCGGAAACCTCTGGGCGCTGATCAATCCGTGGAAAG
>JBHIBG010000187.1:0-3093 GCA_046758965.1 Methylomirabilia bacterium | reverse complement strand
TCAGCGGCGCGCTCAGACGGCGGGCCGTGGCCACCACCCCCCGGGGTGATGATGGCGACCCGGTCGCCGGGCTTGAGCGGGTAGCCCCAGACCTTCGAAGGGAGACGCTCTGCCGTCGGGGTCCCCGGGTTGAGCACCAGCGCCGCGCGGCCGCCAGGCCTGCCGCCCTCGAGCCCCCAGGGAGGAAGCTCCGCCCGCTCAAGGGTTCCCAAGAGCTGGCTCTCATGGTCCAGAACCTGGATCGTCCGTCTAATCCCGAGGCCTCCACGAAACCTCCCCTCCCCGCCACTGCCATCGACCAGGGCGTACTCCTCGACGAGCAGGGGGTACTCCATCTCCAGGCACTCCACCGGGAGGTTGGATGTGTTCGTGATGTGGACCTGAACGCCGTCGAGGCCGTCGGCCTGAGCGGTGGCTCCGGCGCCGCCCCCGAGGGTCTCCAGGTAGACGTAGTAGCGACCGGTCCTGGGATTCACGCCGGAGAACACCCAGGCGGCATTGGCCCCGTTGCCGGCCGCCGGGATCCGTTCGCGAAGCACCGGAGCCAGGGCTCCGAAGATCACATCGGCGATCCGCTGGCAGGTTTGGGTCCGCCAGCCCACGGGAGCCGGCGGGAGCGCATTCACGATGCTCCCCTCGGGTGCTTCCACTTCGATAGCCCGATAGAACCCGCCGTTGGCCGGGATCGTGGGGTCCAGGATCGCTTTGAGGGCGTAATAGACCGTGGCCAGGAGAGCTAGGCGTACCACGTTGATATCGCCGGAGACCTGAGGTCCGCTCCCCGTGAAATCCAGGCGAATCCGGTCTGCCTCCACGCTGATCGCAACCGCGATTGGAATCGCTCCTTTCGTGACCCCGTCGCCGTCCAGATAATCCGTGAACCGGTAGACCCCGGGAGGGACCTGAGCGATGGCGGCCTTGATCTTCCGCTCGGCGTAGGCCAGGTACTCGTCCGAGGCCGCCTTCACGTCGGCCTGGCCGTAGCGGCGACAGAGCTCGGTCAGCCGACGCTCGCCGAGCCGGTTGGCCGCGATCTGAGCCCTGAAGTCGCCGCGCCGCTGATCCGGGACGGCGAAGTTGGCGAGGAGCAGCTCCATCACGTCCTCGCGCACCAGCCCACCCTCGACAAGGCGGATCGGCGTGATGCGAAGTCCCTCATCGTAGATCGACCGGATGCGCTCGCCGGTCCGATCAGCATGGTGCGCGATGTTTGCGACGAAGCCGAAGAGCTCCCCTTCGATGAACACGGGCGAGGCCAGGGTGATGTCCGGAAGGTGCGTGCCGCCTCCCGCGTAAGGATCATTCGCCGCGAAGACATCGCCGGCGGAGAGTCGGTCGGCGGGGTAGCGGCGCAGGATCTCCTGGATGATTCCCAGGAGGGATCCGAGGTGCATGGGGATGTGTTCGGCCTGAGCGATGACCTGGCCGTCCCGGTCGAAGATCGCTGTCGAGCAGTCCCAGCGCTCCTTGATGTTGCTCGAGTACGAAGCCTTGATGAGCGCACTCCCCATCTCTTCAGCGATCGAGAGCAAGGCCGAGGCGATGACCTCGAGCGTGATGCGGTCCATTCTCAGACCTCCCGGATCATGAGAAAGCCGAGCTCATCCACGAGCGCCTCCTGCCTGGGGTAGAGGAGCGTGGTGCTGTCGAACTGCTCGATCACCGCGGGGCCGACGAGCCGGTTCCCCGCGGTGAGGCGGGCCCGGCCGTACACGTAGCTGTCGAGGACACCGCCTGCCTCAGCAAAGTCCACTGGCCGCTGGCCGACACGCGCAGTCGATGCGTCGGGCGTGCCCGGTTTCTGGCGCGGGAGCTCGGGCGGATCGGGCAGCCCTCGGGCCACCAGGCGGAGGTTCACGACCTGGATCGGCTCGTCGTCAGCTGCGAAGCCGTAGGTCTCCTCGTGAGCCTGGTGGAACTGCCGGCGAAGGGGCTCCACTGACTGCTCGAGCCACACCTCCTCGGGCACTGCCACCAGAAGCTCGTAGTTCTGCCCCTCGTAGCGGAGATCGAGCCAGCGCGAGAGCCGACGGCGCTCGGGCGAAACCCGCTCCCTGTCGAGCCACTCGGTGGCCTCCCGCTCCAGCTCCCGAAACCCCTGCTCCAGAGGGGCGAGCGATCGGGCCTCGAGCCTCTGCACGCAGGTCCGGACCGCGTCGGCCCGGAGATCCTCCACCAGGAGACCCAGCGCGCAGAGGATGCCGGGCCCCGGGGGCACCAGGATCGCAGGAATGCCCAACTCCCGGGCCAAGGCCCCCGCATGCAGCGGCCCTGCCCCGCCAAAGGCGAGCAGCGCCAGGTGAGTCGGGTCTACCCCGCGCTGGATTGTCACGAGCCTGAGGGCACGCGCCATGTTGGCGTTGACGACCCGAAGGATGCCGCGAGCGGTGTCCGAGGGTGAAAGCCCGAGCGCCTCTCCGAGCCCGGCGACCACACGATGGGCTCGCGTGAGATCCAAGGGCATTTGCCCGCCGAGGAGTCCCGTTGGGGAGAGCCGGCCGAGCAGGAGGTTGGCATCGGTGACCGTGGGAGCCGTCCCCCCGCGAGCGTAGCAGGCTGGACCGGGATCAGCGCCGGCGCTCTCAGGACCGACCATGAGCGCGCCGCCCGAATCCCGCCAGGCGATGCTCCCGCCGCCAGCCCCGATGGTGTGGATGTCCAGCGCCGGAATCCGAATCGGGATCTCCGCGATCTGGCGCTCGAAGGCAAGGGTCGGGACTCCGTCACGCACGAACGAGACATCGGTGCTCGTCCCGCCCATGTCGAATGTGACCACGGAGGGAATGCCCACCTTCGCCGCGAGCCACGCGGCGCCAGCCACTCCGGCGCTCGGGCCCGAAAGCAGGGTTTTCACCGGCGCCCCTGCCGCCTCGTCGATCCCGATGGTCCCGCCGTTCGACTGGTTGATGTAAGGCGCCGGAAGGATCCCGAGCTCGCGGACCCGGGCACGGAAGGCCGTGATGTACCCGGCCATTGTCGGCCCGAGGTAAGCATTCGTCACAGTTGTGCTCAGGCGCTCGTACTCCCGAAACTCCGGGAGCACCTCGTGGGAAGCTGAGCAGAACGCTCCGGGGAGGAGCTGCCGGGCTCGCT
>JBHIBG010000186.1:0-3148 GCA_046758965.1 Methylomirabilia bacterium | reverse complement strand
TCGGTTGACGTCTTTGTCGTTGAGCTTGATGCCTACGTTACGCGGGAGCCCGTAGTGTTCGGGATCCGCGCTGGAGAGCCCTATGAACTTGGCCTTCGGAATGGCCATTCGCTGACTTTCAAAAGCGAGATTGATCGATCCCTGCTTGATGACCGAGTAAATGTAGTAGCCCCAAGGATCGTTGTCCACGAGGACATATACGGGAAGCCGCTTTTCTTCGTGCAGCCTCCGCGCCAGGCGTCTGACCCCGCGGGGCGGCTGTCCGTTTCCAGTAAGGAGGATACAGTTGTACCTCCGCCAGAACTTGTCTTCTGAGAGACGGTTCCACTGGGTACCTTTCTCAACCAGGAGCACGAAATCGGCCGTGCATTTCCTGATCTGAAGGCATTCCGGCTCGACGATGGAGGGAACCGAATAGCCGCCTTTCCCTAGCTTGGTGCAGTCCACCCGGTCGCCGTCATCAACCAACACCAGCGGTCCGACGAGGCTCCCGCCATTTTCGGCACGCACGTGGAGCTCTTCCCGGAGAGCATCCAGCGTAACCTCAAGGTCCTCGATGACCGGGTCTGATTCGTTTTGGGAGTCGAACGTGTTTTCGTGCGAGTTGTCAATCGTGTGCTTGGAGCGGTAGTAGACCTCCCTGAGAGAGGTCGTGAGGTTCGACCGCTGAAGCTCGGAGAGAGCATCAGCCACGAGTATCGTCTGCATGAACTTCCTGGCCATCCCCACGTTGAAAAACGAGCGCGCCTGCTTCTTTCTACCCATCTCGATGATGCCCTTTCGCTCGTTGAACGTGACGTTCGGGAGCGAGCGTACGGGGATCGAAAGCGTGGGGTCCTTGCTCCGTTGCGCGGCCGTGATGACGACGTCGGCCATGCCGACGAGTTTCTTCTCGACCGCGCTGGTTTTCTGTCGCGTTTTTTGAGCCATAGGGCTTCCTATCTCTTCATCCGCTTTGCGCTTTTCTTGGGTTTTCGGGCATGCGACACCGCTTTCTTCTTCCCTGGCGGCGCCGGCCTGGCGCGCCGCTTAGCTCTCGCCACTTCACTCTTGCCCATCGCCATGGACTTGGCGTTCCCTTTCAGCCGGGTCGGCTTCGCGGATGTCTCCTCGCCTTCGGGAGCTCCTTCGGGAGGGGCCACTTCATTGGGTGCATCGTCGCTCGGAACCGGCACCTCTCCTTCGGTTCCCTCAGGGCTGACGATGATCGAATGGGGGAGGCCTTCCGGGCCGTCTCCCTTCTTTCCGAGTAGCTCGTCTGTTTTCTCGCCGCCGGTGCGCTTCATGGCGATCTTCTGAAGCTGCTGTTTGAGTTTCTCGGTGGGCACCCTCCCGCCCTTGAGGCGGTTGCACGCACCCACGACTTCCTCGATGTAGAGGTCAAAGATATTGCGCCGACGGAACTCGCTCTTGGCCCGCCCCCGTCGTCTGAGAAAGGCCCCGAGCCGCCGGCCGCATTCCTGCAGGGCGAGCTTGAGTTCCTTTCGGATCTCGTCGTAATCGGCGATCGCTTCTTTGGATTCACTTGTAAAGGGGACCCAGACCGAGGCCATATGAATGAAAATCACCAAGGGGCCGGATGGAAGAGCGCCTTTGGACTGCGGAACACCGTAGTTGCGCCAGGTGGTTTCGAGCACAGACTTGAAGGTCGAGCAGGCGGACTGCTGATAGAGAAGCGGCACGCGGTTTGCGTAGCGGATGACACGGGCTAGCTCGCTGTCGTTTTGCTGATGCTCGCCCTCGGCAAGCGGCATCTTCGCATATTCCTGGTTCTTCGCCGCCTCTGTCGGTCCCCTGCCGTACGCCAAACCCGCCTCGATCACGAAGGGATTGCCGCGGTAGACAGCCGGCGGCCGGCTTACCGCAGTATAGAAATCCCCTGTGATTTGCTTATACAGGCCATAGAGGATCGCCTTTTCGCCGATTGGCGAGAGGCAGTTGCTCGGTGGCGCCATGATCTTGGTGGACTGGATGACCTTGTAGAGCGTCTCGGCGGCGACTCCCTGGATGTCCCGGGGCCGCTTGTGGGGCGAGATCTTCGCGGCCTTGCAGATCTCCTCCGCGAGCTTGGGGGACACGCGGCTGAAATCGCTGGTCAAGAATCCCGAGAGCCAGTGGCTCTTGGTGTCTTGTAGCATCTTCAGCAGCATCCCGAACTCGATGCCGTAGGGGTGCGGCTTGATCTCACGTGGCGGCGGCGGGAGCTCGTGATAGGTCCGGGGATATTCCTTGGTCTCTCCCTCCGGGGTAACGTAGACGAGCTTTACGTGCGGATTGGCGATGGAGGTCTGCTCGATGTACTCGTCCACCGAGGCCCGCCCCTTCTGGTAGCGGCCCTCGATTTCGAGGATCACCTGGGTTCCACGGTGGTTCTCCCAGTCGATCTGCTTTTTCTCGAGAATCCGAGGCTCGTTCTTCTTTGTATCGATCTGGACCTCGAAGTAATGGGCGGACGTCTTCACGCTGGTGCGGGAGATAATCTGTACGGGTTTGCCGGTGGTCAGTTGTCCATACATGCCGGCCGCTGATATGCCGATTCCTTGCTGTCCCCGGCTCATGCGCAGCCGATGGAACTTGGACCCGTAGAGAAGCTTCGCGAATATCCGCGGAATCTGTTGGCGGACGATGCCGGGGCCGTAGTCGATTACCGTTAACCGGAAGCGGCCCGCCTGGCTCGGAGGAGGCGGAGGCCCCCCGTTTGAAGCCACTTCCAGCTTGACGATCACTTCAGGGAGAATCCCGGCTTCCTCACATGCGTCAAGCGCGTTGTCAACGCCTTCCTTGACGCAGGTGAGCAGTGCCTTTCTCGGGTTGTCGAAACCCAGTAGATGACGGTTCTTTGTAAAGAACTCGGAAACGGAGATCTCCCGCTGACGAGCCCCCATCTCGACCGCGGATAGGGTCGCCTGCGGCCGGGAGGTGCGGGTGCTGGTCTTCGGGGGGTGGGGTTTGCTGCTGCGCTTAGACATTTGTTCTCTCGACTCGCCCTATTATCAGATTTCGAGGTCCCAATTCGGGAAGGATTTGATTGCCCAATGGCTGGCTTTTCATGCAAATTTCGAGCCAAACCGTATGATGCGGGGCAGTAGCTGAATATAGGTCAGCCCAACGGCAGATGAATTGCCGCTGCGCATTTGAGTCTTATTCT
>JBHIBG010000185.1:0-3177 GCA_046758965.1 Methylomirabilia bacterium | reverse complement strand
CTCGGGAGACAAGCGACGGCGGTAACCGCTAGCCGTCAGCGGTCAGCGGTCAGCACTTAAACGCAGTCAGCCGTCGGCCATCAGCAAAAACATCCACGAAACAAGTTTCCCGGTGCTGACTGCTGATTGCTGTCAGCCTGATTCTTGCGGATTGCTGATTGCTGAAAGCCGACAGCTGTCTTTAGACTTTGCGATCAAAGGCGAGCTTTTCGAGCATCTCGTCGAGCTGTTTCTGAGCCGCGGACCGCGCGTCCTCTAACCGAGCCCGTTCGGCACGAAGCTTCCCCAGACGATTTTCTTGTTGCTCGAGCTGCCGGATGTAGCGAAGGCGAAGGTTCGCTTCCTCCGGGGTCCGCCCCAATCGCCCCAGATTATTCCGCACCCGCTCCTGATCGCGGAAGATTTCCTTCTGCTCCTTATCCAGGGCTGCGACCTTTTTCTTCAACCCGTTAATCTTATTCTTTTTGGCGACGATGCGCTGAAGCGCCCGCTCAATCGCGGCATCGATGGTCTTCTGCCGCACCCAGAGTTTGATCTGCTCCGGGGTGACGTTGCGGATCGCATAGGTCGTCTGCTGAGGGTTTTCCTCCCGGACCGCAAACTCCGTAGTGGTCTTCGGCTTGACCTCCACCCGGAAGCGATGGTAGTTGGCGGTCGATTCGGTGGCCTTCGGTGTCTCAACCAGTGTCCATCCGGCGCGCACTGGGTGCTCCACCACTACAGATCGCGTCCTCTCGTCGTTGTTGCGGATCACGTAGGTTTTCTTCTCTACCACCTTGGTGTGGAGCCGCATCACCCCGCGATGGATTTGCACGCGCTCCACGCGTTCGCGCTCGCGGCCACGACTGGTCGTGACCTCGACCCCCAGATCAAGCGCGTAACTTAACAAGCGGCTTTCCCCGGGATTGATGGTTTCGATCAGCCCCTCGCCCGCAAAGGCGTTAGAGTCGATCACTGTAAACGAACCGGCATCGAGCGTGAGCCCGCTCGTATTCTTGAGCCACACCGCCAGCCGGGCGCGCCGCCCACCCGAGGTCTCGTTGTACAGGGACACCTTCTGCCCCTCTACCTCGGTGTGAATGATGGGGAGTAGCGCCGACTGGTTCCGGCGAATCGTCACCGGCTCGCGGAGCTTGTACTCGAACTGCTCTCCCAGCGCCTGTGCTTGCGCCCTCGCCGGTTCCTGCTGCCGCATCACGTCGCCCAAGCGCCCGGCCACCGATTTGGCAGGGGCTTCGGCTGGGAGTGGTCCTGCCGCCCCAAGTGCCTTGGCTTCCCGCTTGCGGCGCGCGCGGAAATCATCACGGGACTCTGTCTCGGCGAACGACCCCCTCTCAAACACACCCCCGAGGGAAAAATTTAGAGCCGTGACCCGGCCACCGTGCACGGCGATCTGGCTATACTTAGCAGAGCCCGCTGACGGATGGGACGCCTGCAACCTGTATGTCCCGGGCGCCAGGCCACTGATTTGGAAGCGGCCGCTCCCATCTGCTGTCCCTTGGCGGACCAGCGCGCCTTCTCGGCTGAACACCCGCACGGTGGCACCGGCGGCGGGATTTCCGCGGGCGTCCATCACCATGCCGGTCACCGCCCCCTGACCCGACGGCACCTCCAGCGTCGCCTCGTGGGTCTGTGGTGTCACCTGGAACCCCTTTGGCAGTGGCACGACCGGTCGGCGCGCGTAGAGCGGTTGTGAGAGGTTTTGCACGAAGCTCACCGGCGCGCCCGCCACCAGTGATAGTTCCACCGTTTTCCAGTCCATCGGCGTGGTGTTGTCCACGATGGCCCACCCCTGCAGCAGTGGCTTGTGCTTATCGTCGAGCACGATCCGGTACGTCGTCTTCCAGATGGGCGCCTCCGAGGTGTAGCTGACGTAGAGCTCACGGCTGCCCGAGCCCGCCGTATGGATGCGCAGTCGGCGAACGTCGCGTTGGTGCGCCGAATCGAGGAGTTCGAGGGAGCGGATGACCTCGGTGGCCAGTTCGCGCTTCAGAAACTTGAGCGCCCCCGCCGAGGCGAGCTCCACCGAGCGGACCTCGCCTTTGGCTGTGAACACTATCACCTCGATGGCCTCTACGACTGCGTTTGCCCCCACCTGCTTGCGTCGCACCTCGGCCCCCATCAGCTTGCCCGCCACCGGCCCGCCCGGGGCGCGGATTTCTACCTCGGCGCCGCGAACCTGATTCAAGAAGTTCACCAAGCCCTGGACCGACCGCAGGTCAATCGGCATTTCGGCCAGCCGCCGGTCGAGTGGCGCGGTGGAATCATACGTCACCCCGGCGACCTGTCCCTTCCCCAGATCTATTACCGTTAATGACTTCAGCACGTCATTTAATTGCGCACTCGGAAGCACAATCTCCACGTCCCGCGTACCCCGCACCTCTCCCAGGTGCTCGAAGTAGCCCATCCCATTCTTGTAGAGGACTACCTTGCGCACCGGCAGAGGCACCGGGGATTCGCCTGCGCCTGCTGCAGGCGACAAGAAAAACAACGCAAGGACCCCGACGAGCGCCATCCACTTCCGCATTGACCTCCTCCCTTCACCCCCCCCTTTCTCGGGGGAGATCCCGCTCCGGCCTTAGCTGCGCACCGAGTCTGTGACCTGAGTCGCCGGCTTCCGTTTCCCCTCCGAAGCTAGCAAGACTGGGGCCAAATCTTCCCAAACAACAAGGAGGCGTGTCGCCCCGTCTTTATGCTTAGACAAACCTGGGCCCCTCTGGTTCCACTCCAATAGATAATTTTCAACCTTCTCCAGAGACTGGGCCTGGACACCGGATGGCGTCGAGACAGGGCGTGCAGTCACGCTATGGTCAGGGTGCCTGGTCGGATTGGCTCAAAGGAACATGATGCCAGAGCAGGACAATATTAGCGGTCTGAACGCCCAGCGGGTTACCTACACCGATCGTGATCTTCTCTTGCAATAGCCGACGACCGGTATTGAGAAGGAACAGGGTGGAACAGGAAGCGACGAGTCGTGGAAAAATGGCGAATCATCGGGTTGACGTCGTACGCCAGCATATTGGTGCCGGCCGCCAAGGTGGACACCGTGTCCGCAACAAACGCCAATGTCAGGACCCGTACGGAAACCATGAAACACTTGGAATACCTTCCCAGGACGGGTGTAGACGGTTTCATTGATTTGATCAGCCATGCCCGGTCCCACAAGGGTTCTTCACT
>JBHIBG010000184.1:0-3277 GCA_046758965.1 Methylomirabilia bacterium | reverse complement strand
GGCGGCTCAGGCCTGGGCGCAGCGACCTGTCGCCTGCTCGCCGAATCCGGGGCGAACATTGTGGTTGCCGATATGAATGCTGACACCGGCCAAGGCGTGGCCGCTGAACTTGGTACCCAAGGTCGCTTTGTCCACACCGACGTCACCGACGAAGAGAGTGTGCAGCACGCCGTCACCACGGCCCTTGAGGTTTTTAGCGGCCTGCACGGCGCCATTAACTGTGCGGGTATCGCCATCGCTGAAAAGGTGCTCGGCAAAAGCGGTCCTCATCCCCTGGCACTGTTCGCAAAGGTCATCCGGGTCAATTTGATCGGGACGTTCAACGTGATGCGCCTGGCAGCGGCCGCCATGGCACAAGGCGCCCCCACCGGCAGCGGCGAACGGGGGGTGATCATCAATACCGCCTCCGTCGCGGCCTTCGACGGACAGATTGGGCAGGCAGCCTACGCTGCATCGAAAGGCGGTGTAGCCAGCGTGACGCTGCCGACTGCGCGGGAATTGGGACGCTACGGAATTCGGGTGATGACCATCGCACCGGGCGTCTTCGACACGCCCATGATGGCGACCATGCCCGAGCCGGTGCGGCAGTCGCTGGTTCAGCAAGCACCCTTCCCGCCACGATTGGGGCGGCCGGAGGAGTATGCCGCACTGGTCAAACACATCATCGAGAACGAGATGTTGAACGGAGAGGTCATTCGCCTGGACGGGGCCCTGCGGATGGCTGCCAAGTAGTCCATCTCCAGATTTCACGCTTAGTCAGCCCGCCTCCCCTTCAGCAATCCCTACTGCTGCACCCTGCTCCCTTCAGAGCTTGGTTTTTCTAACCTTGTCATTCGCTGCCTTTGAAGTCACAGGAAAGTCACAGGCAGAGAACGAAAGGCTACTCTTCCAGCTGCATGCGAAGTAGCCCATGAAGGTTCTCTGCTTGGATGCGAACGCGGAGGAGTTTCCTTGGCGCGAGCGGTTACGGCCCGGTGGTGCCAGAAAATTGACACCGCTTCCTGGATGGTGTATTTTACCCGTACGGTAAAACTTAGCTTTTGGGTAAAAATCATGGCGACCAAGCCCGAGGTTCTCATTCAGCTACGGCGCCGGCTCCCGGAGCTCATCCCCACGCTCCGAGTGACCGCGGAGCCCCACTCCGCCCGGACCCCGGGGGACCTCGTCCTGAAGGTCCGCTCGGCCGGGAAGACGTGGCGGCTCGTCTGTGAGGTCAAGTCCGTCGGGGAGCCACGTTATCTGGCCCAGGCCATCACGGCCCTCACGCTCGCTGCGCGCCGCGACCCGCGGATCTACCCAGTGGTCGTCGCCCCGTACATCTCTCCCGAAGGCCAGCGCCTTTGCCGAGAAGCCAGGGTAGGCTATCTGGACCTGACCGGGAACGTCTTCCTTCGCTTCGACGGGATCCTGGTGGACCGCCGGAGCGCGGAGGCGCCCCCGCGGGAGAAAGCCCGGCTCCGGCGCCTTTTCTCGCCTAAGTCCTCCCGAATTCTCCGCGTGCTCCTCGAGCAGTCGAAGGAGGAGTGGACCCTCGCCGAGCTGGCAGCGGAAGCCGCCGTCAGCCTCCGGACGGCCCATCTCGTAATAAACGCGCTCGGGGAGAAAGCCTTCGTGGAGAAGCGGCGGGGGGCCATCACCCTCCAGAAAGCCGGAGATCTCCTGGACCTGTGGGCGCAGAACTACAGCCTGGAGCAGCACCGTCGGCGCACCTTCTACTCCTTCGTCCGGGACCCGCGGGAGGTGGCGGTGAAGCTCACCGCCCACGCGCTCGCCCACAGGGAACAGCTCGCCCTGACGCTCCACAGCGGTGCCGCTCTCGTCGCGCCGTTCGTCCGTACGGCCGACGTGCACGCCTACTTCCTGGGCAACCTGGAGCGCCTCGCGAAGGCGCTCGACCTGAGGCCAGTCGAGACCGGAGGGACCGTCCATCTCCTCGAGCCGTACGACGAAGGGGTGTTCTACCGGGCCCAGACCATCCGTAGGGTCCGCGTCGTCTGTAACACCCAGCTCTACCTCGACCTGGCCAACTACCCGGCGCGGGGACGGGAGCAGGCCGAGGTACTCCGCCACCAGAAGCTCGCGTTCTGAGGGACCGATGCCGCGGCCGCGCATGGCCAGAGACTACCAGGATGGGATCACGGCGGCGTCCCGGTCGGGCCTGGCCGAGGCGATGACGACCCTCGGGGCCTACCGGGAGGCCTTGGTCCTCGTCGGCGGCTGGGCGCCACATTTGATCCTCGAGCAGTTCGGCGAGCCGGGACTCTACGGTATGGGACTGTACGAGGCTGGTCTTTACGGCGGACGATTCGTCCACGTCGGCTCTATCGACATCGACCTCGTCGTTGATCCGGCCATCGTGGACGCCGAACAGTATGCCACGATCGTGGGGCTCCTTCGCGACCGGGGGTACGAGCCCGCGCCGGAGAGCCTCTACCAGTTCCAGAAGACGATCCGCTCACCCCGGGATGGCCAGGACTACTTGATTCGGGTGGACATCCTCACCCCTCAGCCTCTCCGCGGCGAGGGACGGACCCATCGCCACCGCACGATCCAGCAAGACCTCCGCGCCCGTACGCTCCCAGGAGCCGAGGTCGCAGTGACCCACTGCTTCAGGTACGAGCTCGAGGCTCGGCTCCCGGACGAAGCTCTGGCACGCGCGCGGTTCAGGGTCGCCGACCTCGTCGCGACCCTCGCGCTGAAGGGAATGGCCATTGGGGATCGTTACGCCGAGAAGGACGCCTACGATATTTACGCCCTCTGTGCCCACTACCGGGGAGGCCCGCCTGCGGTAGCCGAGGCGCTCCGACCCTACCTCGACGAAGACCCCGTGCGCCGGGGTCTTCAGGCGATCGCTGAGAGGTTCCGCGCCCTCGACGCTGAGGGCCCGACCTGGGTGGCGACGTTCCTCGGCGAGGGCGATCCCGAGCGGAGCACCCGGTTCCGGCAGGACGCCTTCATGACCGTGCAGGAAGTCTGCCGCCTCCTTGGTGTCCGCGGAGAGATCAGCTCATGAGTCGTCAGCGTCAGATAATCTGGTCTCTCCTTGGGAGTGTTCTTGCTGGCCCCTGGTCCCGCCCCCGGTCAAGCCGCTCTATTCCATTCGGGACGCCCGAAGGCGCCTAGCCACGCGGGCATTGGTACATCAGGCTAGCAATCACGCAGACTTACGGAGGGAGTCGCGGGAAGATGGGCCACAAGGAAATTATGCGTGCATGGCTGACGCGCTGATTACGAATCAGCAGGTCAGGAGTTCAACCCTCCTCGCCAGCTCCAGCAA
>JBHIBG010000183.1:0-3338 GCA_046758965.1 Methylomirabilia bacterium | reverse complement strand
TGGCCGACGACCGCAAGCAGGAGAGCCTCGATGGCTTCTGGACCACGCTCACGCCGGAGCAGCTGGGGGGGATCCAGGCCGTCGCCATGGACATGTGGGAGCCCTACGTGCAGTCCACCCAGGCTCATCTCCTCGGGGCCGAGGACAAGATCGTCTTCGACAAGTTTCACGTGGTCCGCCATATCCACGAGGCCGTCGACCAGGTGCGCCGGAGCGAGCACCGGGCCCTCCGCCGCGCCGGGGACGAGACCCTCACTGGGTCCAAGTACCTTTGGCTCATGCGCCCCCGGGACATGAGTGCGACCCAGCGGGAAGCCTTCCGGGCCCTGCTCCAGCAGGATCTCAAGGTGGCCCGGGCCTGGGCGCTCAAAGAGCGCTTCCAGAGCTTCTGGGAGTACACCTACCCGGGGGCCGCCACCAATTTCTTCCAGCGCTGGTACTGGCGCGCGACCCACAGTCGGCTGCGCCCGATGGCCGAAGTCGCCAAGCTCGTCCGCCGTCACCTCCCGAACCTCCTGACCTACCTGCGCCACCGGATCACCAACGCCGGCCTCGAGGCGGTCAATGCGGTCATCCAGTGGGTCAAGAAGACGGCCCGTGGCTTCCGCAACTCGGAGCACTTCAAGATCGCCATCTACTTCCACTGTGGAGGGCTGGACCGCTACCCACACGAAAGCCTGTAGAGCAGAAGATGTTACGCTCACCGCATGGAGTACCGACTCCAGCGAGGTACCAAGCTACAGCTGGCCGATCACGGCTATACCAAAGGACCGCTGGGATATACTCCGCCGGCCCTCCGCTAAACACGTAGTGCGGCACAGAGAATAAGAGGCACTCCAGGTGAAACGACGCTGCTTGCAGACCCGAGTATGAACGCAAGTGTTTCAGAACCTTGGTCATCAGTACGAAATTGTTTGAGGCCGAGGCGTTCTTTGCGCTCAAATGCGCCTGATGCAGGCGAGCATAGCCGTCCTCCCATTGCCCGCTCTCCGGGCGGTACAAGCGGAACGGCTCGCTCATCGGGTCGCTGTTCCCGGCTCGGTACACGACCGGAAGAATCTCAATTCTGATTCCAAGCTCAACCTTAATGCGCATGCTCCTCGCGCCGTATCTCACCTTGTCTCGGTACCTCCTGTCTGCCAGCAGAGGCGCAGCAACGACCCTGAATATATCGTCTCGGCTCCAACCCGGTCCCGATCCGGGATGGCCCGGCTGCCAGAGGCGACACAGCGCGACAACGTCCACATCATTTATCGTGTAAATCGCCGTATCCTGCCGGTACGAGCCCTGCAGGAAGCACCCTGGAGCTAGGGGAGCGGCAAGTCCGGTCCGATGCTGGATCAGGCCAACAATTGTTTGATGCTCGCGGGACGCCTGCTGGACGAACGTTGGACTCGGGTTAAGTCTTCGAAAGAAGGCTCGAAAGTTTTCGCTTAGGGCATCGTACGCCATAGGGGGGCATGCCGCTACTCGTCCTGGCCCTTCGCCCCTGCCTCGCCGCCGCGCTCATCCGCGCTAGGGGGGTGTTCGCCCCCGCCCTGCCATTCCCCCGTCAAGAACCATGCCTCGTAGTACACGAGCCACTCGAGAAACCACGGAATGATTGTCGTGGCAATCGTCATGTCTGGGTGCCACTCGCCGTATCGTGGGTGGAAAAGGCACGGACGGTCGTTGGGGTACATGTGTGGGATAGGCTCGTCCGAGCGGCGTCGGCGTAGAGGTGGGTCCTCGACCCAGGTCTTTGGCTTCTGCGTCGCACGGTATTCGATTCGTACCCGGTACTGGCTCGTGATCGGCAAGGGCTGAACCATTCCCCTGCATAAGAGCAGTCCGCCGGAAATCTTGCAGTCGAATCCACGCCAGAAAATACGGACGTAGGCCAGCTGCTCATGGACGCTCAGTACGCGCGCCCGCCAGCGTTTAACTCCCATAGAACGTATTCTTCGGGATCGGCTTCGCCGAGCACTCGCTAGTCGTGAGCCCGGCCGTGGTGAACCCGAGGGTCCCCGACTCACGCGCCCTCGTCATCTTCTCCACGTATTCCCTCTTTCCAAGTGGAACTGCTTCGCGTAGTTCAGGCGAATGCAACGCTTCAACCGTTCGATCTTGTCGGCATAGACTTTATGTTCTTTCAGGCGGCGGTAGACCTGCTCGTAGAGCGTCATCGGGCTCTGGCTGATCGGCTCCACCTGGAGGACCAGATCCAGGTCGAACTCGTCGTGGTCCCGCGGCTTGACGGTCGTCTGGAGAGCCGTCGACCCCTGCGGGTAGATGACTGGGTTCAGGCAGGCAAGAGGACTGCCTGCGTCCGCCAACCACGCACCCACAGCAACGTATTTCTCCTCAGCGTCACGGTATTGTGCCGGACTGAGCTGAAGGGCAATACACACCTCCTCCAACAACTGATCAAGCTGAGTTTTCGCGGACCCCGCGATGAACGCGCCCATAGCTTGGCCTCCCCCTGCGAACCCCCTAGAGCCGCTTCAGCCCATGGGTGAATAGGTGCTCTCCCACAGTCCGACATCCCCCGGTACACTGCGGGTCCAGGAGCATGACTGCGCCGACCAGCAGGAACCACCACCCTAGACTCCCACCCGACTTCGCCATAATTTTGTCCTCCCGGACTACTTGGTTCTCTTTTACCCTTGCGCGCTCTCTCTGTCTGCCTAGCTCCTGTTGAACACCCGCCAAAGCCGGTACTCCCAGCCGGTCCGGGTTCCCTTCTCCAGGTTGCAGGACCAGCAGGCCGTCGCGAGGTTCGAGGGATCATCGGTCCCGCCCCGGCTGGTCGGAACTACGTGGTCCACGTGCAGGGTCACGACATTCCCCTGATGCCCGCAGTACTGGCAGGTATAGTTGTCCCGCCGGAAGATCGCCCGCTTCAGGTCCTCCCACCCCAATCCACGCAGCTGATCGTTAGCAAGAGCCCGCGAGGCAGCGACGGCAAGGAAGGCAAGGGCTCCAAGGCCGACCACTGCCTCCCAGTTGACCGCTGGGGCCAGGAAGTGCGGCCGGAGCTGAGGATAGTCGTAGGCTCGCTGCCACACGCCGCTGACCAGATCGTACAACTGGTGATCGGGGCGAAGAGCCCCTGCGCAGGCGAGCTGTTGCCACTCGTGAATCGGGCGATAGACGAGCGGCAGAGGTTGCGGATTGAACCACGGATGAGGCCACAAGTTAGGTCACTCCTCTCTCAGAAATTCCTCAAACGGTCGCGGGTCCATCTCGAACCGGTGCTCTCGGAGCCGATTCCGCAGCTCTTCGGCCTCTGGAATGCTAATAACGCCGCCTTTAATGGCCGCGACAAGTGTCCCGGGAGTATCCAGCAGGTACTCCTC
>JBHIBG010000182.1:0-3377 GCA_046758965.1 Methylomirabilia bacterium | reverse complement strand
CGGTCCAAAGCCTGCGGGAACTCGCGCAACGGGTGCACGTTACCGAGGAGTTCGACTCCTTTCTGCGATCGGTATAGCATCAGTTTGCGCTATCGCGTCTGGACTGGCTCACCGAAGCCCAACTCCGGGCCGCCCTGGGATACTGCGCCGCCTATTCCCACGAGATTGAGCAGCAGATCGCCCGGAACGAATCCTGGACGAAGGAAAGGCTCAGCGACTCCCTAGTGTGCCCACCCCACTCTTTCTCTCGCATCACCGCACCCGGTGGCGCCCGCAAGCTTATGTCCCACGCTACGATGGCAAAGCGCCAGCACGATTCTAGATCCCGCCGTTGGTCGTGTCGATGTCCAAGAAAAAATACACCGCCTACGGTCCCCGAGCGCCCGAGAGTGTCATAACCCTACTGCGACATGCTGCTTCGTGGGATCGGTCCACGGCTTGGCCACCAGCTCCGCCTGCTGCGCACAGTCAGAGATAAGCCCAGCAGCAACTTTGTGCGTACCGAAAATTTCACGCCGGAAGGATTACAGCCGAGATCCATGAGATGAGCCCTTGCCCTTGACATTCGGCCGAAGTAATGCCAAATTAGGGAGAGTAATGGTTGGCGACGGAGGTAATCCCATGTGGGAAGCTAAGGTGACCTTGAAAGGTCAAGTAACCATTCCGAAGGTAGTCCGCACCGCCCTGGCGATCGACGAAGGCGACTCCGTGCTCTTCGCCCTCGAAGGCGACCGGGCCATCCTCTCGCCCCTGAAGAAGAAACCGCTGCCGAAGATCTACGGGGCCTTACCTGCCACCCGACCCTATCCAGGGCTGCAAGCGGTCCGCCGGGAAGTCCAGCAGAAACGCGGCCAGCGGTTCGAGAAGGGAACTCATTAGTGAAACGGGCCTTTGTCGACGCCAATGTCATCTTACGCTACCTGACCCGGGATCCTCCGGACATGGCTGAGGCCGCCCTGAGAACATTTACCGCGGCCCACCGTGGCAAGGTCCGCCTGCTGCTCATGCCGATCACCGTGGCGGAAGTTGTCTGGGTCCTCGAATCGTTTTATGGCCACCACAAGGCTCAAATCGCCACGACCCTCACGCAGTTTCTGCACGCCGACGGGCTCGAAGTGGAGAACCTCGATCTGCTGACTGAAGCCTTCGCCCTGTATCATGGACAAAATATCGACTTCGCCGATGCCTTAGTGGCCACCGTTGCTCGGCGAAAGGGTCCTCCTGCCGTCTATTCCTTCGACCGGGACTTTGACCGAGTCACCGGTCTCGCCCGGCTGACCCCGGGCTAACTCAGACAATCCGCGGCAAACCGGAGGCGCCAGTCATAATGCTAGACTCCAGCGAGATTTCCGTTCCCTTTTGCGTCCGGTTCTCAAGCACTAGCGCCAGAGCAGCCGGCCGGGACCAATTAGCCACATTTACGTCCAGCAGAGCCGCTTCAAGCGCACCATAAGAACGTAAGTCGGCCCATTGGACATGTGCCACCCCTCGTATCGGAATTTTCTGGCAGGACGGAATCGGAAGGGCCAGCAACTACGCGGGATTCAACGGGGAGAGGCTCAGGTGGGCTCGATCACTGAACTCCGGTACCAAATAGAGTTATACACCGAGATGTATATCGCGGAGCCGCGAATTCTGAAGAGTACGGAAGTTCCGCTAAGCCTGAGAACTAACCCGCCAGATCGACCGTCCCGCCGTATCCTTCTCTATGGTCAAACCCTGGCGCAGCTGTACAGGAGGCGGTGTCTGTATGTCTCTGGCTGTGCGCAGTACGGAGAGCTTGAGCTGGCGGCGGCCGCGCCTGACCGATCCAATACAGTCGTCAGGTGTGTCGAGAAGGGAGGGCGAACGAGTGTCGCGGCAGGAGACGAGGTCTTGGTCAGCATTGCCGCACCGGAGCTGTTTCAACATTCGTAGCTCTGAGGCGCTCAGCCCGGGCTGCTCGAAGTAAAGGTTCGTCGGCTGCCGCAAATGCAATGGCCTCGCCAAGAGCACTCTGCAGGTGAAGGGCAGAAGCGAGGTGGATTGCATCGAACCCCCTGAGGGGGTGCCGTTGGATCAGCTCTCGGGCTAGGAGGAGAATCTCATCGCGCAGATCCAATCGAACGTATGCGCGCCAATCGCCTTCGAACTGGCGGCACGCCAGCGTGTAGTGGCGGCGGGAGAGATGGCCTTCCCGGTGTTTGCGGGCCAGGCCAGCATAGACTTCAGCGTAGGCGACCTTGGCGGTAGCCACCGGCCCCTCTCGGGTCACTAGCGTTTGGACCAATGCTGAGCCTTTCTCAGCTACGAAGCGCTTGATGAGTGCGCTAGTGTCAAGATAGTTCACCGGCGATCTTCCAAGATGGTGTGAGAGAGGGGTGGCCCAGCGACTTTGACCAGGTGTACGCGCTTCAGGGGTTTGTGGGTCGGGAGCGTCACGACTCCTCGGGCCGCCAACCGGGCAAGCCGGGCTTCGAGACTCACCGCGTCGACGGCGGATTGAATCGGATGGAGGAGCGCGATCGGCTTTCCCCGTTCGGTGACAATCACCTCCTCGCCCTGTTTGGTGCGGCGAAGATACTGGGTGAGGCGGTTTTTGAGTTCCTTGACCCCGACAGTATTCATGGCGCTTCTTTTGGTAGCTATTGTAGCTACTTCGTGAAGAATTGTCAACAGGGTGATCTTGCGAGGCGATGACTCACAGGAGTATTTTTTCAGTTCTGACTTCCTGCGACTTTCGATCCCTCCTTCATATCGGAACTTCTGCTTAACATGAATCCATCGATAGCTCGTTTTGGGTCCATGCCGTGCACCTCGATCTCGTACGTTTCCTTCTGGGGGACTACACACTCATCTGCACCTCTGCGGTCGAGGCCGAACTGGGAAAAGAGAACCCGACGAACCTGAAGCTCAAGACGCTGATCGCCCAGGGAGGGATTCACCGACAGAGCCCCCGCACCGAGAAAGTCAAGCTTTACGGGCATGGAGAGCGAGCCGCCCTCAATCTGGCTTTGGAGAAGCGACTCCTGTTACTCATCGACGATTGGCGTCCTTACGAGATGGCCCGGGCCTTCGGCATCGAAACGGTCAACACCGTGACCTATCTCGCCTCCCTGTTGGCCCGTGCTCTGCTACCGGAGGACCAGGTCCTGCAAGCGCTCGGGACGCTGGTCAGACGCGGCACGATCCGCGCGGAATGGATTTCAGCCGGCCTCGCCATGGTGGCCGAGATCCGACAGCGGAGGAGGAAGGAAAAGCTCCCATGAAACGAGAAGCCACGACCAAGGTCACGATCAGCGTGAGACTGACAGCCCAGCAGCACGCCCTGCTCCGCCGCCTCTGCCGACTCAAGGGTATGACCCAAACTGCCTACCTCGGCTCGGTGGCGACGGAGC
>JBHIBG010000181.1:0-3403 GCA_046758965.1 Methylomirabilia bacterium | reverse complement strand
AAGCAACGAAGCGTTCAACCGAACCTCAGGCCTTCTCACTGTATTACCCGTCACCCCGGTCAAGCCGGAACGGTCACCACACCCTTTCGAGGTTTTTTTGCCCGCTGGCGCTGCCGGGAACCCTGTCGACTCTATCGTCTTGCCCCACCAGATCCGCACAATCTCGGGGGGACGACTTCAGAGGGTGTATGGCCGTCTGAGCGATCCATCGTTGCGCCGCGAAGTCGCTCAAAAGGTACTCCAACACCTCGAATTTCTCGACCTCCGCGAGGTGGAAGAGGAACCTTAGGCTGCTCACCCATCCCCCCCAGCGGCCACACGGCCACACCGGCGATTACGACGCGACCAGGTGGCATTGCTAGGTAACTAACCCCCTCACCTCGACCCTCTCCGCGACGGGGGAGGGGGACTATGCCGATGACCTTCGCAGCGAGGACTGAGATATGTTGCCGCTTGACATTTTCAGCCAAATAATTAACAATAGAGACAGTTTTAGACGCTTTCGGACTGTAACGTATAGGGAGAGAAAAGCTCATGCAACTGCTCACAATTTCAGAAGCCTGCCAGCGTCTCCGCATTTCCCGGGCGACCCTGTACAAGCTCGTCAAACGAGGAACACTCCCCCTGGTAAAAGTGGGGGGCAAGTCCCTGATCACCGAAGAAGCCCTGCAGAACCTGCTCCGGCCTCAGCCCCCAGGACAAGGGGGAGAGAACCAGGCCTGGGAACTGTAT
This sequence comes from Methylomirabilia bacterium, assembly GCA_046758965.1. Classification (GTDB taxonomy): domain Bacteria; phylum Methylomirabilota; class Methylomirabilia; order Rokubacteriales; family CSP1-6; genus JBHIBG01. The sequence continues at coordinate 2,671 of JBHIBG010000181.1, read as the reverse complement.
TACGAGGAGCTCCGCCGCCTCGGCCTCACCACCCCCGAAAGCCGCCAGGCCATTGTCGCGCCCACGTTCGGCGACTTCGTCCCCATTGACGTCACGGGCAAGCCAGCCTCCGACCTGATCATCGAAGAGCGGGGAGAGCGCTAAGTGTCGGCCTACTTCTTCGATGCGAGCGCAATTGTGAAGCGCTACCTTCGGGAAGTGGGGAGTGAATGGATGAGACAGCTCATCGTCCACGAGCAGCCCCGCATCTTCATCTCCTCGCTTTCCGGTGCCGAGGTGCTCGCCGCCATCGTCCGCAAGGGGCGGACCGGAGAAGCCAGCCCTCCAGAGCGAGACAAAGCGCTGAGAGCCTTCCGGCGGGAATTCGCCACGAGCTATGCCTTGATCCCGCCTGAGCCGACGGTGATCCACAAGGCCATGGATCTGGTTCTGACCCACCCGCTTCGTGCCTATGACGCTGTCCAGCTGGCGAGTGCCCTCGCGCTCCCGGCACTGCCTAACAGGATGAAGTTCACCTTTGCGTCGGCCAACGAGGCGCTCCTGACCGTCACCAGGAGGCTGGGATTCACCGTCGAGAACCCGAGCCTTCATCCCTAGGTGGGGCTGGCTCACAAATCTGAACTCCGGTATCTAGACACCACTTCGCTCCTAGTGGCACCCCTATGCGGCAGCTCAACCTGAAGGCCGTGTTCGCTTTCGACAATGACTTTGGTGCCCAAGGGTTGGAAACCTTAGCCTGACGCGGCATGGCCGCGAGTCGATCGGTGATTACGACACGGACAGGTGGCATTGCCAGGTACCTAGCCCCTCATCCTGACCCCTCTCAGGCTGGTAAGTTCGGACCATCCCGTCGTTATCACCGCCTCTTGGTGCACTCTGACGAGCAATTGTGGTGTATACTTCTGGTGTTTGAAGGAGGTGCTTGATGCGACTCACCCTGACAGTAGACAAGGAACTCCTTGAAGAGGTCGTGCGACTGGCTGGAACCCGGACTAAGCGGGAGGCTTTCGAGCTTGCCCTGCGGGAATTCATCCGGCACCGTCGGCTCGAAGAGATCATCTCCCACGGCGGCAACGTGGATTTAGCAATCTCTGTGGAAGACCTTTTAAAGGCCCGGGAAGAGTCTTGACGCGTGGCTCGGATTGTCATCGATAGCTCGGTCTGGATCGAGTACTACCGACCTGCTGGTTCCCCAGCCCTCAGAGAAGCTGTGCGAGGGATCCTCTCGAAAGATCTGGCCGTGACGACTGGGCTCATTGTCGTAGAAGTGCTCCAGGGAGCAAAAACCGACGCTGATTATGCCCTGCTCAAGCAGGATTTCTCCGCGCTCCCCTGGCTCGACCTCAGCGTCCGGGCCGTAATGGAGGCCGCTCGTCTCGGCTTCGATCTCTCCCGGCGTGGAACGCCAGTTCCAGCCACCGACCTTTTGATCGCGGCCGTGGCGCTGGCTCACGACTGTGAGCTCTGGCATCTGGACGCCCATTTCGACCGCATCTCAAGCCTGACTTCTCTCTCTGCGCGACGGCCGGGTCAATAAATCTGGGCTGGTTCTCGGCCGGGACGGGTTTGCCCACCGATCCGATCCCTCACGCCACCCTCTTCCGTGGGGGACAGGGACACGAACACCGAAGAATTGGGGCATGGCCGCGAGTGAATCGCTGACTACGACAGGAACAGAGGGCGTCACGCCCGAGGCCCTCGCCCACCATTCTTGGCAAGTTCGCTCTCGCCTTGGAAGCCGCCCTCAATCATGAGGTGGCGATGGAGAGTCGGCTCATCGACCTGCCCCACGGGACGGAAACTGGCACCGGAGATCGTGCCGCCGCGCTGTATAAATCCGCCGCCCTTCGTCGTTTGGTCGGTTCCGCTTTCTGGCTCGGCGGTTGACAGGACGGTCATAAATAGGTACGAATATCGTGTGATAGCGATATGGAGGGAACATGCGGACCACTGTCGTACTGAAAGATAACCTCGTATCTCAGGCCAAGAAATTCTCCTCGGAGAAGACGCTGAGCGGCCTTTTGAACCAATGCCTGCAAGCTTGGGTCCGCCAGCACAGTTTGCGGGATCTGGAGGTCCGGCTGGCCAAAGAGTACAAGGAGGGCGGTAGAGAGTCCCGGAATGTAGCCAGAGACTTCGCTGACCTGGACAAGGAAAACTGGCCCTCGTGGTGAGAGGGCGGAAGTTGTCAATGATTTTGAGACACCGACGCGCGCCATTTAGTGTGGCACCTCGATGACCGTCGGCGCCGGGCCGTTGATCCACACCGCGGTGGGCGGCGCGAGCGGCTCGGGCGGCTTCCGCACGAACCGTTCGGGGTGCGCCGCATAGGCCGCCCGCCGCCAGGACGGCCCGCCGCTGCTCCAGCACCGCCTCGGTCTGCCCGTAGTGCACGACCGCCGGCGTGAGCAGCCCCAGCGCATCGTGGCGGTGCTCCGTGTTGTACCAGGGGAAGAAGCCCCGACAGAACGCCCGGGCGTCCTGGACCGAGCCGAAGCGCTCCGGAAAGGTCGGGTGGTACTTCAGGGTCTTGAACTGCGCCTCGGAGTACGGGTTGTCGTCCGAGACGTGTGGCCGCGAGTGCGTGCGCGTCACCCCCAGGTCCGCCAGCAGCAACGCCACGGACTTCGCCGTCATCGCCGGCCCGCGATCGGCATGGATCGTGAGCCGC
>JBHIBG010000180.1:0-3412 GCA_046758965.1 Methylomirabilia bacterium | reverse complement strand
CCCCGAAGCCAGGCGCCCTTGACTGCACCACCCTGAGCGTCTATAGTCTCGCCAGACTGCCCGCGCGTGAAGCCACGGATGCAGTGCCATAGGTGTCGGCAAGAGAACCCGCCGCAGGCGAAGTTCTGTCTGGAGTGCGGGGCTCGCCTCGTGGCCGTGTGCCCGAAGTGCGGCACCGAGCTCCCGGCCGGCGCCAGGTTCTGTCTTGAGTGTGGGCACGCCTTGGGTGCAGTACCGGCCGGCCAGCCCCGCTTCGGCTCTCCGGCCACGTACACTCCCAAACACCTCTCCGAGAAGATCCTGACCTCCCGGGAGGCGCTCGAGGGGGAGCGCAAGCAGGTCACGGTGCTCTTCGCCGACCTGAAGGGCTCCATGGAGCTCTTGGCGGAGCGCGATCCCGAGGAGGCACGGGAGCTCCTCGACCCGGTTCTCGGGCTCATGATGGACGCGGTCCACCGCTACGAAGGCACCGTCAATCAGGTCCTCGGCGACGGCGTGATGGCCCTCTTCGGGGCGCCGGTCGCCCGCGAGGATCACGCCGTGCGGGCCTGCTACGCGGCGCTCCGGATGCAGGAGAGCGTGACCCGGTACGGCGACGAGGTCCAGCGGCTGCACGGGGTTCCCGTGCAAATCCGGGTCGGGCTCAATTCCGGAGAGGTAGTGGTCAGGTCCATTGGCAACGACCTCCATGTCGATTACACGGCGGTCGGCCAGACCACCCACCTGGCGGCTCGGATGGAGCAGATGGCCAAGCCAGGCTCCATTCTCATCACAGCCGATACCTTGCGCCTGGCCGAGGATTGCGTCAGGGTGAAGCCGCTCGGGCCCGCCTCCGTGAAGGGGCTGGCGGCGGCGACCGAGGTGTACGAGCTCACCGGGGCCGGACCCGCGCGGGCGCGCTTGCAGGCTGCCGCTGCCCGGGGGCTCAGCCGGTTCGTGGGCCGCGACGCCGAGATGGAACAGCTTCGCCGAACCCTGGACCAGGCGCGGAGGGGCCATGGCCAGGTGCTCGCCGTCGTGGGCGAGCCAGGAGTCGGGAAGTCGCGGCTGTTTTTCGAGTTCACCCACTCCCATCGCACCCAGGGGTGGCTGGTCCTCGAGTCGAGCTCCGTCTCCTACGGGAAGGCGACGTCCTATCTGCCGGTCATCGACCTCCTGAAAGGGTACTTCCAAGTCGAGGACCGCGATACGACCCAGCGAGTCCGCGAGAAGGTTACCGGGAAGGTCCTCACCCTCGACGAGCAACTGAAAGATTCGATTCCGCCACTCCTCTGGCTTCTGGAGTCGCTCCCCGCCAGCGATCCGTTTCGGTCTCTGGATCCTCCCCAGCGGCGGGGTCGAACTCTCGAGGCGCTCAAGCAGCTGCTCCTGAGGGAAAGCCGGCGCCAGCCGCTGCTCCTGGTCTTCGAGGACCTCCACTGGATCGACTCGGAGAGCCAGGCGCTGCTGGACGCTCTCGTGGAGAGCCTTCCCACGAGCCGGGTCCTGCTGCTGACCAATTACCGGCCCGAATACGAGGACCGGTGGACCTCGAAGACCTACTACACGCGGCTCCGGGTGGATCCGCTTCCTCCTGAATCCGCCGATGAGCTGCTCCTGGTCCTGCTCGGCGAGGGTCCGTCCCTTGATTCACTGAAGACGCTGCTCAAAGAGAGGACGGGAGGCAATCCCTTCTTCTTGGAGGAGACCATCCGCACCCTGCTGGAGACGGGAGCGCTCGTCGGCCAGCATGGCGCTTACCGCCTCGAGCACGACATCGAGGCGCTTCGGGTTCCGGCCACGGTCCAGGCCCTGCTGGCGGCCCGTATCGACCGCCTCCCCGCGGACGAAAAACGGCTCCTCCAGAGCGCCGCGGCCATCGGAATGGACCTCCCCCTGAGCCTGCTCCAGGAGATCGTGGAGTTGGCCCCGGATGACCTGCAGCGGTCACTGGCGCATCTCCAGGGGGCCGAGTTCCTCTACGAAACGCGGCTCTTCCCCGACCCCGAGTACATGTTCAAGCACGCGCTGACCCACGACGTGGCCTACGGGAGCCTGCTCCATGACCGACGGCGGACGCTTCACCGGCGGATCGGCGAGGTGATGGAGGGGCGGTACGCCGATCGCCTGCAGGAATTCTTCGAGGCGCTCGCGCTCCACTTCTACCGCGGGGAGGCGTGGCGCAAGGCGGCCCACTATGATCTGGCGGTGGCGGAGAAAGCGAAGGCAACCTACGCGTATGCAACCGCCGCCCGGTTCTGCCGGCGGGCCCTGGAGCTCACCGAGAAACACGAGGGGCTCGCCGAGGAACGGGTACGCGGCCTCATCCTCCTCGGAGACCTCTCGAGCCTGATGGGTGATCTCGAGGAGGCCAACAAGAACTACGAGCAGGCCCTGACCGCCACGACCGACGCGGACCTGCGCCGGGGCATCGCCAACCGACTCCACCGACCCCGCAGCGTGGTTCGCGACGGGGTGCGGATCGTGTTCTACGAGCACGGCAGCGGCGACGAGACGCTCCTCCTCATGAATCCGATCGCGTACGGCCTCAGCATCTTCCAGCCCATGCTGGAGAACCTCTGCCAGGAGTTCAGAGTCATCACGATGGATCCGCGCGGGACGGGAGCCTCCGATCGCCTTCCGGCCCGGTACACGCACGATGACCATGCCGCCGACGTCGGCGCCGTGATCGAGGCTGCCGGCGGGGGACCGGTGGTCGGCATCGGCATCTCGAGGGGCGGAAATGTACTGGTCAAGCTGGCGGCCAGCGCACCGTCGCTGCTGAAAAAGCTCGTGCTGGTCGGGACGCCCCTGGACGACATGCGCCCCGGCAGCGCATCCCGGCTCAGGCACGAGTTCGACGATCCGTTCAGAGCGTTCCTGCAGGAGAAGAACCTGGAGCAAGCGATGCCGTTGTTCGTCGCCACCATCATCACGGAGCCCGGGACTGGCGACCTCGCCGCGCAGTTCGTCCGCAACAGTCTGAGGCTCCCCAGGGAGACGATCCTGAGTTTCTTCTCTCTGGACGACGCTGCGAACATCGTGCCGGTGCTCGAGCGAGTGAAGGCGCCGACGCTCGTCACCCACGGGACGCGCGACCGCCGGGTGTCCATGGAAGCTGCCCGATATCTCGCCGAGCATCTACCTGCAGCGCAGCTCTACCTGTTCGAAGGACGGGGCCACCTCCCCATCTTCACCGCGACAGGGGAGTTCTGCGAGGTCCTGCGCAGCTTCGTCCGGACGGGGAGCGTCCCCTCGTCGCCCATCCCCTGACCCGATCCCCGGTGGCGCCGGGTCTAGCCAGCCATGACTTTCGGGCTAACGAAGAGCTGTCAAGCCGCCGAGATCTTTCCGTCAGCCAGATCACGGGCCACCGCCTCAGCGGCGCGCTCAGACGGCGGGCCGTGGCCACCACCCCCCGGGGTGATGATGG
>JBHIBG010000179.1:0-3439 GCA_046758965.1 Methylomirabilia bacterium | reverse complement strand
CGCACCTGCGGCGGCGATACTGCCCGCGGCCAAGCTGGCCAGCGGGGTCGTGTCGAGGCCGTCCGTCTCCCCAGCGCTGGCGATGAGCTGCCCGCTCGTGTCGACGAGGAGGACTGCCCTGCCCCGGGTCTTCTCGTACAGGGCGGTCAGGCAGGCGTTGAGCTGGGCCATGTCTTCTTCGTAAATGATCAGATCGGCTATAGGACGCACATATCCTCCGTGGGGCCCCAGGCAAATCGGCGTTCAACTTTCATGCCATCTTCCCTATCCCAGTTCCCGGCGCCCGTCAAGGGCCCGGCCCAACGTAACCTCGTCTGCGTACTCCAGATCTCCCCCTACCGGGAGGCCAAGGGCGATCCGGGTGACCCGTACGCCGAGCGGGGCGATGAGGCGGGTCAGGTAAAGCGCCGTCGCCTCCCCCTCCACATTCGGATTGGTGGCCACGATGACCTCTTTTACCTCTCCTGATTTCAAGCGCCCCAAAAGCTCCTTGGCGGTGAGCTGATCCGGCCCTCGCCCTTCGATGGGCGACAGGGACCCCTGTAAGACATGATAGCGTCCCTTAAACGCGCCCGTTCGCTCAACAGCCAAGAGATCGTTCGCCTCCTCCACCACGCACAGGATGCTGCCGTCCCGGGTCGGATCCTGGCAAACTACGCACTGCTCCTCCTCAGCGATGTTATAGCAGCACTCGCAGACGCGGATCTTCTCTTTCACCTCCACGATCGCTTCAGCCAGCTTCATGACCTCGTCCCGGGAGGCCTTCAAGAGGTAAAAAGCGAGGCGTTGGGCGGTCTTGGCACCCACGCCTGGAAGGCGCATCAGGACATCCACAAGGCGAGTGAGCGGGGAAGCGTACCGGATCACCATACCAGCCTACATGAGTCCGGGCAGGTTCAACCCGCCGGTCAGCCGTCCCATCTCGGTCGAAAGCAGCTCTCGGGCCCGGCGCAAGGCCTCGTTGGTGGCGGCCAGGACAAGATCCTGGAGCATCTCCAGATCACCACCCTGGGCTACTTCGGGATCGATCTTGATCGCCACGATTTCCCCCCGGCCGTCGGCCGTCACCGTCACCATCCCTCCACCGGCCGAGCCCTCCACTCGCTGTGCGGCGGCTTCTTCCTGAATCCGTTCAAGCTCCGCCTTCATCTGCTGAGCCTGCTTCATGAAGTCGCCAAATCCCTTCATGACTCACTCCGTTAAGACGAAACGTCTCACCCCTCCTCGACCTCTACGATCCGGCCCTCAAAAAGTTCCAGCGCCTCTCGAACCAGCGGATGGTTCCGGGCGGGGATCCTGGCTGGTCCCTCCGCCTTTCTGCTTTCCTCTCCCGAAGGGAGGAAGCGGTAGCTCACCTGGAGGCGTCTCCCAAAGACTGCGGAGGCAGTAGAGGCAAGGAGGTTTCGGACCTCCGGGTCCTCGAGGGTGGACTGAGAGAAATGATTGCCGTTGGCAAAGGTCAAGGTCAGCGTCTCCGCCTCCAGCGTGACGTCGGCCTCGGCCAGCAGAACTGCCAAAGAGCGCCGCTCCAATCCAATCCGCCGCTGTACCTCCTGCCATCCGGTCTCAACCCCGGTCGTCGCTGCCGGTGGGTCTGGAAGGTTGGTTTCCTCCCCAGTCCTGAAGAGCCCCGGCTGCGGGTCGGACCGATCCGGTGCAGCTCCGAGGCGGCCCTCCAGGGACTCCAGTCGCTTGACCAGGCTCTCAAGGGACTGAAGTCCCCGAGCCTCGGCCATCCGAACCAGGGCCATCTCCAGGACATACCGCGGTTGGGACGCCCGCCGCATCTCTCCTTCAGCATCCAACAAGAACCGAAGGGCCAATTCCACGTGGAGAAGCTCCACATGCGCCCCCTGGTGTTCGAGTTCTCGCACGGCCTCCGGGGCGAGCCCCAGGATCTCTCCTGCGTTCGAGGTTAGCTTGACAAGGAGGAGGGAGCGAAGGTGCTCCAACAAATCGAAGAGAAAGGCACGAAGATCTCCCCCTTTGGCGGCGAGCTCCCCGACCAGCTCCATGGCCCTTCCTGCCTCGCCCGCGAAGCAGGCCTCCATCACCGCTCGGACCACCTCGGGCGCCGTCCAGCCCAAAACGGCCGCCACCGCCTCGGCGGTCACCCGTTCGCCTGAATAGGCGATCACCTGGTCCAGGATGCTCTGGGCATCGCGGAGGCTCCCATCAGCCGCCCGAGCCACGCTGGCCAAGGCCTCGGGGGTCACCGCCACCCGCTCGGCCTCGGCAATCGACCCCAGACGTTCGACCAGCAGGCCTTGCCCAATCCGCCGAAAGTCGTGCCGTTGGCAGCGGGAGTGAATGGTCGGCGGGATTTTATGCGGTTCAGTGGTGGCCAAGACGAAGACCACCTTGCGCGGCGGCTCTTCCAGGGTCTTCAGTAAGGCATTGAAGGCCGAAAGGGAGAGCATGTGGACTTCATCAATAATGTAGACCTTGGAGCGGCCTCTGACCGGCTGGTAAATGAGCTGTTCCTGGAGGTCCCGCACATGCTCAACACCGGTATGCGAGGCGCCATCGATCTCTACGCAATCCACGGCAGCCCCCGCGGTGATCTCCTTGCAGTTGAGACATTCGTTGCACGGCTCCGGCGTTGGCCCCTTATCGCAGTTCAGGGCCTTGGCCAGGATCCGCGCCGTGGTGGTCTTCCCGACTCCCCGGGGACCCGCAAAGAGAAAGGCGTGGGCCACGCGGCCTTGCTGGATGGCGTTCTTGAGAGTCCGGGTCACCGGCTCTTGCCCCACGACCTCGTCGAAGCTCTGAGGGCGCCAGCGCCTGGCCAGCACTTGGTACGACATAACGACTCCGTCGAGAGTTCGCGGTTCAGGGTTCAGAGTCTAAAAAGGGCTCCATATGTAACTTCAATTGTCGTTGTCCATGAACCACGAACCATGATCCCTGAACTGCAATAAAAATAAAAGAGTCCTTGGCCGTGCACCCACCATCGATCCCTCCTCCCGGCTCTTCCCCAGGAGCGAAGGCTCCGGCCGAGCACCCCCGCGGCACAGGAGGCGCACCGCTTACCGCTGCTTCCTTCCGGACCTGACGGAGTTCACGGATCCCCCTTGCACAGGACCCGGCCCTCACCGCCCCAATCCTGGACCGATCGCCCGGAGATCGCGGACCTCGGGTGGGAGTTCAACCCCGCTATAGCGGATTGCGGGTTCAGGGCACCGCTAGCTCCCCATCTAGCACGGCCAAGGACCTTTTTCGATAGTTCAGGGTTCGTAGTTCATCGTTCACGGATTAAGCCAATCGAAGTGGAATATGAAGCACCCTTTATGCTGTGAACTCTGAACCGTGAACATTGAACGGCGATCCCGCAGTGCGGGATCGCATGGCGGAGAGGCCGGGATTCGAACCCGGGGTGGGTGTCACCCCACACACGCTCTCCAGGCGCGCACCTTAAGCCGCTCGGCCACCTCTCCGC
>JBHIBG010000178.1:0-3481 GCA_046758965.1 Methylomirabilia bacterium | reverse complement strand
GTCCTGGAGGCAGGGGGAGCAGAAGTAGATCGGGCGGAGCTCCGCGACCGGGTGCAGCCTGCGGCAGCCCGCGCACCCGATGCCCACGGCCTGTCCTTCGTAGGGCGGGGTCGGTCCCGTGCTGGCCGTCACCCGCTGGTCCGGATCGGGGTTGCTCTTTTCCCACTCAGTCGCCCACATTCGCGCCACCTGCGCCGTGCAGCCGTTGTTCACGGCGCTCTCCAGCAGGTAGCCTCTGTACCCGTTGGCCGCCACCCGCGCGAGTTCTTTGGCGACGGCCAGGCTGATCTGTCCAGCGTGGATCGCGGCGAGGAGGTCCTCGGGGTATTCGAGCAGCTGCAGCCGGGCATCCACCCAGGCCCGGCTTTTCCCGAAGCGCCGGGCTACCACGTCGACATCTGCCTCGTCGTCCTTTACCAGCGCATAGACCACCCGCGCTTCCTCGACCGGGGTGAGGTCCTCGCGCTGGACGTTCTCGATCAGCGCGAGCTCGGACCAGAGGTCGTCTGTTGCGGTTGTTACGTTGGCATCGATGGTCTGCCAGCCGAGGGCCTTGGCGGCGAGGAAGCGTCGATGGCCGGCAATGATCGTGTAGTTGAAGCCTGTGTGGCGGATCAGGATCGGCTGAAGAAGCCCGTGCGTGCTGAGGCTGTCCATGAGCTCGCGCAGGCCGCCAGGACCAATCTGGCCCCGGAGTGGCGTCGGCGGCTCCTGGATCTCAGCGATGGGGATAGGGCGGTACTTTGGCGTTGCCATCTTTGTCCCTCCCGAGCGACTCGATGATGAGTCGCCCCCTATCGTCGAGGTAGCAGGCTACGTAGTCTTTGGCCTTCAGGTGCCAGAGCTTCGGGATGTGCCGGGGGATCGCCACCACGAGCGAGCCCCCATGCCGCATCAGCTTGCGATACCACGGGTAGCGCATCAGGTCTCCTCCCCTTCCGTGGACATGCTCTCCGCAAACGCCTCGATCTCGCGCGCACTCGGCGGGCTCTCGTAGGTCATGATCTGTTCCACGTCTCCACCCCATAAGCTGAGGCGGATCGGCCTGCCTTGCCCGACCGCCCGGTGAACGTATCGCAGCGCGTCCTCGAGGACCTCGCTGAGATTGAACTCCTCCTTCCCGTCGCGGTACAGTACTCGGACGATGTAGAGTTGCATGGCGTGTGCCCCCTATAGCTGTTCCCAGAGCCAGCAGATCAACCCCATGAGCGACCCGCCCACGGTGTACCCAAAGAGAAAGACCTTTACGTCGTGCCTTGGGAGCTTCATGTTTCCCTCCTTTTGTAGTAACGTGCGTTGTGTATAGCAATGGACCCCTCGTGTCAAGGGGTATTTCGTGAAGTCGTGGGCCACTACACACATTTTTTTTGGCCCTCACAAGAGACGGGGCCGAAAAAAATGGGGATCTTCTCCGGGCACTGTCTGGGAGTGGCTATAGCATTTGCAAGGCGATGTAACATCTCTGATGGGACGAGACTTGCGCGGTATTCCTTCAAGGCATCTTCGATGTTTCTTCACCCTTGCGGTGATTTTTAGGCTGTTTCTCGGTGTTATAAGCAGCTTATCACCAGGTTATCCCCAGGTTATCCACAGGCTAAGTAGTTGATCTGAGATTGAGCGTCAGCGAACACCTTGATTGCTTAAGGGTTGGGAAATAGCAATGGCGGAGGGTTGGGGTTTTTGGGCACGCGCTCTCCTACTGTTCTTTCTTGTTCTTAGGGGGGGGAGTTGGAAGAGGGGGGGTAGTCTTTCCGGGCAGTGCTGTCCCCCAGGAAGGAGGCACGCACTTGGGAAGTCGCGCGGAGGCTCGAATGTTCGAGCGGGCGCCGCAGGCCGCCCTGGTCCCGTGAAGGGGTCCTGGGGGTCTGGGGGACGGACCCCGAGGGGCCAGGGAGCGGCCAAGGGGAGGCGCTAGCCCGCCCGCTCGAACATTCGAGCCGTAGCGCGTTGAACTTCCCTCGTGTGTGCCGACGTCGAAGAAAAAAAGCGCGTAGCTACCTTGAGGATCCCTTCTGTAGCTATTCCTCAGCGGCCGCAGGGGGCCCTTTGCGGTCGCTGCCGGTCAGGATCCTGGTAGCTACGTTCTCGCCGGCGAAAAAATAGCCACATGCAGTTCTTGGAGCTCACGGGCGGGAATGGGGCGGCCGGGGTCTTCCTGGTATAGGGTGGCTGCACTCTCTACGTAGCGTCTAGTTAGAGTATTGTTAGCGGGCGTTGGCGGTACCAGCCCGAGCTCGAGGCTGTCGATCACAGCCCGCCACTCCGGGCTCCCGTGGATCTCAAAGTCGCACGGGCACCCTTCAATGGCCCGGACGACCCGGAACGGGAGATCCGCGGCCAATTGCTCCGTAAAGAGCCGCGCCGGCAAAGATGAGGCCTCCTGGAGCCAGCCAGGGAGTGCTGCAGGGCCCTGGCGCAGGAGCTCTTCTGCCTGCCGGCGCGGGCTCAGCCGTGTCGGGTTTCCGGGTACCGGGAACGTCTTGGTGGCTTCGGGGTCGACTCCGCGGCGTCTCAGGTCTAGGGCCGCCGCGGGCCGTAGCTGCCCCGCGGGGGCACGTTCTCGGTCCAGTTGGGGTAGGACTATGGGTTTCCACCGGCTTTCCGTGAGGAAGCCTCTGGCTAGTTCGGCGAGTAGGGAAAGAAGGATAAGAGCATCAACCCGATCTGAGTACGTTGGACCAGCGGGAGCGGCAAGTACCCAGGCGGCGGCAGGTCCGCCGGCGGCAATGCTCCGCAAACGAGCCAGTAGAGACAGGGCTTCGGCCGCATTTTGATCCTCCTCTCTGAGGAATACCTCGTCCCCTGGACGGTACCGGATGCCGCTCTGAAAGGCAAATTCCGCACCCTGGGGGAGGCCAAAGATCAGTTCCTCCACGAGCCCTACGATGGGGCCGAGGCTGAGGCCGACCCCAAACAACTGGTCGGTGGTCTGCAGAATCTGGACGGTCTCCCCGATGGTGGGGAGGGCGCGGCCGAGCGTGGTGGCGCGGAGGGCCCGCGCCACCTGCCCTCCCACCAGGGCTTTGCTGGCCTGGTGGGCCCGAAACTTCCCGGTGAGGGGCGTGCTGGCGAGGGCTCCGGCTGCCCCGAAGAGGTTGATGGCCTCGGCCGCCGCCCCGAGCCCGGTGGCGACGGGGAGGAGCGGCTTGTAAAAGACGCTGCCCAATCGGGCGAGGACCGAGGCGGTGACCAGGGCATCCTGCACGTCGTCCACCCAGGTCAAGATGGACCCGATGGCCTGGACGCTCTCGGGGGTCGGGCTCTCGAGGATCCGGATGGCCCGCTCCTGCCGGCGTCGTGCTTGCTCTTCTGCTGGCAGGAAGGCCTCGGGAACGATGTGGACGATCTCGTCCCAGGCCGGGATGTGGATAACCGGCCGCCGGCGAGGCGGCCGCGCCTGGACCTCGCCCGTGAGGAAGTCGCCGCCCCGCTCCAGGTCCTCCGTGAGCAGATCCGGGAGGGCGAGGATGTCGTCCACCGG
>JBHIBG010000177.1:0-3483 GCA_046758965.1 Methylomirabilia bacterium | reverse complement strand
ACCTTGACGGGCACCCCGAGAAAGGCCCGGTAGCCGAGTCGGCGATCTGCCTCCGCATGCGCAGGCACCGCCCTCGGATCGTTACCGGGGTCCATGACGATGAGCGGCTCACCAGTGGTCGCGACAATCCCGGTGAGGCTCCCTCCGATCTTGATTCGAGGCGTCGCCATGACCTCCTTGGCCTGCTCCGATATGCCAGCGACGACCAAGTCGGCCCCTTCCACCAGACGGAACCCCACCGCGTCCACACCGAGGAGCTGCCCGCACGCCTCCGCAATGCTCCCGAGCAGCGACTCCGACGGTTGGAATCGAGAGAGCTGGCGGGCCACCTCCAGGAGACTCTCAAGGCGGGCCTCGCGGGTCCTCGATTCCCCGAGCAGCCGAGCGTTCTGGATGGCGATGCCCGCGTGGTCCGCCAGGAGGCCTATCAGCTCCTTCTCCTCAGCGGTGAACTGGCGCCGGTCGCCAAAGAGAACGGCCAGGACGCCCACTGCCTGGTCTCCCGTGATCAGCGGGAGCCCGGCGCATGCGTGAAGACCAGCCTCCTTGGCCAGCCGCTGGTTTTCCCAGCGCGACTCCTGCTGGATGTCCGGGATGTACTCCGGCACCCGCGACTCAAAGACTCTGCCGACCACCCCTCTCCCGTAGGGGAAGGTGCGGAAGTCCGTCATCTGCCACTCTAGGTCGGGATCCACGCCGAAGCTCCCCTCGACCCGAAGGGCTCGGCTCACGGGATCATCCACCCAAACGCGGGCCATCTTCGCTCCTAGCAGCGTGGTCGCGACCTGGGCGATTGCCTTGAAGACCTCCTGGCTTTCCTGAGTGGAGGTGATGAACCGGGTCAGCATGCTGAGCGCGGTCAACTTCTGGGCGTGCTCCCCAGCCCGGTGATAGAGCCGGGCGTTCTCGAGCGCAAGGGCCGCCTGGTCGGCGAACGCCTCCGCCAGCCGGATCTCCTCGTCGGTGAACACACGCCCGGTCCGGTCTCCGATGCCGAGCGCGCCGATCACTCTGTCCTTGACGAGCAAGGGCACGGCGAGGATGGCACGGAATGGGGCCTGCTCGATGCGGGCCCGCACCTCGGGCGTGTACGAGATTCGAGAATCCGTGAGAAGGTTGGGCGTGGTCACGGGGTGACGCTCTCGGATGGCGAGACCGACCACGCCGGTCCCGCGCGGGAAGACCAGATTCCGGCCGAAGGTGGGCCCTGCGGCGCCGGAGACGACCAGTGAAACGAGGTCCCCTGACTCTGACTCTAACTTGTAAAGGGTAGCGCTCAGTGCGCCAAACAGCGTGAGGAGACTGTCCACGATCCGCTGCCCGACCTCCCCAGGATCGAGCGACTGAGACATGAGGCGCCCCACCTCCGCCAGGCTCTCCGCCTCCCTCCGCCGCCGCTCAGTCTCCTCGAAGAGGCGAGCGTTCCTGATGGCTACGGCAGCCGCAGCTGCGAAACTGTCGATGAGCTTTTGGTCCTCAGCCCCGAAGCGGAACGGTTGCCGGCCGTTGAAGGCGAGAATCCCGAGCAACGAATCTTGGAAGAGGATGGGCACCTCGAGGAGGCTTGTGAACCCGTGAGCTCTCGCCCAGTCGCGCGCAACGAACCGTTCATCGGCGAGGACGTCAGGTATCTCGAGGCCGCACCGGTGCGCAGCGGCCCAGCCAACGGCGCCCTGCTCGTAGCGAAACATCTTCACCGGGAAACCCGCCAGGAGCCGGTCGTCTGAAGAGGCGCGAAGCTCGATAGTTTGTGCGGTCTCGTCGGCGATCCAGATCTGGGAGAGCGGGACGTCCAGCAGCTCGCCGGCAGCCCGGGCGATCCCCCTGAGGACTTCGTCCACGTCGAGCGTTGAGGAGACCATCTGGCTCACGCGGGTCAGGGTGTGGAGCTGGCCAACGCGGCTCTCCAGCAGCGCCGACTTTTCGGCAAGCTCCTGCTCGCGCTGTTTCAGCTCGGTGATGTCCGTGCGAATGCCGACAGTGCTCCCGTCCTGTGTCCTTCGCTCGGTGATTTGCAGCCAGCGGCCGCCAGCAAGCTCTTGCTCTATCGGGCTCACGGGATTCCGGTGATGTCTCAGGCGTTCGCCGACCCACTCCTCCATGCGACCGATGGCGGCCACAAATTGCCCACGCTCCACGCCAGCCCGCAGGAGGTTCTCGAAGCGCACACCGGGAACCAGGAGGTCAGCGCTCTGGGCGTAGATCTCGCGGTACTTGCTGTTGCACAGCACCAGCCGGTCGTCGGGGTCGTACAGGGCGAAGCCTTCAGAGATATGCTCGATTACCTCGCGCAGTCGGGTTTGGGCCTCGATCAGTGCCCCCTCCATCCGCTTGCGCTCGCTGATGTCCGTGATGAGGCTTATCGCGAGAACCCCGTCCTCCGTTTCGATGAAGCTCAGGGCGATCTCGACGGGGAACTCACTCCCGTCCTTGCGCCGGCCCGCGAGATCGACACCACGACCCATCGGCCTGCTGCGGGGCTCAGCGAAGTAGCCTGCCCGGTGTTGAACGTGGGCGCTCCGAAAGCGCTCAGGCACCAGAATCTCGATGGTCTGCCCGAGCAGCTCATGCCGGCTGTAGCCGAACATCTCCTCGGCCCTGGCGTTGACAAGCACGATGCGACCGTCGCCGTCGACAGCCACAACGCCCTCTGACACAGCCTCCAGGAATGCCCAGGCCGCCTGTTCGTTCTTCCTGAGCGTCCCATGCCGCGACGCCGGTTCGGCCTGGCGCAGCAACGCGGCCGACTCAGCGGGGCGCGGCGCCCTTCTCTTCTTCTCACGCTTCATCTCGCCCGCTCCTCAGGTCCGGGGTCGGGTTCAGGCCGGTCAGGGCGCCGAGAGAGGTCTGTAATGTCAGTGCGAACGCCGGGATACTTCATTCGGAGTTCCGCTTCTTGGGCTTGGCCGGGGGTTTGCCCTTTGTCCGCTGCTTCTCCGTCGTGGACACGAGCTCGAGAACGCTCGTTTTGCTGAAGCGCCAGTTGCGGCCGATTCTGTTTCCGGGGATCACCCCCTGGTCCGCGAGTCTGTAGACGGTTCTGACGTGGATCTTGAGAAGCGCGGCTACCTGGGATGGCGTAATGATGTCGTCCACTCGGCATCGCTCCTTCGAACCGCCTAGAGTGTCCTTCCGCTTCTGTGAAGTCGTCAGGAGACGCAGATGTCGTGCCAAGTGCCCCCAATGGCGCCGGTTAGGGGAAAACTCGTTATTTTCTGAACTTTTCTTGTGATGGAGGGAGAGCCGTGGCGGCTAAGGCGGCGACTCCCTGTCACTTTGTCAGCCGCTAGCTGTCAGCTTGGCCCAGCTCGGGCAAGAGGTCAGAGAGCGGCTGACAGCCCAGGCTGTCACCGGATCGCAACTCCTGAAAAGTCTGGTGCGGGCGGAGCTGTCTCAGGGAGCTATTCCTGAGGAGCGTTTCAGATTTTCGGTCCGGGCGCTGGAGAGCGGAAGGAGGGCGGAGGCGCGATGTGGTGGGGCTAG
>JBHIBG010000176.1:0-3488 GCA_046758965.1 Methylomirabilia bacterium | reverse complement strand
ATCTGGACGGCGTTGGTGGCGGCGCCTTTGCGGAGCTGATCCCCCACGGCCCAGAAGTTGAGCCCATTTGGCAGGGAGAGGTCCTCGCGGATCCGCCCCACGAAGCAGTCATCCTGCCCTTCGACCAGCACCGGCATGGGGTAGCGGTTCTGGCTCGGGTCATCCCAGAGCCGGAGCCCCGGGAAGCCGGCGAAGAGGGCTCGGGCCCGCTCCACGCTGATCTTCTCCGCGGTCTCGACCGAGAGCGCCACCGAGTGCGCCGTGAAGACCGGCACCCTGACCGTCGTGGGGGAGATAGGAAGGTCAGGGGTCTCCAGAATTTTCCGTACCTCGTTGACGAGCTTCCACTCCTCACCGGTGTACCCCAAACCCCCGAAGCTGTCGATGTGGGGGATCAGGTTGAAGGCGATCTGATGGGGGAAGAACCGGACCTCGATGGCCTCGCCCTTAGCCCAGGCCAGGACCTGGCGACGGAGCTCCTCGACCCCTCTCACCCCGGCACCGGAGACCGCCTGGTAGCTCACGGCGACGACCCGCCGGAGCCGGGCGGCGTCGTGGAGGGGCTTGAGCGGCATCACCGTCACTACCGTGGTGCAGTTGGGACTCGCAACGATTCCCCTGTGGCTCCTCGCGGCATGGGCGTTGATCTCCGGGACCACCAGCGGCACCGTGGGGTCCATCCTGAACGCGCTCGACTTGTCAACCACCAAGGCCCCGGCCGCAACCGCCGCGGGCACCCACTCTCTGGACTGGGCTGACCCGGCAGAGAAGAAGGCGATCTCCACCCCCTTGAACGCCTCCGCGCGCAGACGCGAGACTCGAACTGCCTCGCCCTTGAACCTCACGGTCTTCCCGTCGGATCGATCGGAGGCGTAAGCCCGGAGCTCCTTCACGGGAAACTTCCGCTCCTCCAGGACTCTGAGGGTGGTTGTCCCGGCCGCCCCGGTCGCCCCTACCGCCGCTACGACGTACCCTGATGCCATTGCGCGACCTCGAAAATGTTAGGAGAGCGCCTCGACTTCCCGCGCGACCAGGCTTCCCATCTCGACCGTCCCCACTCGTGTCGTGCCCTCCCCGTGAATGTCAGTGGTGCGGTAGCCCTTCTCGATCACTCGCACCACCGCCTGCTCGATCCGCTGGGCCTCCGCCTCCAGGCTGAGGGAATAGCGGAGCAGCATGGCGCCGGAGAGGATCGCCGCAATCGGGTTGGCGATCCCCTGGCCCGCGATGTCCGGCGCTGTCCCGTGCACCGGCTCATAGAGCGCCGTCTCCCCGCCCAGCGAGGCCGAGGGGAGCATCCCCATGGACCCCGCCAGAATTGCCGCCTCATCTGACAGGATATCTCCGAAGGTGTTCTCGGTCACGATCGTGTCGAAGTGGGTGGGCCTCTGAACGAGCGCCATGGCGCAGTTGTCGACCAAGACGTGCTCCAGCGCGACATCTGGAAACTCTCTGGCCACCTCGTTCACCACCTGACGCCAGAGCTGTGAGACCACCAGCACGTTGGCCTTGTCCACGGAGGCCAACCGCCTCCTGCGCTTCTGGGCCACCTCAAAGGCCAGCCGGACCACCCGCTCGATCTCCCGGGAGGTGTACGCCATCGTATTGACCGCCATGTACCCGCCGTCCGCCATCCGCTCCATCCCCCGGGGCTCACCGAAGTAGAGGCCGGCGGTGAGCTCTCGGATCACCATCACGTCCGTCCCCTCCACCACCGATCGCTTCAGCGGGGAGGCATCCACCAGCACGGAGAAGCAGGTGGCCGGACGCAGGTTGGCGTACAGGTCCAGCTCCTTGCGCAGGCGGAGCAGCCCGAGTTCAGGCCGCCGGCCGGGAGGGAGCGCGTCCCACCTGGGGCCACCCACCGCACCGAAGAGGATCGCGTGGCTTTCCCGGCAGAGCGCGAGCGTCTCTGCCGACAGCGCCTCGCCGCTGGCATCGATGGCGGCGCCACCCACGAGCGCTTGCTCGAACTCGAACGAGATCCCTTGCCGCTCAGCCGCGGTCTTGAGCACGGCGACCGCCTGGGGGATCACTTCCTGGCCGATCCCGTCCCCGGGCAGCACCGCGATACGGTAGGTCGCCATCGCCCCGCTCTACTCCCCCGCCTGAGCCTTGCCGCGCGGCTTACGCCGTGCGGAGTCCCTTCTTCCTGGCCACATATTTCATCAGCCCGCCCGCGGCCATGATCTCCCGGGCGAACTCGGGGAGCGGCTGGGCCTGGTAGCGCTCCTCCTTGGTCAGGTTCTTGATCTCCCCGGTGGTCGGGTTCAGCTCGAGGATCTCGTCCTGCTCGGCGCGCTCAGCGGCCTCCGGGCACTCCAAGAGCGGAAGCCCGAGGTTAATGGAATTCCGGTAGAAGATCCGGGCAAAGGATTTGGCGATCACCGCTGACACGCCCGCCGCCTTGATCGCGATGGGGGCGTGCTCCCGAGAGGAGCCGCAGCCGAAGTTCTTGAGCCCCACGAGAATGTCACCTGACCGGACCTTCCTGGTGAACTCCGGGTCAGCGTCCTCCATGCAGTGCTGGCCAAGCTCGTCGGGGTCCGAGGTGACCAGGTACCGGGCAGGGATGATCTGGTCGGTGTCGACGTTATCGCCGTACTTCCACGCTTTCCCGACGAGGTTCATATTCCCTCCTAAGAGGCTTCGACGGGGTGGCTGATCTTCCCCGTGATCGCAGTCGACGCCGCCACGGCGGGGCTCGCGAGGTATACCTTCGCTTTCGGATGCCCCATTCGACCGGGGAAGTTCCTGTTGGAGGTGGAGAGGCAGATCTCCTCCGCGCCGAGCACGCCGTTGTACCCACCGAGGCACGGTCCGCAGGTGGCCTCGGAGATCGCGCATCCTGCCTCGGCAAAGACCTGGATCAGCCCTTCACGCATCGCCTCCACGTAGACCTGATGGGTGGCCGGGATCACGATACAGCGCACGTAGGACGCCACCTTCTTGCCCCGCATGATCTGGGCCGCCACCCGCAAATCCTCCATCCGGGCGTTGGTGCACGAGCCGATGAAGACCTGATCCACCTCGACACCGGCGATCTCCTCGAGCGGCTTGACGTTGTCCGGGGAGTAGGGACAGGCCACCTGCAGCCCGATCTCCCCCGCGTCCCACTCGAAGAGCGAGTGGTACCGGGCGTCCGGGTCCGACTGGTAGACAGTCCAGGGCCGTTTGGTCCGGGGCCGGACGTACTCCAGGGTAACCTCGTCGGGAGCCACGATCCCGTTCTTGCCGCCCGCCTCGATCGCCATGTTACACAGGGTGAGCCGTTGGTCCACGGTAAGCGCGCGCACGGCCTCGCCGGTGAACTCCATGGCGCGGTAGGTAGCCCCGTCCACGCCGATCTGGCCGATGGCGTACAGGATCAGGTCTTTGGCGGACACCCAGGGCTTGAGCCTCCCGTAGAAATGGAAGTTCATGGACTCCGGGACCTTGAACCACGTCTCTCCGGTGATCATGGCCGCGGCGAGATCGGTGGAGCCGAC
>JBHIBG010000175.1:0-3546 GCA_046758965.1 Methylomirabilia bacterium | reverse complement strand
GATCGCCGTGATCGAGAGGCCGGAGGTGTCGGTGGAGAGAATTGCGGCGGCGGGGCCAGGCGATCCAGGTCCCGGAAGACGGCCTGCTTGAGAGCGAGGGTCTCCGGCGTCCGCCTCGCTCAGCAGTCCGGCCGAGACCATCTAGGCCTGGTTCGTCTGGATCCGCTCCAGCGCGCCGTCCAGGCTCTCCCGCCTCCGGGAGCAGAGCCGGACCGAGAGCCCGGCCTCAATGCACACCTCCGCGATGCCCGTTCCCATGATCCCCGCCCCGATCAGCGCGATCTTCATCTGAAGCCTTCAGCCGTCATTCAGCCGATGCCGTGGGAGAACGATCTCCGGTGGGGGGATAGGAGGCTGATTGAGTTCCTCAGGTCAACGAGCGCTGGCCGGCGCGTGTCGCCCTCCTATCCTAGCCGCCGGGTCTGTCGTAAACTAGCCAGCATGTTCCGGCGTGGCGCGCCGATGCTCTGCGTGGTCGCCTCCCTGGCCCTCGCGCCCCTCCCCGTGGGGGCCGGTGCTCCCACCGAGCGGCTCCGGACCGCCGTTGACCAGGTGACCCAGATCCTGGACGACCCGGCTCTCCAGCCAGAGGCGAGAGCCCGGGAACGGGAGGCGGCGGTTCGCGCGGCCGTCGTCGACCTCTTCGACTTCGCCGAGATTTCCCGGCGTGCCATGGCCCGTCACTGGCGAGGGCTGACCGATTGGGAGCAGGAGGAGTTCGTGGCCGTCTTCCGCGCCTTCCTGGAACAGAGATACCTTCCCAGGATCGCGCTCTATCAGGGAGAGCGGGTTCGGTTCTTGAGCGAGTCCCAGGACGGGAGCGTGGCCGTTGTTCGAACCCAGGTCGTGACACGCAAGGGCGTGGAGGTTCCCGTGAACTTCCGCCTGCATCGCCCGGACGACCGGTGGCTCGTCTACGACATCACCGCGGAAGGCGTGAGCTTGGTCGCCAACTACCGAGCCCAGTTCAACCGGATCATTCGGCGGACCTCTGTGCGGGAACTGGTCAGGCGGATCAAGCGAAGAGCGGAGAGCGCTGAGCCTCGCAACGAAGCGCGATCCTCGAGCCCGGCGAGGTGAGCGCAGCGGCCCGGCCCCGGCATCTTTCGAGACGCTGACGGCGGCGCGCCGCCGATGGGTGTTTCCAGGGGAGGACAGAGGAGGGAATCTTCCATGGCGCGACTCGAGGTGCTGAATCCTGTGGCGAGGGTGGTGGAGCAGTCGGTACCGCCGGCTTCGCGCGTTGACGATCTTGCGGGGAAGCGGATCGGGCTCTACTGGAACATGAAGAGTGGGGGCGATGGTGCCCTCGACCGCACGGAGGAGCTCCTGAAGGAGCGGTTCCCCGGCGTGACGGTTCAACGCTTCGTGGGCTCGGTGGGGTGGTTGATGCGGCACTGCACCGCGGAGGACGCCGACCGGATCGCTCGGCAGTGCGACGCGGTGGTGGGCACCACCAATGACTGAGGCTCCTGCACGTCGTGGGGGGTCCACGACATGGTGGAGCTGGAACGGCGGGGGGTGCCGACGGTCATCTTGACGGCTGCCGCCTTCGTGCGCGACGCCGAGAGGAGCGCCCAGAGCTTCGGCCTTCCCGGCCTGCCGCTCGCGGTCATTCCTCTGCCGTTGACGAATCAGCCGCCCGAGAGCATCCGGAAGATGGTGGACGGCTGTTTCGAGGATATCATCGGGGGCTTGACTCAGCCTGTGCGCGCGCCCGAAGCCCGCCCCGACACCTCCGGGGCTCTTGATGAGCGGCTCATCTTCGAGGAAGCAGACCTCCTCGAGGCGTCGGCGGCGATGGACCGTCGCTTCCTGGAGGCGGGCTGGAGTGATGGGTTTCCGGTAGTCCCTCCGACTCCGCGGGCAGTGGAGGCGATGCTCCGGGGCACCTCCCGAGGCCCCGACGAGCTGATTGCCGTCTTGGAGCCGGGGTTTGGACGCGCGACGGTAGAGAGGCTCGCGATCAACGCCGTGATGGCTGGTTGCCGCCCGGAACATCTGCCGGTGTTGATCGCGGCAGTCCGCTGCCTGGCTGACCCGCGGATGTATCTCCGGAACAAGGCCATGTCCACCGGGCCCCACGCCCCGCTGGTCGTCGTCAACGGCCCGAAGGCCCAGGCGCTGGGGATCAACTCCCGGTCGTGTGCCCTAGGGCCTGGTGCGGTGTCGGCGGTCAACACCGTGCTGGGGCGCGCTGTCAGGCTGATCATGATGAACGTGGGGCACACCTACCCCGGTGTTTCGGACATGGACACCATCGGCTCGCCCGCCAAATATAGCCTCTGCGTGGCTGAGAACGAGGCGGAGAGTCCTTGGGAGCCCTATCACGTGGGGAAGGGCTACCCGCGGGAGGCCAGCACGGTGACGGTCCAGTTCGTTTACGGTCTCTCCGAGCTGTTTGACTTCGCCAATCACCTGCCTGAGCGGCTCGTCGAGGTGTTCGCCACGGCCGCGACCAACGTGGCGGCGGTGGGTACCGGGCTCTGGCTGATCGGGCGTCGAGGCGATCCTCGGTACAAGACCGAGGAGAAGGAGCATAACACCCTTCTGATCTGTCCCGAGCATGCCCAGCGCTTTGCCGCGATGGGGTGGTCCAAGGCGGACCTGCAGCAGGCCCTCTATCGCGCCGCCAGGCTGCCCTTTAGGATCCTCATGCTTAACAAGGAGCCAGAGGCTCTCGCTGCGGCCCATCCGGAGCTGGCCTGGCTCTGGGAGAACCCGGACGTGTGCCTGCCCGTCGTCGAAACTCCGGACTGCTTCGACATCGCCGTGGTGGGTGGAGCGGCGGGACGCGGGATCTACTGTTACGGAGCTGGCGGGCCGGTCACGATGCCCATCGACTAACTCTTCCCCGCCTCTGGCATCCTCGCGACGATGGGTTCAGGCCGCCAGCCGTCGGCCAGGAACTCCAACCCGCGCCTGCTGTATCAGTCTGCGAGCGGGCGTCACGAAGCCCGGACTGCTCTGGGTGCTCCGGCGCCCCGGGCGGGACTCTGACCATTGTAGGACTCCCTGGTCCCGCACTTCCAGCACCTGCGGGGTGGGTGGTCTTTCGGCAAGCGCATGGTGACCTCTCCGCAGACACCGCAGTGGAACTCCGGGATCATCCCGAGAGTCGATGCTCTGGGGATGACGGTGAAGAGTGGGGTTTCACCCCCCCCCTTCTGTGGTGCAGGGTGCGGGGGGTTCGACGAGCGCCCTCGGTGCGGTGTCCGCGGCATCTTACGTGGCATTTCTCGGCGGCTTTTTTTGATGCCTAACCAGTTGAAAAATAATACATATTACATTTCCTTGAGGCGGGCCGAGGCCCCGTGCGTCCTGGCCTCCCTGTATCTGCAACACTGATGCCAGGTATGCGGCCTGTAGGTCCGGATCCGGGACAGCCCGGCCGCCTCCAGCGGGGTAGCGGGAGCCGCCCAAGCCGAGTTTTGCCGCCGTCTGCGCATCTGCTGCTCCCCGTCCTTCTGCCAGTTCGGCCCTGTATCACTCTTTGGACGTTGACGGCGGGGAAGGGCCGGCGAAAAATCCAGGCCATGCTGGCCC
>JBHIBG010000174.1:0-3683 GCA_046758965.1 Methylomirabilia bacterium | reverse complement strand
AACCTGCTCTGACGAAGTCAGGGTCGAAGGCACAGGCATCTGGAATCTTCTCCTGTCCCGAAACCCTCTCGCCGTCCGCAGCAGGGTGTATGTTTCGCCCACGACGTGGTTCGAGGTCACCAGAGTCTCGTAGCGGTCAAGAATCTTCGGAAACACGGCTGCCGTCGCAGGGTGGAACTCGTCGTCAGTCACCTGCAGCGCATACCACGCGCTCGTGTCGACGAAGATGGCACGCCGGGACATGGTTACTTCCTCTCGGTGTCCTGAAAAAGACCCGCCTGATACATATCATGCTGAGCCGCGATGTCCGAGCGTCCGGCTGCACCGGCCTGCCCCACGAGATCGAGCAGGGGGTCCTGGCCGAGGGTCACTTTTTGACGAAGGATGAGATCCACTCCCTGACGGATGAGCTCGGCCATCGGCATCCCCAAGGCCTTCGCCATCGCCGCCAGTCTCCGGCGCTGGACCTCGGTCAGGTACACCTGCATCTGCCGTATAGGGGTTGCCTCCTGTGGATCACATCCACGTGTATCTCCAGCGGGTCGGGGAGTGTCGCCGAGGGAAGCTCAGAGGCGCAGGAAGCCGAAGACCCCAAGGACGGCGGTGAGGAAGGTGAACCAGGCTGAGACGATCCACATGAACGTCGTATGCCTCTGGGTCATCTCATTCAGCCTCTGGTTCATGTCGGCTCGCAGATCGTCAATCCGCTGGTTCACCCCGGTAAACTTACTGTCCACCCCGGCAAACTTGTCGATCACCGCCCAACTCCCGGTATCGAGTCAAGATGTGCACGCAAGCATACAGGGAGCAATTTCTTACCGAACCAGGGATGCAGCAGACTAACGGAACTTCTACGAGTGCGAACAACTACGAGGATTCGGTGAGAAGAGGCTCGGGCGGGCCCACGCCTCCAGCCGCTCGTGAAGCCGCGCCAACTCGCGCTCCAGCTCGGCGATCCGCCGGACCAGGGGCTGCGAGGCCGCGGCCCGGCGCCCCCGCGTCCGAGGGCTCAGGGCCTCCAGGACCCCCTGCTCCTGCTGCTGCCGCCACGTGGTCAGGTGCGAGGAGTACAGCCCTTCGCGCCGCAGCAGGGCCCCGATGGCGCCGGGCGTCCCACAACCCTCAGCGTCCCGCAGGATTCGCAGTTTGTACTCGGCCGGGAAGCGACGGCGCGCCGCCTTTTCCGGCACCTCGGGATCCGGCACCCCAGCGGCCGGCCTCACGCTAGGCGCCGGCCGACTGCTGAGCGCCGTGCTGTCCGCCAGTACCGCCTGCCCCGCGGCGCCCCGCCCGTCAGACATGGGCACGACCTCCTTCGCTGGCGTGGGCATCCTATCGATCTTGGCCATGTTCCCTCACCTCCCCACCCTCTTCTTCTACAGTAATTCCAAGGGGGGTAGGTGTCTCACTATCATTGGCACAGAGGGCTGAGCTTCAGCAGGACCGATGCGCTTGCCCCAGCCAAGTCGCTAAGTAGGACTCACCTTGATCAAGTACGACTCACCTTGACAAGGGATGGCTTTTCTGAGTACGATTCAGAGAAACTTAACACTTTTGATAAGTTAGTCTTCCCGAAGTTAGTCTTCCCGTGGACGTCCACCGTCTCTCGCGACAGCTGGGGATTGCGCCAGAGCACCTCCTCCGGGAAGAGCATGCACTGCTTATCTTGCGGGGGCTGCTGGAGCACGAAATCGGCAGCTTCTTGATATTCAAAGGCGGCACAGCGCTGCGTCTGGCTTACGGATCGCCCCGCTTTTCGGACGATCTGGATTTCTCAGCCACGGCGCCCATCAGCGGCAGGACGTTTACCCATGCTGCTCGGGAAGCCGCCAGGCCATTGCCGCAGCTCACGTTGGTGGAAGCGCTCCCGAAACGTTTCACCCTCTTCGCCCTCTACCGGGTGCGCGACCCCTCACTCCCCTACGCGTTCGCGGTCAGGGTGGAGATCTCCACCCGGCCCGAAGAGTGGCAACGAGGCCGTGATTTTGACCTGCGCCTGCTGACCAGTCCTGTGACACCGCTGACCGTCTTGGCTCAAGTGGCAACCCTCGAGCGCCTCTGGACGGATAAGGCAGCTGCTCTGACCGAGCGGCGCCAGCCGCGAGACCTATACGATCTCTGGTTCATTGCCCAGAAGCTGCGCCGGGAGTTCGCGCCCGATCTCAGGGGATTTGACAGGCGGGTCATCCGGCGAGAGCTGCGGAAATACCTCCCTCGCCCCCAGTGGCAGGTGATCGAGCAGTGGAGCGGCTGAAGCCCAAAGATCTGCTCCTGGTGCGGCGGCTCCTCGACCTCGACAAGCCCCACTTCGGCGTGGCCGACCTGGAGAAAGTCCTGGGCCAACGGCGGCCCAGTCTCTATGTCGCCCTGCACCGCCTGGTGGCGTACGGCGTGCTCGTGCGGCTCAGCCGGGGGGTGTATCAGGTGGCCTTGAAACAGCCGGATCTGGCCCGGATCGCGAATGCGCTGGTCTACCCCTCCTATCTCTCCTTTGAATCGGCTCTCTCCCGCTACGGGATCCTGAGCCAGGTCCCCTATGCCCTGAGCTTTGCCACTCCCCGACGCTCCCGACGCTTGACCCTCGGAGACACCCTGGTCGAGTAC
This sequence comes from Methylomirabilia bacterium, assembly GCA_046758965.1. GTDB lineage: Bacteria > Methylomirabilota > Methylomirabilia > Rokubacteriales > CSP1-6 > JBHIBG01. The sequence goes on along the minus strand of JBHIBG010000174.1, from coordinate 1,079 downwards.
CATCAGCTCAAGGGACCCCTGTTCTTCGGGTACACGCTGGCGAACGGCCTCAACCTCGCAGAGCCGGAGAAGGCACTCCTGGATCAGCTCTACCTGATCGCGCGCGGTGGCGCCAGCCTGACCCTCCAGGACTTGGACCTCTCCAGGCTGGACCGCACCCGACTCCGGGCCTATGCCCCTGCCTTTCCCCCCTCCGTCCAGGCAACTGCGCAGCGGTTGGTCGAGCGCCGGCACCGATTTCACGCCCGCAGAAGTTCGACCTGAGTTTTCAAACGACCGAAATCTTATCCGATGCTAGATGTGTCTTGCTGTATACATCTAGCCACACTCACCAGGTAGTCGATGCGGCCCATCTTGACCTTGGACTAAGGAGCTGCTGGGAATTCATCGGGTGGCCTCGGCTCGAAGAAGTTATGTCCGGGGTTCAGGAGCTAGCATCTATAGAAGCGCACAGAGGGGCATCTGACCGAGACACAGCACCAGAAACTCGAGGCGATCGCCAAGTCCCTTGGCATGATCTCCTAGACCTGGTAGAAAGAAAGGCGATGGGTGCGTTCAGGCTGGTACCGCGCAAGCCCACTTCCTCGTGACGGGAGACAAAGCCCTTCTGCTTCCTCTGGGGTCCTACCGTGACATCAAGATTGTCGCCCCGGCTCACTTTCTTGATCTCTTGACGCCTTCTTGACCTCGCAGCTGTTGCGCCAAGTGGCCTCCCTCGCCCTCTCGCCGGAAGCGAGGAAGGGAACCCACTAAAAACCCCTCGCCCTGGCCCTTTCCCTCGAGGGGAGAGGGACCGCAAAGACGGAGGATAGCGGTGGTTACGACGCGAACAGCTGGCATTTGCTAGCTACCTGAACCCCTTGCCGCCGCCCCCTCCGAGCGGGGAGAAAAGGACGTCCGGGGCCAAATTTCAACTTCTGACGCGCGGCACCTAGCTTGTTTGCACGTGCCAAACGTGCTACACTCAGTTTGCGTGTAGACGCCTTATCGTCCCGAGGAGACATCTATGATGCAGAACATCACACTCAGACTCGACAGGGACCTGATCCGCAAGGCAAAGGTCCTCGCGGCACAGCAGG
>JBHIBG010000173.1:0-3753 GCA_046758965.1 Methylomirabilia bacterium | reverse complement strand
GCGTGCCGCCGGTGCGGGCCATCGCGACCATCGCCTGGTTGATCCATTCGAGGCGCGGGCCGGGCTTCCGCAGCGTGTTGATCAGCACCAGGCCAACCGCGGGCACACCCGCGAGGTAGCCCCGGGCGGCGAACAGCCCGCCGATCGACAGGCCGACCAGGATCGGCCGCGGCGGGGCGAGGTAGTCGACGAGGCGCTTGAGGTCGTCGACGATGAGCCCAGGTGACAGGACGGTCGCGGGCCCGAACCGGGTCTCCGCCTGGCCCCGGAAGTTCCAGCACAGCGTGCCGTGGCCCGCGCGCCGCAGGGCCGGGCCGATCTCCGGATGCTGCCAGGTGGCGGTGCTGGCGGTCAGCGCGTTGACGAAGACGAAGGTCGTCCCGGCCGCGCCCGGCGCGTCGTACTCGTAGCGGAGGCTCTCGCCGGCTGCGATCTCGAGGTTGGGCATGGCTCTCCTCTCACTCCAGGTGCTCGCTGCCCGTCACCATGGCGGGCGTGCGCAGGAACATCGCCCCCACGGCACAGGCCAGCGGCAGCAGAGCGAGCAGACGCAGCGTGTCGGTGGCGCTGCCGACCAGGTCGAAGGCGAGCCCCACCGGGAGCGGGCCCAGGGAGGCACCGGCGACGCCGATCATCTGGCCGGTCCCCTGGATGCTGCCGAGGTACCGGCGGCCGAAGTAGCGCGGCCACAGGTAGCCGAACATCGTCATGCTGCAGGCGTTGTTGAGCCCGAACAGCACGGCGTAAAGCACGGCCGTGACCAGATCGTGGACGAGGGTCACGCCGACTAGCGAGCTCATGGTGACGAGCAGGGCGCCGGCGAACACGCGACGGGTGCGGAAGCGATCGAACATACGGCCGATCAAGGGCATGGTCACCACCATCGTCAGCGCCGACACCGGAAACACCCGCGCAGCGATCTCGGCAGCGACCCCCTGCGTTACCAGGATGGAGACCTGGTAGAAGTGCAAGGTCGTCACCAGCATGGCGACGGCGAACCAGCCGGCCCCGACGATGTAGAAGGTGGAGGTGCCGAGGGCCTCGCGGAGCGTGAGTCCGCCCACCGGCGTCGTGGCGTGGCCGCCTGGCTGCGCCTCCGCCGTCGCCCGCGGGTCGCCGTCCGGTAAGAGCCCCATCTCCTCCGGCTTGTTGTGGACGAGCAGGAGGACAGGCAGCAGCATCAGCACCCAGGTGAGGAGGCCGAGGACGACCCAGGCCTGCCGCCAGCCGATCGTCTCGACCAGGTACTGGCCCAGCGGCGGGTGGATCGCCATCGAGGCGGCGAAGCCGAGCGCCATCAGGCTCAGGGCGAAGCCGCGCCGACGGCTGAACCACTGGGAGACCATGTTGGAGCAGTTCAGCATCAGCGAGCCCTGGCCGAGGAAGCGCAGCGCCGCGAACCCAACGGCGAGCCAGACCAGGTTGGAGGCGGCGCCGAAGGCGACGCAGGCGGCGCCGAGCAGCAGCACCACCACCGTGGTCATGCGCCGCGCCCCAAACCGGTCGACGAGCCGGCCCATGTAGGGGAGGCAGAAGGCCGCCGCGAGCGTGGCGAAGCCGTAGGCCGACGCGATCGAGGCCTTGGAGATGCCGAGGTCGTCACCGATCGGCCCGACGAACACGCTGAAGGTGTGCGACTGGCCGGGGCCGCTCGCGAAGATGCCGAGCCCCGCCACGGTGAGGATGGTCCAGCCGTAGAACCACCGCTTGCTGAGCGCGGCGAAGACCGCCGCCCTGACCCCGCCGTCGGACATGTCGAGCCCCCCGAAAAGTTGATCTGACCGGTTCTCGTGCCCGGTTGACAGTCTAGCGTATCCAGATCCGTAACGGTGTCAACACCGTCGCGACTCAGTACATACTAGCTGCCCCGAGGAGCGGTGGGCCTGGATGAACTGCTCAGGTCTTGGGAACACGCGAGGCTCGGGGAGGGTTTCCTGCGTTACAACGTCAGACCGCCGTCGAGGTAAAGGGTCTGTCCGGTCATGTAATCCGAGGCCGATGAGGCCAGGTAGAGGGCAAGGAGCCCTACTTCACGAAGCCTTCCCTCTCGACGGAGCGGGACCGCCTGGCTGGCCTGCTGCACTCTCTGCCTGTAGCCCTCCTCGCCTACGGTGAGCGGATCAGGAAACAGCCCTGGCGCGATCCCGTTGACCTGGACTCCGTAGGACGCCCACTCCACGGCCAGCGCCCGGGTGAAACCCACCAAGGCGGTCTTCGCAGCGGCATAAATCGTGAGGGCAGGGGTTCCCTTCACAGCGGCAAAGGAGGCAATGTTGATGACCTTGCCAGAACCGCGCGACAGCATATGGGGACCGACCGCCCGGCTACAAAGCACCGTCGCCGTGAAGTTGAGATCCATGATGAGCCGGAGCTCTTCGTCGGTAAGGGGCGTGGAGGAGTCAGCCTCCTGACCCGGTATCGGCACCAGCGGTTTCCTGATGGCATCGCCGAGGTTGTTGACCAGAATGTGAAGGGTGCCAAACTCGTCTAGAATGTGGTTCACGGCGCGCTCCACCTCGTCCGACTTCGTCACGTCGGCCACCAGAGGCATCACACGGCGGCCTGTTGCCTTCCTGATGTCGGCAGCAAGCGCTTCCACGTACCGAGCGGTTAGGGCATTGATGATGACGTCCGCCCCGGCCTCGGCGAGGACCTGCGCGATGCCCTTCCCGATGCCCCGGCCCGCACCAGTCACAAAGGCCACCTTACCGCTGAGATCATATTCGGGGACGTTCAATCGACCCACCCTGCCCGCCTGATCCGGGTCTCCGCCGCCACCGTCCCCGAGCATCATTTGATCACCCTGTCCGCCCGGAAGAGGACGGACGGCGGGATCGTGAGGCCGAGGGCTTTGGCGGTCTTCAGGTTGATCACGAACTCGAACTTCATGGGCTGCTCGATCGGGAGTTCAGCTGGGTTGGCACCTCTGAGGACTCTGTCCACGTAGAAGGCGGCACGCCGAAAATGGTCGCGTAGATCTACCCCATAAGACATGAGGCCTCCGGCCTCCACATTCGCCCGAAGTAAGTATATGGCCGGGAGCCGGCTCTTGGCTGCGAGCGCCGCGATCCGCGCTCGGTGAATGACGGTGAGGGGATCCGCAAGCACTAGGAGCGCCTCGGCGCGCTCCCGAGTCGCCGCTTCAAAGGCGCTCTCCAATTCGTCCGGCCTTCGAGCCTCCAGGATTTGGAGCCTCAGTCGCAATCTCTCTGCTGCCAGCGGGAGTTGTTGGGAGACGATCGGCGGATGGATTGGATTGGTCGGATTTACGAGCACAGCCACGCGGGTGGCATGGGGGACTACCTCCTTGAGCAACTGCAGACGTTTGGCTTCTATCTCCAGGCCGGCCAAGAGCGACAACCCAGTGACGTTCCCTCCCGGCCGCGCCAGGCTGGCAACAAACCCGGAAGTAACAGGATCACCGACGACGGTCATGACGATGGAGGTCGTTCTGGTCGCTTGCATGGCAGCACGGGTTGCTGCCGATGTTACCGCGACGATTGCGTCGACCTGGAGGCCTACCAGCTCGGCGGCCAGGTCGGGAAACCGCTCGCTCCTCCCTTTCGCCCATCGCCGCTCAATGATGAGGTTCTGCCCCTCAACCCAGCCGCGCTCCCGCAGCCCCTGCCAGAATGGCTCATAGTGTGGCGAGGGCCTGTGTGAGAGAAAGCCCATCCGCGAGACCTTCCCTGCCTTCTGCGCCTCCACCGGCAGCGGCCCGGCGAGCAGGCCGAGGGCGAGGGTGAGGATGAG
>JBHIBG010000172.1:0-3835 GCA_046758965.1 Methylomirabilia bacterium | reverse complement strand
GGATATCCCGACCCCTCGTCCGGCGGGTCGGCGTCACCCTCAACGGCACGACGGGGGGCATATGGAAGCCTACATCCTCGGCGTCGGCTTGCATCGGCGGGTGGCGGGAACGCTCTTCGACGGCCTCAAGCAGAAGAGGCTTCTCGCGACCCGCTGCAGCAGGTCCGGGCTTTCTTACCTCCCGCCCCGTACCCACTGCGAACGGCCCTTTGAACCCTGCGAGGGCCGGGTGGAGGCGGGCCGCGAAGGCACGATCGAGGCGGCCACCATCGTCACCGCCGCTTTCGAGCACTCGCCGCCGCCGCCGTATGCCATCGCCTACGTTCGCCTCGACGGCATCAGCACAGCGAGGCTCAACTTCGTCAGGGGCCTTGACGTGACCGACGTTGTTGCTGCAGCCGGGCGCCTCAAGCCCGGGGCCCGGGTGCGCGTCGACTTCGTCGAGAGGCCGCAGGGACGGGTCACCGACTGCGACTAGATGCTGGCACAGCGTCACTCGAGCCGGCCTGGAGTTTCGGAGTAGGTTCCGTTGCCGGGAACCGAGATATGTTCTGGAAACCCTCAAAAGGAGAGACGACATGCAGGCGGCCGCTGCCATCGCGGACATCCTGAAGCGCGAGGGAGTCACCTTCCTCATCGGCTACCCCGTCAACCCCATCATCGAGGCGGCAGCGCAGGCGGACATCCGCACCATCATCGTTCGGCAGGAGCGCACGGGGCTCCATATGGCCGACGCCGTCAGCCGCGTCTCGTCCGGCCGGCGCATCGGCGTCTTCGCCATGCAGCACGGTCCGGGCGCGGAGAACGCCTTCGGCGGGGTGGCGCAGGCATACGCAGACTCCGTGCCCATCGTGGTGCTGCCCGCCGGATACCCGCGCCGGCTGACCAACATCCCGCCGAACTTCAACTCCTTCCTCAACTATCGGCATGTCACCAAGTGGGCGGAGCAGGTCACGTGTGCCGATGCCATCCCCGATGCCCTGCGGCGCGCCTTCACCCAGGTGCGAAACGGCCGGCCTCGTCCCGTGCTCGTCGAGATCCCAACCGACGTCCTCCCCGAGGAGGTGCCGGAGCCCCTGGCCTACCGCCCGGCGCCCCGGGCACGCACGGCGCCCGACCCGCAGGCGGTCGCCGAGGTGGCGGGCGTCCTGGTGGAGGCCGAGCGGCCCGTCATCTACGCCGGCCAGGGGGTGCACTACGCGCGCGCCTGGCAGCCACTGCGCGAGCTGGCCGAGCTGCTCGAGGGCCCGGTGACCACGAGCCTCCAGGGTAAGAGCGCCTTCCCGGAGACGCACCCCCTGTCGCTCGGATCGTGCGGCCGGTCGATCCCGAAAGCTGTCCATCACTTCCTCAAGCACGCCGATGTCATCTTCGGCATCGGCTGCAGCTTCTCCACCACCAACTACGGCGTCCGCATGCCACCGGGCAAGGTCCTCATACACGCCACGCTCGATCCGGCCGATCTCAACAAGGATCTCCGGGCCGACCACGTTCTGATCGGCGATGCGGGCCTGACGCTGGAAGCCCTCGCCGCCGAGGTGAAGGAGCGGCTCCGCCGCCGCACGCGCGGCCACGCCGACACTGTGGCGCGAGAGATCACGACTACCAAGGCCGAGTGGCTGGCGCAGTGGATGCCCAAGCTCACCTCGAGCGCCACGCCGCTCTCGCCCTACCGCGTCATCTGGGATCTGATGCATACCGTGGATGTGGCCAGCACCATCATCACGCATGACGCCGGTAGCCCGCGGGATCAGCTCTCGCCCTTCTGGGAGACCCAGGCCCCCCTCACCTACATCGGCTGGGGGAAGACCACCCAGCTCGGTTACGGGCTCGGGCTCGCCATGGGCGCCAAGCTCGCCGCGCCGGACAAGCTCTGCATCAACGTCTGGGGCGACGCCGCCATCGGGTTCACCGGCATGGATTTCGAGACCGCCGTGCGCGAGCGCATCCCGATCCTGTCTGTGCTGTTCAACAACTTTTCCATGGCCATCGAGCTCCGGGTGATGAAAGTCGCCACGGAGAAATACCGCAGCACTGATATCACGGGCCACTACGCCGACATGGCCCGCGCCCTCGGCGGCTACGCGGAGCGCGTGACCGAGCCCGACCAGATCGTCCCCGCCATCAAGCGCGCCGTCCGGAAGACCCGGGAGGGCACACCCGCGCTCCTTGAGTTCATCACCGCCAAGGAGACCGAGACCTCCGTGTTCAGGTAAGCGTCAACAAGGATCGTAGCCCAGCCCGCCGTCGGAGGCACCTCTGGGCTTGAGCCGCTTGTAGAACAGCAGCTCGCGGGAGCCTTGGGGGAGATTGTCCACATGACCGCTGGCGACGAACCCGAGCGCCCGGTGCATCTGGATGGCTGCCGTGGCCGTCTCCGGGGCGGAGGAGAAGACCCGGGGACTCAGGCTTCGCTCCTCTAAGGCCTGGTAGAGGGCTCGGGCCACACCCCGTCCGCGCCAGTCCGACCTCACGCACACGAGGATGACCAGGGTACAGGTGAACCAGTCCGTGCGGTAGGCGAGCGTCCCGACGACCTCTCCACCGGCATGAGCGACCAGCAGTTGCTGGCGATCCAGGGCGGCTTGCACGATCGGCCCGCTCCGCCTAGGTCCGCTGACTGCCTCGGCCAAGTCTGCACACGCCGGAACGTCTTCCGGGCAAGCCATCAAAACGTCGACCATGCGCCAAAGAAATCCTTCTCAGCAGCACGTTGATCGAACCGATGCCAAGACTCTCGGGATTTTCCAGATGACCTGGCCATGCCTGTCGACGGGCGCCACGGGCCTGTCGGATGACAGCTCCGCCACGGACGCCAGAGCGCCGATACCCTGCCTACTCTCCTCGACCAGACCTCCGATGACGAAGCTCGACCCTCCCATCCCGACTGTCAGCTCAGCGAAACCTTCGCTGGGTTCCTCCGCACTGTCCGGGCTGGCGTCCAGACTGAGACCTGCAAACCTGCCCATCGCGTCCAGGCCGGCGAGGCTCGTGATGTGCGCGTCGTAGTCGTAGAGCACCAACTGCGTCCCGCCACCCCACATGGCCAGCCGGGCGCGCGCTCGTCCGCTCGCATCATAGAGGAAGAGGCCGTGGTCGGGCTCACCCTTACCGGAAGACCGGTCGGCGCCAAGAATTGCCCGTATTCTTCCGCTTGCATCCTTCAGAATGAACTTTTCCGCCTCTACCGTCCGGCTCCTCGGGAGAGCCTCGCCCGTCAGCGCCAGGGCGGCGACCCCGGCAAGTATGAGGGCAGCCAGCTGCTTCAAGCGCCGATTCTGCCGTTCCAGATGATTCAGGCGTTGCGTCAGACTGTCCATGCTCGGTTCGTTCATCGCGTGTTCCTCCGTAACCCCGGCACGAGCCCCGGATCTTCCGGTCCCGCTCCGCCTAAGGTGCTGACTCGAACTCGGTCTCAACCGAAGCCTGCGTGAAATCGGGCTGGATCATCTCGATCTCCCTCAAGTCGGCGCGGATCTGCCAGATGTCCGCGCGGATGACATCGAGGTCTTTCGCCACCGTCTCAAGCCCTCTCAGGATCTCTTGGCGAAGGGCCTGAAGGGAGCCTGCGGTCTCGTCGAAACCGCCCTGGATCATCCGTGCGAGGAGGTCGCGCTCGACGACGAACCGCTGGCCCCCGAACTCGTCCGCCGCCTCCCTCGCGGTCCCTTCGGCTCCGAGGACCAAGACGAGACCCAAGACGGCCAAGGCGGCAAGCACGACCAACACGACGGCACCGGCGAGCTTCATGCGACGATTCTCCCGTTCCACGCGGTCCAGGCGCTGCGTCAAGGCGTTCAGCGTCGGCGTGCTCATAGCTGATTTCCCCCTCTAG
>JBHIBG010000171.1:0-3885 GCA_046758965.1 Methylomirabilia bacterium | reverse complement strand
GTACCATCACCCGGCCCAGGCGCACGAACCCCTCGTCAGTCAGCCACTGGCCGTACCACCGGAGGCAGTCCGCTGCGCCGGGTTGGGCGAGGACAGCGAGGCGGAACGCCTGGAAGACCGCTTCGCGCGACTGGTCGGCGGTACGCTCACGGGCCTCGTGGCAGTAGTTCCAGCGCGCCCTCACGATCCCGTATTCCCAGGCAACCTTCCGCGCTCCCTCGAGGTCGCCCTGCTCCATCAGGATGTCAATCTTCAGCTGCACGATCTGTTCGAGGCCAGGGCTCAGGTGAAGGAGCCGACTCAGCCAGCGCTCCCACCACCAGTGGGCCGCCACGAGGCGGTCGAGGAGATCGAGCGCACGGTCGTACTCGCCCACGCGAGCCGCGAACGACGCCATCGACCTCACGACCGGGGGCTCGTCAGGCGCTACCGCCTCGGCCTCGGCGTACGCCTCCTGCGCCTCCTCGAACTCGCCCATGTACTCCGCGATCTGCCCGTAGGTGAGAAGGGCCTCCGCCGAGAGCGGGGCAGCCGAGGCTGCGCGGCGGGCCTCGTCCAGGGCCTCGGAAAGCCGGCCAGCGCGGAAGGCCTCCCCGGCGCGGTGTAGATGCCCGGGGGCATCATCGATCGGTCGACTCCCGTGGGCAGCTCCTGTGGCTGCCCACAAGAACAGGAGTGCCGCGGCGAGGGCCCACCCCACGCGCATCGCCTCCCCCTCCCGTTCACCTGGCGCTGAGCGCGGTCGGCCCGCCTCGGGGATCGGCTCCGAACCGTTGGTTGAGGTACGCCCGTTCTCTCTTGAGGGTCGGGTCAAGCCGGACCGCTGTCCGCAGCTCCCGGATCGCTTCCGCCTCCCGCCCGAGCCGCAGCAGTATCCAGCCCAGATTCGCGTGACCGCCGCCGCCGTCCGGTTCTAGTGCAATGGCCCGTCGGTAGGCGGCTATGGCCTCGTCGTACCGATTGAGGCGATCGGCGCTGATACCGAGATTCACGAGAGCCCGGTAGTGATTCGGGTTAACCGCTACAGCCTTCCGAAGCCAGTCGAGGGCCCTCTCATTCTCTCCCCTGTTCAGGTAGAGCGTCCCGATGTTGCTGTACGGCCAGGAAAAGGAGGGATCGGCAGCTATCGCTTTCTGATAGGCTTCGAGCGCCTCCGCGGGCTTCTTGTGCCGATGCTGGAGCCTGTACGCGACGATGTTGAGCGACTCGCCCAGCTTCACGACGGTGTGAGCGGGCAGCCGATGGCGAAGGAACGCTTCGGCTTTCTCCCGGACGCGCGGATCGCGGGAGTTCCGGATCTGGTCCATCAGCACGAGATGCGCAAGGCGGACCAGCCCACCATCGGTGAGGGCCATGGCGATGGGAAGCAGGCAGTCCGCGCGCTCGGGATGGACCAGCATCGCGAGGAGCGCCGCTGTCTCGTCGGAAAGCTGAACTCCGGACTCACCGCAATAATCGGCTCCCGCACGCACCCACCCGCGGCCACGGGCCAGCTCCAACGCCCCTTCGTGATCCCCGGACTCGATGAGCACCCGGAAGAGATACTGCGCCACCTCCTCAGAACCACGCCAGAAGGTTCGGAGGTTGACCGTCACCGATATCGCCGCGCAACCGCCCCACCAGGCCGACCGGCTGAGGGCGGACGAACCCGCCACGCAATCAAGGAAGTCCGAGAGGCTGGCCCTGAGCGATTGTCGCGCACGACCGACCCAGGAGACCGAGAGGCTGGCCCTGAGCGATTCCACTGCGAGGTCCGTCTCCCCCATCCGGTCTGCGAGCGCTCCCAGCTGAGAGTTGCTGGCAAAGGACGGTTCGACTTTGACGGCCGCTCGGTAGGCCTCCAGCGCCTCGTCGAACTCCCCGAGGCTCTCCGCGACCATCCCGCGCCAGCTGTGGGCGGCTGCGCTGGCGGGCGCCTGGATCGCGGCCGTCCGGAAGTGCTGGAGCGCCTCGCGCAAGGCGTTCTGCTTAAACGCCTTCCGCCCCGCCGTGTAGGATTGCTCGGCCTGCGTTCCCCAGACTCCACACCCTGCCACCACCGAGGCGACGACAAGGAACCACACGAATCGGCGGATCGGCTCACGAGTGATTCTCATCTTCGCTCGTCCGGGGACGGGAGGGTCGTCCGCCCACCCGACGGGCAGATCCGCCGGTGCAGGGGCCGCCGCCCTGGTCACGATGCCGCTGCCGCCAACGTCAGCGTCAGGACCGTCAGGCGGTCGCCTGCTCCGGCGCTGAGGCCCTCCGCCATGGGAGATCTGTCGACATCACGGTCCGGACATGCTAGGCGAAGTCAAACCCCGTATCCAGGAAGCTGGCGAGCCCTTCACCCGTGGCGGTTGCGACCTGCGCTTCCTGCTCTATGCCTGCCAGATCCAGGGTCCCCTCGAGGGTGAGGTATTGGAAGGCGAACCTGATGTTTCGGACCTTCACCCATGGCGAGGCCAGGCCCAAGGTGACGACGAGCAGGAGCAGATTCCCGAGGTGGAGGGCGAGCAGGCGCCCACCCGTGACCGTGGAGTGGAAGCGGGTATCGCCAAAGGAGGTACGATCCCAGAGATAGCGCCGCTTTCTGGCCAGGAACCAGAACCAGCAAAGACCCAGGGTGGGCAGCGTGAGCAAGAGGGCGAGGAGGTAGCTGCCGAGAAGGTCGCGCCCCTGTCCGTCGAAGCGGAAATTCTGGGTGCCGAAGTAGGAGTGAGACGTCATAAACTCGTATCGCCTGACCGCGAAGATTGGGGCGTACAGGCCCAGCGTCAACGCGGTCAGGAACGACCCCCCCACGAAGAGCTTGATGAAGTCCAAGGCCCGCCCCCGGAACGAAAACCGAATCCCACGCCACGAGGTCCGGCTGAGCCGATAACGGCGAGCCCCGACCATCGCGACAGGGTAGAAGACCAGGAAGATTCCCCCAGCAAGAAGCTCTGCCACGAGCTTGACCATGACTCCGACGTCCAGGACCTCCGACACGACTCTCAAGAACATCACGGGGAGGCCGAACACCACTGCTGCCTTCAGCAAGCCAGTCGCCAACTCCTTGCCGGTCCCGTGGTAGGCGAATCGATCACCCTCGAACTCGGTCTGGCTCAGAACGTAGCGGCGGACCCTCACCTTGGCCCACACGTAGTAGACACCGAGCGTGAGAACAGTCAGGAAGACGTTGACGATGTGAATCCCGAACAGTGACCCTCCGGTGCCCTCGAAAGAGAGCCGGCGGACCTCAGCTCTGTCCGCTCCAGTTTGTGGAGGGTCCCACTGGGCAGGCTGGGGCCGTCGCGCCGGGCCGGCCGGATGCTTGCGGGCCACCAGAGCTCGCTTGCCGCGGTGCTCGAGGTGGGCTCGGTACCTTGTGACGATAACCCGGCAGCGCATGCACTCATCGCTTTCGACCTCCGGGTGACCGCATTTGGGACAGGTCTCTTCCATGGAATTCCTCCTCAGCCAACTCGCGAGTCTCTGGCCATCCGCATGCTCGACCTTGCCCCACCGGGCCTGACGGGCCGACTCCCGAGGGACCGACCGGACTTCCCGCTCAGGCGGGAATCCTCGGTAGCATCCGAGCAAATCCCTTGCCAGTTTCCAAGCTGAGCCCAGCCAGGGCAGGGATGGTGATTTCTTGGCAGAATCGGTCGAATATCGACCGTGTTGAAGGGACGTTGTTGAAGGGACGTTCAGGAAGGGGAACTCAACAAGGGGGGGGCCGTTTGGTCAGCACCGGTGCCATTCTGTCAGGATCACGCATCTCGTTGAGCGGGCGCCGAGGACGGAGCGGTGGACGGCGGTATGGATCCTAATCCGCGCTGACCCGGATTATCTCCTCCACGGTGGTGATCCCCTCGACCACCTTCATGAGCCCGGCCGCGCGGAGGGTCTTCATCCCCTGCC
>JBHIBG010000170.1:0-3947 GCA_046758965.1 Methylomirabilia bacterium | reverse complement strand
CCTACCTCCAACGGTGGGACTTTTCCGACAGGAATAGCGGGTCGGACCACTAGTCGCTGACCGAGTCGTTGATCGAATGCAGGCAAGGGGGAGCGGGAAGGGGCGGAAGGCGAAGCGCACCGTCTCGGCGGGGGCGGAGAGCGTCGCGCGGCACCTGAACACCGCCGTGGCCGCCTGGCCGAAGGTCAGGATCACGCGGATGTTCGGCCGGTGGGGATACTTTGTCGGGGATCAGCTCTTCGGTTGCTTCCCGCTCCGCCCCAAGGAGCACGACCTCTGGATCCGGCTCACCCTCGGGGATCAGACCCGCGCGCTCAAGACCCCGGGAATTACTCCCCACCGGCGCTTCGCTCGACGCGGGTGGGTGGAGTGTCAGGTGGAATCCCGGGAGGGAATTTCCCGCGCGCTCCGGTGGCTCCGCCGGAGCTACGAGTCCGTCATGACCCGGCTGCCGGAAGGGGGCTGACCAGGGGCTCCTGCTTGGCCCGAGCATCCAGCTCCTCCACTCTCAGGAGCGGGACCAGAAACCAGCAGAGCGCGGTGAAGGCAGCGCTGATCAGGATGAGGTTCGTGTAGCCCACCTGGTCGTACAGCCAGCCCCCAATGATCTGGGACCCCTGAACGCCCCCGTTGTAGACGGACATCAGCAAGGCGAAGAACGTCCCCTCGGCCTGCTTCGGGCAGGCCTTGGCGGCCAGGTCCAGGAAGGCCAGCAGCGCGATCATCCCGATGGCGCCGAAGAGCGCGTCGAGGACGATCGCCGAATACGGTCCGACGTACCCAAGGTAGCTGAGTGTCGAGACCACCCCGATCGCGATGGCGGTGTTGAGGATCCATCGGAACGGGAAGTTCTTGGAAAACGCTCCGTAGAGGAGTGCTCCGGCAATGGCCGAGGCGGAGGAGAGCGAGGTGAGGTTCCCGATGAACTGCTGGCTGAACTGGAGCGTGTCGGTCTGGTAGAAGTAGAGCGCGGTGCCGATCGAGGGGCTGAAGGTCCAGAAGAGGATGAACCCCGCCACGATCCAGAGGGGACGAGAGGTGCATCCACCCTTGATCGCCAGCCCGGTCTCGCGGAACTGGGGCCTACCTCCGGCCACCGGCGGCTCCCGCACTGCCCAGAGCGCGATGGTGAAGGAGATCAGGGGGAACAGCGCGGCCAGCGCGAAGGGCACCTGGAGCGGAGCGTTCTTCGTGAGGTAGCCGCCGACCACGCCGACGAGGATGGCGGCGGTGTAAATCGAGGCCCACTGGACTGACTGAAAGGCTCCGGTCAGGCCGAGCGGGCGCCCGCTCTCCACCATCAGGGCGTCGATCATCACGTCGGTGAAGGCCAGCCCGAGCCCCATGAGCATGAACAGGATCGCCAGCGTCCAGTACGTGTAGCCGCCCAGCAGGCTCAGGCTGAAGCCGGCGGCAGCGGCCAGCGCCGAGGTCAGGAGGAGATAGCTCTTGCGGCGCCGGCCGAACAGGGGAATGAAGTCTGAGATGAGCCCGTAGAGCGGCTTGACGAGCCACGGGATCGCCGTGATCGAGAAGAAGGCCGCTACCTGGGCGGCCGAAAGGCCGAGTTGCTCCTTGAGCGTGAAGCGGATGGGCTGGGTGGGGAGGTTCCACATCCCCTGGGCGAAGTAGACCACCGCGAAGATCAGAGCCAGCCGGCGCGCCTCCGGGTGCTCGAGGAACGGCTTGAGAACTGCGAGCCTCATGGAAATCATGATACCGCCGGAAGGCTCGGTTTCCGTGTGAGATCGGACACGTGATGATCTGCCCGCGTCGCTGTGTTAGGCTGGCACTGCCATGATCGAGCGGCGCCTGTCGGTCTGCCCCCACGACTGTCCCTCTGCCTGCAGCCTGGTCGTCACCCTCGAGGATGGGCGCCTCACCGACGTCTCCGGCAACCCCGACCACCCCTTCACCCAGGGGGTGATCTGCGGCAAGGTCCACGACTACGCCGAGCGCGTCTACTCGCCCCTGAGGGTCCGGAGCCCCCTGCGCCGAGCGGGGCCGAAAGGGGAGGGGAGATTCCGGGCGATCTCCTGGGACGAGGCGATCGAGGAGATCGCTCATCGCTTCAGGGAGGTCACCGCTCGGTGGGGCGCCGAAGCGATCCTTCCGTACTCCTACGGAGGCACCCTCGGCCTCGTCCAGTACCACGCTGGGCACGCCTTCTTTCACGCGCTGGGGGCCAGTCGCCTCGCCCGTACCATCTGCATCACTACGGCCTACGCGGGGTGGCGCGCCACGGTCGGGATCGTCGGCGGGAACGACGCCGAGCAGATGGTTCGCTCAGACCTTGTCGTGCTCTGGGGGATCAACGCGGCCTACACCCACATCAACCTGATGACCTTTGTCAAGCGCGCGCGCCAGCGGGGCGCCTTCCTGGTGGTCGTCGACCCCTACCGGACTCGCACGGCGAAAGAGGCCGACCTCCACCTGATGCCGCGGCCCGGCACCGACACCGCCCTGGCCCTCGGGGTGATGCACGTCCTCGTCACAGAGGGGCTGATCGACAGCGACTACATCGCCCGCGCGACCCTCGGGTTCGACCGGCTCGCCGAGCACGTGAAGCGGCACGACCCGGAGTGGGCGGCGCGTATCACCGGCCTCACCGCCGCCCAGATCGTGGAGTTTGCTCGTCGGTACGGGGCGACGCGGGCGAGCTTCATCCGGGTGGGGATCGGTCTCTCCCGCCACGACAACGGCGCGATGAGCTGCCGGACCCTGGCCTGCCTGCCCGCCCTCACCGGCGCCTACGCTCACCCGGCAGGCGGGGCGCTTCTCTCCTCGTCGGGCTCTTTCCCGCTCAATTACGCGGCCGTGGAGCGGCCGGACCTGATGCCCGAGCCGGCGCCCCGTCTGATCAACATGATCAATCTCGGGCGCGCTCTCACCGATCCGGCTCTCGCCCCGCCGATCAAAGCTCTCTACGTCTACAACTCGAACCCGGCTTCGGTCTGCCCCAATCAGGGGCTGGTTCTCGAGGGACTCCGGCAGGAAGGCCTGTTCACGGTGGTCCATGAGCAGATGCTCACCGACACCACCGACTACGCCGACCTCGTGCTCCCGGCCACAACCTCCATGGAGCATCCGGACCTCTACAAGTCCTTCGGTCACCTCTATCTCCAGCTGGGTGAACCGCTCATCGCGCCTCAGGGTGAGGCCAGGTCCAACTGGGAGGTCTTCCGCCTCGTGGCCCACGCCCTCGGGCTCAGGGACCCGCACTTCGAGAAAACCGAAGCGGAGCTGATCCGGGAGCTCCTGGACGTGGATCACCCGGCGGTGCGGGAGATCAGCTACGAGCGGCTCAGGGAAGAACGGTCGGCGAGGCTCAATGTCGGCCGACCTTACCTGCCCTTTGCGGACGGGGCCGCGACACCGTCCGGAAAAGTGGAGTTCTACTCCGAGCAGCTGGCCGCCCAAGGCTTGCCGGCGCTGCCCACCTACGTCCCGCTGACCGAGGGGCCGGAGAACGCCGAGCTGGCCGAGCGCTTCCCGCTCCAGCTGATGGTGCCGCCGAACAACTTCTTCCTGAACTCGAGCTTCAGCCAGTCGGAGCTTCTCCGGCGGCGGCAGAAGGGTCCCACGGTGTTCGTCCATCCCGACGACGCCTCCGCTCGAGGAGTCTCAGCCGGTGAGCTGGTCCGGGTTTACAACGACCGAGGCGCGGCGCGGTTCGTCGCCGTTCTGACCGAAGACACCCGGCCGGGCGTAGCGGTGATCGAGGGGATCTGGTGGCAGAAGTTCTCCCCCGGGGGCCTGGGCGTGAACGTGCTGACCTCGGATCGGGTCGCTGACCTGGGCGAGGGGCCGGCCCTTCACAGTAACCTCGTCGAGATCTCACGCCTGTAAATAGCGCCCCACGATTTAGAGGCGTCGCGCGCCGGGGATGCCCTGCCGAGCGAATCCGACGAGCCGTAGCGGGCGGCGAAGCGCAGGACGCCGGAGCG
>JBHIBG010000169.1:0-3955 GCA_046758965.1 Methylomirabilia bacterium | reverse complement strand
AAGAGATGGCGGTCGCCGGTGAGGATAATGTCGGCCTCAGCGAGCAGAGCACATTCCAGGATCCGATTGTCCGGCTCATCTCTGACAACGTGAAGGTGAGGCTCGGTCTTCAGGACGGTGGCCGTTTTACTGATGGACCGGAGGAGGTCTTGGACCTTCGCATCTGACCATCCGAATTTGGTTCGGAGTGTGTTGGCGGTTTCGGTGAGAATGGAGACCGAGCTGAACAACTCGAGCGTCCCGCGCACGGCATGGAGGTATGCCTCTTCCGCATTGCCGCCGGGGATGACAAAGGCGGAGATGAAGATATTCGTATCGAAAACTACGCGCACATTCAGCGGTCCTGAAAAACGAGAGCTTCGACATCGGCTTCCGTCAGAATGCCTTTCTTTCGGGCCTGTCGGGCGCCGTACCGCTGAAGCTCGAGGAACTCCTGCTCCAGGCGGCGTTGCTCATACGCACGGAACATGTCACGGAAGAGCTGGCTCTTATTTTTGGCCTCGGTCTTGGCCAACCTCTGAAATTTCCGCGCCAGGTCGGGGGGAACAGAAACTGTCAGCGGCACACGTCTTTGATTCATATGACAGCCCTCCGGAGTGTATGACAAAATTATACAAGTGGCCGTCGTGTGCGTCAATCGAGCTTCTCGCCTCAACTCCTACCTGCGCCAGGCGACCGGCCGCCGGAGCGTCCTCAACGCGGCCACTGAGGCTACGAAGAGCCGGGCGCCGCACCGATGTCGCGCCGGTATGTATACCTCACGCGATATATGGAGAAGGCGTCACTTTGCGTTCGTAATATGGTTCCTTACTCCCACTGCGAGAGGCTGCGGGTGAGGGAAGCCATTTTTCCCTTTCCCCTTGGGGGGAGAGGGTCGGGCCCGGGCCTACTGGGGCGGGGATTGTCGGGCGATGGACGGTAGTTCCTGGTCAACGACGGCCGTGGAGCGAGTCGCAGGGAAGGGATTAGAGGAAATCAATCCCGTAGGGAGACAAACCATCCGGGTGTCCCACGGCATAGCTGGCCAGGGAGTCGCCCAAGAGGGAAAAGTGATCGGCCGGCAGCGTGTGAGGGACGATAAGAACGCCATAGTGAGGGCGTTGGTCAGTGAAGTACTGGATGGTGAGAGGAATGAAGTCGTCGCGATTACGGGTGACCAGGCAGCGGCCCTCGGCGGTAGCCCGCTCGAGTTGCTCCCAGTCCGACAGCCCCGCGGTTCTGATTTCATGCACGCTGACTGCGTCGAAGCCCCGAGCCCGGAGGAGCTCAGCCACCCTGGGGCTGAGGTCCTCGTCCAGGTAAAACTTCACCGCGGGTAGACGGCCAGCGAAGGATGCTGAGTACGCAGGCGCTCCTCGGTCCAGCGTTCATTCAAGGCAATGCGTCGGTCGATCTCTTCTGGATAGGCAGCATAGTACCCGAGGGCGGCCCGGAGCTGAGGTTCCGAAAGCCAGGAGTAGGCCTCGCGGACGCGCCCGAACTCGCGATCCAGGCTGTTCCAGGTCGCGATGACCTCCCAGACATCCAGTCCAGTGCCGGCGATTCGCGCCCGCCGTCCGGCAGGTCCGTCGGCGAAGACAATGCCCGGGCATCGTCTCATCCTGGCGGCTTCGGTCAACAAGTCGATGGCGACCGCAGAGAAGTCCTGACGAGAGACTTCAGCCAACTCGTCAATCGTCTTGAGCAGTTCCTTCGGGATCCTGAGACTCTTTTGAACGGTGCTCAATTAGCCCCACGTGGGAGAACTTGTCGGACAATAGAATACATCGTCACCCGATGAAAGTCAAGAGGTTAGCTCCGAAGGTCATCGGCATAGTCCCTCTCCCCCGTCGCGGAGAGGGTCTGGAGGTTCTTCTTCCAGCTCGCGGAGGTCGAATTTGTCGGGCTATGACGGCATGGGGAGCTCAGGCAACGGGAATGCCGATGGCGCGCTGGATTGCCTTTTCTACGTCCCCCATGAGCGCTGGCCTAATGGTTCCAGCAAAGGGGCCACGGATCAGAAACGATCGGTCCAGGGTGGTGACTTGCTCGCACTTGGCCATGGAAGTTTCCCGGAGACCTGCTTCCCCGGCGGGAAGTGTCACATGGGTCGGGGCCGGCCGCAGCGTCGTGGACAGGGGCACCACAATCACATCGTTCGCCAGACGGTTTCGGACGTCCATAGACACAATGAGAGCCGGTCGGGCCTTGGGATCTGCGGGATGCCCGGGTAGCGTAACGAGATAGATTTCGCCGCGGCGTGGATAGGACACCGAGCTTATGCGTCCCAGAGTCGTCTGGCCGCTTCAGCGGCGAGTGAGGACCACTCTTTATCCTCCTGCTGCTCGCTTGGCGATAGAGAGTGGTAGTACTCCTCCGTCTTGGTTTCGAGATCTCTTCGGAGGCGCTCCTCAAGCCACCGACGGACAGCCTCTTCCACAAATTGGCTACGGGACCGGGCCTCCGCCGTATCCACCAGGGCATCGAGTTGACGGACCAGATCGGTACTGAGGGTCACGGTAATCTTAGCCTTGCTTGTATGAGGATAAGTAGGCATTTTAGCCATCCTGTTCATCGTCCTAGTTGGCTGCTGGATGGTAAGGTTATCAGTCATCCTGGGCGAGGTCAAGCGAGAAATGATCTGCAAGCCCCGCTGTTGCCGCCCCGACTCCCCCCTTTGGGTGAACGGGGTAAGGTGAGTGAGGCGTCTAGGGAGCTAGGAAACGCCAGCCGTTGGTGTCGTAATCACCGATCCCCTTTACCCAGGGAAGTTTCCGCTTCACCGCATGGTATAAGCGTTGGTGGCCCGTCCAGAAGTCGCACGGTTGCGTTCCGCGTCAGCGTCATCTCTCTCCGGACGATTCGCTGCGGCGACCGGCCGTCTGGAGGAGCTAGGCCAGCGCCAATGGTTCCACCCGGAGCCCGACGATGGTTCGGAAGTGGGCCTCGTCCCGCGGCCCGACGAGTACCCCGAACCCAAGGTGAATGGCTGTTGCGGCGACGGCAAGATCGTTGGCCGGAATGAGGTGGCCCTCCCGGCTTAGCATCGCGAACAGATCAGCCCAGCGTTCGGCGACCTCCGGTCCGAAGTCGATGATTGGGACTCGGGAGATCAGCGCGTTGATCTTGGAGCGGCGACTAGCCGCGCGGGCCGGAGTGTCCGCGAGCAGAACTCCGACTGGCAGTTCTGCGTAGACGATCGCGGGAAGTGCCGTGGGTTCGTTGCCGATAGCCGAGGAGAGAATCTCCTGGAAGCCAATCGGTGAGCGCTCGACGGCAACGAGCGCGCTGGTGTCGATCACGAGGCCCACGCGTTCCCTGGTGGCCGGTCTGCGGCACCGATCCGCTCTAGGTCGTCGGCAAAGGCCGGGTCAGGTGCACCGGCGGCTCGCCAGGCGCCCAGCGCTTCGAGTAGGGGAGTGGACTTCTCGGGGAGGGGAACGAGGCGTGCCACCGGATCGCCGTTTCGCTCGACCACGAAGGAATCCCCTCGGTAGCGGACCCGGGCAAGGATGTCGCCAAGCTTACGGGCCAGTTCGGTTGCTGAAATGCGATGTTCCATATCATGGATAATACACAATTGCGCAAAATCCGTAAACAACCGAGTCGCGTAGGTCCCACCCATACCTCCCGGGCCCTGACGTGAGCTCGATCATCGGCGCCCAGCACTGGCACGGTCCCTCCCCTCCGTGGGGAAGACTGTCGAGGTCTAACCTGGAGGCGCCCCATATCGGTCAAGCGCGCCGAAGGCTTGACCGTCAGAAGGCTAAAGTAAGGAGACACGTCCGGAATTGAAGCCCAGGAAGCCAAGACGCGTGCGTTTTGCGTTGAGTACACCTTTGTTGAAGTGTGGGCCGAAGTTCAACGAGGTGGACCAGCTCGAAGAGCGACGATGCAGTTCTGGACTTGGCGCTCAGAGGCGGAGGAAGCCGAAAACGGCGAGAACGGCGGTGAGGAAGGTGAACCAGGCTGACAC
>JBHIBG010000168.1:0-3973 GCA_046758965.1 Methylomirabilia bacterium | reverse complement strand
TCCACGACTGGCTCACGGGGATGCGGGGCGGAGAGCGCTGCCTCGAGGGCCTCTGCGAGCTCTTCCCCGAGGCGCCCCTCTTCACCCTCCTCCACATCCCCGGCAGTGTCTCAGCCACGATCGAGAATCGCCGGATCACTACCTCCTTCCTCCAGCGGCTCCCCGGCGTCGAGGCGCGCTACCGCTCCCTGCTTCCGCTTTTCCCGTGGGGCATGGAGCGCTTTGATCTTCGGGGCTACGACCTGGTCCTTTCGGCGAGCCACTGCGTGGCCAAGGGCGTGCGCGTGCCGTCGGGCGCGCTCCACCTCTGCTACTGCCTGACTCCAATGCGGTACGTCTGGGACCGCTACGACGACTACTTCGGCGAGCGGGCCGGCAGGGCAGCGCGCCTCCTGATGCCGCCGGTGGCGGCAGCGCTCCGTCGCTGGGACCGGGCCACCGCCGCCCGCGTCCATGAGTTCGCGGCGATCTCTGGCTTCGTCGCCGATCGGATCGAGCGCTGCTACGGTCGGCATGCCGAGGTGATCTTTCCGCCGGTGGATGTCAGGCGCTTCAGAGTCAGCGAGGAGCCGGGGGAGTTCTACCTCGTCGTCTCGGCCCTCACCCCGTACAAGCGAGTGGACCTGGCGGTGGAGGCGGCCAACCGTCTCGGGCTCCGCCTGGTGGTGGCGGGTTCGGGGCCGGAGGAAGCCCGGCTTCGCGCCCTCGCCGGCCCGACCGTGGAGCTTGTCGGCTGGCGCTCGGACGGTGAGGTCGCCGAGCTCTACGCGCGCTGCCGCGCGCTCCTGTTTCCGCCTGTGGAGGATTTCGGCATCGTCCCGCTGGAGGCGATGGCGTCCGGGCGGCCTGTCATCGCCTTTGGCCAGGGCGGAGCGCTGGAGACCGTCGTGCCGTTCGACGGAGAGGCCGAGCTCCCCACGGGGATCTTCTTCTCCGAGCAGTCCGTGGAGTCGCTGGTCGAGGCGATCCGCCGGTTCGAGGCCAGCGCCCACCGGTTCGATCCGAAGGCGCTTCGCGCCCGCGCTGAAGCCTTCGACCGGCCGCGCTTCAAAGAGCAGATCGCGGCGTGGGTCTCCCGGCGGTGGGAGGAGTTCTCCCGGGGCTGAAGGCCCACTGCCGACTCCCCATGGTAGAATCAGTGCGGCATGTCGACCCCGATCATTCAGGACTTGAAAGGATTGCGACAACGCCTCGCTCCGCACCTTAGCGGGGCTCTGAAGGCCGTGGCCTTCGGGTCGGTGGGAAGAGGGGAAGCGGACCAGTGGAGCGACCTGGATCTGGTGATCAAAGCTCTGAAGGCCCTGCCAGGGGGGACGCCTTCGGAGATGTTCACGAAGACTCAGGCGGAGCAGGCCGTCGAATACGCGAGGGAGTTCATCGAAAGGGCCAAAGCCCTGGTGGCGCGATGCTGAAGGCGCACTCCCGGCTCTTCGAGCACCTGGTGCTGGCGGGAGACCTGGCCCTCATCGCCGGGAGCTGGCTTCTGGCGTACTACCTCCGGTTCCATCTCGGCCCGGTTCCGGTCTACCGCGGGATTCCTCCCCTCGGCCCGTACCTGGCCCTGCTCGCCCCGATCATCGTGGTCTGGGCCGTGGCGTTCAAGACCTTTGGCCTCTACCGGCCGCGGCGGCTCGGCTCGCGGCTCTCCGAGTGGATCGACGTCGCCAAAGCCACGAGCCTCGGCTGCCTCATCCTCGTGGGGGTGATGTTCTTCTTCCGCTCCTTCGAGTTCTCGCGGCTGGTGGTTGTCTACTTCTGGCTGCTCTCGGTGGTCTCCGCGAGCCTCTCCCGGGCTGTCTTCCGCGAGGCTCTCCGCTTCGCGCGGCGGCGGGGCTACAACCTTCGCCATGCCCTCGTCGTGGGCGGAGGCGAGCTGGCGCGGGAGGTCGTGGAGCGGCTCCGCAGGCGCCCGGATGTGGGGATTCAGGTCGTCGGCGTGGTGGGGGAGGAGAAGGACGAGGGCGATCCACACGTGAAGCGGCTCGGGTCCTACGCTGATCTTCAGAGCGTGATGCACCAGTTCCAGGTGGACCATGTCATCCTGGCGCTCCCGCACGAGGAGTTCGCCCGCGTACCGATGGTCCTCGAGGAGATCGGCGATGCTCCGGTGACGATCCATTTCGTGCCGGACTTCCTTCGCTTCGCAAGCCTCAGAGCCGGTACAGAAGAGTTCGAAGGCCTCGCCTTTATCCACCTGCGGATCTCTCCCCTCTATGGCTGGAACCTGGTGCTGAAGCGCGGCTTCGACCTCGTGCTCGGAGGCCTGGGGTTCATCCTCGGAGCCCCCCTGATGCTGCTGATCGCCCTGACCATCCGGCTCAGGTCCGGCAGCCCGGTGCTCTACCGGCAGGAGCGGATGGGGCTCGACGGGCGCCGCTTTTCGATGCTCAAGTTTCGGACGATGCCGGTGGACGCAGAGGGGCAGACCGGACCGGTGTGGGCTGCGCCTGACGACCCTCGCCGCACCCGGCTTGGCACCTTCCTCCGCTCGTGGAGCCTGGACGAGCTCCCCCAGCTCGTGAATGTCCTCAAGGGAGAGATGAGCCTGGTGGGCCCCCGACCGGAGCGGCCGGTCTTCGTGGAGCAGTTCCGGCGCGAGATGCCCCGGTACATGCTCCGGCACAAAGTGAAATCGGGGATGACCGGCTGGGCCCAGGTCAATGGCTGGCGGGGAAGCACCTCCCTGGAGAAGCGGATCGAGTACGATCTCTACTACATCGAGCGCTGGTCTCTCGCCTTCGACCTCAGAATCCTGTGGCTCACCGTGTGGAATGGCTTGAGGAACGCGAACGCCTACTGACCCCGTGATGCGCTCCCTTGAGCGAGGGATTCGGGAGGCGTTCGTCGTCGGTCTGGGGATCTCGATCAGCCTGGCCCAATCCGCTCTCGCAGCCCTCGTCGCACTTCAACTCCTCCGTCTTCGTGATCCTCAGGCCCGCTCCGCCCTCGTCTTCCCCCTCGCCGGCCCCTTCCTCGGCTTCATCGCAGCGGGCCTGCTCTCAGCCTTCCTCTCGGCGGATGTCTCCCGGAGCCTCTATCTCTCAAAGGATCTGCTCCTGATCGCTGTCTTCTTCCTCCTGGTCAACACCCTCCGGGGGCCGGCAGGGGCCGAGTGGCTTCTGGGGCGGCTCCTGCTGGTGATGGCAGGGGTGTCGGTCTGGAGCGTGCTGCAGGTCGGGCTCTGCTCGCCTGAGCCCTGGCCGGTCCCGCTTCTCGATCGGTGGCTCACGAGGTGCTGGCGGGCGCGGGGCTTCTACAGCATCTACATGACGCTCGCCGGGGTGCTGACGCTCGTCCTCCTCGCTTCCCTGCCGCGGTTCCTGGTTCGAGGCTCGGCCCACCGTCGCTGGGAGCTCCCGGCCTGGGTGCTCATGCTTCTCGCTCTGGTCCTCACGCTCACGCGAGGGGCGTGGGTGGGGTTTCTGGGGGGAGTGGCGGGGCTTGCCTCGCTGGTCAGCCAGCGCCGGGTTGTGGTCCTCGCCGGGGGGTCGATCCTGCTCCTGTTCCTCCTGGTGGCCGTTGGTACAGCGACCCTGGGCAGGGGGATCGGGCTGAGAAACCTGGCCGACCCGACCACCGTTCGAGACCGTCTCTACATGTGGCAGGCCGGGGTTCGGATGATGGAGGTCAACCCGATTACCGGCATCGGGCGCGGCCAGGTCAGATATCTCTACCCCCGCTATGTCTCCCCCCAGGCCCCGGTGCAGCGGCGGGGCCACCTCCACAACTCCCCGCTGCAGGTCCTCGTGGAGCGCGGGCTGCTCGGCTTCGGCTGCTGGCTCTGGCTCTGGGGCGCCTTCTTCGCTCGCGGGCTCGGGATCCTTAAGCGAGCCGGATCGGCCCAGCTGCGTGAACGGGCCCTGGTCACCGGGAGCCTGGCGGCGATCCTGGGCTTCCTGGTTGCCGGGCTCACCGAATTCAACTTCGGGGATGCCGAGGTCGTGATGGTCGCTTACGCGCTGATGACGATTCC
>JBHIBG010000167.1:0-4083 GCA_046758965.1 Methylomirabilia bacterium | reverse complement strand
CCCCGGCGGGATTCGAACCCGCGATCTCGACCTTGAAAGGGTCGCGTCCTTGGCCCGGCTAGACGACGGGGTCGCCGCAGCGCTGTTGCGCGAATGAGAACTGGTGAGCCGTCCTGGGATCGAACGACCGACCAGGTCGGCTCCAGCCCACCTAAGACTACCTCAGACGATCGACCCCCGCAAGAAACTGAAGCGGGTGGGGCCCCGGCTCGACGAGCTGACGGGCGACCTCACCGCCCCATCACGAACGGATCTCCGCATGAGGGATTTTAATGAAAGCGGTCAGGTCACGTGTCAACAACAGGCGGCGCTTGACCCCCGGCCGGCGGAGTCTCCCGAGCGGATAGGGCAATCTGCCAGATCTGCCTGAAACCTTATCAGGACATTCCGGGCAATCTGCCAGAACTGCCATGACCGGCCGAGGCCCATTCTGCTCTCCCTGGCTCGTAACCGCCCAACGTTCTTCGGATTCTTCGGAGTGGCCCATCAGGTTGGCACCGGCGTTGCACAAGAGAGTTAGCGGGCGCGTCAAGAATGTCGCGCCCAAAAGGAGGCGGATCGGTATGAGCGAGAGCACTCGTACCCCCACCGACGCCGATGTTGACCAGCGCCTGGCCACGCAGGACGGGCTCCTGATGGTGGATTTCTGGGCTGAGTGGTGTGGCCCTTGCAGGATGCTGGCACCGGTCCTGGATGAGTTGGCCGGTGAGTCGAGCGGCAAGGTGACGCTCGTCAAGGTAAACGTGGACGAAAACCCGGGGTTGGCGGCGCGGCACGGTATTCGTTCGATCCCAACCGTCCTCTTCATCAGAGACGGCAAGGTTCTGGATCAGGTCGTTGGCGCCGTCCCGAAGGCGAAGCTCCGGGAGATGGTTGACGCCTTGGCCTGAAGTGAGGCGCCAGAGCCTGGGAATCGGCCTCCTCGCTGCCGACCATTTGGCTCGCGCCCGAGGCCCACTGGGGGTTCAGCAGTGGTCGAAAACTGGCGTTCTAGGTTTTGGAGACGGTCCAGGTCAGATCCAAGCGGTCGCCAGCTAGAATCGACCTGCCAGGAACGCCACAAGCCCAAACCACAACAGGGCTCCGATGAGCGCTCCGATGAGACGCCTCATCTTTCACTCCCCGGTAGACACGCAAACGCCCTCGCCGGGCTCGTGACCGACGAGGGCGCGGAAAAGTTGTCGAGGCACCCGGGGCATACCCGCCTCCCCGCAGGTCCGGACAGCTTCACCTCGGACTCGTGAGAAGTCTAGGCCGAGCCAGGTAACGCTGTCAAGCGTGAAAACGGTCACGGATGGGCTCACGAACCCTCCGCCTGATCCTCAGGCGAATTTGCGCCTACGCCGAGAGAGTCGCGGGCAGAATGCCCAACCCTCAGCAGAGGAAACGGGAATTTCCACGTCAAACGGAGTGGCATCGGGCTTGCACGCCAACGAAGCCGCTGGAGTGAATGCGCACGCGGAGGCGCCTGTCGCGGCGTGAGCAACCGAGCACCGTAGTTCGCGGTGAAGGAGGAAGCGTTGATCGCTGAGTTTGACATCACGACGGTTGGCCCGCCGACCATCCTGCTGATCTTCTCTGCCGGCGTCCTGACGAGCTTCACCCCCTGCATCTACCCTTTGGTCCCCGTGACCGCCGGCTTCATCGGGGCGACCGGCGTCCAGACGAAAGGCCAGGCGTTCACGCTCTCGCTGGCTTACGTCATCGGAATGGCCCTGGTTTACTCGGCGTTGGGGGCTTTCGCGCCGCTGACAGGGGGCATTTTCGGCGCGGGTGGGACGAACCCCTGGGTCTACCTCCTGTTTGCAAACCTCACCATCCTCATGGGGCTGGGGATGCTGGATGTCTTCACCCTCCAGATGCCCGCATGGGTCGCCTCGCGGCTGGCGGCCCTCGGCGGTGCTTCCCGGCGTAGTTACCTCGGCGCTTTCACGGTCGGCGGCTCGTCGGCCCTGGTGGCCGGGCCGTGCACGGCGCCCGTGCTGGGATCCGTTCTCGCGTTCGTGGCGACTCAGCAGAACGTCGCTCTGGGGATGCTGCTCCTCTTTAGCTTCTCGCTGGGCCTGGGAACGCTGCTCCTCATCGTGGGGACGTTCTCAGGGTTGCTGAAAACGCTGCCCAAGGCGGGGCCCTGGATGGTTTGGGTAAACCGAGGGTTTGCCGTCCTGTTCCTGGGCGCAGGGGAGTTCTTTCTCATCCAGATGGGGACCCTCCTCATCTAGTTGGCTTTAACCCTAAGGAGTGGTGGTGATGAAGGGAGTGGTTGGTATGAAGAGACGAGGCTGGGTTCGATTGGTCTCGGGGCTTGCTCTGCTGGCCTTCCTCGCGGCCTGGTCCCCGCCGATCCGGGGCGCCGAGCAGCACCCGGCGCCGGATTTCTCGGCGAGGGACATGGACGGAAAGCTGGTCAGGCTATCGGATTTCGCTGGGAAAAAGCACGTCTACCTGTGGTTCTGGGCCTCGTGGTGACCGGTCTGCCGGGGGGAGGTTCCCTCCATGAAGGCCCTACATAAAGCCCGGAAAGACGTGGCCATCCTGGCCGTGAACATCGCCGTCAACGACTCCAAACGCCGGGCGAGCCGCTACCGTGACCACTTCATGCTTCCGTTTCCCGTGATTTACGACGAAGCGCACGAGATCACGAAGGCCTACCGTGTTCGAGGGACGCCGACGAACGTGATCATCGACAAGGACGGAGTGATCCGATACTCCGGCATCAGCAGACCTGAAGACCTCGATGCCGTGCTCGGTCCCCGCTCTCGAGCCGATCAACCCGCCTCGGGAGATCTTTCTTCTGCCGGATGAGCAACCCCTCCGCGGTCACGGGCCCAGCTTGAACGTGGTCATCAGCAACGTCTTCACCGCCTGGACCGCCTGGCGGTGGGCGCGAGGATTGTAGCCGACCGTCGCTCCTCGCGAGAAGCAGGGATCGTTGAAATCGAGCGGCTGGCCGGTCTCTCGGTTCAGCAGCCGTCCGATCGGGCGCTCGAGGAAGGCGCACCGAGTCGGGTTGACCACCTGGGAGAGGAAGCGGGCCGGCGGGAGGTGTGGGTTGTCGAAGCCGTGCGGGGCGCCACGGTACTCGATCAGCCGGACGTCCTTCCCGGCCCGACGCAGTCGGCCGACGTACTCCCGGCACGGCACAATGGGCGTGTAGTCATCAGCCGCGCCGTGAAAGATCCGAATCGGCTGGTCACTCACCTGCTCGTCGCCGGCAAAGGCAAAACCGCAGAAGGGATAGAAGGCCAGATACGCCGCGAACTCGCCCTCCTCCGGCCCATGCATCCGACGAAAGCGCCTGAGGCTGGCGTAGAGGCTCACGATGCCCCCCTTGGAGAAGCCCATGACCGCGATACGGGCGGGGTCGATGCGCGGGTGAGTAGACAGCAGACGGAGCGCCCGAAACGCATCGACCATCATGCTCCCTGAGCCCAGCCTCGACTGGTCGTCGGCCGTCTGGAGGATGCCGCGCCCGGTGAAACTGTCCAGGATGAAGGCCGCGACGCCGATCCCGTTGATCTCCTCGGCCCACCTCTCTACGACGGTGCCCACACCGCCCGAGCCATGCACGAGGACCACCGCCGGCAGGTGTCCCGCTCCCGCACGGGGGAGCCGAAGATCCCCCCAGATCACCACAGGTTTGCCCCCCTTCGCCCCCGTCAGGAACTGCGTTGCGGAGAGGGTCAGCGTCCGGAACTGGATTCGGCCTGTCTGCCCGCCGGCGAGCGTCTCCACGGGTGCCACCGGCGTGAACGCCGTCAAGCCCGCGAGGGCCAGGAGGCAGGCGACAAGGGCTGGAAAAGGGCTCACCCTTGCATGCCTCGAACCCTCGCCCCACCGCCTGCGTATACTAGGGAACTGCTGCAACTTGGCAGCAGTCTAGGCAGGGACCCGGAGGGTGTCAAGTGCCGCGGCCAAGCGAGCTATTCCTTTCCGTATTTGCGTATCTTAGCCATCTCGAGGCTCTTGATCTCGAGCATACGTGTCAATGCGGCCTTTATCGCACCCCCAATGCGCCCAGGCGAACCGAACCCTATATCGCGACTCTCATTCCAGCGAGTATATTTCAGATTTTTTTCAGCA
>JBHIBG010000166.1:0-4088 GCA_046758965.1 Methylomirabilia bacterium | reverse complement strand
TCGTAGCTGTCCGGGAGAAGATCACCCGGCTGCTTCAGCGCCAGTCCGACGTCCGCCGGCTCCCCCCCATCCTCATCCTTGGAGAGACGGGAACCGGCAAGGGGCTCCTTGCCCGGGCCATTCATCGGGCGGGCCCCCGCGGCTCCGGCCCGTTTGTGGACGTCAACTGCGCGGCCATCCCCGAGACCCTGCTCGAGGCCGAGCTGTTCGGCTTCGAGCGCGGAGCCTTCACCGACGCCCGCCAGGCCAAGGCGGGGCTCTTTCAGGCGGCCCACGGCGGGACGATCTTCCTCGACGAGGTGGGGCTCCTGCCCGAGGGGCTCCAGGCGAAGCTCCTGACCGTGATCGAGAACCGCGCGGTGCGCCGGCTCGGCAGCACGCGAAGCGAGCCGGTGGATGCGTGGATCCTTACCGCTACCAACCAGGACCTGTTGACGGCCACGCGCGAGCGACGCTTCCGCGAGGACCTCTACCATCGGCTGGCGGTGCTGAGCCTCTCCGTGCCTCCCCTGCGCGAACGGGGCCGGGACATCCTGGTCCTCGCTGAGCATTTCCTCGCCCGGGCCTGCGACGACTACGACCTTCCGCCGAAGGCCTTCACCCCGGAGGCACGCGCCACGCTCCTGGCCTGCCCGTGGCCGGGAAACATCCGGGAGCTGAGTAACGTCATCGAGCGGGTGGTGCTCCTCTCGGAGGCGCCGCTGGTGACCACGGAGATGCTCGGGCTGCCGGAGGCTCCCACCGCGGAGCCGCGCGAGGTCACTCAAGGGGAGAACGCCATGCCCCTCGAGGACGCGGTCGGAGGCGTTGAGCGCGCCCACCTCCTCCAGGCGCTCCGCGAGACCGGCTGGAACATTACGCGCGCCGCGGTGCGGCTAGGGATCTCGCGCAACACGCTCCGCTACCGAATCGACAAGCACGGGCTGCGCCAGGGTGCGTCAGCGCCAGCCCTCTCTCGGCGCGCCACGCGGCAGGCGGCCCCAGTAGCCGCCGCCCCGGCGGTCCTCTCCGGAGCGGCGCCGGCGCCCGCCAGCGTCCGGTGGGAGCGGCGCCGCCTCACGCTCCTGCGCGCGGCTCTGGTTGTACCGCCGGACACGGAGTCCCCCCTGTACGCCAGCCGGGCGCTCGAGGTGCTCGCGGAGAAGGTGCAGAGCTTCGGCGGGCGGATCGACGAGCTAAGCCCCACGGGGATCGTGGCCGCGTACGGGCTTGAGCCTGTCGAGGATGCGCCGAGGCGGGCGGCGCACACCGCGATGGCGATCCGGAAGGCCGCCGAGCGCGCCCGGCGAGGTGAGACCGAGCCGTTGGCGTTCAAGCTCGGGATCCACGTCGGCCAATTCCTGGTGGGGCAGGGTAGCGGTGCGGCCCAGATCGACCTCGATGCCAAGCACCAGGCGTGGGTGGTCCTGGAAGCTCTGGTATCAGGCGCTCAGCCGAACGCCATCGTCGTCAGTCAGAGTGCGGCACCCCTCCTCGAACGCCACTTCGACCTGGCGCCGCTGGGCGCCCTCGAGCGGGCGCAGGGGCAAGCCTACCGACTGGCGGGGCGAGAGCGAAGGGGCTTCGGGCTAGGGAGGCGGATGACCAGGTTCGTAGGGCGGCGTCAGGACCTGGAGCTGGTACGAACCCGGCTCGCCTCCGCCATGAGGGGGCACGGCCAGGCGGTCGGGATCCTCGGGGAGGCCGGCATCGGCAAGTCCAGGCTCCTCTTCGAGTTCCGACAAAGCCTCGCCGGCCAGCCGGTCCCGTACTTGCGAGGACGCTGTCTCTCCTACGGCAGCTCCGTTCCGTATCTCCCGCTGGTCGGCGTCCTCAGGCGGAACTTCAGGATCCCGGAGACCGATCCTCCCGAAGCGATCACCGAGAAGGTTCGCTCCGGCCTCCAGGCAGTCGAGATGGACCCGGAGGAGTGGGCGCCGTATCTTCTCCAGCTCCTGGGAGTGAAGGAGGGGACAGAGAGGCTGGCCGTATTGAGCCCTGAAGCGATCAAGGAGCGGACCTTCGAGACCCTGCGGCAGATCCTCCTCAAAGCCAGCCGGCGCCGCCCGATGATCGTCGTGGTGGAGGACCTCCAGTGGATTGACAAGACCTCGGAAGATTGCATCGCGTCGCTCGTAGGGAGCCTGGCCGGTACGCCCATCCTCTTCCTTTCGACCTACCGGCCCGGCTATCGGCCGCCCTGGCTGGAGAAGTCCTATGCGACGCAGATGGCCCTTCAGCCGCTCTCACCCCAGGACGCCCTGAGCGTGGTGCATTCCGTCCTCCCGACAGACCACGTCCTTGACCCCCTCGTGCAGCTGATCCTCGACAAGGCTGAGGGGAACCCGTTCTTCCTGGAGGAGCTCTCCCGGGCGCTCCGGGAACAGGGAGATCTCCGCCCGACCCTGGCAGCCCCGGACACTATCCAGGAGGTGCTCCTCGCCCGGATCGATCGGCTCCCCGAGGAAGCCAAGCGGCTCCTTCAGACCGCGTCCATCCTCGGCCGGGAGATCTCGTTACGGCTCCTCGAGGCGATTTGGGAGGGGCCCGGCGCCCTGGATCCGCCTCTCCGGGAGCTGATGCGGCTGGAGTTTCTCTACGAGCAGAGCGGGGCCGCAGAGACGGTCTATCTCTTCAAGCACGCCCTGACGCAGGAGGTGGCCTACGCAAGCCTTCCGGAGCCCCGCCGCCGCACTCTCCATGCGGCAGCCGGGCGCGCGCTGGAGGCGACCTATGCAGATCGCCCAGAGGAGGCCTATGACCGCCTCGCGTACCACTACTCAAAGACCCAGGAGGCCGATAAGGCTGTCGACTATTTGAGTCGCTTCGCGAAGAACGCCGCGCGGCTATACGCCCATGAGGAAGCGGTCACGGCCCTTCAGGAGGCCCTGATGCATGTCAACGGGCTGCCGGCGGAAGGACGAGACCGTCGGCTCTTCGATCTAATCCTGAGCCAAGGGTCCTCGCTCATTCCCCTCGGCCGCTTCCAGGAGATCCTGGACCTGCTCCTTCCGCAACGGGAGCGCCTCGAGCGTCTCGAGGACGCCTCTCTGACCGGCCACTACTATTTTCTGCTCGGGTGGACCTACACCTTCCTCGGAGATCACGATCGGGCAGCCCACAGTGCGCAGCGAGCCATTTCCGAAGCTGAGCGATGTGGTGATGAGGCAACCAAGGGCAAGGCCTATTGTTTGCTGGCCCAGAACTGTGCCTTGTCAGGGCGGGCCCTTCAGGGGATCGAGTACGGCCTCCAAGCGGTGAAGCTGCTGGAGCTGACAGAGGAGCGGTGGTGGCTCGGCCACGCCCATTGGAACGCCGGGCAAAGTTATACGCAAATCGGTCAGTTTGAGCCTGCCCTGGAGGCTCTGGCCCGGGCGCAGGCCGTGGCAGAAGCGATGGGGGACCCGCGGCTCCAGAGTTTTGCGGCGTGGGTCAGCGGGGTGATCCATGCGGCGATGGGAGAATGGGAGGCGGGAGTGTCGGCCTGTCAGCGAAGCTTCGAACGCTCTCCCGACCCCTTCAATAGAGCGATCACGATGGGGTGGCTGGGCTTCACGTATCTGGAGAAAGGAGATGTCGCGCACGCGATCCCGCTGCTTGAGCAGGCAGCCCAGCGACTTGGCCAGTTCGGGTTCCGGCAATTCCAAGGCTGGTTCGCAGTGTTTCTCGCCGACGCCTATCGCGTCAACCGTCAAATCGAGCGGGCGCTTGACCTTGCGATCCAAGGATTGGAAATCTCGAGGGGCGCAAACTTCTGGGTAGGGGTCGGATGGGCCCGGCAAACCCTCGGCCGGATCGCCCAGGCCAGAGGTGAGCTCCCGGAGGCTGAGAGCCATTTCAATCAAGCCCTTCAGACTTTTGCCTCAACTCAGTCGAGGTACGAGCTGGGACGCACGCGGATGGAGCTGGCCCTACTCGCCCGCGCCCGGGGGAACCAGGAGGCGGCCGCGACCCATCTCCGGGAGGCCCATCAACTGTTCACCGCGTTGCGGATTCCAAAGTATGTAGAGCGAACAGAGCAGCTCGCCAAGGACTTCGGGGTGCCGCTCTCCCCCTAGATAGGCCGTCATGATTTGATGTTATGAAAGCGCTGCGCCTCCGCGCGCGGC
>JBHIBG010000165.1:0-4102 GCA_046758965.1 Methylomirabilia bacterium | reverse complement strand
GCGTTCGCCCTGCCTGAAACGCCGCGCTAGCGTTCAGGGCCTCTCAGCACCCAGAGGATGAAAGCGCTCACCGGTGCGGCCACCAGGGCGGGGTAGGTCAGGAGTGGCTCGGCCCAGGGCCCAGGGACGGGCTGGAGCTGCCTCAGAACAGTGAGGCCCAGGAAGACGGCAGCGCCGGTCCCCACCCCGGCGGTAGCTGCCTGCGCTCGGCCTGGCGGGAGAGCAGCCCAGGCCAGCGGGGCCAGCGTTGAGGCCGCCAGCCCCAACGCGATGAGCAGCACCATCCAAGGATCCACCACCCACATGCTTCCCACTGTGGCCGCCGCCAGCATCGCGACCCAGAGCCCGCCTACCCGCTCCCCTTTTCTACGAGCGAGCAGCTCCCTCAGCGCGACGGCATTGGCCAGGAGGGCGAGGTACCCGCCGAACATCGTCAGGCCCCGGAGGGCCGGACCCCAGCGGCTCCCGGGGAGGATCAGGACCGGAAGCTCGAAGAGTTTTGACGGAGAGAGGCCACCGAGGAAGATTTCGGGAGCCTCAGACACGGTGTAAATGGCCCAGCCCTCGGCCCAGAGCAGGATCAGAAGTACGCTGATGCCTCCGAGGGCTCCTGTCAGGCGCGAGGTCGGAACCGAGCGCCCGTAGGTCAGGATCGCAAGGGCGCCGCCCACGACGGTCAGCCCCGCTCCGAGGAGCCAGAGGAGCCCCGGGCCGAGCGGGCCAAAGGGCGTGTCGGCCCAACGGAGTCCCCACACGGGGGCGCCGGGCACGCGCTTGCCAGCCTCGAACAGGAGGCGGCGCCCCGGCTCCACAAACAGCCGGTCGCCGGGCCTCAGGTTGATCGACTGGCCAGCCGCCAGGGTCCACTCGTAGATCTGGGTCTTGCCGCGGTCGTTGATCATCAGTCGAAGCGGCCCCTCGGTCAGCACGGTGATCCGGTGTTCTTCTTCAAAGAGAAGGGTCTCGACCCCTGGCTCAACCTGGATCGGCCGCCCTCCGACCACCCACGGACTGTCGGGGGCGAATCGGAAGGCCAGTCGCGAGGCCGCAGCGCTCCACGCCTCGTGCGGGAGCCGGTCCGCCACGCCGATGATGACCACAAGGGGGACAAACAGCGCGAGCAGTGCGATGGGCAGAAGGGCCCGCCAGCGCTGGCCGCGCGGGCTCAAGCCGGTCACGAGGAGAGCGCCACACGCGGCCGTCAGGATACCGGCGAGGCGTGGAAAGCCCAGCGAGGCGGCGAGGTCACCCGCCAGGAGAAGCTGGGCCCAGAGGAGAAGCGCGACGACGACAACCACGGGCGTTCTCATGCCGGTGACCGGTTTCATCGTCCCTCCGGGCACCGCAACCAGGAGGAGGGCGATCAGCGGCGCTACCACCACCAGGAGTGCGATCCACAGCCCGTCACGCCCCTCCACCAAAAGCTCGATGGGAAGAGAGAACAGAAGCGGCGGCATGATCCAGATGGCGATCCGGCCCGTCAATGGTGGCGGCCCGCTCATGGGGTTTGACCCGAGGCAGGCGATGGTCAAGATGACAGCGAAGAGAGGAGCCAACACCCCGCCATACCACCAGGCCAGGCTCAGCTCCCCGAGCCGGACTGCGCCCAGGTGGAGCGGGGGAAGTACGAGGAGAAGGTAAACGGCAAGGAGGGCGAAGAGGGCTCCGACACCCAGCCGGAGCTTAAGCCCGATCGAAGGTGCGGCGCCGCGGCGCGGAACGGTCAAGATAGCGGGGGCCTGGTCCCAAGCCGCGCCTCGATCTCCTGAGCGCTTCCGACCACCAGAGGGACGATCTCGTTCCTGACGCGCTCCGGGGAGAGGCGGACCGCCGGCCCGCTGACCTCCACAGCGCCCACAGTTCGCTGAAGCGGATCACGGACGGGCGCTGCAACCGACCGGACCCCGATCTCGCACTCCTCATCGTCCACCGCGTACCCCTGGCTAGCGACGGCACTGAGCTGCTCGAGCACGTTGGCAGGCATCTCAGAGGTGAGCATGGACTCCTGCTGCTCCCGCGGCCGGGCGGCCATGAGCACCCGGCCAGCCGCCGTCCTCCAGGCGGGAAACGACCGACCGACCCGCGGCGCGACCCGAACCACCTGCTCCGACTCCACCATGTCCACATACACGGCGGACACCCCATCGAGGAGCCCGAGGTATGCGGTCTCCCCGCACTTCTGGCTCAGGACCTCGAGTGAGGCGTGGGCCTGGCGTCTCAGGTCCAGATGGTGGAGAAACACCGCGCCCGCCTGGTAGGTCTTTGCGGCAAGGCGGTAGCGCTCCGTATCCTTGTCCTGCTCTACGTAGCCCCTCGTCTCAAGGGTGGCGAGGAGGCGGAAGACGTTATTCTTGTGGAGCCTCAGCTTCTGGGCCAGCTCGGTCACGCCAAGGCTGCCATCCCTGAGCGTAAAGGCCTCCAGGAGGTCCAGGGCCCGGCTGACCGACTGGATCAGATAGTCAGATTTGGCCTTTTTGGTCATGCTCTTCCCCCCTCTCTAGGGGCGGAGGTATTATAGAACCGCGTCTTGACCCCGGCAAGTAGTCGATCATCGGCCCGGGGAACGCCTGTCAAAACATCTCACTGGGGCTCAAGAGGAGGAGCGGATGGCGGAGAAGGTCAGGCGCGTCATGGTGATAGTGGCTCACCCCGACGATGCGGAGTTCGGCTGTAGCGGCACGGTGGCGAAGTGGGCGAAGCAAGGGAAAGAGGTCGTCTACGTCATCGTCACCAACGGCGACAAGGGGTCGGATGACCGGAGCATGACCTCCGAGCGCCTGGCCAAGATCCGCATCGAGGAGCAGCGAAACGCCGGCCAGGCCCTGGGAGTTGAGGCTGTGGAGTTTCTGGGCTACCGGGACGGCGAGCTCGAGGACACCCGGGAGGTCCGTCGCGATGTCACGGCCCAGATCAGGCGCTGGCGCCCGGACCTCGTCGTGACGCAGTACCCCCATCGCACCATGAACCTCCCTGCCTCCCACCGGGACCACCGCACCACCGGCGGGGTGGCGCTGGACTGCGTCTACCCCCTGGCCCGCGACCACCTCTCGTTCCCCGAGCTCCTGGCTCAGGGACTCGAGCCGCACAACGTCCGCGAGGTATACCTGATGTGGGGAGACGGCCCCGACGTCGTGGTGGACATCTCCGACACCATGGACCTGAAGCTCAAGGCCCTGGCCTGCCACGCGAGCCAGTTCGGCGAGTTCGCCTTTGTGGAGGCCCGAGTGCGCGAGCGAGCGGCCAGGCTCGGCAAGCTAAAGGGGTACGCCTACGCAGAGGCTTTTCAGCGGATCGTCCTCCCGTGGTGAGCGAATGGCGGCGACGGCCGAAGACGCGAGAGCGGTGAACACGAGCAGTTCTGTCAGCCCGCGAGACGAAAAGGAGGATCTCCATGGAGGGTCTCGGGAGAACGGTGCTTATCGGTGTCCTCGCTGTAGCGACACTGGGCGGCGCGGTGGTCAAGGCTGAAGCTCAGTCCCTCAAGGCGGGCCCCTACAAGGACTACAAGCAGTGGGCGAAGATGAATGAGACCGCCGTCTTCAGCGCGACCCACGGTGGCTCCTTTGTCTTCACCTACGTGAACCCAAAAGGGCTCCGGTCGGCGAAAGAAGGGAAGTTCCCCTTCCCGGTTGGCACCCTCATCGTCAAGGAAGCGTTTGTAAACAAGGGGTGCAAGCCAGGCGCCCCAGGGGCAGTCTTCGTCATGGAAAAGCGGGCCCAGGGCTACGACCCGGCGGCCAACGACTGGCACTGGGTGCGCTACAGCCCCGATGGGACGCTGTGGGGAGAGGGGAAGAGTGGAAGCCGAGTGCAGTTCTGCCCGGCCTGTCACCAGGTCGCGAAGGTCAACGACTACGTCTTCGGCAACGGCACCACCATCAAGGCCACCCCGACGATGCCGCTGACCCCCTGCAAGTGAGTGTGACCCTCACACCGACGCGTTAACGGGACCCAGTGACTCCAGGGCCTGGCGAATCTTCTCGGCGAGAACCGTCAACTCCTCGCGCTCCGCGATCTGGCGCGCCTCCTCGAGATAACCGCGGGCTTCGGCCGGGCGCTTTTTCGCCTTGCACAGGAGGCCGAGGTCCAGGAGGCTCCGCGC
>JBHIBG010000164.1:0-4119 GCA_046758965.1 Methylomirabilia bacterium | reverse complement strand
CTCAGAGTCCTCGGCTGCTACGACGGCTTCGAGTGGCTGATCCGGGGAGACCCAAGCCGGGTCGAAGAGCTGGAGATCGCCGAACTCTCCCGAATCCATTTCGAGGGCGGCTCGATCCTCCGGACGTCTCGCGCGAACCCCACTCGCTCGGCGGAGGCGCTCCAGAACGTGGCGGAGACTCTCCGCCGGCTTGAGGTCTCCTACCTCCTGACTATCGGCGGTGATGACACCGCCTTCGCCGCCTCCCGCGTGGCCCAAGCCATGAACGGAAGCCTGGCAGTCGCCCATATCCCGAAAACCATCGACAACGACCTGCCGCTTCCTCGGGAGGTGGTGACGTTCGGCTACACGACAGCCGTCAACCTGGGCAAGGACCTGGTCAAGAACCTCATGCAGGATGCGGCCACCACGGAGCGGTGGTTCTTGGTGACGGTGATGGGGCGCCGCGCCGGGCACCTGGCACTCGGGATCGGAGGCGCCGCCGGCGCCACCCTCACGGTCATCGGCGAGGAGTTCGCCGAGGCCCGGATTCCGGTCGAGAGGCTGGCAGACATCCTGGAGGGGGCGATCATCAAGCGTCGGCTGCACGGTCGGGAGCACGGGGTGGCCCTCCTGGCCGAGGGACTCTCGGCGAAGCTGGACCCGGCCACGCTCAGGGCGGTGGAGCGCGACACCTACGGAAACATGCGCCTGTCGGAGTTGGAGCTCTCGCGCCTTCTGAAGGAACGGGTCACCGCGAGCCTCCGGGCCCGCGGTATCGATATCACCATCGTGGCCAAGGACCTCGGGTACGAGCTCCGCTGTGCCCCGCCAGGCGGCTACGACATTCAGTATTGCCGGAGTCTCGGGTACTGGGGCACCCACTTTCTCCTGGACGGCGGCACGAACGCGATGGTGACGATTCAGGGTGGCAAGCTCATTCCGATCTCCTTCGAGGAGATGATCGACAGCGCGACCGGTCGGGTACAGGTTCGCTATGTCGACACCCAGTCGGAGTCATATCAGACCCTGGCTGCCTACATGATCCGCCTCAAGCCCGAGGACTTTGAGAGCCGGGAGCAGGTCCGGGCCCTGGCCCGCGCGGGCAATCTCAGCGAGGCAGAGATCATCAAGCGGTTCGGTCCCCTCGTCGCGAAAGACACCTGACAGCCTTGACCTTCGCGCCCGGACTATGACCAAACGCGCCCAGGCCATGCTCAGGCAGATGGACCGCGCGACCAAGGACTGGGTCCTTCCGATCATCGGGAAAGATAAGGGGCGCTTCCTCGCCCGGCTCATTGAGCGGCACCGCCCTAAACGGGCCCTCGAGGTCGGCTCGCTGATCGGCTACTCGGCTATTCTGATCGCCAGCGCCCTTCCGCCCCGAGGGCGGCTCACCTCGATCGAGGCCATCCCCTGCCTGGCGTCTATCACGAAGCGGAACCTCGAGGCTGCCGGACTGGGGCGCCGGGTCCGGGTGATCACGGGCGATGCCCGCCGCGTGATCCCCTTCCTCAGGGAGCGTTTCGACTTCGTCCTGGTTGACGCAGCCAAGAATGAGTACCTGGACTACCTCCAGGCCCTGGAGCCCCGGCTCGCAAGACGGGCGCTGGTGGTTGCAGACAATACCAAGATCTTCCAGCGCGAGCTCCGTGACTACCTGGCCCGCGTGCGGAGTGGCGGGCGGTACGAGAGCCGGGCGCATGACTTCGGCGATGACGCCATGGAGGTCAGCCGGTACCTCGGCTGACCGGGAAGTGTCCCGGCCCGTCATTTTCCCCTTGACTTCCATTCAATAATTCAGTATATTTCGAAATATGAAAACGATGAGGCCCCGTCCCCTGGCC
The DNA here is from genome assembly GCA_046758965.1 of Methylomirabilia bacterium. Classification (GTDB taxonomy): domain Bacteria; phylum Methylomirabilota; class Methylomirabilia; order Rokubacteriales; family CSP1-6; genus JBHIBG01. The sequence continues at coordinate 2,293 of JBHIBG010000164.1, read as the reverse complement.
AAGCTGGAGGCCGACGAGAGACACGTGGAGGCGCTCAAGGCCCTGGCCCATCTGACTCGCCTCCAGGCGTTCTTCTTCCTGGTCCAGGCCAGACACGAGGTGCCCGCGGGAGAGATCCAGGAGGCCATGGAGGTGCCGGGGCCCACCCTCTCCCATCACCTGGACCTGCTGCGTCGCGCAGGGTTGATCCAGAGCCGGAAAGAAGAGCGGTACGTCTACTATTCGGTCAGGCGAGAGATGGTCTCGGAGCTGGTCCGCCTCCTCACCGCCTGCTGCTGACGGTGGCCCACGATCGCACGGCCCTTTTTGACAATGGACGTCGTTCGGCTAACTTGGCAGAACGAGAGGAGAAGGACATATGAAATCCGGTGAGGAGATCCGAAACGCGGTGGAGGATCGATACGCGAAGATTGCCAAATCGGGGTCGTCGTGCTGTGGCGACCAGAGCCTGGTCCAGATCGGCTATAAGCGAGAGGAGCTAGCGGCCCTCCCTGAGGAGGCACTCATGGGGCTCGGCTGCGGGAGCCCGGTGAGGCTGGCAGAGCTGCGCGACGGCGAGGCGGTAGTGGACCTGGGCTCCGGCGGGGGGATCGACGTCTTCCTGGCGGCACGCCAAGTGGGGCCCTCCGGGCGAGTGATCGGTGTCGATATGACGCCCGAGATGCTGGCCCGGGCCCGGATGAATGCCGACCGCCTTGGCCTTGAGAACGTCGAGTTCCGGCAGGGACTGATCGAGGCCTTGCCCGTGGCGGATTCGTCCGTGGACGCCATCCTATCCAACTGCGTGATCAACCTGGCCCCGGACAAGGGCGCGGTCTTCAAAGAAGCGTTCAGGGTACTCGAGCCTGGTGGCCGGCTGGTTGTCTCCGATATGGTAGCCAAGGGAGAGCTGCCCGGGGAAATCAGGGAAAACCCGGAGCTCTGGGCCTCCTGCATCGGAGGAGCCCTCCCAGAGGAAGAGTACCTGGAGACAATTCGCAAGGCCGGCTTCGCTCCCGTCGAGGTGCTGACGCGGGAGGGGCTCACGCTGGGGCACGTTTACAGCGTCACGGTGCGGGCTGAGAAGCCTGGGAGCACAGCGGAATGAACGGTGAGAAAAGAAGCTTCATGCGGTTTGAATACTGAACCTTCGCTACGGAGACGGTCGAGGGCCTGAGCCTTCAGTTGGAGCATGACCATGGACACGGAACTCATCAAAGCCAACCCTGAGGACCTGAACAGCGTCCTGGCGCTTCTCGCCGACGCCTCTCTCCCTCGCGAAGGGGTGGCCGAGCACTTCCAGCACTTCCTGGTGGCGCGAGCGAAGGGCCGGGTGGTGGGCGCCGTCGGGATGGAGCCCTACGGTCCGAGCGTCCTCCTCCGCTCCCTCGTGGTGGCCCCTGAGCACCGGGGCCGAGGGCTGGGCCGGGCTCTGACCGAGCGGCTCCTTCAGGAGGCGTGGGGGCGGGACGTGAAGCAGGTCTTCCTCCTGACGGAGACGGCCCCGGAGTTCTTCGCGAAGTTCGGCTTCAGGCGAATCGCCAGGGAGGAAGCCGACGCCGAGGTCGGAGGATCGGTGGAGTTCAAGACGGCGTGTTGCCAGTCCACCGTCTGCATGCGCCTGGACTTCTAAGGCGCCAGCTCTGAGCAGCTTCTTTATGCAGGACGGAGAGCCGAGAGAAAGAGCGGCTTCGCTCCCGTCGAGGTGCTGACACGGGAGGGGCTCGCGCTGGGGCATGTTTACACTGTCACGGTGTGGGCTGAGAAGCCTGGGGAAGCGGAGCGATGAACATCCAGGTCACGAGAGGCGGGCCTGAGAAGCTGGCGAACCTGACATCTGCAGCCGTCTTCGCGCAGCACCGGGACAGAATCTATCGCTACCTCCTGCGCCTGGTACGCGATCCAGGCGAGGCGGAAGACCTGACCCAGGAGACCTTCCTGCGCGCCCACCGTCAGCTGGAGTCCCTGCAAGACCGGGCCGCGCTGGTCGTCTGGCTCTACCGTATTGCCACTCACGTCTGCTACGACCGCTTCCGCCGATCGTCCTCCCCTCGCGGCCAGCAACAGGCGGCTGCCACGCCTGACGAGGCGCGGTGGGCCGATGTGGATGCGCCGAGAATCGACACAGTGATCGAGCAGACCGAGATGAGCGCGTGCGTACAGGAGTTCGTTGAGAAGTTGCCGGACACCTACCGGGCGGTGATCCTGTTGCATGATCTGCACGGGCTGAGCAACCCGGAAATCGCGCAGATGTTAGGGCACTCGCTTGAGACGGTCAAGATCCACCTCCACCGCGCCCGCCGCAAGTTACAAG
>JBHIBG010000163.1:0-4223 GCA_046758965.1 Methylomirabilia bacterium | reverse complement strand
AAAGCAAAGGCCAAAGCGAAGGCTCGGCCCACGGGGAGGGCCGCGCCGAAGAGGAAGACAAAGGCAGCCAAGAAGCGCAAGCGGTAGACCGGCGAGGATGAAGGAAGGCGAAGTCAGTTGGGACGGCAATAGCGGGATGCACGAGCTCGAGCGTGTCGCAGACCTGGTCGTCCGGGCGCGACGACTGGTGGTGTTCACCGGCGCCGGGGTGAGCACCGAGTCGGGGATCCCTGACTTCCGCAGCCCCGGAGGGATCTGGGACCGTTTCGACCCAGATGAGTTTTCCTACCAGAACTTCATCGCGAGCGAGGCGGGACGCCGCAAGTACTGGCAGCTCGGTCGCCAGCTCTATGCCGTGGTCAAGAACGCTCAGCCGAACCCTGCCCACTACGCCATCGCCGAGCTTCACGGGATGGGTAAGCTTGACTGCTGCATCACCCAAAACATCGACAACCTCCACCAAAAGGCGGGGCTCCCGCCGGAGAGGGTGATCGAGCTTCACGGCAACGCCACACGAGCCCGGTGCCTCAAATGTGAGAGAGCGTACTCGCGAGACCAGATCCAGGGCTGGCTCGAGGCGGGGGTGGAGATTCCTGCCTGTGACGCATCCTGCGGCGGGATCATCAAGCCGAACACCATTCTCTTCGGCGAGGCGATGCCGGCGCGCGAGACGCAGGAGGCCGAGCGGCGCGCCAAGGCCTCCGACCTCTTCATCGTCGTGGGCTCGTCCCTGGTGGTCTACCCCGCTGCCATGATGCCGATCCACGCCAAGGAGGCAGGGGCCAAGCTGGTGATCATCAACATGAGCGAGACGCCTCACGATCCGTACACTGACGTGAGGATCCAAATGAGAGCGGGCGAAGCGTTGACGCAGATCCTCGAACATGTCAAGCGGCCGTCAGCGGCTGGGCCGTGATCGAGCACCGGAGGAGATCGGCTCCGAGATAGGATCATGAGGCTTTCGGAGAAGAGCGCCGTCGTCACGGGCGGGGGGCGGGGGATTGGGCGGGCCATCGCGCTGGCATTGGCCCGGGAAGGGGCTTGCCTGGCCATCGTCTCAGACGTGGAGGACGAGGTCCAGGCCGTGGCCGTGGAGGCCCGGGCGCTGGGCGTCAAGGCCATGGGGCTCAGGGCGGACGTGACCCGGACCCACGAACTCGGCCAGATGACGGAGAGAGTAGTCGGTGAGTTTGGCCGCCTCGACATTCTGGTCAACAACGCCGGGATCGCCGAGCCCGGGTGGCTGTTGGAGCAACCGGAGGCTTCCTGGCGCCGTGTCATCGAGGTGAATCTGATCGGCACCTACTTGGCCAGTCGCGTGGTGCTCCCCCAGATGACCGTCCAGCGCGAGGGGCGGATCATCAACATCGCTTCCGTGTACGGCCGTCACGGCGGCTTTGGCTTCGTCAGCGCCTATGCGGCCTCGAAACACGGGGTCATCGGCCTGACCCGGGCCCTGGCCAGCGAGCTGGGGGTGCTCGGCTACCCCGACATCACCGTGAACGCTGTCTGCCCAGGGTACATCCGCGCCGGCATGGGTGTGGCCATGCAGAAGATCCGCGACAGGGGGGAGCAGGTGCGGGAGATTCCGGGTGCGGAGCTGTTCGAGCGTTACTTCAAGCATCGCGTGCCCCAGCGGCGGATGCTCGAGGCCGAGGAGGTGGCTAACGTGGTCATCTTCCTGGCCCTTCCGGAAACCAGGGGGATGACGGGTCAGGCCTTGACGATCGATGGTGGCTTTTTCATGGATTGATCGCCAGGTCGGCCCTCGCGGCCGTGTCGGACGGTGGGAAAGAGCGCGTGACCGTCGTGGCAGTACCTTGAAGAGTGGGAGCCTGCTCCCGACAGTGAGGGGATCATGGCCGCGAAGGCCGCACGAGAGTACTGGCACCGGGCGGGCAAGGGGAAGGTCCAACCGAAGCTGGTCATCCTCCAGCCGGAGGAGGCCAGCGAGGCCGTCCGTGAGTGCTTCGACGAAATCACCCAATCTTTGGGGTTCGCGCTGGTCAACGTCCAGTTTCGCGCCTTCGCCAAGTACCCCCGCTTCCTCAGGCTCCACTGGGACTTCCTCCGGCCAAACGCCCTGACCCAGGACTTCTTCGACAAGACCGAGGTGATTCGCCGGCAGGCGCTCGCCATCGTCCGCGAGCACTTCACGATCAGCGACCTCCGCGCAGAGCTCCGGATGCGAGGGTCCTCCGATACGACCATCAAGGAGATCAAGGCGGTTCTCGACTTCTTCCTCTATTGCGATCCCTTTCTGCTGCTGATGGCCTCGGCGCTCCAGTCCTCACTGGCGGACAAGCCGTTGCCGGGCAAGCCCTGGGCCCACCTGCTGCCTCAGTACACCCACCCCACGCGCATCCAGGAGGTGCGGCTGGTGGAGCTGGAGGAGGCCCCGACGAACGTCCAGACAGTTTACCGGGAGGTCATGAAAGGCTTGGGCCTCAGCTTCGTTCCGTCTGACTTCCGAGCCCTGGGGCGGTGGCCTGACTACCTGGAGCCGGCCTGGGAGGACTGGAAGGCGAAGCTCCACTCCTCCGCCTATCACCGGGAGGTGCGCAGGCTTAACGAGTTGGCCTTGGGCCTGGCCCTGGACCTCCCGTTCCCGTTCGCCATCAACGCCGAGACCCTCACGCAGGCTGGATTTACGCCGGCGCAGATTGCCGATATCCTGGCCACTGTTGATCTTTTCCAGGGGATTTTGCCCGGCCTCATCACGAGCATCGCGGCCTTCAAGATCGGGCTCGAGGGAGGGAGCCAGCCCGGCCGGCGACCGTGAGCAGGGCCTGACGACGCGCTGGGCTTCACGTGCGAGTGCTCAGCGCGAAGGAGGTGTGTATGCCACCCGTGCTGTACGAGCAAAAGGAGAAGATCGCCATCATTACGCTCAACCGGCCGGAGGCGATGAACGCCGTGGATCCGGAGACGCAGGCGGCTCTCATCGAGGCGTGGAGCCGTTTCCGGGACGATGACTCCGCCTGGGTGGCGATCCTCACCGGCGCGGGAGAGAAGGCCTTCTCGGCCGGAGCCGACCTCAAGAAGCTGATCCCGGCAACCTTCGGCACGCGTGGTCCTGAGCGCCATAACCTGCTCGGGCTGGGCGGGATCACGCGCGGATTGGAGATCTGGAAACCGATGATCGCGGCGATCAACGGTCACTGTCTGGCCGGAGGCCTGGAGCTTGCCCTGGCCTGCGACCTGAGGCTGGCTTCTCCCAACGCGACCTTCGGCCTGACCGAAGTGCGCTGGGCGATCATGCCCGGGGCGGGCGGAACCCAACGCCTCCCGCGCGCCGTGCCGCTGGCGAAGGCCATGCAGCTGATCCTCATGGCCGAGCCCATTGACGCCACAGAGGCTCACCGCATCGGGCTGGTAAACGAGGTTGTGCCGCTCCCTCAGCTCGTCCCCACCGCCATGGAGTGGGCCCGAACCCTCTGCGAGCGAGGCCCCCTCGCGCTGCGCGCCGCCAAGGAAGCGGTCATTCGCGGGCTCTCCCTGCCTCTGGCTGACGGCCTGAGGCTCGAAGCCTTCCTCTCCGGCACACTGCGAGGCACGGAGGATGCCGTCGAGGGCCCGAAGGCGTTTGCCGAGAAACGGAAGCCCGGGTTCAAGGCTCGGTAGAGAATCCAGACAGGTATGGACTTCCAGGAGGTGAAAAGGCGGATCGAGCTGGCGCTGACTGCCCGAACCCGGCGAGTAGTCGAATACGCCGAGCTGGTCCCCGCAGCGGTTCTTGTCCTCATCACCAACCGTTCCGGCCCCCACATCCTCTTCGCCAAGCGAAGCGAGGAGGTCGCGCACCACAAGGGGCAGATCTCGTTCCCCGGGGGAATCGTGGAGAGCCGGGATGGCTCGCGGCTTCAGACTGCGCTCCGAGAGGCGCGGGAGGAGATCGGGCTTTCCCCCGATTCGGTGGAGATCCTGGGGGCGTTGGATGACACCGAGACCCACGCCACCCAGTTTGTCATCACCCCGTTCGTCGGCCTGGTCCGCGAGGCCGTGGCCTGGAGGCCCGATGGCAAGGAGATCGAGCGGGTGCTGGAGGTTCCCCTCCAGGAGTTGCTCAACCCCGCCAGCTTTCGCGTGGAGCTCTGGGAGCGCGGGGAGAAGGCGATTCCGGTCTACTTCTACGAGTGGGGGGGGCCGGTGATCTGGGGGGCCACGGCCCGGATCCTCAAGCAGTTCCTCGACCTCCTGGTTCCCGGGGCCCTTTCTGAAGA
>JBHIBG010000162.1:0-4251 GCA_046758965.1 Methylomirabilia bacterium | reverse complement strand
CGGAGCCGGGTGGCTAGCCGCTTCATACTATCTACAGCGCGGATGAAGCGCCGGTGAAGGGGGATACCGACGACGGGTGAGCACGCGGCCGCGAGCAGGGGATCACCCCTCAGGGCCGCACGAGGGGCGTGGCCGCAGCTGAGCGGCAGCGTGCGGCGGAGAAAGCTCGATGCGAGCAGGGAGCAGTCAGGCGGGGATGTCGCCGAAGAGGTCAGCGGCACGAGCGGGCGGTGGGCGTGGGACTTCGGTGGGCAGGCCGAGGTGGCCGAGGATCTGGCGAATCACCCGGGGCTCCTCGATGGTGGCGATCAGGCGCATGCGCCCGCCGCAGCGCGGGCAGGCAAGCACATCGATCTCGAAAGCCCGCCGCATCAGGTCCGCCCACGCCCAGTAGCGGGGTGTGCTGGGAGCTTCGCCATGAAACTCGGGGAGGTCGGCCGAGGCGGAGTCGACGGCTCGCTCGCCCGGAGAGACCCCCTGCTCCTCATAGGCGACGGCGCGAGCGCGCCAGCGGGCGTGAGGGGCAAGCACGCCATGGTAGAGTACGAGGTTGATGCGGGGGCGCGGGATCATGGCGGCGAGCTTTTCCAGGAGTTCCATCGGTTCGAAGAGGAGGTGGCTGGTCCCGTCGGCCCATTGGCTCTTGAGCGCCACCAGGACGCGGCCGTCGCTGGTGAGCCGGAGGCGGTCTGGGCGACCGGCGGGCGCAGCAAGTAGCGGCAGAGCTCTTCGAGCCGGGCGCGGCCGTCCGCAGGCACAGGGAGGCTCACGTAGAGATCGAAGCCTTCGAGATGGGCTCGCCGGGGGCCGGTGGAGGTCACCCATGGCACATCAGGCTCCCGGCCGAGGCGCAGGACCCGAGCCCCAGCCCGCCGACCGAGGGCGACGCGCCCCAGGACGGAGGCGGTGCTAATGCCGGCCAGGGCCGGCGACTCCGCCGCAAGCGGATCAGATGGCATCAGCCCCGCGTCTTCGCTCTCCAGGCCGTGGCGCCGAAGCAAGCGCCGGATGCGGGTGCGGACCGTGGCGAGCAGCCGCGCAATCTCCTCGTCGCTGGGCGGCGGGGCTGGGTGGAAGCGGAGGGCACCGGTTTCGCTCTCAGCGAAGACCCCGTCGAGCACGAGCGTGTGGAAGTGAACATTCAGATTGATCGCTCCCCCGAAACGCTGAATGACGGTGAGGCTCCCGGCCTGCCCATCCCGGATCCCGCGCTGGCGCGCCTGCTGGCGCTGAAAGCCAAGGAGCGCGCGCACGTAGACAGTCAGCACGGCGCGGCAAAGGGCGTGGTTCCAGGCGAGGAGGTAGCGGAGGCGGTGGGGAAGGCTCAGGACCCACTGGCGCACGGGTACGCGGGGCAGCACGTGGTCCACCAGGTGGGCGGCGCGCTCGGTCATGCGCCGGGCCCCGCAGCTCGGGCAGAAGCCGCGGCCTTTGCACGAGAAGGGGACCAGGCGCTCGAAGGCGCAGGTGCCGCAGCGAACCCGAGCAAAGCCGTGCGCCAGCATGCCGCAGGTGAGGAAGTCGCGGAACTCCTGCTCCACGAACTGGGGCAGGCCGGCGCCCTCAGCGCGCTGGGCCGCCTCGTGGAGAAAGGTGTCGAGGTGCTCGCGGACGATCGTGTGGAGGACGCCCCGCTCCGGCGCGCGGGGCTGGTAGGCTCGGTGCTCCCCGGGCGGCGGCCAGGCCACGGGTATGCCGACTGCGTCCAGGGAGGCCCCTAAAGCTCGCGGTGAGACACTCCGTTCGCTTGCCGAGGCTGGTGGCTTCACTGTCATGATCGTCAACTCGCCTGACAACCGTCTCTGACCTTCGACCTGCGCCGCTTGTGTATGAGGGACGCGAGGGAGGAGAGAAGAGTAGGGCGAAGCGACAGCAGGGCACAATGCCCAAAAGCGATACACGGTGGGAGGCGGCGAGATAGTTGGGTTCAGCCCAGTCTTCGAGCCTTGACAAGCCCTTTCCGAGTTTTCTTGACAGCCCCCAGTTGACACGGAACAATAGTTGAAACGGCCCGGCCGTTGCGGAGGAGACGACGGAACTTCTTCTCGCTAGCGCAGGCAGCTACCCACGAATCGGAGACAGCCCGGGTCAGCAGCGTCATCGCCAGGCCTTTGCCCGCCAGGAGCGAGGAGAACTCTCCCGGGAAGCGTTCGAGGCCGTGCAGGATGCGGTCACGGAGGAAGTGATCCGGGAGCAGGTGGAGGCCGGGCTCGATCTCGTCACTGACGGCCAGATCCGCTGGTACGATCCCATCTCACACCTCGTCCGCAGCCTGGAGGGGTTGGAGATTGACGGGCTGCTCCGCTATTTCGACACCAATTGCTACTTTCGCCAGCCAGTCGTGCGGAACCGGCTCGGATGGAAGGGGCCGCTCCTCCTCCGAGAGTTCAAGTTCGCCCGTGGGATCTCCTCCAAGCCCGTCAAGCCAGTCCTCACCGGCCCCTACACCCTGGCGCGCGCCTCGCTCCTCGAGACCGATCTCTACCACGGCGTCGGCGACCTGACCCTGGCCTACGCCGGGATCCTTGCCAAGGAGATTCAGGCACTGGTTGACGACGGTGCCTCGCTCGTCCAGCTGGACGAGCCCGCGATCCTGGCTCACCCGGAAGACCTCGATCTTCTGCGAGAGGCGCTGACGCTCCTCCGGCGAGCGGCGGCGCGGACCAAGCTCGCCTTGTTCGCCTACTTCGGGGATGCCGCTCCGCTTTACGGGGAGCTTCAGCACCTGCCGGTCGACGTCCTCGGGCTGGACTTCACGTACAGCTCAAAGCTCCCGTCCGTCATCGCTGAGGCCGGCACGGTGAAGGCCCTTGCCCTCGGCCTGTTTGACGGGCGCAACACCCGGGTTGAGAGCCGGGAGGAGATCTCTGCTCTTCTCGACCGGATCCTCCCGAACCTGACTACCCCCGTTGTCTACCTGACCCCTTCTTCGGGGCTCGAGTACCTTCCGCGGGAGCGCGCGCAGGCCAAGCTTCTCGCGATGAAGAGCATCCGGGATACCTACCTGGCGGAGCGGCCGAAACCGAGGGCGGGATGAGTCGGGACCGGTTACAAGCGCTGGGGCTGAACCTGCCGCCTCTTGCGACGAGCAGCGTGGGGTCGTTCCCGAAACCTGAGCCGGTTCAGGAGGGGCGGCGGCGGTTTGCGCGGAAGCAGATGACGCAGAAGGAGCTTCTGGGGCTGGAGCGGGAGGCGACGGAGTTCTGGGTCAGGACCCAAGAAGAGCTCGGGCTGGACGTCCTGGTGGATGGGGAGCAGTACCGGGGGGACATGGTGGCCTACTTCGCCGAGCTGATGCCCGGCTTCAAGACCGGCGGGCTGGTGCGCTCGTACGGCAACCGGTACTACCGAAAGCCGGTGATCGTCGGGGAGGTCTCCTGGCCTGGGCCCATGACAGTGGAGTGGTGGAAGTGGACGCAATCCCTGACATCAAAACCGGTCAAGGGGATGCTCACCGGCCCCTACACGGTGATGGACTGGTCGTTCAACGAGCACTACCCGCACCGCGCCGCCACCTGCCTCGCCCTGGCCCGGGAGCTCCGGAAGGAGGTAGAGGCCCTGGTGGAGGCAGGGGCCAAGATCATCCAGATCGACGAGCCGGCCCTCTCGGTCCGCCCCTCGGAGCTCCCCCTTGTGGTCGAGGGGATGCAGATCCTCACCGACGGCCTGCCGGCCTACTTTGTCAACCATGCGTGCTACGGGGCCTTCGAGGCTATCTATCCCGGCTTGCTCGAGCTGCCTTCCCACAACCTTGACCTGGCCATTTCCCAAAGCGCCCTGGACCTCCTCGAGGTCTTCTCCAAGCACCCATTCACCAAAGACCTCTCCGTCGGAGTGCTGGACGTCCACTCGCACGTGATCGAGACCCCTGAGCAGGTCAACGCGCGGGTGAAGCGCGCGCTGGAGGTCCTGCCCCCCGATCGGATCTGGGTAGACCCCGACTGCGGGCTGAAAACCCGGAGCGTGGAGGAGGCCCGAGCCAAGCTCGAAGTCATGATGACCGTGGTCCGCGAGCTTCGCCGGACCCCCGCGTGATGGCCTCCCCGCTCCTCGCTCGTCTGTCGGAGGGGCCTCTCCTGGCCGACGGCGCCATGGGGACCATGCTCTACGCCCGGGAGGTCCCCATCGATGCCTGCTTCGAGGTCCTGAACCTCCGGAATCCCGAGCTGGTCCGGACCATCCACGCCGAGTACATCGCCGCCGGCGCCGACCTGATCGAGACCAACACCTTCGGCGCCAACCGCTTCAAGC
>JBHIBG010000161.1:0-4301 GCA_046758965.1 Methylomirabilia bacterium | reverse complement strand
TTAAGGCGCCAGGCACTTCACCGCGGGAACCGCCAGATTGCGCCCTAGAGTTCGCCGCTCGTGTCAAGAGTGAGGGCGCTTCCGATAAGCCCGAGATGGGTGAGGGCTTGAGGGAAGTTTCCGCGGAACTCGCCCGTCGCCGGATCGATCTCCTCAGAGTAGAGCCCCAGGTGGTTGGCTCGGGCCAGGGCGGCCTCGAACACCTTGGTGGCTTCCTCATGCCTCCCCAGAGCGGCGAGGGCGTCTACCAGCCAGAAGGCACAGAGCGTGAAGGCGCCTTCCTGTTCCTCCCCCTCGGCGCTCCGATAGCGGTAGACGAGCCCATCAGCGGTCAGCTCGGTCTTGACCCGCTCGACGGTGGATTGCACCCGCTCGTCCTCCGCGGGCAGGAACTGGCAGGTAGGGAGGAGAAGAAGGCTGGCATCGAGGATGTCACTGTCGTAGCTCTGGGTGAACGCCCCCCGCTGGGGGTTCCAGCCCTTCAGCAGAATGTCCCGGGCGACAGCCTCTTTGACCTCGGTCCATCGCTCCATCACGGGGCGCTCGCGCCTGACCAGTCCTCGGATTCCCTCCCTCAGGGCGGTAAAGAGCCCGATGCCCTGCCCCAGCGGGTCCAGCAGGGTGAGGGCCCGGTCCAGGGCCACCCACGACATGAGCTTGGAATGGACGAAGTGCCTGCGCGACCCTCTGATCTCCCAGATTCCCGCGTCCGGCTCCTGCCACCGCTCGCAGAGGATGTCCACGAGCCGCCGCAGTGCAGCCCAGATACTCCCTCGGAGCTTTTTACCCCGCCCGGTCAGCAGAGAGAAGGCGCCGAGGATTTCCCCGTAGACATCGAGCTCGAGGTGGGTATGGGCGCGGTTGCCGATCCTGACCGGCCTGGAGCCGCGGTAGCCCTCCAAGTGGGGGAGGTCTTCCTCGCCCAGCTCGCGGCGACCGTCGAGGCCATAGAGGGCCTGAAGGCCTTGAGGACCGTCCAGACTCCTGGCCTCCAGCCAGCGGAAGAAGGCTCGGGCCTCTTCAGTGTAGCCCAGACGGAGCAGCGCGTTCAGCGACAGAACCGAGTCTCTGAGCCAGCTGTAGCGGTAGTCCCAGTTAAGGGGCCCACCGATCCGCTCCGGGAGTGAGGTGGTAGGGGCGGCCACGATAGCCCCAGTCGGGCCGAAGGTGAGGAGCTTGATGACCAGGGCCGAGCGAGTCACCGCCTCTCGCCAGCGTCCCCGGTACCGACACTGATCGGCCCATCGCTGCCAGAAGTCAACGGTGCCCCGGTATTTCTCGTCAGCCCGGTACTCCCCGGGAGCCAGAAGGTCGGCATTACAGCGAGCGTGAGCGCAGTGGCGGAGAACCAGCCAGCGCTCCATCCCGTGGGGGACCGAGAACTCCGTCACGACTCCTTGAGTCCCCTTCTGGAGGGGAACCTCTGAAGCCAGAGCGGCCGAGCTTCCTCCTCCCCGGATGATCGCCCCGCGCTCGGTGATCTCGACCTCGGGAAGCACGCGCCCGTAGTCGGGACGCGGATCGCACACCACCTGGATCGGAACCTCTCCCCAGAGCCCACGGAGCCCGCGGTAGAGTTCGGGATGGTAGCGTCGTTTCTTCGCTCCAGGCTCCGTGTACGGGGGCATGAAATCTACGAGCTGGACCTCACCGGAGGCGGTGGTGAAGAGGGTGACCAGGACGTTGGTCAACGGCTCGTAGAACTGCTCCGTCCTGAAGGGGATGGAAGGGCTGATCCGGAAGCTCCCGCCTTTGTCCGCATCGAGCAGAGCGGCGAACAGACTGGGGGAATCGAACTGCGGAAGGCAGAGCCAGTCGAGTGCTCCGTCACGGGAAATCAGAGCCGCAGTCTGGAGGTTGCCGATCACCCCGTAGTCAGAGATCGGTCGGTAGCGGTCCACCCTTCCCCTCTCCGGGATCAGGTTTCACAGGAAATGTCTCGATCAAAGAAGGCGTTGAGCGTAAGGGTCAGCAGAAGCAGGGCCTTGTTTCTTGCGCCCATCAGCCGTTGGAGGTAGGCCAGCCGATAGAACCACCATCCAAGCCGGCCGTGAAACTTGAGGCCCAGGAGGTTGACCAAGGCCTGTCCGCCGCCGAGCCCTACGATGTTACCCGTGAAGTCAAACCTGAACGGCTCCTTAACCCGACCCTGGATGGTGTTCGTGATGTTTCCGGCGGCGCGGATCCCCTGGTGGATCGCCACCGGAGCCACGGGAGGATAGGATCGGTTCCGCCGGCGGTCGAGGACACAGGCGTCGTCGCCGATCACATAGACCTCCGGGTGCTCCGGAATCTTCAGGAACTCATCGACGACGATAGCCCCCCGCCGCGTCTTCGCCGCGGGAAGCTGGGCCAGGATCGGATTGGCCGTGACCCCACCAGTCCAGATGAAGGTGCGCGTCGGGATCGTCTCCTCGCCATTGAGCTCCAGCTCCTCCCCGGTGGCCCCGGTCACACGGGTCTTGAGCCTGACTTCGACCCCCCGCTTGACCAGCTCCTGCTGGCCGGCTTCGGCCAGCTCCCGCGCGAAATGGAGCAGGATCCGCTCCGCTGGATCGACCAGGAGCACGCGGACGAGCCCCGGCTCTACAGGGTAGTACTTGAGCAGGACCGTATGGATCAGATGGTGGAGTTCGGCGGCGATCTCGACCCCGGAGGGCCCTGCTCCGGCCACTACGATGGTGAGAAGCTGGCGCTGACGGGCCGGCTCTCGCTCCAGCACGGCTCGCTCGAAGAGCCGGATGAGATGGTTCCGGATCGCCAGGGCATCTTCCACGGAGGTCAACGTCAGGCTATGGGTCTCGAGCTGCCGGTTTCCGAAGAAGGACGGCACGCTACCCAACGCGACAATCAGATAGTCGTACGGGATCGTCAGGTTCCCAGTCCGGACCGTCCGCGCGTCCATGTCAAAAGCCCGGGCTTCCTCCTGAACAAAGCGGAACTGTCCCTTCTTCGCGAGGAAGCGAAAGGGGTAGGTTACGTGAGCCCGGCCCAGGGTGCCGGCCGCCACTTCAGGGAGCAGCGGGGTGAAGGTGAAGTAGTTCCGCCGGTCCACCAGGGTCACCTCCGCCAACTCGGACCCTGCCAGCTCCTTCTGAAGGGTAAGGGCGGCGTAGAGCCCGCCGAACCCCCCTCCCAGGATGACCACCTTGGCAGCCGTTCGTCGCACCGGCGGTCTCCGCTCATCCCCCGAGACGCCTGAGGACGTGGGCGTAGAACACCAGCATGGTCCCCAGGGTCGTGACCCCAGCCACGAGGAGGAATCCCACTAGCTGGGTGGCCAGGCACCAGACCATGATCTTCGGGTCGTCCTGCAGGTACTGTGGCTTCTTCCGGCTCTGCCAGAGGAAGACGCTGTAGACGAGGACGATCAACGCGGCAAGGGCGGCCTTCACGTAGAGCCACTTCCCCAGGGGCGAGTTGAAGGAGACGATGTATCCGGCCAGACCGTCGCGGATTCCCACCACCATGGAGAGAACGACGAACACCAGGCCTGCGGCGGTGTTAAAGCGCGTCAGGCTGTAGATCCGGTTCTCGAAGACTGAGGTGGCCAGCCCTTTGAATAGCCAGTAGTACATCGTCATGAAGGCCATGAGAAGCAACGCGATATGAAGGTGAACGAATAGCGGGTGGAGGACGCCCTGCATCCCGGCTGTCCCTATTTGACCACGATGGTGCCGCGCATGAACGGGTGAACGGCACAGTAGTACGGGTACGTGCCGGCAGTCGTAAAGGTGGCGCTGAACTCGTCCCCCCGGAAGAGGAGGGCGGAGGACACGCGGCCATCAGGCTTGAGTTGCTTCCCGTCGACGACCCCCGTTGTTATCTGATGATTCGCAATGTCCTGGCTGATCCAGCGAACGGTCCCGCCGGCTGCGACGGTGACCGTCTGAGGAACGAACTCGAAATGCTTGATCACCACGGTGACGGCCGCCTTCCGAGACCCCGGGGCGGACTCCGCTCTCACGTCCCGCGGCTGCCAGACAGGGAAGCCCACTCCCATGATGAGGAGCCAGAGGCCGACACGCGCCGGCCACCGCCGGTGGCTTGGGCCCGACGGGGGGACTCGTGCCTGTGGAGCCCGGGCCTCTGGCGGACTCATGGCCTGGCGGCGAAGGTCCGGAGGAATTTCACCGGGCTCCAGATCTGGTAGTCGATGAGGCCGCTCCCGAACCGTGGCAGAGCCGGCCCGCCGGATTCAATGGAGCCATGCGGCTCCGGGAGGAGTACTCGATCAGTTTCAACTGCGACCGTTTCACGGCATGCACTCCATCTCCGTCGGCGTCGAGCTTGGGGCCTAA
>JBHIBG010000160.1:0-4320 GCA_046758965.1 Methylomirabilia bacterium | reverse complement strand
GCCGTCTCGGTGCTCGCCGCGGCTCCCTGCGCCGAGCCGGAGCGGATGGTGTGGGTCCCGGAAGGCCCGTTCTGGATGGGCAGCGCCCGCGCTGAGCGCAGCTTCGCCTATTCACTTTCGAGCCCGGCCGTGAAGCGGGCCCGCTGGTACGAGGCCGAGCTTTCTCGCCGCCAGGTGACACTCCCGGGCTTCTGCATTGACCGCTTCCTGGTGACCCAGGGTCACTACGCAGCCTTCGTCGCGGCGACGGGGCGCCGGCCTCCCGGCATCACGAAGGAGGAATACCAGCGCCAGGGGTTCCTCGTCCACGACTACGACCGCGAGGTCATCCCGTACCTCTGGAAAGAAGGGCGTCCGCCGGAGCGGCTGGCAGATCACCCCGTAGTGTTAGTGAGCGTGGCCGACGCCGAAGCCTACTGCCGGTGGCGGCATCCGGGCCTTCGCCTGCCTACTGAGGCCGAGTGGGAGAAGGCTGCTCGCGGCGATGACGGACGGCGCTTCCCGTGGGGAGCTACGTGGGAGCCTGAGCGGCTGAACAGTGCTGAGCGGGGGCCGGGCGAAACGACGCCGGTGGATCGCTATCCGTCAGGAGCGAGCCCCTATGGCCTCTTCGATGCCGTCGGCAACCTCTTCCAGTGGACAGCCTCCACCCTGGCTGACGGGAGACAGGTGCTGAAGTCCTGCGCCTGGGATGACGAGGCGGGGCTCTGCCGGCCAGCGTTCCGTCACGGTCGGCCGAGAGAGAGCCGCCACATCCTGATCGGGTTTCGCTGCGCCGGCCCCGCCACGCGCCCGTAAGCTCTACTTCCCGTCACCCTCACCCTCGCCCCCGTAGGGGGCGAGGGGAAATAGAGTGAGTGGTTGACCCTCGGTCAGGTACAGACGTATGATCCCGTCATAAGCCTGCTCGAAAAATACTTGGGCGCGGAGGGTTCCGGTGAAGGCGGCGGCGGGCGCGCCTCCGGGGCAGGATTTTTTCGGGGCAGGGATGACTGTTCTGACGTGATAGAGGCGGCGGCATGACATGCTCCCGGTGCCAGCGCGAGAATCCTCCGGAAGCGAAATTCTGCCTGGAGTGTGGAGCCAGTCTCGCTGCGAGATGCGTGAGGTGCCGCACCGAGCTTCCGGCTGACGCCAAGTTTTGCCTTGAGTGCGGGCAACCAGTAAGGATCCCCCAGCTCGTCCAGCCCCGCTTCACTTCTCCTGAGGCCTATACTCCCAAACACCTCGCCGAGAAGATCCTGGCTTCCCGCGACAAGATCGAAGGGGAGCGCAAGCAGGTCACGGTGCTCTTTGCAGACATGAAAGGGTACACCCCTCTTGCCGAAGCCCTGGGAGAGGAAGCGGTCTATCAGCTCATGGACCGGATCTACGAGCGGATGCTCACGGCCGTCCACCAATACGGGGGCACCGTCCAGGAGCTGACCGGAGACGGGATCCTGGCCCTGTTCGGGGCGCCCGTGGCCCTCGAGGATGCCCCGCTTCGGGCCTGTCGGGCTGCTCTGGAGATTCAAGCCCAAATGACACGCCTGGGGGAAGAGGTTCAGGGCGAGCGCGGGGTAAAACCCCAGGTCAGAATCGGGATCCACACCGGCCCGGTCGTGGTGGGCACGGTGGGGACGGACTTGCGTATGGAGTTCAAGGCTGTCGGCGACACGGTGAACCTGGCCTCGCGGCTCGAGTCAATGGCCGAGCCGGGAACTATTCTGATCAGCGAGGCCACCCACCGATTCGTCGAGGACTACGTGCGGAGCGCCTTCCTCGGGGAGCGTGAGGTCAAGGGCAAGGCAGAACCCCAGCGGGTCTACCGGGTGGAGACCCTGAAACCGGGGGCCGTACGCTTCGACGCCTCCTTGCGTCGGGGGCTGACTCCCTTGGTAGGCCGCCGGCGTGAGCTGGAGGCCCTGGAGCGGTGCTACCACGAAGCTCGCGGGGGCGCACCCCGCGTGGTGAACGTGGTGGGCGAGGCGGGCATCGGCAAGTCCCGGCTGGTGCACGAGCTACGCCAGCGGCTGGAGGGGGATCGAATCGTTTTCCTCGAGGGCCACTGCACGGCCTACGGTCGGACGACGTCGTTCCTGCCTTTCATCGAGGTGGTCCGGACCGTCTTTCGCCTGGGCGAAGGGGAGGGCCAGCAAGAGGTCGAGCGCAAGGTTCGGCGGGGGCTGGAGCTGCTGGGGCTGAAGGCGGAGGCCAGGTTGCCCTTCCTGCTCAACCTGCTGGGGCTGGATCCGGGGAGAGAGGCCTTCCAGGGCCTGGACGGCGAGATCGTGGGGGCGCGGACGCGGGAGGTGCTCCAGGAGCTCCTGCGCGAGCGCTGCCGGCTCTCTCCAGTGGTACTGGTCATGGAGGATCTGCACTGGATCGACACGGCCTCGGAAGAGCTCCTCCTGCGAGCCGCCCAGAGCACCGAGCGGATTCCGCTCCTGATCCTCTGCGCTTACCGGCCCCACTACCGGGCGCCCTGGACGGGCCGAGAGAATGTCGCCGAGCTCTTCCTTGAGCCCCTGTCCGAGGACAGCAGCCTCCATTTGG
Source organism: Methylomirabilia bacterium (assembly GCA_046758965.1). GTDB lineage: Bacteria > Methylomirabilota > Methylomirabilia > Rokubacteriales > CSP1-6 > JBHIBG01. The sequence goes on along the minus strand of JBHIBG010000160.1, from coordinate 1,785 downwards.
TCCAGCACCGCCTAGGCACTGAGGCCCTGCCAGAGGAGCTGACGCGGGTCATCGTCGACAAGGCCGAGGGCAACCCCCTCTTTGCCGAGGAGCTCACCCGGTACCTTCAGGAGAGCGGAAGTCTCCTCCGCACAGATCAGGGTGTCTCGTTCCGCTCCGGCAGAGGCGGCGTCCTCGTCCCCGGAACCCTTCAAGACATCATCATGGCCCGCGTCGACCGGTTGGCGGAGGGCCCGCGAACCGTGCTTCAGGTCGCCTCGGTCATCGGCCGACGCTTCCCCCGGGAGCTGGTCCACGCGGTCTCAGGGGTGAACGGGCACATGCCCCAGTACCTCCACGATCTCGAGGCCCAGGAGCTGATCTTCCGCCACGAGGCCGAGGGGCGGGAGGAGTATCTCTTCAAGCACGCGCTCGTCCAAGACGCCATCTACGAGAGTCTCCTCAAGCCCCGTCGGGACGGCCTGCACCAGCGGGTGGCTGAGGCTATCGAGCAGAGCTATCCCGACCGGCTGGGCGAATGGGCCGACGTGCTCGCCCATCACTGGAGCCGCACGACGAGTGCCGACAAGGCCGTGCGCTACCTGGCACTCGCTGGTAAGAAGAGCCTCAGGGTGTATTCCCTGGATGAAGCCCACGAGCGCTTCAGCCAGGTGGTGGAGCTGATGCAAGTTCCCGGCTCCGCCGACGAGGGTTACCTGGCCGACGCACTGCTGGGCTGGGCGCTGGTCCACTACTATCGGAAAGACTTCAAGGGCCTGATCCCGTTGGTGGAGCGCCACCTACCCCGAGTAGAAGCTCTGCGGGACACCCGCCGCCTGTCCCTGCTCCTCTTCTGGCTGGGCTTTTCACGTTTCGGCGCGTGCCGAGTCGATACGGGTAGAGCACTCCTGGAGAAAGCCCTGGCCCTGGGAGAAGAGCTGGCTGATGAGGAGTGCATCGGCTACGCGTCCATGGGCCTCATGTGGTGTTACCACGTCCAACGTGGCCAAGAATACCCGGACATCGTGGACCGGCTCGGCAATCGGGGCCTGGACATCGCACGGAGCTTAGGCGACGTCTACCTGGCGTCCAAATGCCTCCTCTGTTTTGCCTTCGACAAGGGTTTCAGTGGCCGATTCAATGAGGCTCGTGCTTTTAGCTTGCGGCTCCTCGAGCTGGGCCGGGGGGCGAGGGACCCCCGGACCATAGCTGCGGGACTGTGGAGGCTGGGCTCGGTGAACGCCTTTGACGAACGATACGAGGAGGCCATCGAGCAGGCCGAGGAAGCCCTCCGCATTTCACCGGATCCCCTGGATCGGCTGTCTGCACGCGCTGTCAAGGGACTGGCCCTGACCATGATGGGCCGAGGCCAGGAGGGCCTGGAGATCATCCAGGAGGTCCGACGCGAGTTCGTGGCAGGCGAATTTCTCTACCCGCTACTCACCATTGATATCCCCTACGGCGCGAGCATGGTGCTGGCGGGGCGGATGGCCGCCGGAGTCCGATGGGTCGAGGACGCCATCCGGCGCTTCGCGGAGTGGGGCAACGAGACCCAGCCTACCGTCGGACACATGGTTCTGGGGGAGATCTACCTCCAGATGGCCCTGGGTGAAAAGAAGCCTCCTCTCCGTATCATCCTCAAGAATCTGGGGTTCGTTCTCCGGACCCTTCCCGTGGCTGCCCGCAAGGCCAGACGCCATCTCGAGGAGGCCATTCGGTTGACCCGGGAACTCGACATGCCGGGCTACTTAGCGCGGAGCCTCCTGGACCTCGGCCTCCTGTGCAAGGCGAAAAAGCGCCCGGCCG
>JBHIBG010000159.1:0-4355 GCA_046758965.1 Methylomirabilia bacterium | reverse complement strand
GGATCCCCCGAAAATGGCCCTGACGAGCAGCACGGAAACTGCCGCCTGGCCGGAGCTAGCGGGGAGGCGCCGGTCCAGCTGATCACGCTCAACCACCTCGCCGTCCACCGCGATCTGGACCGAGCCCTCCAGCCCACCGCTCTCCGTCACGAGCCGCGCTCCAACCTGGCCTTCGAACCGCCTGCCTATCGCCTCCAGCGCATCCCGGATCGTGCTGCCGTCCTCGAGGGAGAGGATGAGGTCTCTGGGCATCCCCGGTGCGAGGACTCCGACAAAGTGAACAGCGATGGTCGGCATCCCGCCTCCCGACTAGACCCCCGCCCGACTTGGGAGCGTCAACAGGACCCCGGCAGCGCTGAATGGCTCCTTCACCCCGCCCGCCACCACCACATGGCGCAGGAGCAGCCCTCCGAGGAGCCCCGCCAGGCTCGACACCAGGGAGAGCGCCATGGCCGCGGGGACGGCCCACGTCACCTCGAGGAGCTGGATGAGGAAAGGAAGCGCCACTCCTCCCGCGACCACTCCGGCCCAGAAGCGCGGGGCGAGGGTACCACGCGTGAGCAGGGCGATCGAGGCCCGCGACCCCGCGGTGGCATGGCTGAGCCCGATGTAGCAGGCGATCGCCACCGCTTCCAGCGTGAGAAGGAGGAGGTCTGCCTGACGCAATCCCCCCAGGGCGCTGCTCTCCGTAGCGCCGGTCACCGCCTGCCGGAGCGTGAGCGTCAGGTCGACCGCCATGATCCCGGTGGAGAGCGAGGAGACGAGGAAGAGGAGCGGGAGAACCGGCGTACTCCAGAATGGGATCGGCCTGACTGCTCCGAGGAGCAGACCGGCGTAAAGCATCGTCGACAGCGCCAGCAGCGCGCCAAGCGGAGACAGGACAAGGGTCAGCCGGTCAGAAGGTCCAAGCCACCCCCACGGCCAGACCGAGAGCGTCCCGTGCAGCCCACCCACGATGATGAACCCGGAGAGGATCATCACCCCCCGGGAGATCCACGAGGAGGCCGGCCGCCGTCCCGCCCTGAGGAAGCCAGCGGGACGCCCCAGGTCCCAGATCAAGAGGAGCGTGGCCGGCATGACCAGGGCCGGGCCGAGCAGGAGGCCAGCAGCGGCTGCCGGACTCCAGTCACTCCCCAGGCGCTGAGTGACCATGCCGACCGCGTAGGCCCCCGCCCCCGTCCCCGAGACAAAGAGGTAGATCGCCACCTTCCACCCCCACACGTCCTGTCCGTTCACGACTCGATCCTCACGGCGGCAGGTAGTAGACGCACGGTTCGGTACCGAACTCGGGGTTGAGCTGAAACCCGGCTTTCCCCCGAATCAGCCGCGAGATCTGGCTCTCGGGATCATCCAGGTCGCCGAAGATCCGCGCCTTCGTCATGCAGTTGGCCACGCACGCCGGCTCCAGCCCCTGCTCGACGCGGTCGATGCAGAAGTCGCACTTCTCCACGACCCCGGAGGGATGCTGGTCGCCGCCGGCCTGTTCGTAAGGCGTCGGGACGCCAAGAAAATAGGAGCCGGGCCCATCGTTGAAGTAGCGGGCCTCGTAGGGACAGGCTTGCATGCAGTACCGGCAGCCGATGCAAAGCTCGCGATCAATCACGACGATGCCGTCGTCCCGTTGGAGCGTGGCGCCGGTGGGGCAGACGGGCAGGCAGGCCGGGTCCCGGCACTGCATACAGAGCAGCGGGAGCGAGAGGCGGCGCACCGCCGGATAACTCCCCGACTCGGTCTTGAGCACTCGAGCCCACATGACCCCCGGGCCGGTGAAGTGCTCGGCCTTGCACGCGACCGCGCAGCCGTGGCACCCGACGCAGCGCTTGAGGTCGATCACCATCCCGTACCGGGCCACGATTTACTCCTCCGCCTTGTAAATCTTGACCTTGGCATCGGCATCCATGGTGATGGTGACCGGATCCAGCGCTTTCAGATTGAGCGGGAGAAGCGCCTCGAAGAAGACCCCTTTCCCTCTGGCCACCGGCATTCCGGGAGACCAGTGCCCGCCGTTGTTGGCGATGCCCACTACCTCCGGGTGGATCCCCTCCACCAGCCTGGCTCGTCCCTTCACCCGCCCGGCCCCCGCGGACTCCACCCAGATCCACTCCCCGTCCCGGAGCCCCTTGGCGCGAGCAGTAGCCGAGTTGATCGAGATGAAGTAGCTGTAGGGGTCTGCCACCGTCGAGATCTCGTCGAGCCACGGATTCTCGTACGTCATAGAGAAGGTGTGCCAGGCGACGCGGTAGTAGATGGCCTGGAGGTCGTACTCGGGCTCGCGCGTCTGCAGCGCCGCGCACGGCTTCCAGTCGGGCAGCGGCTGGAAGTCCGACGTGTCGAGCTCATGGAGACCGAGCTCTCGCCTGATCTTCTCCACCCGCTCCCCCACCGCCTTCATCCACTCGAAGTAGATCGGCACCCGCGCCTTGACGAAGGGCTTCCAGTAGGCCTCCTCCACACGCTTCGGCCAGCGGAGCACGCCCGAGGCCTTGAACCAGTCGAGCCCGCGCTCGGGGCCGAAGTAGTTTCTGTAGATCCGGTCGGCCAACTCCTCCCAGCTGTAGCGCTGGGAGCGGTCCAGGCGGTGCGGCGGCTTGAGGGCGTAGAAGTGGTTCATGACCGAGTAGAGGTCACCCGCGATGCCCAGCCGCTCGGCAATCTCCAGCAGCACCTCGGAAAAGTGCCGGCGCTCCGCCGCCGGTGGGACGACAGGCTGACGGATCTGCCACCCCCACTCCCCCATCCCCACGGGGAAGTGGTGGATGTGGGTATTGGGGGAGGGATCGAGGCGCTCGAGGTACGATGCGTCCGGAAGAACGAGGTCGGCAAAGGCCGTCGTCTCGTCCAGCCAGAGGTTGAACGAGATGACGTAGAGCTTCTTCAGAGCCTCGGCAGTGGTCGCGGGGTTCCCGACGCTCATCAAGAGATTGGAGCCGTAGTTGATGAGGACCTCCGGGGTATAGCCGAACCCGAAGCGTTCCGGGTCCTGGATCGTGAGGATCGGGAGGTGGCTCGTGAGCGCCGTCGGGAAGAGATCCTGAAGGTGGAGCCACTGGGGAGGGCGGGGTTCGGGCGGTGGATAGAGGGTGTTTGAGAAGCCCGGCTCGCTCCCGCCGAACCACAGCCCGGGGAGGAGCAGGCCGTCGGGATCGGCCTTGGGGCTCCACCGTGGCAGGCCGGTCTCCGGGTTCCCGTAGCAGACAGGGTTACACCCCAAGAGCCCGCCCGGCACGTTGCTGGCCCCCACCACCTCGCAGAGGAGCTCGATCGCGAGTGAGGTGAGCCAGGCGTGGTTGTGGCCGTGGGCCCCCTTGAAGTAGACGACAGCCGCCGGCCGATAGGGCAGCTCCTTGCCGTCGATGACGATGGTGCTCCCGACCCGGGCCGCCTCGCCGAACTCCCGGGCGATCCGACGGATCGTCGCCGCCGGAATCGTGGTGATCTCCTCCGCCAGCCCGGGGGTGTAGCGCCTGACGTGCTCCTTCAGGAGCGAAAAGGCCGGACGGGACTCGACCCCTTCGACCGAGTAAGTTCCCTCCAGGGCCGGCTCTTCGAGGGTGGGATCGTCGAACGCCTTGGCCCTCCCACCCGCCAGATCCCAGACCATGGGCCTTCCACTCCGCGGATCGCGGAGGTAGGTCCCCTCCGGGCCGATGAGGTAAGGGGCGTTGGTGTGGTTCCGGAGATAGGCGGCGTCGCAGATCCCGAGCTCGTTGAGGAGCACGTTCAGGAGCGCCAACGCCAGGGCGCCGTCAGTTCCCGGCTTGATCGGCACCCATTCGTCGGCCTTCTCGGCGCTCGCATTCAGCATCGGGTCGACGACCACGAGCTTCATTCCCCGATCCCGGGCATCGGCCATCCGCTGGGCCATCGTAGTGAGCGCGTAGTAGGCCGCGGTCCCGCAGTGAGTGCCGAAGACCAGGAGGTAGTTGCACTGCTCCAGGTCCGGGTTGGTGGTCAGGGCAGCGTGGAGGGTAGCGGCCAAGAGGTGCTCGGCGTTGCCGCACTGGTGGCCGTTGGAGACGAACACGTTGGAGGAGCCGAAGGCGGGCATGAAGATCCCCATGCCGAAGTTGAGAGGAGCCAGCGAGGGGATGCACCCGGCAAGCACCAGCTTGCGCGGATCCTCCTCCCGGATTCGCGTGAGCTTCTCGGTGATGAGGGTGAGCGCCTCCTCCCAGCTGATCTCCTGCCAGCCGGGGTCCGTGTCCATCGCTTTCTCCGGGTTGGTCCGCTTGAGGGGAACGTTGACCCGGTGGGGGTCGTAGAGGTGCATGATCCCCGCCAGCCCTTTGGGGCAGAGCCGGCCCATCCCGAGGGGGCTCTCGGGGTTCCCCTCGATCTTCACCACCACGCCGTTC
>JBHIBG010000158.1:0-4426 GCA_046758965.1 Methylomirabilia bacterium | reverse complement strand
GGCGATCCGGGCCCTGAGGCTCGGGATCCTCTGCCAGAATCCGGCCGAGTACTCCCACACCCTCACCGCGGTGATCATGCCGGAGGGGATGGACTCGGATGCCTACATTGACCACGCTCAGCGAACCCGGGATCTGTCGCTGGGCGTGGGGCTCGGCGCGATGAAGGGGAAGGTCTTTCGGATCGGTCATCTGGGGAGCCTGAACGAGCTCGAGCTGCTCGGCGCTCTCGCTGGCGTGGAGCTCACGCTCAAGAGCTTCGGCGTCCCCCTCGAGCTGGGAGCCGGCCTGGCCGCGGCCGAGCACTACCTGCTGTCATGAGCCTCGACTCACTCGCGGTCGGGATGGTGCTTCCCGAATACCAGCGATCCGCCACACCGCCCACCGTGCCTGCCGAGAACCGGATCCACGGCGACGAGGTTGCCCAGAAGCTCGGCTTCAAGGCCGGCCTGGTTCCTGGCGTAACCGTGTACGCCTGGATGACCCACCCCGTGGTAGCGGCGCTGGGAGCTGAGTGGCTCGAGCGGGGAGCCTTCTCGGTCCGCTTTAACAAGCCCGTCTACTACGGAGAGCTGGCCACCATACGAGCCCGCGTAGCCGAGCGGACAGACGACTCGGTCACCATCGAGGTGAGCGCCCTCAACCCGGCCGGCGAGAGCTGCGCGACGGCCACCATGGGGCTCGAGCTTGGTTCCGATCCAAAGCCTCCGGATCTGGCCGCCTATCCGGAAGCTCCCCTCCCGGCGGAGCGGCCGGTGGTCAGCCGCCAACTCCTGGAGACCATCGAGGTCCTCGGGACCCCTGAGCTCGATCTCAACGAAGCCACGGCCCACGGTTTTCTCAGCTTGGTGGACGAGTCACTTCCGCTCTATGCCGGAGCCAGAGCTCCGGTGCACCCCGCAATCTATCTGAACCAGGCCAACCGGGCCGTTGACCGCAATGTGCAGGTCAGCCCCTGGCTTCACCTGGAGAGCCGGGGCCGACACCTGGGGGGCTGTCAGCTTGGGGAACGGCTCTCAACCCGGGGGAAGGTCAAGCAGCTGTTCGAGCGGAAAGGCCATGAGTTCATTGAGGTAGACCTCCTCCTGGTCGCCAGCGGCGGCCGGCCCGTGGCCTCCATCTTCCACACGGCCATCTACCAACTCCGCCAGCCCGCCTAACCAGTTATGGATCTCTTCGAGGCCCTCCACACCCAGCGCACAATCAGGCGGCTCAAGCCCGACCCGATCCCCGATTCCGTGATCCGCCAACTCCTGGAGGCCGCCATCTGTGCGCCCAGCGGCGGCAACCGCCAAGGGTGGACCTTCATCGTGATCCGGGATCCGGAGGTGCGGGGGCACCTTGCCGAGCTTTACCGCGAGGGGTTCCGGGAACTCCTGAAAATCCCGTACTATCGGGACGCCGCGGCCCTACCCCCCGACAGCCCGGCCGGCAAGATGCTGGCCTCCGCCCGCTATCTGGCCGAGCACCTCCACGAAGCCCCGGTTCTGATCCTGGCCTGCCTGAACGCAGAGGGGGCTGCCCCGGGCCTCACCATGGGCTCCTCCATTTACCCGGCAGTCCAGAATCTCTTACTTGCCGCGCGCGGCCTGGGGATCGGAAGCACGCTGACGACGATCCATCGCTTCCGAGACAGCCAGGTGAAGGAATTGCTCGGCATTCCCCCGGGAGTCGAAACCGCCGCCCTGATTCCTCTCGGCTATCCGCTTGGGAAGTTCGGACGCCCGCCCCGGAAGCCCGTTCAGCAGGTCACATTCTTCGATCGCTGGGGGCAGCCGCCGACGTGGTGACAGACCTCCCGCTGCTCGAGACTGGCGGCGGGCGAGCCAAGCAGGAGACGGGTGGATGCCGTTTCGATACTACGACCGGCTGAGCCGCGCCCAGAAGGCGATCTACGATCAGAGCGACCGGATCACTGAAGTCCACCTCCCCGGCGCAGAGCTGCTCCGGCCGCTGGTCCCCGCCCTGAGCGGGGCGCTGGCCAGCGAGGCGCGGGAGCACGTCGAAATCGCCTGCCAGCTGCTCCTGGAAAGGCTCACGCAGGCCCTCCGGGTAAGCCCCGTCAGGGTGGCGGTGCTGAGCGCCCGTCCCCATCGGCACTGGGGAGAGCTCCACGGCCTCTACACCGAATCGCGCCGCACGCTCCCCCCGAAGATCACCCTCTGGATGCGCACGGCGCGCCAGCGGCGGGTGGTAGCCTTCCGGACCTTTCTCCGCACCCTGCTCCACGAGCTCTGCCACCATCTGGACTACCGGCTCTTCAGGCTCAAGGACTCCTACCACACGGAAGGCTTCTACAAGCGCGAGGCGAGCCTCTTCCACCAGCTCGTCCCCCCGCAGGAGGCCGTTGATGGCAGACCAGACCTACGTGATCACGAACCGCGTCCGGAAGAGAAACACGTACGGTGAAGACCCGGAGCCGCGCGGCGGAATCCACTTCCTCGTGGCTCAGGGCAGATACAGCAAGGATCCCGGAAAGTTCAGAGAGCTCTCCCTCGATCAGTTCAAGAATCAGCTCCTGGCTGCCTTGCGGCAGAAGGCGAGAAATGGCAAGCGCGCACGGGCTGCAATCTACATCCACGGGTACAACAACACCTTCAAGGATGCCCTCGCGGAACTCCAGGAGATCGGAACCGGCCTGGCCAGGCGTGGTGGCTACGATGGGCTCGTCATCGGCTTCACCTGGCCAAGCGAGGGAAGGACATTGGCCTACCTGGAGGATCGTGATGACGCCAGGGAAAGCGTGACCGGCTTCGTTCACCTGATGCACCTGATCAAGGCGATCCGGATGCCAGCCGAAGAGTGCTTTGTGGACGTGTCGATGCTCGCGCATTCGATGGGGAGCTATCTCCTCCGGGAAGGCCTGAACTACTTCTGGAAGCATATGGGCTACCCCTGGGGTGACATCTACTTCGCCCAGACGCTGATGTTCGCCGCCGACATCGCCTATGATTCGCTGAGGAACGGAGGAAGCGGCCAGGCCATCTCGTCATTTTCCCACCGGGTCACGGCCTACTACTCGATTCACGACGACATCCTGGGCCTCTCAAGAGGGGTGAAGCACTTCGGGGCCCGCCGGCTTGGCCGCTCCGGTCCAGCGGAGTACGGAGAGCTCCCGGAAAACGTAGTGGGTGTGGACTGCAGCCGGATTGCGACCCCGGAAAACGCCAAGAAGTTCAGGGCTGGAAGGGTCCATTCGTCCTATCGGGTTATTCCGGCCATCCTGAAAGAGTTCGTCGCCACCATGTCAGGGCAGGACCGCGCCGCGATCCCCAACCGAGTCGAGATCCCTGGCTCGGGCAGGAAAGGCTACATCCTGAGATAACGCGAGAGTCAAACCGGGTGCGGCTGTCCTCAGCGAGGGGCGCTGGCCTCGAGGGTGGGACGGTAGTGAGGCGCGTCGGGAAACCCGATCGGTCGCAGTACGGGAAGCGTCACCCCGGCTTCGCGGTAGGCTGCCACGTACTGGGAGACCGCCGCGGGGTCGCCGATCCCGCCGAGGGCAGAAGCCAGTCGGTCCGGGACCGCCTGCCCGGGTGAGGCGCGATCGGCCCGGTCACGGTCGAACTTCTCCAGCTCCTCACGGAATCCGCTGGCGGTCAGCATGGCCCGGTAGAACGGAAGCATCAGATACCGGACCAGCTCCTCCTTGAACTGGGTGGTCACCGCCCTCACATCGCTCGTGTACGCGACCGGCACGGCCGCCACGATCTCGAAGCCGTCGAGAGGCTGCCCCGCCTTTTGGCGGCCTCGGATGACTGCCGGGAGCGCAACCTCACGAATGTAAGCCGGGGCGCAGAGCCAGAGGATCACCCCGTCGGCGATCTCCCCCGCCAGCTCGAGCATGGCGGCCGACAGACCCGCGAGGAGCAGCGGAGGAGGCGCGGGATGCTTCGGCAGAACGCTCCCCCAGCTCACCCGGTAGCGCGTGCCCGCGTACGTCGCTCGCCCCGTCAGGGCCGCGCGCACGACCGCCACGTACTCCCGCATCACCCGAAGGGGCTTCCCCATCTCCAGGCCCAGGCTCCCCTCCATCACCGTCTGGTGGCTCACTCCGATTCCCAGGCGGAACCGCCCCCCGGAAAGCTCGGCGAGAGTCAGGGCCTCCTGAGCCATCACCACGGGGTGGCGCGGGTAGATCGGGACGATGCCGTTGCCGAGGCCAACGGTGCGCGTCACCCCGGCGTAGGCGGAAAGCACCACGAACGAATCTCGCCCGGCGGAGCTGTGAGTCACCCAGAGGCTTTCGTAGCCCAACTCCTCGGCGCGCCGGGCCAGGACAATCGCCTGGCCCAGCTCAGCTCCCGGCATCAGGTACGCTCCGGTCCGTTCCATCGTCAGACCTCCTTAGGCACACGACCTAACGAACACGCGCCGCGGGTCCTGTCCCGGCGAGCAGCCCCACGGTGCTCGCTCCCGCAGGCTCGG
>JBHIBG010000157.1:0-4454 GCA_046758965.1 Methylomirabilia bacterium | reverse complement strand
GGATCAATTTCAGGACCTCGGGGTCCAGGCGCTCCTTCGACATGTCGATGGTCGGAATCCGGTAGAGCCTGGCCAGAGTCTCCACGAGCTGGTTGTCCGTGATGAACCGGAGGCGCAGGAGCACGCTCCCGAGGCGATCGTTGGTCCGCTTTTGCTCGGCCAGGGCTTGGCCGAGCTGCTCTGCCGTGATCAGCCCCTCGGCGACGAGGAGGTCGCCCAGGCGCCGGCTAGCCGGGCGCCCGCTATCTCGCCGGGTGCTCTGGTAGGTGAGATAGTGGAGAAGCTGCTCGTCGGTGATGAAACCGAGACGTAGGAGGACGGTGCCGAGGCGATCGTTGGTCCGCCTGTGCTCGGCCAGGGCCTGGTCGAGCTGCTCCGAGGTGATCACCCCGTCGCCGACGAGGAGGTCGCCCAGGCGCCGGACGACCGGCGACAGCGCGCTCCGCCGGTTGCCGCCCGATGCGACCGAAGATTTCGAATCGGACTCGCCGGGCCGACCGGCCTCCGACGACGGCGGTGCCTCTTCCGCTTTCTTCTGGTGTTTCACCGAACCCGGCTCCTTCCCGACCTGGCTGCTTGGCGGCACGGTGCAACCGCCGATGGCCAGCACTACCCGGGTTCCAGACGAGGCAAGTTATGTGCCAGGCTGGCAATCAAGGCCGGGTTCGGGTTAGAAAGCCCCTTTGAAATCGGGGGGTATGAGACCCTCCAGCTGCTTGAGCTCGGGGAGATCCGAAGGAGGAGCGCCCTCCTGTATGGCAAAGAAAGTCAAAGCTGTGACAGCCTGCGAGACAACTTGTCAACTTCCGTCGCGGGGCGCCGGTCGAGGTAGACCCGTCGTTTCCGAGAGCGAGTTCTCTCATCGTCCGGGCGGGGCTCACCCTGCGAATGGGAAGGCGCGGAGTTCCGTGTAGCGGGCGCCGTCGGGGTGGAGGTCGCTCCGCATGAGCGACAGCGCACGCACCTCCAGTTGGCCAAAGGGTTTGTGAGCGTCCTGGCTGATCGCCTGCTGCAGCGCGCTCAGGCCGCCGGGTTTGCGCACCCGCCCGATCGTGACGTGGGGCGTGTAGGGCCTCGACTCCTGCGGGAGACCTGAACGGGCCAGGGTGTCCTCGACGAGTCGGGCGAGAGCCTGGCACTCCCGCACCCCTTCAACCACCCCGACCCACAACACCCGCGGCCGGGCAACCCCCGGAAAGGCGCCGAGACCTTGGAACACCATGCTGAACGGACTCATCTCCCCCACCACCGCCCCGAGCGCACCCTCAACGGCTTTCACCGTGTCCACCGGGAGGCGTCCGAGGAACTTGAGCGTGAGGTGGAGGTTCGGAGGTGCAACCCAGCCCACCGAGCGGGCGAGTGGCCGGATCTGGTCAAGCTCGGAGGCAATCGCTGTCCGGACCGCCTCGTTCAGCAGGATCGCGACAAAGGAGCGGATCTGCTCGCTCAAGTCCGGGACTCGCGCTTGAGATGGCGCCGGAGGAGGTCCAGAGCCATCTGTGTGGATTCCCACTTGACGGATTCACGGTCGCCGGCGAAATGAAAGCGCGCGCCGGACACGCCCTCCGGAGTTGCGAGGGCGATGTAGACGGTCCCCACGGGCTTGCTCGGAGTCCCACCTTCAGGGCCAGCGATCCCGGTGATCGCCAGCCCCAGCCGAGCCCCGCTCCGTCGGCAGATGCCCCGCGCCATCGCCTCGGCGACTTCAGCGCTCACGGCGCCGTGAGCGACGAGAAGCTCCCGGGGCACGCCCAGGAGCTCCTCTTTGGCCCGGTTGGAGTACACCACCACGCCTCGCTCGAAGTAGGCCGACGAGCCCGGGACGTTGGTGATCCGGTGGCCGAGCAGACCGCCGGTACAGGACTCCGCCACCGCAAGCGTACGCCGCTGCTCAGCGAGGAGGCGCCCGATGACGGCTTCCAGACTCTCGTGATCCCGGCCGTAGCAATCCGGACCTAACGCGTCAGTGAGAGAAGCCTCGGCTTCAGCGAGGCCAGCCTCGGCCACAGGACGGGAAGCGCCGCGCGCCCGGATGCGGACCCAGACTTCTCCCCGCACGGGCAGGCAACTCACGGCTACCGGGCCGTCTCGGCCCAGCCAGTCACCCAGCCGCTCCTCCACCGCGGCGAGATCGCACCCAACGGTCCGGAGGGTGCGGAGGAGGACCACGCCCGAGCCGCCGAGGCGCTCACGGGCAGAGGGAACAAGGTGAAGCGCAACGAGGTCGGCCAGAGCCGGAGAGGCCTGGGGGAGCACAACCACGGCAGCTTCGGCGGTCTCGAGAAGCCAGCCCGGCTCTCCCTGCTCCATGGGCCAGAAAACCGCGCCTTGGGGGAGCAGCGCCAGTCGATCGAGCCGACGAGGCATTGGCCTGTCCTGTCGGGCATGAGCGTTCTCGAGCGCGGCCAGGAGCCGCTCGTTCAGGATCAGGCGTGTCCCCGTGACGCGCGCCAGCACCCGGCGCACCACTTCCCCCCCCGACTCGCCGAAAGAGGTCAGGATCACCACCAGACCGTGGACCGCGGCCCCGAAGCGAATGGCCGCCTCCACTGCCGGTTCCTCCGTCTCCATGACCTGTCGGGAGGTCACAGGGATACCCTCCCGAGCAAGCGCCAGGGCCACCAGATGCCCGGGCTCGTCGGCAGGCGCCGTGAGGAGGCCGGGGCCCACGGTGACGATGAGGCAGCCGGTCACCCACGCCCTCCCAGGATCGCTCCCAGCCCCCAGACGACGGCCAGGGTGTAAGCGCCGGCGACCAGGTCGTCCAGCATGACGCCGAGCCCGCCGGAGAGCGCCTGGCTCTGGCGGGCAGGAAATGGTTTCAGAATGTCGAGCACCCTGAACAGGAAGAATGCTGCCAGGAACGGGACGAGCTGTCGCGGCAACGCCAGCACGGAGAGCACCATCCCCGCCACCTCATCGACCACCACCGGGCTCGGGTCCTTCTGGCCGATCAGCCGCTCGGCACGGCTCGAGGCCCATCCGCCCACGGCGACGACCCCGAGGAGGAGGAGAGCGAGCCCGAGAGGCGGCAACGAAAGGACCCAGAGGACGCCGAGCGCGAGGAGGCTTCCTGCTGTACCGGGCGCAACAGGCAGATACCCCACGCCCCCGACGGTGGCGATGAAGAGCGCCGCTCGGTCTATGAGGCCGATCGCTCAGCCCCCGACCGGAGGCACCGGCTCGCCGATAAGCTCGTACCCCTCCACCTCCACGATCCTGACGCGGGAGAACTCACCGGGAACAGCGTCTCCCCCGCGAAGGTAGACCACCCCGTCGATCTCCGGGGCCTGACCGGTCGTCCGCCCCTCCCAGGGAAAGGCCGGATCCTCGCTCGGCCCGTCCACCAGCACGGTCTGGACTGTCCCGAGCAGGGCCTGCTGCCGCTCCCAGGCAATCCGGTCCTGGCACTCCTGGACGAGCTGCGCTCGCTCCGCGCTCACCTCGGGCGGCACCCCACCCGCCATAACGGCCGCGGGAGTCCCGTCCTCCGCGGAATACGTGAACACCCCCAGCCGGTCGAAGCGCACCTCTTCGATGAACTCCAGGAGGTTTTCGAAGGCTTCCTCGTGCTCTCCCGGGAACCCCACCAGCACCGTGGTTCGAAGCGCCACGCCGGAGACGGCCTGCCGGAAGCTCTGGAAGATCTCCCGCATGCGCCCGCCGGTCACGCCGCGCCGCATGGCCCGCAGCAGTCCGTCGTCGGCGTGCTGGATCGGCATGTCGAGATACGGGACCACGCGCGCCTTCTCCCACTTGGCGAGGAGCCGGTCGTTGACGTGAGCCGGGTGAAGATACATCGGGCGGATCCACGCGATCGCGCTGTCCGAGAGCGCCAGGAGGAGGTCGCCGAAGTCGCCGTTGCCTCTGAGATCCCTGCCGTAGGCGAGCGTGTCCTGCGAGACGAGGACCGCCTCGTGGATCCCCCGCCTGCCCAGCTCCTCCACCTCGCTCACGATGTCAGCGAGCGGGCGACTCCTGTGCCGGCCGCGGAACCGGGGGATCGCGCAGAAGGTGCATCCCATGTCGCACCCCTCGGCGATCTTGACGTACGCGTACGGGACGCTCCGGGTGAGCAGACGCGGAGTTCCGGCGTCGTAGAGGTACCCCGGCGGGGCGTGCGTGGCCCAGTCCCGACGACCCGCTTCGAGCCGCACCAGCTCCACGATCCGCTCGAGCTCAGAGGTCCCCAGGATCCCGTCCACCTCCGGGATCTTCTCCAGAAGCTCCCGTCCGTAGCGCTGAGGGAGGCAGCCCGTCACGATGAGGGAACGGCCCTGGCCCTCACCCTTGAGCTGCGCCAGCTCCAGGATGGCCTGGACAGACTCCTCCCGCGCCCGGTCGATGAAGGCGCAGGTGTTGACGATCAGATACTCGGCGTCGCGCGCCCGCTCCGCGACGCCGAAGCCGGCTCGGGTCAGCATCCCGAGCATCAGCTCGGAGTCCACCTGGTT
>JBHIBG010000156.1:0-4506 GCA_046758965.1 Methylomirabilia bacterium | reverse complement strand
GGCCTAAGAGGAGCGGCTCGACGACGGGGCGACACGACGGAGCAGGCCGGCTTGATCTGGAAGCACTTAGGGTACAATCGCGTCGATGACCAGGCCGGAGCGAGGACCCGAGAGCGGTGGCGTGCAGCAAGAGACGCTCTGGCCGCGGGCGCCTGCCTCTGCAGACTCTGCCTCATCGAGTGTGGAACCAATTCTGGGCGGGCTCAACGAGACTCAGCGTGAGGCGGTCACCCACGACCACGGTCCGCTTCTGATTGTCGCCGGTGCGGGTACCGGCAAGACCACGGTGCTCACGCGCCGCATTGCCTATCTGATCGCCGCCAAGCGCTGTCGCCCCGAGGAAATCCTCGCCCTCACTTTCACGGATAAGGCTGCCGGTGACATGGAGGAGCGGGTCGACACCCTCGTTCCCTACGGCTACGCCGATGTCCGAATCTCCACCTTCCACGCCTTCGGCGACCGTCTTCTCCGGGAGAATGCGCTCGAGGTCGGGCTCACGCCCGATTTCAGAGTGCTGAATCGCGCCGAGCAGGTGATCTTCTTCCGAGACCACCTCTTCGAGCTACCCCTGGACTACTACCGGCCGTTGGGCGACCCAACCAAGCATATCCAGGCGATCATCTCGCTACTGAGCCGCGCCAAGGACGAGGACCTTTCCCCGGAGGAGTACCTGGCCTTCGCCGAGCGCCTCCGGGCCGAGGCCGACGGCCACCCGGAGGATGAGGAGCTCCGGGACCGCGCAGCGCGGCAGGGTGAGCTGGCACGGACCTACGCGAAGTACCAAGAGCTCCTCCCCCGGGAGCGGTGCGCGGATTTCGGCGACCAGATCACCTACGCGCTTCGCCTTTTCCGCACTCGTCCGTACGTCCTTCAGGGCTACCAGCGGCGCTTCAAGTACATCCTGGTGGACGAATTCCAGGACACCAACTACGCCCAGTTCGAGCTCGTGAAGCTTCTGGCCACGCGCCACCGGAATCTGGCTGTCGTGGCCGACGATGACCAGTCCATCTACAAGTTCCGGGGTGCCGCGATTTCCAACGTGCTCGGCTTCAAGGGTATCTATCCGGACGCCAGGCAGATCGTCCTCACCAAGAATTATCGGTCCCACCAGGAGATTCTGGACTCGGCCTACCGGGTCATCACGTACAACAACCCCGACCGCCTCGAGGTGAAATACGGCATTGTGAAGAGGCTCGAGGCCGAGCGCGGCACGGGCGCGGCACCGATCCATTTGCACTACGACACGCTGACTGCCGAGGCTGACGGCGTGGCCGCGCTCATCGAGGAGAAGGTCGGGGCCAGGACTTACCGCTACGGCGACTTCGCCATCCTGGTGCGCGCCAACAGCGACGCCGACCCGTTCCTCCGCGCCCTGAACCTCAAGGGGATCCCCTGGACCTTCTCGGGCAACGCCGGACTCTACGGACGCCCCGAGATCCGCCTCCTGATCGCGTTCCTCCGCTCGGTGGCTCACCCGGACGACTCGGTGAGCCTCCACTACCTGGCCTCCTCGGACCTCTGCCAGGTTCCCATCGTGGACCTCACTCGGTGCGCCACCTACGCCGATCGCCGTCATCGCTGGCTCTTCGACGTCATGCGGCGCCTCGACGAGATGCCTGAGGTAGCCGACGGAATCAGCTCCGAAGGCATGCTCGCCATCCGCAAGCTGGTCAAGGACCTGGAGCGTTACATGGAGCTGGCCCGCGAGACCCCCACGGGGGAGCTTCTCTACCAGTTCCTCCAGGATTCGGGCGAGGTCGCGCGCTACTCCAAGGCGCCTCCGGAGAAAGAGAGCGAGGTCCAGAACATCGGGAAGTTCTTTCGCATCATCCGCGACGCCTCCCGGGTGCTCCGGTACGATAACCTCCGGGAGTTCGTCAACCACCTGGACGCGCTCATCGATGCGGGCGACGACCCTCCGGTGGCCGAGGCCGATCTCGACACCCCGGCGGTCCACGTCCTCACCGTGCACAAGGCCAAGGGGCTCGAGTTCCCCGTGGTATTCCTGGTGAGCCTCGTCAACCAGAAGTTTCCGTGGCCGCACCGGCGCGACGCCCTCGAATTCCCGGAGGAACTGATCAAGGAGACGTTGCCCTCCGGCGACTTCCACATGCAAGAAGAGCGGCGGCTCTTCTACGTCGGGATGACCCGGGCGAGGAAGGAACTCTATCTTACCTCGGCCCGCGACTACGGAGGAGCCCGCGAGCGGAAGGTCAGCCAGTTCGTCCTGGAAGCCCTCGACCTCGCCAAGGACGCTGTGCGCCCCTTCAGGTCGAAAGCGATCGAGGAGATCCACCGGCATGCGCCGGCGTCGGAGGCCGGGGCCGGGGCGCTCACGCCGCTCGCCCCCGGCGAGCCGATTACGATCAGCTACCGGCAGGTGGACGACTACCAGAGCTGCCCCTTGAAGTACCGGTATGTTCACATCCTCGGTATCCCGATCCGCCGCCACCATACGGTGTTCTACGGAAGCACCCTCCACACCGTGGTCGAGCACTACCTCCGGCGCCGCGTCGTCGGGCTCTTCACTCCGCTGGAGGATCTCCTCGCTGTCTTCGAGCGTGAGTGGGAGCGCGAGTGGCGGAACGAGGGATTCCTGACCTGGCAGCACGAGGAAGCGCGCAAGGCCGCCGGCCGCGCAGCAATTACGCACTTCTGGCATGAGGAGGAGGCCTCGGGGGAGAAGCCCGCCTACGTGGAGCGGGAGTTCGGCTTCAACCTGGAAACGGACCATGTCCGCGGTCGTTGGGACCGCGTGGATGAGGGGGACGGGGGCGCGGTCATCATCGACTACAAGTCCTCGGATATCCGCGACCCGAAAAAGGCTGACGAGCGGGCGCGTGAAAGTCTCCAGCTCAAGATTTACGCGCTGGCGTGGCAGGAGATGTTCGGCCGGCTGCCTGCGCGGGTTGAGCTGCGATTTCTGGAGTCTGGAGTCGTTGGCTGCCACATCCCCACGGAAGAGGACACCGGCGAGGCCATTGACGCCATCAAAACTGCAGCCGTGGGCATCCGGGCCCGCCGCTTTGAGGCGACCCCGGGTTACCAGGTCTGCCGGTACTGTGCCTACAACCAGGTCTGCCCGTCCACGGCCAGCAGGGAATGAGGGGCGCCGGATGACCACGCGGCATGACCCTCCCTTGCCCGATGTGTTTGCCGATTGCTTCTCTGCATTCGAGGAGCAGCTGCATCCGGCCGGGACGCCGTACCATAACTGCTTCGGCTGCGCCCCGAATCATCAGATCGGATTACGGGTTCGCTGCTTCAAGGCGGAGGAGGGTGTGATCTCCCCGATCATCATCTCGAAGCAGTTTGAGGGTCCGCCGGGCGTGGCCCATGGCGGCATCGTCGCAGGCTACCTGGACGAGATTCTCGCCGCCGCAGCGGTGTATCAGGGCGGTCGCATTTGCCTCACGGGAGAGCTGACGGTCCGGTATGTGAGGCCAGTCCCTCTGGACACCCCCTTGCTTGGGAGGGGGCGCGTTGCTCAGGATCGCGGGAAGTACCTCGAGCTTGGGGGTTCGCTCGAGGAGTACCGGTCCCGTGCCGTTCTGGCGGAGGCGCGGGGACGCTTCTTCCCGATCAGGTTGCCGAGTGGTCCATGATTGAAGAACCACTCGAAGCCGCGCGCGAGGTGCGGCCGGTCATTCTGGTTGTGGACGACGATCCGGGGCTTCGGGAGTCGTTCCGGCTGATCCTGGAGGATGACTACGACGTCCTGGACGTCCCTGACGGTCTCCAGGCCCTGGAGATCGTTCGCTCCTGCCAGGTGGACCTGGTGCTCCTGGACATTCGACTGCCCGGGATGCATGGGATCGAGGTCCTGGAGCGGATCAAGGCAATCGATGAGCAACTGGAGGTGATTCTGGTTACAGCTGTCACGGCGCTTCGCACGGCCGTTGCGGCCATGAAGTTGGGCGCTTTTGACTACCTCACCAAGCCCTTTGAGGAAGACGAAGCGCTCTCTGTGATCCGGCGGGCGCTGGAGAAGCGGGCCTTGGAGCGGGAAGTCGTGTTCCTCAGGTCCGAGCTGGCACGAAGGCACGACTTCGATGAGCTCGTGGGGCACTCTCCCGAGATGCAGAAACTCTACAATTTCATTCGGCAGGTGGCCCGTACGCCTGCGACGGTCCTGATCTCTGGGGAGAGCGGCACCGGCAAGGAGCTCATTGCCCGGGCCATCCACCGCGAGGGGCCACGGCGCGACAAGCCCTTTGTCCCTGTGAACCCCGCCGCGATTTCCGAGACGCTGATGGAATCGGAGCTGTTCGGCCATGAGCGTGGGGCCTTCACCGGCGCGTTTCAGCGGAAGCTGGGAAAATTCGAGCTGGCCCATGGCGGAACCTTATTTCTGGATGAGATCGCGACCCTCAAGCCGGAGTTCCAGGTGAAGCTTTTGCGGGCGCTCCAGGAGCGAGAGATCGAGCGTGTTGGTGGAACGCGGAGCATCAGGATTGACGTCCGGATCATTGCGGCGACGAACGCGGATCTGAAGAAGGCGGTGAG
>JBHIBG010000155.1:0-4635 GCA_046758965.1 Methylomirabilia bacterium | reverse complement strand
CCCCCGGGTCTGCCGGTCCGACAATACCTGTTCTGTTGCCTACGCACTTGGCGCAGTCCCAGCGCCTCTCGAGAGAGCGGGAGCTGCTCGGCCAGGAGCCGGACTTCCTTGGCATCGATCCCGTTGAGCACGACGTGGCTCTGCCCGGGCTCTGAGAGCCCGAGCCTCTCCGCCTGCCGCGCCCGGCTCTCCGAGAGATGGATCACCGCCTCGAAGCTGGTCACCGCCGGCCGGAGCGCTCATCGGGCTTCTCGAAGACGATGAACGCTCGCGTGGCCAGAACCGGGCGCAAGGGACGCAACAGGGTTTCAAGGACGCGCGCAAACTCCACGAGCGCCCGAGGGACCGGGCGGGCCCGTCGGAAGCCGAACGTCACCAGATACGGCATCGCCAGCAAGGTCTCTCTGCTCCGGAGCCGCAAGGTTCTCGTCCCCTCTCTGACCTGCCGAAGTACCAGGAATGGCGTCGCGGGATTACCGTCCAACAGCGCTTTGGCCTCATCGCCGAACGGTCGAGTCACGTCCACACCGAGGCAGCAGGTTTCTTGGTGCAGGTAGCGGTAGAGAAGAAACGATGCCGGCGTGATCCATGGCTCCAGCATAGCGAGCCGCCCGCCCGGCCGCAGAGCCCTCCCAGCCTCGTTGAGGAACCCGAGTGGCCGCGGCAGATGATGAAGCACGTCTACCATGACCAAGGCTCCGAGGCTCCCAGGGTAAAACGGGAGCGCCCCGGCATCGCATCGCACGTCAACCCACGCCCCGGGAACCACGTCGGTCGCCACCAGGTGTGGGAAGAACTCCTTGAAGAAGCCCGGGCCCGAACCTACCTCGACAACCGGTCGGAGACCCGACACCTCGGCAAGCAGCCGCCGGTACCACGTCTGATACACTCCACGCAGCTCCGGGCGCGCCGCCCAGATCTCCCGGTGGCGGGCGAGAGTCTCGACATCACTCGTCCTTGGCTCAGCGCTCGGCATGAATGAGCAGAGACCCCGAGATCACGCGAAGCAGCGGGACTCGCTCCAGGCGCTTCGCCAACGGCTCCACAGTGGGGATGAGCGATGCGGGGGTCGAGGGATGGAGAAAGTCGAAGTAGCGCACCGTAAAGCGGCCGAAGCCGAGTCGACGCAGAACCTGACTGATGAAGCCGCGAGTGAAAGCCATCTCATCTCGGGAGGTGCCGAAGTGCGGCTTGAGGGCCTCGCACTTGAACATGAGCAGGACCTGGGGGTTGAGGAGGTTGGGCTCGGAGAAGACGAGAGAGCCTCCCGGACGCAGCACCCGCCGCACCTCCCGGAGGGCCGTCTCGACGTCCAGGTGATGGAGGATCGAGCAGCCGTACACCGCGTCGAACGCCCCGTCGGAGAACGGCAGGGCTTCGGCGTTGCCGCGGACGAAGCGCACACCCGTCCCCACCTCGGCCTCGGCCTTGGCGAGGAGCTCCGCTGAGAGGTCCAGCGCCACCAACCGGGCTCCGGCAACGGCCACGCGTCGGGTGAACTCGCCGGTGCCACATCCGAGCTCGAGCACTCGCGTCCCGGGAGCGATGCGCCCATGGGCCACAAAGAGGCGGGCACGGCGGTCGGCGCGGGCGCGTCCGGCCGGAGAGTCCCAGCCCCACGTCTCCTCGGGTTTCCCCGCAGCGAGATCCCGGTGATGCTCGATCTCGTGGCGGAGACGGTCCTCCGTTGAGGCAGGGGGCGCCATGGGGTTGCCCTACGCTTCCTCGTCACTCGCCACGGCGCGGACGTCAAACCCCTCTGCTGAAGGGCCCGTCTCAATCTCGCGCCAGCCGGAAACCGGCTCCTGCTTTTCGACCCACGGGGCCGTATCGGGGAAGCGGAGCATCCGCCAGCCATGCCAGCAAGCCCTCAGAAAGAGCAAGCCGTCACGAACTACGCGCATCTTGGACTTCCCCGCGCGTCGTTCGCGGTAGTGAACCGGTATCTCCAGAATCCGGAGCTTCAGGCGCGCGGCTCCAAACAGCAGATCGAAGTCTCCCCACCGCTCCTTGACGCGCTGAGGCATACGCACGTAGTCGCGCCTCAACATCGCCTTGGTGCCACAGAGCGTGTCGCTGACGCGCTGGCGCACGATCCAGCTCAACAAGAAGCAAAACGCCTTGTTGCCCAGGAAATTGGCCATCTTCATCGCCCGGCCCTCCATCGGGTAGACCAGGCGCGTGCCGTTGACGAAATCGGCAGTGCCATTTTGCAGCGGCTTCAGGAACTTCTGCAGGTCTTCCGGCATCACAGCCATGTCGGCATCCAGGATCATCACGGCCTCACCCCGGGCCGCCTGGAATCCGGCTCGGACGGCATCGGCTTTGCCCTGGTTCCGATCAGAGGCGATCAACCGCACCCGCCCGTCTGCGCGCATGATCTCCTGCACCCGCCGGCGCGTCCCGTCCGTTGATCCGTCGTCCACCACCACGATCTCGGTCCACGTCCCCAACGGGGGCACTCCCTGGACGCAGTCGACGATGTTCTCTTCCTCGTTGTGGCAGGGGATGACGACCGAGCAGGAGAGAGGCGCGCGGCTCGCCCGCAGGCGAGCGGCGATATACTGGATGGACGAGCTGTACCGAAAGACCGGAAGCTCCGGCAGCACGGCATTCAGCGCGGCTCCGATCACGGGAACCCTTCGCGGCACCGGCAACGCCAGGCCTTCCTCCACCGCGTCGAACCCCTGCAATTCCAGGACGCTCCGGATGTCTCTGTTCGTGATGAAGTTTCGCGGCGAATCAGGGCTGCGCTGCCCGATCCTGCTGCCGATCCGCAATATCGGAGCCCACAGGGGGTTGTTCGTCGTAACGATCAACAGCGTGTGATCACTCATCAAAGACCGGAGGCTCTCCAACAGATCCCACACGTCATAGACATAGTCGAGCATGTTGTTCAGCACGACGTAGTCGGGACAGAAGTTCTCGGGCGATCTCACCTGGTCGACTCCGACAGTGTAGAAATCAAGGGTGGGAAACTTGTCGCGAGCCGCATCGGTCAAGCGCTGGGCGACGTTGAGCCCGACCCCGTAGCTCGGCTTGAGGGCCGCCAGGAGATCCCCAGTCCCGCTGCCCAGCTCCAGGACTTTCGCCCCGGGGGGGACCATTCCGCGAATCAGGCTGCGCATCCTCCCATGGTAGAAGCTGTTCCGCGTGCGCCAGTAATCCCAGACCGGCGCAATGCGCTCGAAATACTCCTTGATGCGCTCTCTGCTCAATTCACTCTCCCGGTCTCACGCGCTCTGCCTCCACCATCTCCTTGAGAATATCTCGGAGTGATCGGCTGACGCTCCACTCCGGGTAATGACTCACAAACTTGCGGAGATCGGAGATGTAGCAGATGTGGTCTCCCCGCCGGTTCTGCTCCTCGTACCTCCACTGGATCTTGCGGCCGGTCAACTCTTCGACGAGAGCGATCGACTCCAGCACCGACGCGCTGTTCTCGCGTCCCCCGCCGAGGTTGTACGGCTCACCCGGCCGGGGATTCCGGGCGAAGGCCTCGAAAGCCCGAATGACATCTACGCTGTGAATCTGGTCGCGTACCTGTTTGCCCTTATAGCCGTAGATGGCGTACGGCTGGCCGCGTACCGCCACCTTGACCAGGTAGGAGAGAAAGCCGTGCAGCTCGACTCCCGAGTGTGCCGGGCCGGTGAGGCAGCACCCCCGGAAGATGCCCACGTTCATGCCATAGTAACGCCCATATTCCTGAGCCATGAGATCAGCCGCCGCCTTCGACGCGCCGAACAGCGAGTGGAGCGACTGATCGATCGGGCAGCTCTCGGTGATGCCGTGATAATCCTCCGGCCGGGCGTAGTCGTATCGAGTCTCGAGCTCCACGAGCGGCAACGCGTTCGGGGCATCGCCATAGACCTTGTTGGTGCTCACGTGGATGAACACCGCCTCCGGACAATGCTGCCGGGTCGCTTCCAGAAGATTAACCGTGCCCACCGCGTTGACTTCGAAGTCGAGCAGCGGAATCTGCGCAGCCTTATCGTGCGACGGCTGAGCGGCGCAGTGAACGACCATCTCGAAGCGCTGCCTCTTGAACAGATCAAGGACGCCCTCCCGATCTCGAATGTCCAGCTCCGTATGCGTGAAATGCTTGGTGACTTGCATCAGGCGACGCAGGTTCCAGGTGGTGTCACCGGCGGGACCGAAGAAGAGCTGGCGCATGTTATTGTCCACGCCGTACACATGGTGACCACGTCTGTCGAAGTATTCGACCGCTTCGGAGCCGATCAAGCCGCTGCTACCGGTCACCACTATTTTCATCTTCGATATTCCCTAAGAATCATTATAGGCACTGACCGCTCCAGGTTGCGAATTCCCTGCGGCGGGATGGGACGAGCGGGGCGGGAGACCTTCCTCCGGGAGGTGGTCCAGCGCGCCGAGGGCGCCCGCTTGCCGGGCTTCGTAGAGCGGGAGTTCAGGGACTTCCTCACCTGCGGGGTCCTGGTGTCGCCGGATCCTCGCACATCTCGGGCTCCCGACCGAGGCTCTCGACCCCTATCCCTCCTGGCCGCACCGCCGACCTCTTCGCCACCATCCCGGCCTCAGCGCGCTGCCCGGCCCCCCCGCGCTTGCCCGCGCTGGGGCCGCATCCATGCTCGTGTGAGCTCGACCGGCGGCATTGGC
>JBHIBG010000154.1:0-4666 GCA_046758965.1 Methylomirabilia bacterium | reverse complement strand
CTGGTCCTCTACGACCTGACCTCGACCTACTTCGAGGGCCAGGGGCCGCCCGGTCTCGGGGCCCACGGGCACAGCCGCGACGGCAAGCCCCGGAATCGGCAGGTGCTCGTCGGGGTGGTGATGGTCGACGACTGGCCGATCGCGCACCACCTCTTTCGAGGCAACGCGCGCGATGCCATGACGGTGCCGCGGGTCCTGGAGGATCTGGATCAGCGCTTCGGGCTGCGGCGGGTCGTGTTTGTCGGCGATCGCGGGATGGTGACGGCGGACAACCTCGCTCTCTTGCGCTCGCGTGAGCAGGGCTACGTGGTCGGCCTGACCCGCCGCCGGCGCCAGGAGATCCACCGCTCCCTCGAGCGCGCGGCGGGCCCGTGGATGGAGTGTCCTATGGGGAAGGCGGCTCATGAGAAGGCCGAGCCGCCCAAGACCTCCGTGCAGGAGGTCGCCTCTGACCAGCCGGGGCTCCGGGTCTTCGTCGTCAAGAGCGACGAGCGGCTTGCCTACGAGCGCGCGGAGCGCTTGAAGGCCATGGAGCGGGTGCGAAGAGAGCTCCAGGCGCTCGAGCGGCGCGTTCAACAAGGCAAACTCAGGGCCGCCGAGAAGATCGGCGCGGCCGCGGCGCGCATCCTCGGCCGCCACCATGGCTATCGCTACTACGACTGGAAGTACCAGGGCGGCCGCTTCCGATTCTTCGAGCACCCCGTGGCCCTCAAGCGGGAGGAAGCCCTGGAGGGCAAGTACCTCATCCAGACGACTGAGCAGCATCTCACGCCGGTCCAGGCCGTGGCGATCTACAAGGGCTTGAGCGAGGTCGAGCGCGCCTTCGCTGACCTGAAAGACGTCATCGAGATGCGGCCGATCTACCACCAGACTGACCGACGCGTGGCGGCCCATATCTTCGTCGCCGCGCTGGCGTTTCTCCTCCACCGCGCCGTGGAGAAGAAGCTCAAGGCCGCGGGGCTAGACCTGTCGGCGACGGAAGCGCTGCAGACGCTGCGCACGGTCCGCGTGGTGGACTTCACCCTCGGGGCCGGCCAGACCAAGCGGTCCGTCACGCGCGGCACGGCGCGGGCCTCCCGTATCCTCGCCGCCTTCGGCATCACTGACCTGAATCCCCCAACCCCACCCATGGAGGCTGCCACGGTCATGTAGTGACAATCGCCCGGATCAGGTCCAAGAATTTCAGCCACTTATGCATCTAAAAGGGAAACATGGGCTAGGGAACGCCCACTCTTTTCTGCAGCACTGGAACACACTGGACCCCTGCCCGGTGGGTGAGAAGTGACCGAAGTGACGCAGGGTTTGCCATCTTTGAATCACGGCGGGCAGACATGAGCATAGATGGGACCGCCCACCCAGTTCGCATAGGAAAAGGCCTTGACAATCGCAGCCACTGGGTCGACACCAGGGGACGACGGACAGTCAAGCCCCCGGAGGTGTCGGCGACCAATGGAAGTGAAGACCCCGGACGTGCGCACCCAGGACGGCGTGCAGCCCCGCCGGGAGGAGCTGTACGAGCTGGTCTGGTCGGAGCCGCTCACGAAGGTTGCCCCCCGGCACGGCGTCTCCGACGTGGCCCTGCGGAAGATCTGCCGGAAGATGGAGGTGCCCGCGCCGCCAGTAGGGTACTGGCAGCGCCGTCGCCACGGCTACCAGGACCCTCGCGCGTCTCTCCCCAGGGCGCGCAAGGGGACAAAGCTTGTGGTAACTCTCGACGGGGCCCGAAAAGCCCCGCCTAATCACCCGCACTCGCCCGAGGCGGAGGCCCTACTCGGTTTCGACAGCGCCGAGGAGAGCCGCGTGCGCGTCCCCGACCGGCTCGCTCGCCCCCACCCGCTCGTCCGCCAGACCGCCGAGGCGCTCGGGAGGGTGAAGCCGGATCGGTGGGGGCTCCTCCGGCAGCCGCGTGGCTCGCTCTGCCTGGACATCCGGGTGGGGCCGAAGAGCCTCGGCCGGGCGCTCCGGATCATGGACGCCCTCGTCAAGGCCGTCGAGGCCCGGGGATTCCGGCTGCGCGTCTCGGAGGGAGACCGGCCCGGGACATACGTGGAGCTGCTCGGGGAGGAGCTTCAGGTGGCGCTGGAGGAGAGAACCCGCCGCATCGATCACGTGCTGACGAAGAACGAGCGGGAGCGGCGGGCGAAGTGGGGGTCGAGCTGGGCGCCTCGGTGGGACTACATGCCCTCCGGAACGCTCGCTCTGAGCATCAAGGAGTTCGACGGGACGGGCGTGCGGAGAACCTGGCAGGACGGCCGCCGGCGCCGCGTGGAGGATATGCTGAACGACGTGTTGGCGGGGCTCGCCGTCGGCGCCGAGGCCAAGCGAGTGGGGCGGCTCGAGAGGGAGCGCCGCCTGAGGGAGTGGCGGGAGGAGGAAAGGCGACAGGTGGAGGCCGAGCGCCGGCGACAGGAAGAGGAACGGCGCCGACAGGAGCTGGAGCGCCAGGCCGAGGCCTGGGCCAAGGCCCAGCTCATCCGCGCGTATATCGACGCCGTCGAGCGGGCGGCCGTCGAGCGCGGGTTGCCCATGTCCCCAGACAGCGACATGGGCCGCTGGCTGCAGTGGGCGCGGGAGCAAGCGGACTGCTCAGTCATCTTGAAGTAAGTTTTTGATTTGCTCCTGAACAGCGCAAGATTTGCCCTGGTTGGTAGCAAAACGGCAACCATCTCAGGAAGGATTACGACCCCGCTCCCACAGGCCCTGGCCGGGGCCCTGATCTCTGTAATAAGTTGATCCTTCAGATCGATTTTCCGGCCGACCTCCGTCAAAGCGGGGCGGTCCGCTGTCCTGAGTACTAAACGGGAATTTTTTCTTCCCTTTCGGCCCCCGAATCCGGTACAGTATCGGGAAGCATGCGCTCCCGTTCGGCCCCCGAAATAGCAACGGGCCGGCCCCGTCGGCTCGAGGAACTGGTGGACGTCCTCCAGTCCCAAGGCCGCTACACATTCACGCGCGCCGAAGCGCTGGCGGCCCTCGGCGCAAGCGCCGAGGCCTTCAAGAAGGCCGTCCAGCTCCTAACGCGCCGACGTCGGCTCGCCAGCCCACGGCGCGGGTTCTACGTTATCGTGCCGCTCGAGTACCGCGTGGCCGGAGCGCCGCCCGCGTCGTGGTATATCGACGACCTTATGAGGGCGGTCGGCGCGCCGTACTACGTCGGCGTCCTGAGCGCGGCCGCTCTACACGGCGCCGCACCCCAGGCCCCGCAAGAATTCCAGGTGGTGACCACTAGCCGCCAGCGGACTGTCGTAATCGGGCGCGAACGCGTCCGGTTCCTCCGCAAGCGGAACCTCGCTCGGACGCCGGTGATGTCCCTCAAGACGCCAACCGGGACCATGCAAGTGTCGACGCCCGAGGCCACGGCGCTCGACCTCCTGCGCTACGTGGATGCCGCCGGGTTTCTCTCGAATATCGCGACCGTGCTCCACGAGCTCGCGGAGAAGTGCGACCCCAGCCGCCTTGTCGAGGCTGCGGCCGTCGGCGTCGAGCTCCCGCATGTCCAGCGGCTCGGGTATCTGCTCGATCTCGTGGGCGCCCGCCAGCTCGCCGATCCCTTGGCGAGGTGGCTCGCCCAACATCACCCCGACTGGGTTCGTCTCAGCCCGAGCGAGCCGGCGAGGCGCCCGCGCCGGGATGAGCGGTGGCGACTCACTGTCAACGCTCGGATCGAACCCGAAGTGTGATTGCCGCCGCGTTCATCGTTCACTGGCGCGGGATGGTCCAATGGGCCGGGGATCACCAGGTCGAACACGACCTGATCCTCTCGAGAACCCTCGTCGAGATCTTCTCGGAGCGAGCGCTGGCCCGGTCGCTCGCGTTTCGTGGTGGAACGGCGCTCCACAAGCTCGTCTTGCCCGCACCGCTGCGATACTCGGACGACATCGACCTCGTCCAGGTGGCCCCAGGCCCCATCGGCGATCTCATGACGGCCTTACGTGGCCGCCTCGACCCGATCCTCGGGCCATCGGCGTTTGAGCGCAGTCCGATCAGCCACACGGCCATCTACCGGTTCCGGTCCGAGATCCCGCCCACGCAGCCATTGCGGCTCAAGATTGAGATCAACACGCGTGAGCACTTCAGCGTGCTGGGTCAGCAGCGGCGTCCGTTCCGAGTGATGAGCCCGTGGTTCACGGGGGACGCTGACGTTGTTACCTACCAGCCGAACGAGCTTTGCGCCACGAAGCTCCGCGCCCTCTACCAGCGCAGCAAAGGCCGCGATCTGTTCGACCTGGCCATGGCGCTCGAGCGCGAGATCGTGGATCCTGACGCCGTCGTTCGCTGCTGTCTGGAGTACCTCAGGGCTGGACGGCGACGGATCACGAAGCGGCAGTTCGTCACCAATCTGGGCGCGAAGATTCGGCGCACCTCGTTTCGTGACGACACGGCGCCGTTACTCCCGCCCGGCGTCACTTACGATCCCGACGCCGCGTACGAGCGGGTGATGCGTGCGCTGATCGATCGCTGGCCGCTCACGTGAACTCGACGGTGAATGAAGCTGGGGGCCGGATTATAGCCATCCCTTGCGAGAACAGAAGCCCCCGGCGCGAAAGCCCGTGTCAGCTCAAAGCTCCCTTTGTTCATCTGGAATCCAGCTTACGGATCGATCTAGTAGGGTTCCGGGCTTCGTATAGCACTCTGCAAATCCAGGCGGTGATTCGGACCGGGAATC
>JBHIBG010000153.1:0-4769 GCA_046758965.1 Methylomirabilia bacterium | reverse complement strand
CAAATCCCTTACCCTCCACCAAGAGAACCGAGCAGTTAGCTTTCTCTGAATTCCCGTCAGCTCCCCGTCTGAGCGACCGGCGCCAACCTCCCAAGATCGTAGGCCTGCTGGCGGAGTTGCGCACCGTTGAGATCTGTTGGGGGACGGCGAAACGGTGAGTCGGTTGCGAGGAGCCGTGCGGGCCAAGCTCGTTCACGCGCGGGCGGTCTTGGAAACATTGGGGCGGGAGATGAAGCCCGGATCCACCACCATGGAGTGGCAAAAGGGGTATGTGAGGGCCTTGGAAGACGTGCTGGACCTGGAAGGCCTCTCCCTGCGACGGCATCCGCGCGCGGACACCAACATCCCCACGCAGATTGCTCGAATGGGTCCGAAAAGGGGAGCCTCTGGGCAGATCGTGGACTTGAGCGTCGGAGGGTGTCGCCTCGTCACAGCGATGGAACTCTCGGAGGGCGATATCGTCGAGCTTTCCTTTAAGCTTCCCGAGAGGAGCACGATAGTCACCCTCGAAGGAGTGGTTCGCCGCGCCCTGCGTATTGACGAGGGGTGCAGGGCAGGAGTGGAATTCGTGGGACTCACCGAGGATATTGCCGAGGCGCTAGGAATCGCAGTTACCCTCGGCCGTTCGTGGCCGTTGATAAGTCCTGAGGGACGGCAAGAACCGGCAGGAAAGTGACCTTCCTCGTCCCTTTGTCGGTTTGACCTTCCTTCCTGTGTCGCCGCCAGCGGGTAATCGTCAGACGACTTGATCTATCATGGCGGAGGTCGCGCCAGCCCGTAGCGAGCACCCCCTCATCCTTGCCGTCGATATCGGGAGCTCTGCAGTGCGGGCTCTCGTCTTCGATCGCCTGGGGCGGGGCCTCAGCCGGCTACAGGTCCGCCTTCCGTATCAGGCGCGGACCACTGCTGACGGCAGGGTCGAGGTCGAGGCCGAGGTGATTGTGAGGCTCGTGACGACCGCCATAGACCGAATCCTGGATCGGGCCGGCCGGCGGCGGCCTGGCTTCGGGGGCGTCGCGCTGTCTACCTTCTGGCACACCGTCTTGGGCGTGGGAATAGATGGAAGGCCTGTCACGCCGCTTCTCTCCTGGGCCGACACCCGCAGTCGTCACGCAGCCAGCATGCTTCGCCAGACGCTGGACGAGCGGGCCATCCACTCTCGTACCGGCTGCCGGCTCCACTGCAGCTACGTTCCGTCAAAGCTCCTTTGGCTCTCCCAAACCCAGCTCGCGCGCTTCCATAGAGCGACGCGGTGGATGTCAATCGGCGAATACCTGTACTGGCGTTTCTTCGGTCGCGCTACGGTGAGCGTGTCCATGGCGTCTGCGAGTGGCCTGCTCGATCTCCGAAACTGCGTCTGGGATAGGGAGGTGCTCGCTGCGCTACCCGTTCAGGCCGAGCAGCTATCCCAGATTGACGACGCTCCCGCACGCGGCCTGTCGAAGGCGCTGGCGCGGCGGTGGCCGGCGCTCAAGGATGTGCCCTGGTTTCCCGCGTGGGGGGATGGGGCGTGCAGCAACATCGGCAGCGGCTGTTTCTCGCCCGAGCGCGCCGCTCTCTCGGTAGGAACCTCGGGGGCGATGCGAGTCGTCTGGGAGGGAGAGCCAAGAGAGATCCCGCCAGGACTCTGGTGCTACCGCGTGGATCACCGTCGGCTCGTGCTGGGTGGTGCCCTCTCAAACGCGGGGAGCCTCTACGCCTGGCTCCGCCGACTGCTCAGGATGGGGCCCGTGGCGGCGGTGGAGCGAGCGGTGGCGGGCATGAGCCCGGACAACCACGGCCTCACCCTGCTCCCCTTCTTGAGCGGCGAGCGGAGCCCGGGGTGGGTTTCAGCCGCGCGCGGCGTGATCGAGGGGCTGACACTTTCGACGACACGGCTGGACCTCCTGCGGGCGGGACTCGAGGCGGTTGCCTATCGGTTCCTCGCCATCGACACGATTCTCCGGCAGGCTTTCCCCGAGGCCTATGACGTGGTGGCTTCCGGCGGAGGCCTTGTCAACTCTCCAGCCTGGACACAACTCATGGCAGATGTCCTCGGCCGACCGGTCATCACCTCAGGAGAGCCCGAGGCGTCGAGCCGAGGTGCCGCGCTCCTGGCCTTCGAGGCCCTCGGGCTGCTCCGGATCGATGAGATCCCGAACAGCTTCGGGAAGCTCTACCACCCGCGCTGGGGAGCGCACGCGCGCTATCGTGAAGCGTTTCGCCGGCAGACCACGCTCTACCGGAACTTCGCCTCATGGTGGGAGGGAGCACTGCCATGACCGTGATCGACGTCAGCCTCTCAGTTGGAGACGTGCGGGTGCCGGTGCCATGCGCTGGGTCCGCGTTCCGATTGACAGGGTGATGCGCGCGGTTATAATTGCCGCGTCGCCGCAAGAGATGTGGGTTGTGTGACCGGTTGCCGCTACGGAGGGAACCATTCAATGGGCGCGCCGATCCATGGTGGAGTTGCCCGACTCTTCCGCCGTAACCTTCGTCCGGCGGGTCTGAACCATAAAGAGGAAAACATCAAATGAAATACAACGCCGTCGTCGTCGGGTCCGGCCAAGCCGGCAACCCCCTCTCCCGCGCGCTGGCCGACCAAGGCTGGCAGGTCGCCCTGCTCGAGAAGGAGCATTTGGGCGGAACGTGCGTGAACACCGGCTGCACGCCGACCAAGATCATGGTCGCGTGTGCACAGGTCGCCCACTATGCCCGCTCGGCCGCCAAGTGGGGCGTGACGACCGGCGAGGTCAGCGTGGCCCTGCCACAGATTGTCGCCCTCAAAGACGAGATCGTCCACCGCTTCCGCTCCGGGCTAGAGGGTCAGGTGGAGCGCAGAGACAATCTGCATCTCTACCGCGGCCATGCGCGATTCCTCGACGCCCACCGGATCCAGATCGGGGACGAGACGCTGGAGGCCGAGCGCATCTTCGTCAATAGCGGCGCCGAGCCTGACATCCCCGCCATCGAAGGGATTGGGAAGGTGGGCTACCTGACGAACAAGACCATCATGGAGCTCCGGGAGCTGCCTGATCACCTGCTTGTCATCGGGGGCGGGTATATCGGACTGGAGTTCGGCCAGATGTTTCGCCGGTTCGGCAGCCGCGTGACGATCGTCCAGCGACAGGAGCGAGTGGTGCCCCGTGAGGATCCCGACGTCGCCGAGGAACTCCAGAAGGTGCTCGCCTCCGAAGGTATCCGCTTTCTGCTGAATGCAAATCCAACCCGTGTTGAGAACAGAAACGGTCAGATCGCTCTCGCCGTTGAAACGGGGCAGGGCTCCGAAACGCTGACGGGCTCCCATCTCCTCGCTGCCGCCGGACGGCGACCCGCGACCAGTGAGCTCGGGCTTGAGAAAGCCGGCGTGGAAACCGACCAGCGTGGTTTTGTCAAAGTGAACAGTCGCCTGGAGACCAACGTGCCGGGCATCTACGCGCTGGGCGACGTGAAGGGGGGCCCGGCCTTCACCCACATCTCATACAACGACTATCAGATCGTGCACGCCAATCTGATCGAAGGCAAGGCCAGCAGCATCGAAGCCCGCGTCGTGCCCTACGCCATCTTTACCGATCCGCAGCTGGGGCGCGTAGGCATGACGGAGAGAGAAGCGAGGGCGACAGGCC
Organism: Methylomirabilia bacterium; assembly: GCA_046758965.1. Lineage (GTDB taxonomy): Bacteria > Methylomirabilota > Methylomirabilia > Rokubacteriales > CSP1-6 > JBHIBG01. The sequence continues at coordinate 1,164 of JBHIBG010000153.1, read as the reverse complement.
GGAAGCTCAAGATCGGGAAGATTCCGATGACGTGGGTTGCCAGGGCGATCGAGCGGAGTGAAACCGCTGGCATGATGAAGCTCGTGGTGGACGCCGCCGACGACCGTATCCTGGGCGCTGCCATGCTGGCGACCGAGGGGGGAGAGCTAGTCCAAATCATCGCCGCCTTCATGCTCACGGGCGCCCCGTATACCCTCCTCAGAGGCGCCATCTACATCCACCCGACCCTCGCTGAAGGCTTCTTCTCATTGATGGACCAGGTCCAACCCGTTGACTAACGGGCGCTATCGGATCAGGCCGACGAAGTGGATCCAGTCTCCGCGAACTCCTTCAGCAGCCCAGGACCGCGTCGGCTCACTGATCGGGGCTGTTGCAGCGGGACCGGCGTCTGGCGAATCCGTTCAATGCCATCCGCAGATCACGCTGGCAAGGAAACGCTGGCCGAAGGAGGTGCCCGATGGCTCACCAGCCGTTGAAGGGCCAGAAGGCGCTGGTGACCGGCGCCAGCTCGGGAATCGGAGAGGGCGTGGCGCGGTTGCTGGGTGCCGCGGGCGCCGCTGTTGTGGTCAACTATGTCACCAACGCCGAGGCGGCGCAGCGGGTCGCGAACGAGATCAAGGCGACCGGGGTCAATGCGATGGCCATCCGCGCCGACGTCTCCAAGGAGGACGAGGTGAAAGCCATGTTCACGGAGATGCTCGAGGCGTGGGGCACCATCGACATCCTCGTGAACAACGCCGGGCTCCAGCGGGACGCTCCCTTCACCGAGATGACGCTGGAGCAGTGGAATTTCGTCCTGGCCGTGAACCTGACTGGGATGTTCCTCTGCTCCCGTGAGGCGGCGCGCGAGATGATCCGCCGCGGCATCCGGCCCGAGGTCTCGCGCGCGGCGGGAAAGATCATCTGCATTTCGTCCGTTCACGAGAAGATCCCGTGGACGGGCCATGTCAACTATGCCGCCTCCAAGGGCGGCGTGATGCTCTTCATGCAGACCGTGGCCCAGGAGCTGGCGCCCCACCGGATCCGGGTCAACTCGATTGGTCCTGGCGCCATCCAGACACCCATCAACCGGGCAGCCTGGGAGACCCCGGAGGCGCTCAATGCCCTGCTGAAGCTCATCCCCTACGGGCGGATCGGGGTCCCCGAGGACATCGGCAAGGCCGC
>JBHIBG010000152.1:0-4838 GCA_046758965.1 Methylomirabilia bacterium | reverse complement strand
GGTCAGTTCATATGAGGATGATCTTAAACCGGAAGAAACAAGGCTAAGGATCATGAGCTTCACCGACCGCCTAGTCGGACCGAACCGGGGTGTGAGCCTGGACGAGGTCAAGCCGATCGTCTCGTCGGATCCCCATGTGCCGGATACCCCGGAGCTCTTCATGAAGGGACACGTGGTAGGGGACGAGGTCCGGGAGCTCCTGCTAGATGCACCGACAGACTTAGTCCGCCAGTACCTCAAGGAGATCGGAAAGATCCCCCTGCTGACCCCAGCCCAGGAGATCGCGATAGGTCGTCACATCGAAAGAGGCCAGACCGAACTCAGAAGATGCCTGGCAGCGATTCCCCTGGCGGTCCAAACTCTCGTCAGCCTCGCAAATCAGGTGCGAAGGAGGAAGATCCCACTGGACGATCTGGTGCTGCTTCCTGAGGGCAGGAAACCCAGGCGGCGGGTAGTGAGGTCGATCTTCCACGCGTTCGCCCGGATCCGACAGGTCGAACTACATATGCAGAAACTGCGGGCCGGGGTCCGGACCCGGCCTCGCTCAGCGTCAGGTCGTGCGACCTACGACGGTCGAGTCCATCACGCTCGTGCGGCCGTCGAGAAGATAGTCTCCGAGGTCCCAGTTAAGCCAAGGCTCGCGGATCAGCTGGTTCGAGAGCTTCGCCAAGTGGAAAGCCAGATCCAGTCGCTCAGAGAGCAATCCGGGGTGCGGGGCCAGAAAGCTCGGAGCGTCCGTCAGCTCCGAAAACTGGAGACCCGGATCGGGCTCCCCCGCCGGCACTTCCTGAGGCTCCTGGCTGAGGTCGAGGAGAAGGACCGGCGGGTGAGGGAAGCCAAGCGTCATCTCGTGGAAGCCAACCTCCGTTTGGTCGTGTCGGTGGCCAAACGCTACCGGGGAAGCGAGCTTTCCCTTCTCGATTTGATCCAGGAAGGGAACATCGGGCTCATGAAGGCCGTGGACCGCTTCCAGTATCGCCGAGGGTTCAGGTTCTCGACCTACGCCACGTGGTGGATCCGCCAGGCGATCACACACGCCATCGCCGACCATGCGCGGACTATCCGCATCCCGGACCACATGGTCGAAACACTCAATCGCCTCTCCCGGGTGAACGGGCGCCTCGTCAACGAGATTGGGCGCGAGCCGACGCCAGAGGAGCTGGCGCAGCGAACGGGAATTCCCGCCAGGAAGGTGCACCTGATCTTGGCGTCGACCCGGAAACCCCTGTCGCTGGAGACCCCAGTCGGTGAGAATTCCGACCTCGCGGGGCTCGTTGAGGACAAAAGCACGACCTCGCCGGACAAGGACCTCATGAGCCAGGACCTCACGGCCCAAGTGCATCGCGTGCTGGGAACTCTTTCCCCCCAGGAGCGGGAGATTCTTCGCCTGCGCTTCGGCATCGGTGAGGAGAGGAAGCAGACCCTCGACGAGGTGGGGCGGCGCTTTTTGGTGACCAAAGAGCGCGTTCGCCAGATCGAAACGAAAGCCGTCAGCAAGCTCCGTTACCGCCAGGGGCGGAGGCTTAAGATCTTAATCGAGAAGTAACCATTGCCCTGTCAATCTGGCTCGATGCGGCTTTTTAAAGACTCGGTAATTAAAACCTCGTGGAGAGCCGGACTTCGAACCAGGGGGGTCTCTGGGCTGTTGTAGCATGTTGCATATCCAGCGGCAGCCACCATTTTCGAGGCGAATAGCCTCGTGTCCCCAGCCACCTATCCCTAATGGGCCGGCTGCCCCACGGGGGGTGAGCCTAGAAGGTCCAGACCAAGATGGTCTTGAGACGTGTTCTCTCCAGAGGGCGTCATGAGACGCAGCACCGGAGCCCGTCAGGGGAATCTTAGCTGCCCGGCGGCTCGGAAGTTTGACAAGTGCCCGCCGCCTTTGAAACAGTAGTCCCTGTGCATCGCCCGAGCACGATGGAACAGAAGGCTGCGAGGGCGACGCGGAGTGCACGAGGAGCACGCCTGTGGGCCCGCGCGCTCCCGACGGCCGTCTTCGCTGTACTGCCGCTCCTGCCAAGCGTTGGCATGGCGGCTGAGCAGGTTTGGTGTCACCGGGTCCGGCGCGGCGACACCCTCTCTACCCTTGCCCGTCGCTTTGGCACCACCGTCCGGAAGCTCCACAGACTCAGTTCCCTCAGCCCGGAAGATATCCTGCGCGTGGGACAGCTGCTGACCCTGCCCAGGTTCGTGAGCCTTCAGCGAGGCCACCTGAAGCTGGGACCCGAGCCGCTGACGGCAGCAGCAGGAAACCTCGAGCGCGAGAACGCCGAGGCGGACCGGCAGGATCTGTCACGCATGCGGAACTTCAGCATGGTCCGTCGGTTCGTCCGTGCGGGCCTCCTCGTCCCGGTGCCCGCCGCGACCCACACCTACCAGATCTCGGGGGTGCCGAAGTCGCTTCGTGTGGCCCGACCGTGGACGAAACAATTCCTCGAGCAACTTGCCCGCGGGGCCCATGACCTCTTCGGCACACGACTCAAAATCACTAGCCTCACGCGAACCGTGGCCACGCAACGGTCGTTGCGCAGCAGGAATGGCAACGCAGCACCGGCCCGCGGGGAGAACCGGTCCACCCATCTGACCGGAGCGTCGCTGGACATCTCCAAGCACGCGCACTCCAAGCGTGAGATCCATTGGCTCAGGCAGGTCCTGCGACGGCTCGCCCGCCAGCGGTTCCTCCACGCGATCGAAGAGTTCCAGCAACCGCACTTTCACGTCATGGTCTTCCACGAGTACGGCTCCTACGGCCGTGCACTCACCTCGTCCGTCCTCATCGGTGGATGCTGAGCCGCGAGACCCCCAAGCCAAGGACGCTGAGGACCAGGATTGGATCGACGTCGTCCCCAACATCGGCATCGCCCACGGGGCAAGCTTCCAGTCCAGCTTAGGGACGGGCACCCGTAAGGACGGTCCGGATCGCTCCCGCCCAGCCCACCGGCCCCGGAGCAGGAGCCATTGCCCGTGGTCGGCCTTGAAACACCAGATCCACAAGGGACAGCTCCCGCGGAATCACCACGGGGATATCCACACGTTCAAGCATTGCCAGGTCGTTGGCCCCGTCGCGGACACCGACGGTGGTCAGGCCGCAATAACACGAGCGGAGAGACCGGTAAGCACGTCCACGGCTAGCCCCTTGCTGTTGTCGCCGGTCAGGTGATAGAAGCGGCCTCCCCGCGCCAGCGTAGGACCTCGCCGCCGGGCTTCTTTCTCAAACTGCTCGACCTCCGGTGGGCTCATGTCACCGCGAAGGGCTCATCGTGCTGCCGCACCTTCGCACGGCAAGCCCCTTCGAGATCAAGTCCCGCCAGCCGCGCCACGTCCTCGGCCGTCATCTCGGCGAACCCGCGGATGCACAGGCCTGTGACCTGGCGGATCTCTCGATAAGCGTCGGTGAGTCGGGAGTAGGGGACTCCGAGCTCCAAGACCTAGGTAGGGTCCCCGAGGACGCGCGCCGGGCAGGACGTCCGGCAATTAGCCCTGCGTGTCGCGCTGCCGTTTTCCACGATGAACGGGTCTGCCAGGCCAAGCTGCTCACGATGAAACTACAATTCAGCCTGGGTCTTCGAGGAACAGGGCACCAGCGGGATACCTCGCCGTTTGAGCACTTCCCGTGTGGGCCGGGCTGGCTCCCACTCGTAGCTCGACCGGTCAAGAAGGCAGCCGTCGAGATCGCTGAAAATGACGAGTTGAGCTAGGGCGGCCATGCTTCGCGCTCCCGAACGACCCGGGCCCGGGCAGGGTCACGCCCGAAGGGTTCGAACCTGAAACGCCCTACAGGCTGTCCTTGTCGACAGCGGCGAGGACACGGTTCCAGTTGGGGATGAGCGGTGTGCCCGCGGGATCGGCCAGATATTCCTCGGACGCTAGGCGGACCGCCTGGGCGAAGGCCTCCACAGCCTGCCCCTCTTCGTGTTGGTCAAAGTTCAGGCTGTTATGAGGGCATCGTCCTGGTAGTGAACCATGACGTCGCGCGCCGAGCGCAGGTACCTAACGGGCAGGCTTTTCAGCGGGCTTTCGGAAATGGGGACCCCTTCCTCGGCGAGCGTCCGCAGAAAGGACTTGGTGATGTCCACGCCCATCCGCATGAGCCCCCGGCTCGAATCCTGAGGGGAGAGCACCTGGTGCTTGTGTTCATATAGTCTCCGGGCACACGGTTCATGCGGGCTAGGTCGGCAATCATAGCGAACTCGCCGGCCAGCGGGTAGCGAAAGGAGTCCATGAAGGTCAAAAACGGTTGATGTCCCACCATTCGCTGGCGATGTCACAGCCGTGCAGCCCCATGACATGACATTCGCTCCGGGCCACAACGTAGCCGTACGCCAGCCAAGCAGGCCGGCCTTTGCTGTCCGGCCTGATGGCAAGGCCGATCTCCTGGATATCACGTAGGAGGTAGCTGACCGGCTTCAGTTCCTCGGCGATCCGTGGCATCCCTGGCGTTTCCAGCTCGGAGTAGAGGCAGGGGAGCACCAAAGTCACAGGCCGGATCAGCGTAATCCGCTCGAGCTCACTCTCCAGCGTTTCCAGGTTCGGGGAGCCAAGCCTGTGAAAGGTGGTGAACACGCTCGCCCGATGAAAGTCGCTCATGGCCTTGCTCCTCTGCCCACCTGCTGGGCGCCCCGCCGCTTCAGATCCTCGAGGGCAGGACTCATTTGCCATCGACGCGTGATCGAGAGGCTCACTTGAAAGGTAGACCGCCCTTTGTAAAGCCGGGCGGGAGAGCTTCCCAACCCTAGCCATAGCCGACGAGCGCTCTCAGGTCGGGTCTTTCGGCTGATCTAGAATCGTGAAACGCGGTTTTGTCATCATGACAAGGCTTCCATTTTTGTTTTGACACT
>JBHIBG010000151.1:0-4870 GCA_046758965.1 Methylomirabilia bacterium | reverse complement strand
GTCTAGCGTGGTCAGGTCACGAGCGTCGCCTGAAGCCGGGCCCCCGGGGTCTGCCGGTCCGACAACGGCTGTTCTGTTGCCCACGCACGGCACACGGGTCACAGGGCGGCCCTGGATCAGGAACGCAACGGCGGCGAGACCGGCTTCGGGGGTGAATATTTCAGGGGCGGGAGGAGGGCGACGCTCCTGGCTGTGGAGCGATGTGTGCCCGGGGTCGCTCGGGCCACGAGCGCTCCTCCCCTCTTGCGGCCGGGCCGGCCTGCACCTCGAATTCCTCGGGGTTGGCCCGCCGGATCCGGCAGGCGACGTTGCGCGCTTCGGCCGAGCCTGTGATCGGGTCCCAGGGCGGGCCGTAGGGGATGGCGGCGTCGACGTTCACGGTGAGGGCGCCGTGATCGAACCCGGGCTGCTCCGGGTACCACCAGCCCATCCCGGTCGTCACCACGTCCGGCGGGACCGTGTCGGTCAGGCGCGCTCTCAATCGGACCCGACTGTTCCCCCTCGGCGTCTCCACCCAGACCCAGCCGCCTTCGGCGACGCCGTGGCGGGCGGCGGTGGCGGGGTGCACGCGGAGCTCCGGGTCGGCCTGGATCTTCCGCGCCCAGTCGTGGTTCCGGAAGCGTGAGTGGTGGTATGTCATGGTGCGGATGCCGGTGAGGAGCGTGAGTGGGTAGCTGGGATCGGGGACCGCGTAGCTGGGAGGCACATGGTCTGGCAACGGCTCATAGCCAGCTTGCTCCAGGAGGCTTGAGGCCAGCTCGATCTTCCCGCTCGGCGTGGGGAAGCCTTGGGCCCGGTAGCCCTCGTAGCCGAACCCGATCGCGTAGAAGCCGTTCTCGCGGAGGTCGTCCAGCGGGATTCCCGTGTCTTTAAGCTGGAACTCCAGGAATTCCCGATGGCTCCGCCACGGCAGAAGATCGTAGTCGATCAGGCCTTTGCTCCGGAGCTTGTCCCTGAGCCCGATGGCGATTTCGAAGTCGGTGCGGGCCTCGCCGTGCGGCAGCACGACCCGCTGGGTGAGGGAGAGGCACGGGCCGCCGGGTTCCCAGGAGACCTCCTCTTCTTCAAGCACGGTCGTCTTGGGTAGGACGTAGTCGGCCAGCTCCGCGGTGGGCGTCATGTGGTCGGTAGCGGCCACCAGGAGATCGAGGCTTCTCAGGGCGGCGATCGTCTCCTGCATCCCCGGGTAGGTGCAGACGATGTTGACGCCACTCACATAGAGGGCCCGGACCGGGTAGGGTTCTCCCGTGAGGATCGCGCGGATCACCGAGGGGTTGTGGGAGGCCTTTGCCCACCCCCCGGGCCCCGCCCAGAACGGAAACTCACGGCCGCCGATGATCTGCTCTTCGATCTCGCGCGGGAGGCGAAACTCGGGGTCGTGGACGAAATCCCAGTAGTCCCGGAACCCCGGCAGCCGCTTGGGCATCCGGTTGGCGCCGGGACGGTCCACGTTGCCCGTCAGGGCCAGGAGACAGTGAAAGGCGCGTGCGGTCTGGACCCCGTTAGCCTGGGCGTCAATTCCGTGGCCCAGAACCAGGCACGCGGGTTTCTCCGTGGCGAACCGGCGGGCGGTCTCGACGATCTGCTCAGGCGGCAGAGCGGTGATCTCGGCCGCCGCGCCCGGGGGGTACTGCCGAGCCCGCTCTCTCAGTCGTTCCGTCCCCACACACCACTCACCCACAAACTCCCGATCCCAGAGCCCCTCCGTGAACAGGACGTCGATCATGGAGAGTGCCAGGGCCGCGTCGGCCCCGGGCCGCACCGCGAGCCAAAGGTCGCCCAGGCGTGCCACCTGGGTCCGGCAAGGATCCACCACAATGAGGGTGCTGCCTCGCCGCTTCGCCGACTTGAGGTGCATCCATTGCACCGCGTCCGACTCCGAGGGGCTCTTCCCGACGATGAGCACGCACCGCGTCTCTTTGAGCTCGTTCCACGGCGCAGCGCCGAGGCCTGTGAGCATCGCCCCCGTGTTCCGGCACCCCTGACAGAGATCCTGGTTGATCATGTGGTTGGGCGTGCCGAGGGAACGGAGGAGCAGGGCCATGGCCGCGCCCCGGCTGAAGTAGGCATTCGACACCGCCCCGCAGATCGCCAGCGCCCCGTATCGCCGCTTGACCTCGCCGAGCCGGCTGGCGATCTCCCCGAGGGCCTCGTCCCAGGAGATCCGCTCCCACTGGCCCGCCCCTCGCTCGTCCCTCCGGCGGAGCGGGTAGAGCGGTCGGTCAGGGCGCTCGAGGGCAGCGATCGGAGCGTTCATCCCTTTGACGCAGAAGGCGCCCTCGGAGTGAGGATGGTGGGGGTTACTCGTGATCTTCACGACTCGACCGTCTCGAACATGGACGAGCGAGCCACACTTCACCGAACACTCCCAACAGGTGCTTCGTACGATCGCGTCCGTCATCTTCGTCGTCGGCGTCGAGCGCGCGGCGCAATCACGCGCGGGAGAGCGGGGATTCTGGCTTCGCGAAGTGGGCCGAGAGGACCTGTCGGACCCGTCGCTCGTCAAGCGCCTTGCGTTGAATGACGGGGCGCAGCTCTTCCATCATAGCGTCCGCGTCGCCGCACAGCTTGAAGCGCTTGAACCGGTCCTCGTGGGAGATGCCGAGGGCTTTCCCCAGGAGCGAGATGTAGTTCGATACCTCGACCTCGAAGTGACCCTCCTGCTCGCAGATCTCCCGATGACAGGAGTGATAAATGGTCGCGACAGCAGTCGCGCCACTTTCCCGGGCTCGCCGGAAGAGAGAGCCGATTGCTTCCTGAAATCGGTCCTCTCCGATCGCCTGCCGGAGAAAGGGGGTACAGTGCTCCCCCAGCTCCGGCGCGTAGGGAAGGTCCAACACCTCGAGCCCCGGAATGGCCTCGAGAATGCGCCGGGCGCATGCGGCGTCACGCTCCTGTTGGGGCGTTCCTCCGTGGCGATGGAGGGCGAGCGATCGCTCGATCGGGCGGAGGGGCGGAAGCCGGTGAAGGTTTTCAGCAATGAATTGGGTGGCATGCTCCCAAGGAACGTCGATCTCCATGACCTTGGAGAGCCGCCGATCGAAGATGGAGACGCAGGAGGGGCACCACATAACGATCTTCTCGGGCTGGAAGGCCCGAAAATTCCGGACTGTCCGCTCGCCGAGCTTCGTGGCCGCCTCGTCGTCGCCCGCCATGAAGTAGACGGCACCGCAGCAGGCTTGGGGCCCGCCCATGGGAACAAAGTCAACACCCATGGCCCGGAAGACATCGATGACCGTCAGAGCAAGGTGCGTCGTCCGGAGCACGTTGCAGCCGAGATAGAGAATGATCGGCGCCCGCTGCTCGCTGCGGGGCAGACGATGCACCCAAGGTGGCTCACCCTCGGTAAAGAGGTCAGCCAGGACGGTAATGGCCCCGAAGTACTCGGCGTAGTTCATAGGGGAGCTTGCTCAGCCTCCTCACCGGCTGGCAGTCCGTACGGGAAACTCTATGCTGACCCACGGGGACTGTCAAGGTGATCCCCGTGCTCGTCAGGGCCCACCGCAACAGTGGATTCCTCGTCGCTTACCTCGACAGCCTCAGGGCCGGCGGCGTCCGCGCTTCAGATTCCAGCGTGATCAGGTGTGGATTATTGATGAGGGTCTGGTCGGTCTGCAGGATGATCTCCGTGGCGGTCGCGCGATCCCCACCCTCCGGCTTCCCGCCCTGGCACGGATCTCCCGGCCAGCCCCAGTGTCCCGATCCTCGATCACCGTGATGTCCATGCGTTTCAGCGTTATCAGCGTGGCTTTGTGCATCCCCACGAGCGGCACCGTGAACGTCTTGTACGCGACCCCAGCCGCCAGGCGCACCATCCTGGCGGCCGTGCACCCCTGGCTGGCAAGCAGGCTCGCAGCCATGAGCGCCCCGACGATTGCGCATGCCGTCAGCGGGCTCACGCCTTTCACCGTCGGGTCGCCACGGCTTCGGTCGCAACCTTCACGTCGCTCTTTCTTCTGCTCAGCTCTTCATCACTTCAGCCTTCTAGGCGGGGAAGTCACTCATACCCCCCTCGTTTCCACACTCACGACGCAAGGGCTGTACCAAGCGCTTCAGTAGAATTGCGGTCAGTGTGTTTCAGGCGGTTACGAAGAGGTCCTGGCCGCCGAACTATTCCGAGGCGGCGCGAAGGGGTCGGCAAGCTCCCGCCAAATTGGGAGGAGAGTAGTTGCTCGGCTTCGAATTGGGCGTTCGGGAACGGGACTGCCATGCCCGGCTGCTCCCTAGTGGCGCGCGGCGCGGTCACAAGAAGTCATGACGAACCCGAAAAGGAAATACCGAGCTGCACACGTTGCGACTGCCAAACGGCGGTTTCGTAAATTCCAGCAGTAGCGAGGAGACCGAAGATGACACAGGTCGACAGAAGCGCAGCGCAAGGGTGCAAAGGTAGAAGCGCATCGGCTGCCTCAGACTTTCTGCTGACTTCGCTCGGCACCCTGAAGAGCGGAGGCGAAGGGCCGATACGCACGGAGGGTCTGTCAGAAACTAGCTACGAATGAACGCCTATCGGACGCGGGACCCTGCGGTGGTAGCGGGATGCGCCGTCAGCGAGGTAAGCCCTCGGTCGACGCCTCGCGTACCTGCCCTATGGCCCACGGATCCAGGGGCACTCGCCACCTCCAGGCCACGCAGCGCACTTCCACCCGAAGACGAGTCGGAACGTCCGCCATCCAAAATGCCACGGAGACCCGATTGCATCCCTGGCTCGTCAACTCATGTTTCATTGCCGCGACAGGCTGGGCAAGCTGGCCCTTGAGGTTTTGACCATGAACGGCGACTTCCTGCGACAGCGCGGCCTCCGCCCCGAAACCGGGAGCTGCCCAGAGCAGCACGACCGGAGGCTGTAGCGTGGTCACTCGGTCACGAGCGT
>JBHIBG010000150.1:0-4880 GCA_046758965.1 Methylomirabilia bacterium | reverse complement strand
GCTTCCTCGACGAGGTAGTGCCCCTGCTCTGACCGAAAGGCTCCGATGACCTGGGTCCTCGCGCGGCACCTCCACGCCGCTCACCGGCACAGTGTCCTTCCGACGATCGGCCAGGTACGGATTTGCTACAATCGGTGAAGGCGCCCGGAGCGCACGGGGAGGCGTGGTTCGCACGGGTTCAAGCGTGGTCTCCGGCCAGCGTCTCGAGCGCTCGGAGGAAGCAGCTGAGCGGGGCGCGGACGACTCCTGCGCCCACCTGGCCGATGCCAGCCTTTTGGCCCGCGATGCCGGTGTTGATGATGGGGGTGATCCCGGTGGCGACAACCCTCCGTACATCGATGCCGACGGGCGTCCCCCGGTCGTCCTGGGTGGGGATGCGGAAATGCGGGTGCTCGTCCAGCGTAATCTCCCGCATCTCCTCCGTGATGCGGAGCGCCTCTGCGAGGCCGCCCGCCCCGACGAAGCGCGCGACCGCGGGCGAGGCGGCCATCGCCATGCCGCCGAGACCGATCGTCTCGATGACGGCTGAGTCGCCCAAGTCGGGGTTCGCGTCCTGCGGCCCGAACCCGGGGAAGAAGAGCCCTTGGGGGGTGTTGACCGGTGCCGTGAACCAGGTGGCGCCAGATCCGGCCACACGGATGCCGAACTCCGTTCCGTTGCGCGCCATGGCGGTGACGATGGTCGAGCCCCGAATTCCTCCTAGCGGGTCGGTTGTTGCCTTAGCCGCGGCCATGGCCAGGTTAAGAAAGAACTGCTCGTTGCCGACCACGAAGTCCACGAGGCGAGCCAGTGCCGGGCCGCTGCCCTCCTGCAGCAGGGCCGGCAGGAGCATCCGGACCAAGAGCGACGAGGCGGCCACGTTGCGCTGGTGCATCTCATCCCCCATCCCAAGGGCCTGCCCCATGAGCGGTCGAAGTGCGATCCCGCCCACACGCCGCAGTGCCTGCCCGAGCAACGGGCCCGCCTCGTCCCGAAGCCAGGCGAGGCGCGCGAGGACGCTCTCATCGTTGGCGCCAAACCGGAGTACGCGTCCTAGGCCCTCGTTGATCGTGGCGTAGGCACGGTTGCTGAAGGCCCGGTTCTCGACGACGAAGACCGGCATCGATCGCGTGATGAGGCCGGTCATTGGTCCGACCGCGTCCCGGTGGTGGCACGGCTCGAACCGTACCCCGCCACGCGCTGCCAGATCCGCCGCTTCGTCGTCGGTTGACGCCCATGCCTCGTGCCGGAGCGCCCCCACGACAGCGCCCTGGAGCGGCGGGCACATGGCCTCCCACGCGACCGGTGGCCCGGCGTGGAGAACGGTGTGGGGCTCAAGCCCGAGCGCGTCGTGAGCGGCGAGGCAGTCGATGAGCACCGGGTCCGCCGCGACCAGCCGGCCGAGCGCCTCGGCGTTGGCGGCTTTGACGTTCATCGGGGTCGGCGCATTCCGCTCCTCACGCCTCAGGATCCTCGTCAAGGAGCGCCAGGAGTTTCACCAGACGCAGGTCGCCGCCCGCCGGCGGGCGCCAGTCTACGTGGACGACCGGAACGCCGGTAGCCTGGAGCTCGAGCGCGAAGGCGTCGAGCCCGAGGTTGATCACGTGGAGTGGTTGACCGAGCAGGGTCTCCAGACTCACGGGGGCTCCGAAAGAAGCGTCGATGCAAGGTCTGGTCGAACCGCGAGCGCGGCAAACCGTGCCGCCTGAGCGTTTGACGGCAGCACGTCCACGCCGGCTGCCTCAAGGCGAGCGACCTGAACCGGAAGCCCCTGAGGGTCGCCCGTGGTCCCGACGACCGAGGCGACGACGGCTAGCGAGCGGCCGCTCCCCGCCGCGGCCGTGCGCGCGTCGTGGATGGCGGCGGTCAGCGGCCCGGCTGGGTCGGTGTGAGCCCCACGACCGAGGACGAGGTCGAGGAGGATGACACCGACCGTGGCGTCGCGTCCAGCTTCGCGAACCCGATGAGCCCGGAGCCCCGGGTCGAGCATTGGATGCGGCCGGCTCGCGGTGAACTCGTCTGCGCCGAGGTCGAGGATCCGGTGTGGGCTCCCGTCACCCCCAGGGGCGAGGTTGGAGGAGACGGGCCCGAGGAGACTGTCTAGCAGCAGGCGCGCCTCGTGCGCCAGGGTTCCGCCGGTGTACAAGCCGAGGATCCCTGCGCCGTGCCGCTCAACTCCGGCAGATATCTGAGCGAGACGCAGCCGGATCTGTCCTTGGTCGCGGAAGGTGCGGGGGGCCCACTGGCGTCGGTGAAGCGTTGCCGCGGCGGCCGCCGCAGCATCTTCGAGGGTGCTCACGCAGCGAACGGACCCACCGATGCGCGGGAGTTCGCCCAGGCAGCATACAACCACCGGTTTCCCGAGGGACCCGAGGGCCGCCTCGAGGCGCGGCAAGACGCTCTGGGCCGGGGGCTTCGAGATCAGGACGACCACCTCCGTCGCGGAATCGGCGGTGAGCGCCTCGAGGGCAAGATCCGTCATCAGGCCGCCGACATCGGCAGAGAGATCTCGCCCTCCCACGCCGATCCCCTGGGAAACCCCCTCCCCGAGCGCTGCCAGGTGCGAGGCCACGGCCTGTAATCCCGTGCCCGATGCGGCAACACAGCCGATGCGGCCATGAGGAACCACATTCGCGAAGCCCAGCCCCACGCCGTTCACGTACGCTGTGCCGCAGTCGGGGCCCATGCAGAGGAGCCGGTGGCGGCGCGCCAGGCGTTTGAGCTCGACCTCGTCAGCCAGGGAAACGTTGTCGCTGAAGAGGAACACGTGGAGCCCTCGCCGGAGCGCACGCATCGCTTCGAACTTTGCGTAGGGGCCGGGCACAGAGATGACTACGAGGTTCGCCTCCGGCATGTGCCGGAGCGCCGAGTCCAAGGTGCGTGGCAGGATCCGGACCGTTGCCTCAAGCGCCTGGCGCCGTGCCCCGAGAAGTTCATCGGCGGCGGCGAGTGCTGCTGCCGCCTGAGCGTCGCTCTCGGCATCCGCCGCCAGGACCAGGTCGCCTGGACCGGCCTCCTTGGTTTCCGCCGTTGCGAGGCCGGCCGATGCGAGCAGCTGGTGGTTGGCGGGCGTCCCGATGAGTGCGGCCACCTCGCGCACGCCTGGCATGGCGCGCAAGGCCTCCGCCACCCGCATCAGAGCAACCGAATCTTGGTAGAAGGACCGCCGGATGATGGCCCGAACCGCCACAGCTAGCCTTCTCCTGCCGAGGGGGCGAGAGCGACGCGAGCCAAGAGGTAACCGGCGAGAAGGTCCGCCCCCGACGTGGCGCCTAGCCTGAGGAGGCCTGCGAGGCGCACTGTGTCCGGGACCAGGGCGAAGCCATGCACGGGCTCAGCGGCTTCTCCGGCCGCGGCAGCCGCAAGGAACGCGCGGCTCAGGGGAGTGGTCCGGTCGGTCGCCGCCACGAGGAGCCCTGGCGCCACTGCCGTGGCAAGCTCCCGCCCGTCCTCGCCGGCTATCCTCGCGCCGGCGAGCCAGCCCACCAGGCAGTCGTCCCCTGCTGGGGTGAGACCCGGGCCGAGGCCCAGGAGGGAGTGGGCGGCGGCGAGGCACTCGGGAGCACTCCGGCTGTGCGTGGCAACGCAGAGGCGGACGAGCGCCGGCCAAGCCGCCCGGGAGATCGGGTCAGTCGGAGGGGGATCCCCCGTGAGCAGAGCGGCTGCCGCGGGAAGAAGGCCGGCGCTCACCCCGGAGAGAGCGTCGCGAAGGCATCCGGACACGGCTGGGAGCGGCGCCAGCGCCGGGAGCCTCGTGTCCGAGATCGCAGCGCCATCCAGCGTGACGCGGAGGCGCCCATCGAGCACGATCGCGCTGGCCTCAACCCGCACGGGTACGCCCGCGGGGAGGCGCCAGACCGTCCAGGTCTCGCACGCAATCCCGAACGGCGCCGGGATCGGCCCGGGCGCATGAAGGCTCACCCAGGCCGCGTCCCCGGCCTCGTCAAGTTTGACGTTCACCGTATGCGCGAACGCAGAGTGAACCCGGCCGGTCCCACAGCCGTCGCGGAGTCGTCGCGCAGCCTCGGTCGTGAGTCGAACCGCCCGGAGCGTCCGCATCAGGCCTCCCGCCCAAGACGGCCGGCATGCGCAGGGCATCCGCCGCCTCTCCCTCCCTCAGGGTGCCCCGAAGATAGACCTTCAGCCAGGGTGCTGCCAGGGGCCTTTGAGGAGTGTGAGCATACCCGAAAGCTATGGCAGGCAGAACGGGGCGTCAAGGTCTATCGGATTTGTGACGGCTACGCTCGATGTCAAGGCTCAAGGCGTGGGTGATGCGGTTAGTGAAATTAGCGGTAGCGACCGTCACGCAAAGCTCCACGAGTTCGTGATCCGGCAGGTAACTGCGTAACTCCTCGTGGATTCCTTTCTCCACATGAAGCTTGCTGGTCAGTTCTTCGGCGTACCGGATCACCAGCCGCTCCAACTCGCTGTAGGCCGGATCGACTCGGTAGTCAGCCAACCCCTCAATTTTCTCCCTGCTCAGACCCACCCTCAGACCGAGGGCCGAATGATGGGTTAGTCAGTAGCGGCACCCATTGACCTGGGAGGTCTTGAGATAGGCTAGCTCTCGGAGTCGAGGGTCCAGGCGGCTTGCCCGCAGCGCGGTGCGCAGCGCCTGGTACGCCGTCAGCGCTTGTGGGAAATGAGCCAAAACCTTGTGGAAGTTAGGAATCACTCCGGCTTCACGCAGAAGGGAGTCGTAGATCTCCTGGATTTGGCGAGGAACCGCATCTCGTTCAAGATAAGGAACTCGCGCCACGGCTTTCCTCCTTAGCTTGCTTCCTGTCTCATACTACGTGACAGACTGTACCTGCTAGGGGCCAATCAGACCACGCGCCCGCCTGATCCGGCTCTGCTCCACCGCCACAGCCCGCGAGCGTCACTTGATCACCCTGTCCGCC
>JBHIBG010000149.1:0-4943 GCA_046758965.1 Methylomirabilia bacterium | reverse complement strand
CATCCCCAAGAAACTTCCGGAACCCGTCGTAGAGCAGGATTTCGGGCGGCTCCGTGATTTCCAGCTCGCTTACGATCCCGGCTGCGACAGCGGCCTGAAGCCGGGCCTGCTGGTCTGGATACTGGATCTCGGCTTTCACGTGATCAAGCACGCAGAACTTGAACTGGTGTAGACCAGCCAGGATGTCCATACGGTCGATGGCCAGGAAGTTGATGAGGAAGCTCGACTCCGTGACAACCAGTAACCGCCCATCCGGGTCCCTCTCCACTTCTCATGCCTTCGGGAGGTGCACGGCCCGTCCCCTGTGCCCCTTTGAAGCTTCCCGCTCGACGGAATCGAGCAGGGCGCTGAACTCGCCCGGTAGGACCTCCGCGAGGGCACAGAGCTCGCGCAGTTTCGCGCGGCTGATGACCTCGCGGCGAAACGCCTCCAGCGCCAGGAGAATGAACTGATGGCGGAATGGCTTACGTTCGGCCGTCCTGGCATTCGGCTCAGTGCCCAGGAATCGCATGATCTCGTTCGCAGCGTCTCTCTGCTCGGCGAGCTGCGCTCGCTCTTCCTCGGTAAGGAACTTCAGGTTGAGCAAGCGATAAAGGGCCATCTCGTAGCTCACCCCGAAGTGGTGAGCCAGATGTGCCACGTCATAGACTTGGACATCCTGTGAGTGGGCTTCGGTCCTCTTCTGCCCCACTACGGCCTCGGCTTCGTCATACACCTGAAGCTGGCTGCGGCTCGGCTCACCTTTCCCGAGGCGACGGAGGAAGGCCCGCACGCCGCCCTCGGGGATTAGGAACGTGGCCGCGAAGGCGTTAGCACGTACTTCGAGCAGCTCTTCCCGGTTCTCGGCGCGGCTCACGACGCTGCCACGGTCCCGGTCCACCAATGCGTGGCAGTACTCGTGAGCGCACGAGAACATCCGCCGGCGCTGATGATGGTCTTCGTTGACGAAAATGGAGGGGCCGTACTTGTCGTCGTGCAGGAATAACCCCGAGATGTTCTCTGGAAGGGACATTTCGATGAACCGAATCCCTTGCCGCTCCAGGATCTCCGGCATTTCGCCAATCGGGTCATCACCGAGCTTCAGGCGGGCGCGCTCCAGTTCAGCGAGGCGCTCGCCCTGGCGGATCGCATCCCACCGCGTGCGCATTGCCGGCGTCCCGTACTCGACGCCGTAGACGCGGTCCTGGTCGATCCCCAGAAGGCTCTCCAGATTCGTGTATTCGCGGCACAGCCTGGCACACTCCGCGACCGCCTTGGCCCGCTCTCGATCTCCCGCGAGCTGGGGGTTTGCCCGAAAGAGGGCAGCGAGGGCGTCCCGCTTGCTCTCGTCAAACTCATCAGCGAGTAGCTCCCCGATCTCCCGGCGGTAGATTTCAGCGAGACGGGCGAGATGGAGGCTGCTTGGGGCTTTGATACCCGCCTCAAACTGGGCCAGGGCTGGGCGGGAAAGGCCGATCGGGGCGACGGCATCCTCCTGGGTGAGGCCCGCGGCTTCTCTCGCCAGCTTCAGCCGGCGACCCAACTCCTCCTTGCTGATGGCCAATTGGCTCACCCCCTCTCTGTGGGTAACATACTATGGCAAATTTGTGCTTGTCAAGTTACCCATCTCTCAGGCCCCGCAGCGGCTCGGTTGTAGGAGTGGCGGAAGACCATCGCATCTCCGGCCTGATGTTGTTCCAGGGTTGTTCCAAAAACGCTTGACAGCCTTGCGTTGAACCGGTAGCATTTAGAAGGAACAACTCTGGAACAACGCAGGCGTATATGCCGGAGCGGACCTATACGGCGAGCCTTAGCAAATCCCAAGGCCGTGAGGGCTGGTCGATTATCTTCCGACACCCAGTCCGGCTTGACCCAGCCACTGGTAAGCCAGGGCGCCGAGTGCGGCGAGGTCTCGGTACCCGCGACCCCGAGGAGGCGAGTCGCCTGGTTCAGGAGATGAACCGGTTGCTTGCCGACCCCACATTCTGGGAGCCCAGCGCACGACCTCGCGCCGAGCGACTCTTCGACCCTAAGGTCGTGGACATCTTCTATCACGACATGATTCCCGACGCAGTCGATTTCTCCGCCATCCGGGATGCTTTCATTCCCCTGCCTTCGTCCAGTTCGAGTGATTATCGGCGAGTGCTCTTGGTTGGGACGACGGGCGGAGGGAAGACGACTCTCGTGCGGCAGTTCCTCGGTACGCATCCGACAAAGGAGCGATTCCCCTCAACCTCCACGGCTAAGACGACGGTCGCGGAGATGGACTTCGTCCTGAGCGAGGGGCCGTTTCGGGCTATCGTTACCTTCTTACCGAGGGACCAGGTAGCAGACTACGTCGAGGAATGCATCTCTGCGGCGGTGCTCGCAGCCTACCGCAAAGCGGCCGACAACGAAATTCTATGGCGGCTCCTCAATCACGTAAGCCAGCGGTTCCTCCTCAATTACCTCCTTGGCAACGGAGGCGAGCCCCCTAGTGAAGCCGACATCGACGAAGAGGACGAGGAGGCGGGTGAGCCACTTGCGCAGGTCTCTAGCGAGAGCGATCTTGAGCAGACCAACCGCCTGCTGGAAGGAATCGTCGAACGGGTGCGAACTTTGGCGGAGAAGCGCGGCGAGTCCTTGCGAGTAGAGCTGGCAACGTCAGAGGAAGATGAACGGGTAATTGAGGAAATTTTCGAGGAAAACCTCGATCACCTTCTCCGAGAGGACGAGGAGTTTCATGGGATCGCTGATGACCTCATGGAAGCGATCGCGCAGCGCTTCGATTTCTTATCCGTCGGCGAGCTTCAGAGGACGAAGCAGGGTTGGCCTCGAGCGTGGCGGTGGGAGACTGACGACCGACAGGAATTCATCCGGACCGTTTCTCGCTTTTCGAGTAACTACGCCCCGTATTTCGGTACGCTGTTAACGCCCCTCGTCAACGGCAGTCGGGTGGCCGGTCCACTCCAGCCGGAGTGGCTGGATCGGCAGGCGAAACTTGTGCTCCTTGACGGAGAGGGCCTGGGCCATACGCCTGAGTCCTCGACAAGCCTGCCAACGAGCGTGACCAGGCGATTCGAAGACGTGGACGCTATTCTGCTGGTGGACAACGCGACCCAGCCAATGCAGGCAGCGGCGGTGGCGGTGCTCCGGGGCGTTGTCGCCTCGGGTAAGAGCTCGAAACTGCTTGTCTGCTTCACGCACCTCGACGCCGTGAAAGGTGACAATCTGCCGACGTTCCAGGCGAAGGAGCAGCATGTCCTCGCGTCGGTCGAGAATGTGCTTTCGGTCATCGGCAAGCAACTTGGACCGTTTGCCGAAAGAGCCCTCCAGAAGCGGGTTCAGCACGGCTGTTTCTTTGTCGGCGGGATACACCAGGAACTGGACCTTACCTCGAAACGCGGACTCCGCACAGTCGGCCAATTAAAGCGCCTGCTCGATGCGATTGCGACAATCATCAAGCGGCCGGTTCCGGGCAAGGCGAGACCCGTCTATGATCAGATGAATCTGGTGCTGGCCGTCCGGGAAGCGACGGAAAGTTTCCATGACGCCTGGCGGGCTCGCCTGGGGCATCACTATCGGTCCGACATTACAAAGTCGCACTGGGCAACCGTCAAAGCGCTGACTCGCCGGTTTGCTGAGGGTTGGGCGGACGAATGGGCAGAGCTTCGTCCGGTTGCCGACCTCTATCAAGAGCTTGAGAACAAAATCTACGTCTTTATTCAGAATCCAGTCGAATGGGAACCGCACGAGCCTTCCGATGATGAAAAGCAGGAGATCTTCGAACGGCTCGCTAGCCTTGTGAGTCGACAGGCACTGGAGATAGCCGCGAGGAGGATTCGCTTCGAGCGAGTCCCCGCCTGGCAGGAAGCCTACAGTCTGCGCGGCCGTGGCTCGACCTTCATCCGTGCCTCCGTCATCCACGAGAAGGTCTACGAGGACGCGGCACCTATTCCTGGAATTGCCCCGTCGCCCGGTCGGAACATGTTCCTGCGGGAGGTCTTGCAAGCCGTGGGGGCGGCGGCCAAGGCCTGCGGGATCAGACTCCGTTGAGGTGGGCAATGGGGCCTCTCACTGTGCGCTTGAGTCTGAGGGCCATGTTTATCACCGGGACCCCTTTCGTACCGGCGTTACAAGCTCACTGGGTATGGGTGGCCGGAAGTAGCGAGGCAAGGCGCGCTCTTGAAAACATTTGATACGGAAACCTACCAACTTCGGGATCGGCTATTTGATTCTGGCGGCGGTGTGGTGGCCGAGCGAGGTGGTGCTCCCGACATCCAGAGCCTGTGCGACATGGAGTTCATAATCGGTCGGGGTGACACGCCGGGCAGCGAGGGCTGTCGATACCTCGTCTAGTCCCATAGGGAAGCTCATCAAGGCGATCACTGCAACGAAGAATATTTTCGCGCCCAACACAAGTCGCCATCGAGAGCGATTCTTTGGACTTGAAACCGGCCAGAAACTGAGCGCAAGCTGGGCCGTAGTCGTAACACCCCACCGCAGCAGCTGCTCGAGACTATCCGCCATGGCCTCATGGTACCCGGTTCTATTGGGAAGCCCCAAAAATTCTTAGAACCCGCAGGGCCCTGCGGTCCCGAGCACGAAGCGCCGGTCAAGGGGAACGCTGACGACAGCCGGGCACCCGTGTGCGAGGAGGGGTCAGCCCCTCGGGATCGCACGCAGGCGCACGCTGCCCGACAGATCGAGGTATCGTGGACGTTGAGGTCCAAGGGGCGCCGCCGCCAGAATGGGGCGGCACCGCGGGCACTGGTATCGGCGCTGGTATCATAGATGGCAACGAGGGATTGAAATGCAACACCCAGGATATGCCCCGGTGAGCTTCAAGGTGTTTCACAGGGCACGGGATGGGCGGCCGCTCGGAATGGAGTTGCGTTACGCGGGAATGCCTTACCGCGTAACGGTCAAGAAGGCTTATCCACTTCGGTCATGGAACCCCTATCGGTTGCGCTTTCTCGCCGGCC
>JBHIBG010000148.1:0-4962 GCA_046758965.1 Methylomirabilia bacterium | reverse complement strand
CGCCTCGGGTCGGAGAACTCACGGATTCGTCTCCCGATCCCTGCCCCTCCCCGCCCCCCTACGCGCCAAGAAGATTTCTGAGGTCTTCATCGGCGCCTCCCCGGTGTGGTATAGGCTCCCCTGACAGACATTGTCGCGCCGGCGCCACCGGCAGACAACCGGCCGCTCTGCAAGGCTGCCCGGGAGCCTCCCGGGCTTCGTGAAACGCCCATTGTGCGGGGCCGGAGTGTGCGCGGAAGCTCTTCGGTTAGAACGCGCCTCTGTCGAGGGAGTAGAAGTCGGCGTAGATGGCCTCGCAGTCTTTGACCAGGACCCGCCGGTCCCCGTAGCGGGAGCCGAAGCGGGTGAGGGTCATGGAGGAGAGGTCGTCCCCTGTCCGGCCTTGGCTGATCAGCTCGGCGAACCACCGGCCGATCACCAGCGATCCCGCGATGCCGATGGCGTTGCAGCCCGTCGCCACCCAGAGGTTGCGCACACCCGGTGCCTCGCCGATCGCGTACTGGCCATCGGGTGTGAACGTCGGCAAGCCCCGCATCCCCTTCATCACCGGTGCCAAGGCCAGGGCGGGATAGACGGCGAAGAGGTGGGTGCCTAGAGCGATGAGCACCTCACGGTCTTCGGGGATCTGGGCCATCTCGAGCGTGGGCGGGAGGTCGGCCATCCGGTAGGAGACGGGGTTGGCCTCGAACCCGCCGACCAGGGCGCCGCCGACTTCGGGACGGATGTAGGAGCCGGCGTCAGGGACACGAATGACCGGAAACGGCCGGGCCGTCAGCGGCGTCGGCGCCGTGATCCAGTGCTGGTGTCGAATGGGAACCGCGGGCAGCTCCAGGCCCAGCCAGGCGGCGATCAGCTCACCCCAGGGGCCCGCGGCCACCACCACGTGCTCCGCGCGCACCAGTGCGCCTCCGGCCGTGATCCCCGACGCTCGCCCGTTACTGACATGAATCGCGGTGACGGGGGTTTGCGTCCGGAATCGCGCGCCGCGGTCCCGGGCCGCGCAGGAGAATGCCATGGCCAGCCCGTAGGGCTCCACGTAGCCGTCGCTGGGAACCCAGGCCACGCTGCGGACGCCGCCGGCTTCAAGCAGCGGCGCCCTCGCCTCCGCCTGGCTCGGCGTGAGGAACTCCACCGCCAGCCCCCATGCGCGCGCCAACTCCACCTGCTGTTCGAGCTCTCTGACCCTCCCTTCGGTCAAGGCGACCTTCAGGCTTCCCACCTGCCGGAATCCGGGATCGTGCCCCGTGGTCGCCTCGAAGCGCTCCAGCTCGCGGACCACCCAGCCGATCGTCCGCCCCATGAATGCCGTCGAGCGGAGCTGCCCCACGAGGCCGGCGGCCATCGGAGTGTTCCCGCTCGCCAGCTGGTCCTTCTCGAAGACCACCACGTCGCGGATGCCGGCCAGGGTCAGCTGGTAGGCGATGCTGCACCCCCAGATGCCTCCTCCGATGACGGCGACGCGGATCTCTTCGGCCATTGTCTCCCCGCCCGCAGTTCCACGCGCACCGTACTATGTGTTCCGGGCAAAGGCAACAGGCTCCGGAATCTTCTGACGAGGACCGCGCCGCGACGGGCTCGCAGCTGCTCGGTGACCGGGCACGAGATTCCGGGCGGTCTTTGATCAGTATCGCATCGCGAGCCCCGGCGATCTTCAGGAGATGGCTCGCCGGCACGGCTTCGCGCACATCGGGGGCTCCGCGGTTGACGCCCGTCACGGAACTCCGTACTATACAATGCGGGGCGGATAGCTCAGGTTGGGAGAGCGCAGCCCTTACAAGGCTGAGGTCACAGGTTCGAGCCCTGTTCCGCCCACCAGCCAATCATCAAGGATGTCGGCGACTTCTCGCAGACCTCCACGACAAGGGCAAGAGCCCCAGAATCCCCCCACAAGACCCCGGAGTCACCCCCCGAAATGGCAACAAAAAAATTCGGCCCGGTTAACCTGTGCGCGTAAGCTGAGTCAGGGGAGCTGGGAGGGGAGACATGAGCCCTGACCGCCGCATCGGAAGTGCGCTGCTTGTCATCTCCCTCCTGTGGCTTTGCGCGGCTTCGCCGCTGGGGGCGGAGGAGCCCGAGGAAACGGAGCGTGTCCAACAGGCGTATCGGCTCTGGCAGAAGGGCTACCTCCTTCACCTGTTCGGAGAGTTCGACGACGCTGTTCTTTCCTTCCAGGAATCCATCGAGATCCACCCCACCGCCGAAGCGCACACTTTTCTGGGCTGGTCGCTCAGCAAGCTGGACCGGCTTGACGAGGCGATCGCGGAGTGCAAGAACGCCATCGTGCTGGATCCTGACTACGGCAACCCCTACAACGACATCGGCGTCTACCTGATTCACCTGGGCCGGCCGGATGAGGCCATCCCCTGGCTGAGGAAGGCCACGGCTGCCAAGCGGTACTGCTGCTACGAGTTCCCTCACTTCAACCTGGGCCGGATCCTCCTCATAAAGGGACGGTTGGGGGAGGCGAGGCGCTCCTTCGAGCGCGCGCTGTCGTACAACGCCGACTACCTGCCCGCCCTGAAGGCCCTGGAATACATCCGGGAGCAGGGGCTCGAGATCCTGTAGGGCAGCGGACTGATTTGTCCGCCTACCTCAGAACGCGAAATTCCACCCCACCACGCCCCGTCCGTTTCACGGCACGGGGGTCGTTGGTCACGATAAAGAGTCTTTTTCGCGCGACTCCGCGGCGGACGAGGGCGCGTTCGATGAAGCGGGCGCGGTCTTCAGCCAACTTCCGCAACTTTGGCCCGGTCGAGCCCTTGCCGCGACGGCGCCTTTTCGGCGGGACTTTCGTCTCTTGCCGACTTGTCCGCCCCCGCAGTTGAAGCTCGATCTTCGGTCGCTTCCGGAGGTCGGGCGTTACGCCGCGATCTGGCCGGGTGGGCGGCGCTGCACGCTGCGGCAGATACCCAGCGCGACGACGGGCAGCACCATCAGGGCGGCGGCGAACAGGACGGGCATCGCCGGGTTGCCGGAGAGATCGCGAGTGAGACCGGCGAGCGGTTGAGCCACGGCCACGCCCAGGTAGAAGATGGTGTAGAAAAACCCGAGCGCCGTCGCCAGGTGCTCTGGCTTTACGGCCTGAGGCACCAGCGACATGATTGCACTGGGCGAGGCCCCGCCCGCGATGCCGATCAGGACGAACCACAGCACGGGTGCGGGCACCACGGGAATGAGAAGCATGAAGAGCGCGGTGGCGAGACAGCCCACGACGATAAGGAGTTCCCGCTTGCCGATGCGGTCCGCCACATAGCCGCCCAGCGGGACCGAGGCCATCCTCACCCAGATCGGCAGGCTCGCCAGCAGGCCCGCCTGGACGATCGACGCGCCTCCCGCGATCAGGAAGCCTGGCGCGAAGCTCACGAACACGATAGAGCTGGCGGTCAGGGAACTCCACGCGAGGCCGGCGCTTGCGGACAGCGTCAGGTCCCGGCGGGACAGGGTGAGGCTGCGCCAGCCCCGCCCAGCCGGGGCCTCCGATGGGCGTGGCGGGTCGCGATAGAGCAGGAGCATCAAGGCGAGCGCGATGGCTGACGGGATGACGGTCGCGTGGATGGCGACTCGCCAGGATGACGCGCTGGCGAGTGCCCCCAGTGAAGCGAGGGCCAGGGCGATGCCGACCGGCCAGCTCGTCAGCATGATGCCCATCGCCGTGGAGAGCTCTTTCCCGGCAAACCAATCTGCGACCATCTTCGCGAGGAAGATGTTGAGTAGGACGCCGCCGATGCCACTGACGGTGCGCCCCACGCCGGCCAGCACGAAGCCGGTGCTCTGGGCGGTCGTCATCCCACCCACGATCATGAGGGCTAAGCCACAGAGCACGAGTCGCCGATCGGCGAAGCGCTGGCCGAGCATGCCGCCGGGCACGGCAATCAGCGCACCTGGCAGCATGAACAGCCCGGTCAGGAGGCCGATCTGAGAGTAGCTCAGCCCGAACTCGTCGATAAGGAACGGCGCCACCGGTGGGATCGACTGAAACTGGAAGGTGATCCAGATGCGCGTGAAGAAGATCAGCGCCAGCATGGTCCAGCGATTGGTCAGCATGGCTCCCCCCGGTGCGGACTCTCACGGCGCGTATCCGCTCACCCGGCCGGTCGCGCGGTTTGCCCCGCGTTTGGACGCACTCCAGGGCCGGGTCTAGCGGAGAACCGAGATACCAGCCCTCCCACCTCCCCGGGCAAGCCCACAGCTGCCGCCCTGATCGGCATGGGTCCCGCAAGTTTACAGCGCGCCTGCCTCGTTCGCCAGAGTCCCCGTAGGCCCAGCACAGTAACTGGAAGGGGCCCTCGACCCCTCATTTCTGGCTCTGGGGCACACCCACCGCACAGGAGAGGAGGTGAGCCCGCGATGTATAGCTGGGTCGTCCCGCCCGAGCTCCTGAGCCGGCTTGCGGAGAACCGCCAAGAGACAGCGATCCCGATTGCCCGGCAGATCCGTGAGGCAGTCGAGGCCTACCTGAGCCGCGTCGAGCCGAGGCCGGCGTCTGCCGGACCTGAACCCTTCGGACAATCCGAGAGAGGAGGTAAGTCGTCATGCTACAGCTACGCCACGGCGATGAACGGCTCGGCCGACCAGGGCGACCTCAGGCTCAGGTTCGATGTCTTGACGAAGAGGAAGCAACCGGAGCTCCACCGCTACTCGACCACGCGCGACCGCGCCACCAATCTTCGGCTTTTCCGCCTGGTCTCGGAGATCCTCCACGCCATCGAGGCCGGAGTCTTTCACCTCGTGGCGGGGTGACACTGCCAAGATTGTCCATACCGGAGCCGGTGCTGGGCGCGGAGGTAAATGGCAGCCGAGTGGCTACTCCCCTGCTCGCGGCCGCGCGCTCACCCGTCGTCGGTATCCCCCTTGACCGGCGCTTCATCCGCGCTGTAGATAGTATGAAGCGGCTAGCCACCCGGCTTCGGCGTGGTGGCATCATAGGCCCCACAGTCCAATACGCGGTCAAAGGCCGCAAGA
>JBHIBG010000147.1:0-4983 GCA_046758965.1 Methylomirabilia bacterium | reverse complement strand
CCCACTGATCGAGAGACGGGTCGACCCCGGGGGTTTGCCTTCGTCGAGTTCTCGACCGAAGCCGAGGCCGCCGAGGCGATCCGGCTTTTCAACGGCCGCGAGGTGGACGGGCGGAAGCTCACCGTAAACGCGGCTGAGGATCGACCAAGCCGCACTGACCGGTTTGGTTCGGACCGGCCACGCGGCCCGTCGTTTGCCCCCGATCCTTTCGGTGGCGGCGGAGCGCCGCCCCGGAAAGATCGGTTCAGAAGCAAGGGCAGCCGCCGGGGTCTGCGGGCGCGCAAGCGCAGCCTGTGAACCTGGAAAGATACCCCCCCTCGAAAGGAACCGGCTCATGATCCAGACCGACTCGGGTCTTCGCTACACGCACGTCGTCGAGGGCACGGGCGCCACGCCCTCGGGTGGCGACATGGGGGAGGTCCACTATACCGGGTGACTCGAGAACGCCACTCAGTTGGATAGCTCAGTCGACCGCGGCCAACCCTTCGTATTTCCCCTCGGCCGCGGGCGCAACCTCCTCCCTTTGTGATCCACTGATCCCACCCTCCTGATCCGCCAGCGACTGCCTCCTCGAGGCCCGCGCGCAGAAGCTCCTGGCGCGCTATGAGACCCACCAGGCGCGGATCGAGCCGTGGAAGTGCAGGGGCGGAGCAGCCGGCGCTCAAGGAAATCGCACCGGAGTGGCTGGCCGCCTGCCACTTGAGCGACGGGATCTGACTCCTAGCCTTCGTAGACCTCGTGGCAGGCGAGAGTGCGCTGGAGAGCAAGATACCCCTTGAACGCGGGCTCGCGAAGCTCGCCCCTCCCCCACGCGGGGTAAACGGGCGCCTTCATGCGGGGAGCGGTCAGACCTCCAGCGGGACCAGGGTGCCAGCGGCGTCGAAGCGAAGCGGCCGCGGCTCGCCCACGGCAGTCAAGTCCTCGCGCTGGTTGACCTCCGGGAGAAACGCCTCGGAAACCTCGATCTCACCGAGGGTCAGCGTGGTCTTGATCCGGATCACGCGGGCGCGCTCCGGGGGGGTCAGACCAGTCGTGTCCAGCGCCGCCTCGATGGCGGCCCGGTCAGTGTCGAAGGTCGCGGGGATCTTGGCTCCGCCGGGAGCGCATGCGGTCAGGCAGTTGATGAGGGTGGCCTTCATGTCGATCTTCTCCACCAGGCGGCGCGTGGTGAAGTCGGCATTGCCGATCCCGGTGGCGTTGCCGTAGCTCTCCTTGGTCAGGTCCAGCACCACGATCCAGAGGATCTTCGGGTCCGCAGGGAAAGGTTCGAAGGGGTTCGTAGGGCGTCCGATGACGTTCGTGTCCATACCGGAGCCGGAGACGTTCTTCCCCATCTCTTCCACGATCAGGACGTCGATCGGGGAGAAGGGCAGCCGCATCATCCACTCGCGGGCGTCCTTCAGCAGAGCCCGCTCGCCAGCCTCGAGGTCGGCCGCGAGGAAGGCCTGCACCTTGGCGGTCTCGTCGTAGCCGTTCTCCACAATGCCGAGCCCGAAGGCGATCCGGGCCTTGGCCAGCATCTCCCGCCCCACGGCGGTGATCACCCTCTCGTAGCCGTGCTGGACATTGGCGCGATGATACTGGGCGGCCCCCTTTCGCTTGCCCAGGCCGATCGTCAGCATCTTGAAGAGGCCGGACTCGATCGTCCCCTTGAAGTCGGTGTGAGGCTTGACCCGGTTGACGACGGCGATCCAGTCCGCCTCGGCCGCCAGCCGGTCGAGCCAGACCGGCAAGCCGAGGGCCTCGCCGACCTGGACCACGTCCATCGTGGCGCCAAGCGGACAGCCCATCGTCGCCTCGGTGATCCCGTAGTGGGCCAGGACCCCGAGCTGTCCCTCGGGTGTGGCTCCCCCGTGGCTCCCCATGGCCGGAAAGACGAAGGGTTGGGCGCCCAGGGCTTTCAGGCGGTCCACAGTGGCACGGACGATCGTGGCGATGTTGGCGATCCCCCGGCTCCCCGCCCCGACGGCAACTCGGTCCCCGCGCTTGATCGGCAGGGAGACCGCCGACAGGGACTGGCCCACCGCGGCGGGGATATCCCCCACGCGGGGGCGAGGGAAGGATTGGCGGACCCGGACCATCCGGAGACGGTTCATGGTGACTTCCGTATGCCCTGAAACCCTGCCGAAGTCAAGCCCTGGAGAGCTGTCCGGCGTCCCGCGCGGCACTACGAATGGACGGGCACGTTCCGTCGTCATGGCCGCTGGACACGATTCGTAGTCGGCGGGGCATGGGCTCGAGTCCCACCGCCGGCTTCAGTATTCTCGGACACGTCCGAGGTACCCACGGCGCGGCCAGGGGACGACGGTCTCGCTGGAGCAGTCGTTGCGATACCCCTCGTACGACTGGAACTCGCTACGATGCCCCCGTTGTGCAGGAGCATCTGGGCGAAACCAGGAGGCGGACGATCGGCCGGTCTGTTCACTGACGACCGAGGTCGCCACGCTGACGAGCTGGCTCATCGACATGCTCAACAGTTGCTTCTCCGCCGGATGAAGCTGCCGGGAGCGCGCGCGACACCCCTACATGACGGGGCCGATGATCCAGGGCGCGAACTCTTCTTCGCCCACGCCGGCGAGCTCACTCTTGGACTTCTTGCCGGACGCGACGGCGATCACTTCCTCGAAGATCCGACGCCCCACCGCTTCGAGCGGCGTGCCCTCCAGGATCACGCCGCAGTTGATGTCCATGTCCTCTTCCATCTGGCGGTAGACGAGCGAGTTCGTCGCCAGCTTGATCGACGGCACGGGCTTGCAGCCGAAGACCGAGCCGCGGCCGGTGGTGAAGCAGATGATGTTACAGCCGCCGGCGACGAGCCCCGTGATGGAGACCGGATCGTGACCCGGCGTGTCCATGAACACGAAGCCGCGCGTGCTGATCGGCTCGCCGTACAGGAACACATCCTGCATCGGCGTGGTCCCGCCCTTGGCGACGCCGCCCAGTGACTTCTCGAAGATGGTGGTGAGCCCGCCCGCTTTGTTGCCCGGGGCGGGGTTGTTGTCCATGGCCTCGATGCCCCGGCAGTACCACTCCCACCAGTTGTAGCGATCGATCAGCTTCTTGGCCACACCCTCGTTCACGGCGCGTCGGATGAGGAGATGCTCAGCTCCGTAGATCTCCGGCGTTTCGGCGAGCACGCCCGTGCCACCATAGCGCACCAGCTCGTCCACCGCCCAGCCGAGCGCCGGGTTCGCGGTGATGCCGGAGTTGCCGTCGGACCCGCCGCAGTTCGTGGCGAGGACCAACTCGGAGATCGGCTGCTTCGTCCGCCGGGCCTCATTGGCCTGGGGCAGCGCTCTCGCGACGGCCTCGGCGGCCTTCTCGACTGTTTTCCGGATGCCACCGGCCTCCTGGATGGTGATGATGGTCGGCCGCCGCTCGGGGTGGCCCGGCGCGGCCATCCGCTGCCGGTCGACCATCACGGCAGCCTGGTTCACCTCACAGCCGAGCCCGATGAGCATGTACGCCGCGACGTTGGGGTGCTTGGCGTAGCCAGCGAGCACGCGCTGGAGCGCCATGTGATCCTCGCCGAACAGTTTGGCGCCGCATCCGGACTTATGTGTGATCGCGAGCACGCCGTCGATGTTGGGGAACTCTTGCTGGACGTGGCGGAACCTGTCCTTTACGAACCGGCTGACGCTGGCGGAACAGTTCACCGTGGAGATGATCGCGACGTAATTGCGCGTGCCAACGCGGCCGTCCTCCCGCCTGTAGCCGTCGAAGTGGCGCATCTGCGCGGGCGGGTAGTAGTCCACCGTTGGCACGTCGGTGCAAAACTCGTACTGGCGCTGGAGCTCGCCGATGCCCAGGTTGTGCGTGTGGACATGGTCGCCGACGGCGATGTCCTGAGTGGCAAACCCGATGATCTGCCCGTAGCGGCGGACGGGCTCACCGGTGCGCACCGCGCGCCGGGCGACCTTGTGCCCGGGCCGGATGTCCTGCCGCACCTCGATCCGCGTCACGTCGTCCTCCAGGATCATGCTGGCGGCGAGTTCCGTCTTGGCGATGGCAACGTCATCCTCCGGCCTCAGCACGATGGCCTTTTCCCTCAGCGCGTATGTGGCCATGGATCTCACCTCGCCTCTTCGACCTTCACCAGGTCGCGCAGGCGGTTCAGGAATCTGACGGCAGCCTAACTATACCACGACTACCCATTGGGAGTCCGGCACCGCGATTCCTCTTGTTTGTCCCCTCGCGAGTCTCCGCTGCTTCAGCCTCGCTGTCGCCTCTTACTGCTCAAGCGGGAGAACGCCACCAGCCGCTCAACGACGCAGCTGCCGCGGCGGACCCTGGCACAGCCGTGGGCCAGGACCCCGCAGGTGAGGAAGTCCCTGAGCTCCTGCTCTGCGAAGCCCGGCAAGCCGGTGCCCTCGGCGCGCTGGGCCACCTCCCGGAGAAAGGTCTCGAGGTGCTCGCGGACGATCGCGTGGAGGACGCCCCGCTCTGCGGCGCGCCGCTGGTAAGCTCGGCGGTCCTCGCTCGGCCGGCACGCCAAGGGCGGGCGGACCCCGTCCCGGGAGGCCACACTGTCCCTGGCGGCGCGTCCTGAGACGCTCCGCCGGCTCGCCGCGGCTGCTGACTTCACCGTCACGATGGTCAACCCGCCCCACGACCGTTCCGATCACGCGGCTTTCCACCTGAGCCACTTGGGTAATCTGTTAGCGAGGCGCGAGAGAGAACAGTATAGCGAAGCGGCGGCCGGGCACAATGCCCAGAAGTGATACGGGGTGGAAAGAGGCGAGCGACCTGAAGCCCGGGAAGCTCCAGGGCAACCTTGCAGAGTGGGCGGTTGTGTGCCGGTGGCGCCGGCGCGACAATGTCTGTCGGGGGAACCTATACCACACCGGGGAGGAGCCGATGAACCGTCCGTCGCGCGAAGAGGCATGGAGTCTCCTGACCGAGTACACCCAGAACCAGTCGCTCCGCCGCCACGCCTTGGCCGTGGAGGCCACGATGCGGGAGTTGGCGCGCTCCTCGGGCGTC
>JBHIBG010000146.1:0-5015 GCA_046758965.1 Methylomirabilia bacterium | reverse complement strand
GCTAGCGCTGCGGAGCATGAGTTCACGCCCATTAGCCCGCCCACGGTGGTCGATCAGGGTCCGAACAAGGGCGCCAGGGTGGCTTACCTCCGTGATCCTGACGGGATCACTGTGGAGTTCATCCAGAAGCCGGCGCGCTAGCCTAGGCGCCGAGCGGTGTCCGGGGGGTCCTGCATCGGAACGGTCCAGGGCAAGCGTCGGAAAGAAGTATGTCATCCTTCTTGTGTGCGGCCGCCCCAACTTCACGTAGCGTGAGAAGGCGAGGCGAGAGTGTAATAAGAAACAAGCCGAGGTGGACGAAGCAAGGCTCGTAACCCTACTTGAGGAAGCCCGGCAGTTGTTCCAGGCCCCGTCCCGGCCGTGTGGTGGTGTGACCAATTCTTTGAGGAGATGCGCACCATGAATGGTAGCAGGGAGCTGAGCGAACACAAGCGTCGCGTGGCGGCGGTCTACAATCTCGCCGCAGCAGGCTACGATAAACCCGCAATGCACTTTTTTCTACGCGCGGCCACTCACCTGGTGCAGTTTGCAGAGATCCAGAGCGGCCAGACGATTCTGGATGCCGCGACCGGGACAGGAGCGGCCGCCATCGCTGCGGCCCGCGTTGTTGGTCCTACGGGGCGAGTAGTGGGGGTGGACATTGCCAAGGACATGCTCGAGCAAGCGCGGCGAAATGTTGCGGCAGCTGGTCTCACAAACATCGAGCTACGCGAGGGTGATGCGGAGTATCTCCCCTTCGAGGACCATAACTTCGATACGGTCATTTGCGCGTCCTCCATCTTTTTCCTCGCTGACATGGTTGCTGGTCTCCGAGAGTGGCGACGGGTCGCGAAATCAGGTGGATGAGTGGCGTTGTCGGGGTATGGTGAGACTGCGTTTCAGCCGATCTCAGACATGTATGAGACACGCATCCGGAGTTACGGCGTAGCGCTTCCAGCCGAGAAACGGCCCTTCTCATGGCAACGGCTCACGGACCGCGCCCAGTATCATGACATGATGCGGGAGGCGAGCTTTGAGAACATTGAGGTGCAGACCGAGCAACTCGGCTACTATCTGCACACAGTGGACGAGTGGTGGGATATCGTCTGGAACAGTGGCTTCTGTGGGCCGGTGTCTTAGCTCTCACCTGAGAAGCTGGGGCAGTTCAAGATGGAACATCTCGCAGAGGTCGGGGCGTTGGCGACAGATGAAGGGATCTGGCTGGATGTGGCAGCGATATTTGCACGAGGCCAAAAGAACTGGAGTGTGCGGGCGGTGTCCTGAGATCTAAGTGTTCTAGGTAACGCCCCGACCGACGCTCAGCCCGGGGTGGCGTAGATTGGAAAGCACGGGATTTCACGATGTATGCTAGGAGAACATCAGCCATGGTTACTTTCGAGCTAGAAGGGGAGGCGTATTGGCCCATCAGAGAGGAAGGGTTAAGTCTGTCCGACGAAGCCAAAGAAGCGATTGGTTCGGCGGAGGGAGTTACGGAGACGACTCGCCGTCGAGTGACCTGGGCAAGAAAGCCCCAGCGTGTGCCAAGGCCGCCGAAGCTATCACCAACGCGCTGCGATAGGTGCTTACCACGTGAGAATGTAGCAGTCCTTTTCTCTCGCACATTTGACAAATCCTGCCAGTAGCCTATACTGAACTCAATATGAGGATTTCGCTGCGATACAAAAAATGGGAGGATGTTATGGGTGCGACGATCCGCGCTCGAGTTAGACGTGGGGTTTTGAAGCCTCTCGAGAAGGTCGATCTTCCGGAAGGGAAAGAGGTGACACTAACCATTCTTGAAGTGCCCTCAGACAAAGACTTTGAGGCATTTCGCAGCGCGGCCGGGGCGTGGAAGGGAAAGGTGGATGCAGAGGCTCTTATCCGCGATATCTACGCTGACCGTCTGGTATCGACCCGACCTGAACCTCGCTTGTGACGGTGCGGTACCTCATCGATACAGACTGGGTGAGTCACTATTTCAACGGCCAGCCGGAGGTCGTGAGGCGATTGGGAGAGTTCAAGGATCAAGGACTCGGCCTTTCTGTGGTTTCGCTGGCAGAACTCCATGAAGGGATCTATCGTTCTGCGGAACCGGAAGAACGGGAGCGCGAGTTGAATGCTTTCCTCCGCGGGATAGTTGTGATCGGGATTGACGAAGAGACCTGTAGGGTTTTCGGCAAAGAACGTGGTCGCCTGCGTGCCGGTGGGAGGATGGTCGGTGATTTTGATCTATTGATTGGTTCTACTGCTCTTCGGCACAGTCTGACTTTGTTGACCAACAACCGTCGGCATTTCGAGATGATCGAAGGTTTGCGACTCGTGGCTCCATAGAGGAGTCTTCATTGGGATCTCGGCCGCGAATCTAGACCGGATCAAGTGATCCGGTCTTTTTTTGTTTGGCGAAGGTGCTAAAAGTATGTGATCCAAGAGGGATACTCTGAGGGACTACACGCGTTCTGTCGGAGACAGCGGTGGTCATGAAAGTGCCGAGCCTCGGGGTAATGGACGAGAGCGGCAAGGTCCGGGAGCTGCCGCTCTATGACTCGTCGAAGCCCGAAGAGCGAGATGCTGTCGTTTACATGGTAAAGACCCTGCCGGATGGTGTTCGGCTCGCGTTCAACCGGGACTACGAGCTTCTCGGATCAGTTGAGGCAACCCCGGGAGGGTGGGAGGCCGCGGTGATCCACAGCCTCGATACGTGGGCCGAGTATCGGCTTAACGACCGAGTCCCGGGCGACGCGGTCTGGTTCGAGGTCTCGGGTGAATCTCGAGAAGCGTACCGCCAAGGGTGGATCGAGGGACGCGGCTGGGATGAGGAGCGGCGAGGACACGACGAACAAGAGGACCGTTGATCTGCGGGGCGATCCACTCGGGTGTCTCATGTCACGGAAGCCAGCAAAGAAACCGGCCACGAAGGCAGTGACTCGGGCTCGAACCGGCCAGCGGCTCTATACGCTGGAGGTCTTCCTCATCAGCGGGCCCGTGACCGGGAGCGTCGCCCGGAAGAACCCGCTGGTTGCCCGGACCATCCAGATGCGCGGAGACCAAACGCTGGTAGACCTGCACCACGCGATCTTCGAGGCCTTCGATCGGGAAGAGGAGCACATGTACGAGTTCCAGGTGGGCGGCAAAGAGCCGATGGACCGGCAGGCGCGGCGCTACGTGCTGCCCTCGGCTGTGGACGAGCCGTTCTCCGACCGCAAGCCGGCCGGCGAGGTGACGCGCACCACCATTGGGTCGCTCGGTCTGAAGGTGGGCGATGCGTACGGCTACTGGTTTGACTTCGGCGACGACTGGTGGCACCAGATCAATGTCGTGGCCGTCGAGGAGGCGGCACCGCGGGGCAGGTATCCGAAGGTGACGAAACGAGTCGGCGAGAGCCCACCGCAATATGCCGGTGGGGATGAAGAGGAGACCGGATGACCCGCCGTATCGATCGGATCGAGTATCGCCGGGGCATGCTTGAGACCGGGGCGAAGGCCGACGACCTGCCCGTCACGGCATGGCAGGGCCCGGAAGTTCCCGAGGACGTTCGCAGTGCCATCCAAGAAGAGCGCGTCCTCGACCTGGGGGGCGTCTTCGGACACCGGGACGGCGGCGACCCCATCGAGTACGACCAGTTGAGACTGATTCTCGCGGACGCCGCGGTCGTGGAGATCGAGTTCTTCAACCGGGGGATCACGTTGTTCGTGGCCGATGATGAGAAGCACCGGCGCATCCATCGCGTCCTGTGCAAGTTGGACCGGCTGAGCTCACCGTTCCCGGCCCAGCACGATCTGAAGCCCCGGCGATTCTGAACGGATACGGGGACTAACGCACGATCCGCTTGAGTGGTGCTTGGTGAGCGCGGGTTGGGCAGAAGATCGAACCCAGAGGGTTCTTAGATCAGACCGATCTAGGAATGACGGTGGAGGGTTGGCCATGAAGCTGGAACGTCAGGATCAGGCAGGCATTCTCTATGTCGACACCGACCGCAACAACGCTATCAACGACGAGTTCATCCGGGAGGCCCATCAGCTGATGGACGAGGCGGAGCACGACCCCGCCATCCGGGCGCTCGTCGTAACGTCCACGCACAAAACGATCTTCTGTCCGGGGGTGGATCTCCCCTCGCTGATGGGGCGCTCGGCCCCGGAGATGCGCCGCTTCTATGAGGCCCTGACCGAGATCGTGCGCCGCAAGGTCGCGTACCCCAAGCCCGAGGTGTACGCACTGAACGGTCACACCATCGCCGGCGGGTGCATGATGGCTCTCGCAGGAGATTACCGCGTGATGGCGAACGGACGGTTCTCCTTTGGGCTCATGGAGATCGACGTAGGGCTGGCGGCGCCGATCGGCGTCGTGGAGATGATTGGGTACCTGATGGGAGGACGCGTTGCCGAGCGCATGCTCTTCAGCGGCGAGCGCTTCACGGCCGAGCGCGCCCTGGCCCTGGGCCTTGTGGACGAGGTGGTGGAGCCGGAGAGGCTCATGGATCGGGCTCTCGAAGAGGCTCGCCGCTTGGGAGGGAAGCCGGCGGGAGGCTATCGGCGGCTCAAGCAGTACGCGCGCCAGGCGCTGGCTGACCGGATGCGGACGCTGGACGCCGCGCACGTCGACGGCCTCGTCGAGCAGTGGTTCTCCGAGGAGACCCAGCGCCTCGTCACTGCCGCCGTTGAGCGCATGGCCAAGCCTGCCGCCGCCCGCGGTTGATCGCCATGGCGGTAGAAGCGCGGCCCGGTGCTTGGAGAGCGGGGTGGAGGCTGGGGGGTCCATCCAACCGTCGAGCCTCCGGCTCATTCTGCTAGGGCGTTCTCCGAGCATTCCTCGACTGGTATTGAGGGCTTACGTCTCTGACGAAGTTACCTGGAACTTACTGATCTGAGCACTTACCTTCGGATGAGATCTGCCTCGACCGTCAGGCTCAGCGACATGGGTGAGTGCAGGCCATAGCAGCTACACATGACTTGAACCAACGAAAGCCCTTCAGAATTTTCGTCCCGGGCGGTGAGCTATTGACTAAACAGCACGTAGGTGCCACTTGTTAATGGAAAAGC
>JBHIBG010000145.1:0-5036 GCA_046758965.1 Methylomirabilia bacterium | reverse complement strand
GGAAATACAGAACGGAGAACCAGGACGGCCCATGAACGATACCGACGACATAGCGGTGAAAAATCCCGTGCCGACCTTTACCGCTAACAGCAAACGTTTCCCCACGCGCGTACTCGCTGCCCTCGCTATCGTTTCCGAGGTGGCCGAGACCCCTCGTAGGATGGATGTTCAGCCGACCCTGCACGCCCCAAAATCGCCCGTCGAGTCACATCCTCTGCATCCCGAGCAGAAGATGTTCATGAATTATCCTCGACACCACTTCATGTCCCGTCTCATTCCAGTGCGTATCGTCGTACCACCAGAGAAGGTCCCCCCGCTCCTGAAACACTCGCTTTGACTCTTCAATGAGAAAGGCCTTTAAGTCCAGGAAGCGAAATCCGTTTGCCTGACTCATCTCCCTGACAGCGGTCGAGACGCCAGATGGCCGTCGGTCGGCGCTCCACGGCCCCTTGCCATCCAGCACCCAGGAATACACCTCCGCCTTCGTCGGAACCAACACGACGGCAACCGCCACACCCTTTGATCTGGCAAATTCCGCCATCTCGCCAAACACCCTCGTCAACTTCCCATAATTCGGAAGCTGCACGATCTCCTCCACCGTACGGTCCCTCCTGTCCGCGTAGGAGCGCAAAAATAGGATCCGCTTTCCGTTTACAAAGTTCCCTGTCACCACGGCCCCCCTGGCCGCTGCCGCATTCCGGGCCACAATGGAACGTCGTAACATTTGGCGAACAGGAGATCGCTCGCGAAAGCCCGAGAGGGACACCAGCGCCCGGCGAAGGGCGGGGTTTCGATCGGGTGTTTCCAGGCCGTCGTGAAATATGTCGTCATCCAAATCGTTTCCCCCGAAGATCACCCACAGCAGAATCGATCGCTCCTGGGTTTCTATCCTATCGAACTCTATCTTCAGATTCATAAGCTCCTGCCACGGGCCACCGGGAAGCGACAGATTGTAGACCCTCAGCCCATGCCGTTTGCTGAGAATCGTCCCCCACGTCTTGTCCTGGGAAGTTCCGTTCCCTGCTCCGAAAGAATCGCCCAAGATCACAACGTCTATGATCCTGTCGCGAGCCTTCGGATCATTTCGGAACCCGAATCCATCGGTCCGAAATATCACGTTTCTTGTCTGCCGATACTCCGTCATGCCCGATATCGCGGCCAGGTCCCCCGATGCCTGCCCTTCATACGAAACGTTCTTTGCGTATCTTGCAAGTGAGGGCATGTCAGGCCATGGATTGATAAAAAACATCTCATGAGGCCTGTAGTAAAGCGCATCTGTAAGCAGTGGCCGAGAGATGAGATCGACTGCCGTCAATGCGAAAGAGCAGGAAACGATCAAGAGACCGAGACGTGCTGTTCCTCGGCTGTAGCGGCGCGCAGCGAGGGCATAGGAAACAATGACCAGCCCGAAAAGGAAATACAGAGCGGAGAACCACAGGGAGCCGTGAACAGCGCCGACGACATACGGCGCCAAAACGACGGTGCCCAAACCTACCGCCACTACCGAACGTCTTTTCAGATGAACAGCTACTGCCATTCGTACTCCTTTGGTTGGGCAGTCAGCCGGCTCGATGATCGGTACTCGATTCGGATCGCTCCAGGACGGATCCTAGAACAGGGTATAGATGAATGGAGCTATGGCGGACGTTTGGGCGAACATGATCAGGCCACCGAACAGCAGCAGCACCACGATCATTGGCGTCAGCCACCACCACTTGTTCTGCCAGAAGAAGTGCAGCAGCTCACTTGCGATCCCAAAGCGAGTAGCCAAACTTTCCCTGAGCCACATGCGCGTCACCTCGTTACCCGGCTCCCGAGGGCTTCTCGACAACGTACTGCCCAAGCACCAGGGTATCCATCCCGCTTTCCGTAAATGTATGAAACGCCTGTGCGGGCGTGTTGACGATCGGCTCGCCCTTCAAGTTGAAAGACGTGTTGAGCAGGACTGGCACTCCCGTGGCGAGCCCAAACGTCTCGATCAGCCGGTAATATCGCGGGTTCACCGCTCTGTGAACCGTCTGCAGACGCCCGGTCCCGTCTACATGCGTGACGGCAGGGATGATCTCTCGTTTCTCCTCCCGGACGTCCGCCACATAAAGCATGAAGCGAGCTGGATAGTGTCTTGATGCGGCGGGCAGCGTGAAGTATTCCTCGACCCGCTCAGCGAGGACAGACGGAGCGAATGGGCGAAATGGCTCGCGGAACTTGATCTTTACGTTGACGATATCCTTCATGTCGGCCCGCCGCGGATCGGCCAGGATGCTCCGGTGGCCCAGCGCGCGAGGGCCCCACTCAAACCGGCCCTGGAACCACCCGACCACGCGCCCCGCCTGGAGCCCATCGACGACCCGTTCGATCAGCTCGTCCTCGGCATCAATCCTCTGATAACGAATCCCATGCCGTGTGAGGAACGTTTCGATCTCACCTGCACTATGCTCCTCGCCCCAATAGGCGTGCTCCATGAGAAACGTTCGTGGCTTTCCCAGGACCATATGGTACGCATACAAGGCGGCGCCGACCGCGCCCCCACCATCACCAGCTGACGGCTGGACGTAGATCTCCTCAAACGGTGTCCCTCTCAGGATCTTACCATTCGCGACACTATTCAGAGCGACTCCACCGGCCATGCAAAGGCTCTTCAGGCCGGTCCCGCGATAGGCGCATTGAGCCATCTTGAGCAGAACCTCTTCGGTCACCGCTTGAATGCTCGCGGCAACGTCGGCATAATGTTGATTCTGTCTCCCCAGCTCTCCGTAGCTCCCTGGCTTCTCGCCGAAGTAAGAAGGATAGCCGCTCGCCGGAGTGAAAAAGTGAGCTTCAGGATCTCGTGGGGAGCCGAAAAGCTCTTCGAACTTTCTGTTGAAGGTCTTGTCGGTGGAGCAATGAAACGAGAAGTAGTCCATGTTGAGTTCAAAGTCGCCCTCATTCCCGATCCGGATGAGCTTGTAAACCTCATCCACATATCTGGGCATCCCGAACGGGGCCATCCCCATCACTTTGTATTCCCCTTCGTTTACCTCAAAGCCCAGAAAAGCCGTAAAGGCGCTGTAGAGGAGGCCCAGAGAGTGTGGGAAGCGAATTTCCTTCAGCAACTTTATCTCCGTACCCGTTCCCACTCCGAGGCTGGCAGTGGTCCATTCTCCGACGCCATCGACCGTGAGTATGGCCGCCTCCTGAAAGGGGGAGCAGAAAAAAGAGCTGGCGGCGTGGGAAAGGTGGTGCTCGCTGAAGAGAATCCTGGACGGCGGTACGCTGAGGCGTCTTTGGAGAAGGTGCTTGATCCAGAGCTTGTCGCCGAGCCAACTGATCATCGCTTCCCGGAAGACGCGGTGAGAACGCGGAAAGGTCTGCATACTCGACAACATGAGCCGTTCGAACTTGAGGAAGGGCTTCTCGAAGAAGACCACATAATCCAGGTCGGCGGCCTGGATCCCGCCGACCGTGAGACAGAAATTAATCGCGTGCTGAGGGAACTCGAAGTCATGCTTCTTCCGGGTGAACCGTTCCTCCTCGGCTGCGGCGACCAACTGCCCATCACGCAGCAGCGCCGCAGCGGCATCGTGGAAATAGCAGGAGATACCGAGAATGTCCATTGGAACGTCGCTCAGGACTGCCTAAGTGCCCCCTCCATCGGCGTGCCTTTCCCTTCCTCCTTGAGCCGCCAGCCCCGCGGAGCGCCAGCCTTGATAGCCAGGGGGTCGCTCCGCCACCGGACTGCCAGGGCGAACGGGCCGAAAACCACGAAGTAGAAGAGCGTCAGAAGGAGTCGTGCCTGAATGTCGCCGATCCTCCTGGCACCTCGCCTCCACCAACCCCACAGGCTTCGCACTCTCTTCCACCTCCCCATCGCTTCTGGGTCCGTTGACCTGATCCCGTTCGTGTGCGCAGACCCTAACGGGCAGACCCACTGATCTGATTCGTTCGCTCCAGATCCCCGTCCTCGGCAGATACCACAAACACCTCGACCGAGTTCTTGCCTCTCCGGAGGGCTGTTTCCGGTACCATGGCTGTGAACTTTCCCTCGCGCCCGTCACTGTCAAAGGTTCGCGTTACGGCACGGATCGTGCCGGTGACCGCGATCGCCAAATTGAATAGTCCTCCAGCGACCCCATCTGCGCGGACGCGTCCCACGATACGGGCAGGCACCAACGTGGCCTCAGGGTCCACGTCGTCACAGACCGATGCCTGCTCGAGTTCGATGGCAACGCTCGCTGCTCTCTTCACGCCGGGCCCGCTGAGGCGCCGACCAACCAGGTAGTCATGAGGCCCGACGTTGAATAGACTGTCAGCCTTTGCTCCCGACCCGAACAGAGCGAGGTTCCGCTCAAGGGTATCGTACCTGGCGTCGAGCGTAGGCCCAAAGACAAAGCGTTCTAGAAGCCCGGTGTTGGGAGGGCGCCTTAATGAATAACGGTACCGCCATGATATCGTGGAAGTTCGTTTCTGAGAGTGGCCTTCGGAAATCGCTTGGCCGGAAGCTGACACCATGGTCATCATCGCCCCATTTCTCCCGAACAACCCCCGTCACCCTCACCATGCCATGAGGAAATAACGGTGCCCCGACAGCAGCGTATTCCTTTCCAGAAGGAAGGCACCTCCATGGCAGGTAGGGAAGCCGGAGGGGTCGGCTAACGCCGGCCAGCCGATGCGCCGGGGCGATGTTCTTGAATTCACCCGCTCACGTTCGCATCCCCAGTCGGGCTTTTTTGATGAACTGGGTGCTCACACCCCGTCTACGAGAGGGCCCGGGTCCTGAGCGAGGTTCAGCTCAGAGTAGGCGCCTGGCGGCAGATGCAAGCGCAGCGCAAGGGCCTCAAGACCGCGGCGTATCGGGTGTCGCTAGCCAGGCTGAAGAGAGGAGGCAACGGACCGGGCCGCATGGAGAGGCGCATCAGGAAGCCGCCGCGGTAGCGCGGCGCGCCGTCAGCGAGGCAAGTCCCCAGCCGGCGCCTTGCGTACCTGCCCGATGGCCCACGGGTCTAGGGGCACTCGCCACCTCCAGGCCACGCAGCGCACTTCCACCCGAAGACGAGTCG
>JBHIBG010000144.1:0-5133 GCA_046758965.1 Methylomirabilia bacterium | reverse complement strand
TCGCCTTCAAGCTCTCGGACATGCTGACCTCCATCCATGCGGCCACGCTGATGACGTACCACGCGGCCTGGTGCGTCGACCGGGGACTGCCCGTCACGCGCGAGGGAGCCATGGCCAAGCTCTTCGCCTCAGAGGTCGCCAACAAGGTGGCCGACGAGGCATCGCGCATCTTTGCCAGCTACGGCTTCGCGATGGAGTACCCGGTGCAGCGCTACTTCAGGGACGCCCGTTTTCTGCTCCTCGGCGGTGGCACCTCGGAGATCCTGCGCCTCATCATCTCGCGGGATCTGGACCGCCCCCCGACGCTCGGATCCTTGAAGGCTGAGTCAGGAGAGCACGATGACCTCCCATGCGCGCGGTCGTGACTTCGAGGAGCTTACGGACCAGCGGGGGGAGGTCGTGGTCGAATACGAGCAGGCGGTGCTCGTGAAGGAGGGGGACGTGATGCGTCTTCAGGAGAAAGTCGCGCTCATCACCGGGGCGGCCGGCGGGATCGGCGAGGCGACGGCCAAGCGTTTCATTCGCGAGGGCGCGCACGTCGCGGTGAACGACGCCAACGCGCCCGGCGCGGAGAAGGTCGCCCAGGAGATTCAGAGGGCCGGCGGCAAGGCAATGGCGCTGGCCGGCGACGTCACGAAGAAGACCCAGGTCGAAGAGATGGTGCGCCAGGTGACCTCGGCCTGGGGACGGGTCGATATCCTGATCAACAACGCCGGGATCAACCGGGACGCGATGGCGGCCAAGATGAACGAGGGGCAGTGGGACGAGGTGCTCGATGTCAACCTCAAGGGGACCTTCCTCTGCGCCCAGGCTGTCCTCCCCGGCATGCGCGAGCGGGGATGGGGGCGCGTCATCAACACCTCCTCGATCGGATCCCTCGGGAACATCGGCCAGGCCAACTACGCTGCCTCCAAGGCCGGGGTCATCGGCCTCACGAAGACCCTGGCCCTCGAGTACGCCAAGTACGGGGTCACGGTGAACTGCGTCGCCCCCGGCGCGACGATGACGGCGATGCTGGCCGGGATCCCTGACCAGATCAAGGCCAAGATCATCGAGAAGATTCCCGTGGGACGGATCGCCGACCCGGCGGAGATTGCGCACGTCCACGGCTTCCTGGCCTCCGAGGAGGCCTCGTTCATCACCGGCCAGGTCATCTTTGTGGCCGGTGGGATGTCGGTGGGATTTGGCGATTCGGTGGGGGGCTTGCCCCCCTCCGAGGCCTCCCCCATCGGTTGCGCCGGCAAAGCCGGCGCTCGAACAAGGTTGGAAGGAGAGCATGATGAGACAGGCGGCGCTGGTTGGAGCGGGGGTGAGTAAGTTCGGGGTGCGAAAGGCCTCGTTCCGCGACCTGATCTGGGAGGCGGGGAAAGCATGCTTCGACTCCTCTCCCGGGGTCAGGCCGAAGGACCTCGAGGGGATCGTGGTGGGCTCGGTGATGCCCGAGCGGACCGCGTTTCAGAGCCACATCGCGCCCCTGGCTGCCGAGGCGCTGGGGATCAAGCCCTCCCGCCTCTCTGCCCGGACCGAACATATGTGCGCCTCGGGCACCGTCGGGCTCCGCTACGCCTACGCCTTCATCGCCGCAGGGCTCGCCGACCTCGTGATGGTGCTCGGGGTGGAGAAGCTGAACCAGCCCGTGGGCGAGGAGGCGCTCCTGAACATGGGAACGGGGGTGGACCGGGAGTGGGAGGCCTGTCACGGCCTCACCGCGCCGCCGGTCTTTGCCCTGGCGGCCCAGCACCACATGGCCAAGTACGGCACCACCGAGGAGCAGATGGCCATGGTCAGCGTGAAGAATCATACCCACGCCACCCGGAACCCTTTCGCCCACTTCCAGAAAGGCGCGACGCTCGAGCAGGTGCTCTGCTCGCGAATGATCGCCACGCCGTTCCGGCTCTTCATGTGCTCGCCGATCACCGATGGGGCCGCGGCGGTGATCGTCGCCTCCGAGGAGCGGGCCCGGGACCTCACGGACACGCCGGTCTGGATCCGGGGTACGGGCCAGGCGCTCGACGGCTTCACCCTCTCCTCGCTCCCGGAGGACTACTCCCAGTGGCCGGCGATGAGGCGGGCGGCCGACGACGCTTACCGGATGGCGGGGATCGGGCCGGAGGCGGTGGACGTGGCCGAGGTTCACGACTGCTTCGCGATTGCCGAGATCATCGCTTACGAGGGGCTCGGCTTTTGCGAGAAGGGGGAGGGCGGGCGCTTCGTCGAGAAAGGGCTCTCGGATTACGGGGGCGCAGTCGTGGTGAATCCCCGGGGCGGCCTGATCGGCTGCGGCCACCCGCTGGGCGCCACCGGAATCGCCCAGGCCGCGGAGTGCTTCTGGCAGCTCCGGGGGGAAGCCGGCCCACGCCAGGTGCCCGAAGCCCA
This sequence comes from Methylomirabilia bacterium, assembly GCA_046758965.1. GTDB lineage: Bacteria > Methylomirabilota > Methylomirabilia > Rokubacteriales > CSP1-6 > JBHIBG01. Next base: position 2,757 of record JBHIBG010000144.1, on the reverse strand, counting down.
GGTCGCCCTCGCGCACAACAACAGCGGGATGGGCGAGCATCTGGTGATGATCTACTCACAGGAGCCGGCGTGAGCTACTTCCGCGCGATCGATCCGTTCCCGCTGCAGTCGGCGGAGCAGAACAAGCTCCACGAGTTCTACGAGCACCTGGCCGTGGGTCGCCTTGTCACCACAGCGTGCCGGGATTGCAAGCGCCAGGAGTGGCCGCCTCGCGGCTTCTGCCCCGAGTGCGGGTCGGACCGGTTCGACTGGGTGGATCTCCCCTCGGACGGGATCATCCACGCCTTCACGGTGCAGGAGACAGGAATCCCCGCCGGATTCGGCAACCCGCTGATCCTGGCGATCGTGAAGGTGGCGGATTTCCGGATTTTCGCTCGCCTCGTGGAGGCCGAGGCCGGGGCGGTCGCCGTAGGCCGGCGCGTTCAGCTCGCACCGGTCCGGGTGGCCCCCGACCCGACCGGGGCTCCCCGGTATCTCCCTGCCTACCGCCTGGCCGAAGGGTGATGAGAGGACTCCGCGGGCCGAGCCCGCGCTGGAACGAGGGGATGTATGGCGGAGCGTAAGCTCCGCGTGCTCATCGCCAAGCCCGGGCTGGATGGGCACGACCGGGGGGCGAAGGTGGTGGCCCGGGCGCTCAGGGACGCCGGGTTCGAGGTGATTTACACGGGGCTCAAGCGGACCCCCGGAGAGATCGCGCGGGAAGCGGTCCAGGAGGACGTGGACGTGGTCGGGCTCTCGGTGCTCTCTGGGGCGCACCTGCCCCTGGCCCGGAAAGTGCTTGCGGGGCTCAAGGCCGCCGGAGCCGGAGACATTTCGGTGGTGGTCGGAGGAATCATCCCCGAAGGAGACGTCCCGGCACTGAAGGCCATGGGAGTCCGGGAGGTCTTCCCCATGGGGACGCCGCTGGAGACCATCGTCGAGGTGTTCAGGGCCCGGGCGGCCTCGGAGTAGGAGGGTGTGATGGCGGAGGAGAAGAAGCTCAGGGAGGCGTGGCTCCATGCCGGAATCCCGGTGAAGCCCGTCTATGGCCCTGACGATACGCGGGACCTCGACTACGCTCGTGACCTGGGCGACCCGGGCGACTACCCGTTCACGCGCGGCATCCACCGGGAGATGTACCGCGCCCGGCTCTGGACGATGCGACAGTATGTCGGGTTCGGCACGCCGGGGGAAACCAACGCCCGCTTCAAGTACCTCATGGCCCACGGCCAGGACGCCCTGAACGTCGCCTTCGATCTGCCGACCCAGCTCGGGCTGGACTCGGACGATCCCTCGGCCGAGGGAGAAGTGGGCCGCGTGGGGATGGCCGTGGATTCGCTCGCCGACATGGAGGAGGCCTTCGACGGGATCCCCCTCGACCGGGTGAGTGTCTCCCTCACGATCAACTCCATGGCCGCCCCGATCACGGCGATGTACTACGCAGTCGCCGAGAAGCAAGGGGCGGCCCCCGATCGCGTGGTCGTCACGCCCCAGAACGACATCCTCAAGGAGTTCATCGCCCGCGGGACCTGGGTCTACCCCGTGGAGCCCTCGCTCAGGCTCGTCGGGGACCTGATCGAGTTCTCGACCCGGCGCTACCCGCGCTCGAACCCCATCTCGGTCTGCGGCTACCATATCCGCGAGGCCGGCTGCACCACCGCTCAGGAGATGGCCTACGGCCTCGCCATTGCCGCAGCGTACGTCGAGCTCCTCATCAGGCGCGGCCTGTCCGTCGACGACTTCGCGCCGCGCATCTCGTTCAACTTCACCTGTTGGGGAAAGATCTTCGAGGAGGCGGCCAAGTTCCGTGCAGGCCGGCGCCTCTACGCGCGGATGATGCGGGAGCGCTTCGGCGCCACGAACCCGCGCTCCTGGATGTTCAGGACTCTGATCGGCGGCGGCGGCTCTGCCTTCACCGTCGAGGAGCCGGAGAGCAATATCGTGCGGGGGGCCTACATCGCGCTGACGGCGGCCCTCTCCGGGGCGCAGACGATGGCTCTCCCGACCTACGATGAGGCGTACACGATTCCTTCGGCGAAGGCCCAGCTGATCGCGCTCCGCACCATGCAGATCTGCGCCGAGGAATCGGGGGCGGCCGACGCCGCCGACCCGCTGGCCGGTTCCTACTACGTGGAGTGCCTCACCGGTCAGATGGAGAGGGCGGTCCGGGAGGAGCTGGCCCGGGTGGAGCAGCTCGGTGGGATGGTCGAGGCGGTCAAGTCGGGGGCGATCCAGGCCGAAGTGGCGCGCCAGGCGTACGTGTTCGAGCAGAAGCTGCGCTCAGGGGCGATCCCGAAGGTGGGGGTGAACTGCTACCTGGGCGAGGCTCAAGCCCGTGAGAGGCCCGCGATCGAGGTGTACGCCGTTGACCGCGCTGTGGCCGAGGCCCAGGTCGCGAGGCTCAGGCGGATCCGCCGCGAGCGGGAGAGCTCAGCCGTGGAGCAGGCGCTCGCTCGCCTCCGGAGCGAGGCGCGGGGGAGCGCAAGCCTCATGGAGCCGATCCTCGAGGCCGTGAAGGTCTATGCCACACTTGGCGAGATATCCTCAGCGCTGAAGGAGATCTTTGGCGAGCACAAGGAGCCCGTGGCGTTTTGATGGATGCCACCCGGCGGGCGTGATGGCGCTCTTTCAGGGGATCCGCGTGCTCGACCTCTCCCGGATGCTGGCGGGGCCCTACGGGTCCATGCTGATGGCCGACCTCGGCGCCGAGGTGATCAAGATTGAGGAGCCGGACGGGGGGGATCCGATGCGTACCATGGGCCCGCCGTTCCTCCCCAA
>JBHIBG010000143.1:0-5145 GCA_046758965.1 Methylomirabilia bacterium | reverse complement strand
AGGAGGTCCTGAGCCATGACAGCGCGAAGCACGCTCTGCGTCGCAACCCTCGGGGGCTTGATGGCGCTTCTCCTGGTCGGTGGTGTGGGGCGGCAGGCCTGGGCCGGCTCCCCCACAGAGCAACTCAAGCGGTCGGTCGACAAGGCTCTCAGGGTGCTGCAAGACCCGGAGCTGAAGGTGGACTCCAAGATCACTGAGCGACGAGCGGCCATCCGGGAGATCGCCGACGAGACCTTCGACCTTGAAGAGACGGCCAAGCGCGCGCTCGGCCGGCACTGGCGGAAGCGAACCCGGCGGGAGCAGACCGAGTTCGTCCGGCTGTTCGCGGAGCTGTGGGGCCGTACCGGCTTCTTTCAGATCGACCAGTACGGCGGCGAGCGGATCATCTACCTCGGGGAGACCCTGGACGGCGACCGGGCGACGGTGCGGACCAGGGTGATCACCCACCAGGGGCCCGGGGTGCCGGTGGATTACCGGATGCTGAGGCGGGGAGACCGCTGGGTGGTCTACGACCTGCTCATCGGAGGCGTGAGCCTTGTGGGCAACTACCGCGCCCAGCTCAACAGGATCATCCGGGCCTCCTCCTACGACGAGCTGGTGAGGAGGTTGAAAGCCAAAGAGGCGAAGGCCCGTGAGAAGGAGGCCATAGCCAGGCGATGATCCCCGAATCCTCCCTCCTGGTTTGGCGTGGGCGGCAGGCCACGGAACTGCTGGCACTGGTTGTCAAGGCTCAGCGATATCTGGATGAGGGCAACGAGGAGAGAGCTGTGGAGCTTCTGCAGGAAGCTCAGGAGCGCCTGGAACGCTTGCAACAGCAGAAGCAGGACAGCTAGCAGCGTGCCTACGCGTCTCCCCCAAGCCATGGTGTGTTCCGATCGGCCTCGATAGCGTCCCCGAAGAGCCGCCCCCGCAGACCTGTCCGGCGCGTGCGTGGCCGGGTCAAGCCGTCGCAGGCGACGCTGTTGCGTCGCCGCCCATGGGGTTCACCGTGGTACTCACGTGGGACATCGGGCTTGACATTCGTCCGGGTTTCCAGTCTCCTTACCCTTGGAGCGGGTGACCGTACTCGGACTTGAATCGCCTCCTCTCTAAGGCCAGATGACCGTGCGGAAGCTCACGATCGCGACAGTCATCCTCCTCATCCTGAGCGGGCTTGTGGTCCTCGCCCTGCTGAACCTCGGCAGACTGGTCAATCGCAATAAAGACTATCTTCTCGCACAGGCCGAGCAGGCGCTCGGACGGAAAGTCGCGGTCGGAGACATTGGCGTGACCCTGTGGGGAGGGATCGGGGTGCGCCTGAAGGAGTTTGCCCTGGCAGACGACCGGGCGTTTTCCTCGCGGGAGTTCATTCGGGCGGCCGATCTCCAGGTGAACGTGGAACTCCTTCCCTTGCTCCGGCAGGAGCTTCGCGTCAAACGGCTGATCCTGCATAAGCCGGTGATCACGGTGATCCGAGATGAGAGCGGGAGGCTCAACTTTGCCAGCCTCGGCCGTCCAGGCCAAGAGGCGGGAAAGCAAGAGACGGGCAGCGCCGCTTCACCGGCAGCCACCGCAGCTCTCCCGTTCCTCGTTTCCCTTGTGGACGTGGCTGATGGCGAGGCGCGCTACCTGGACAGAAAAGACGGCGTCGACGTTCGCGTGAGTCAGCTCGATCTCACCGTCGAGGACGTTGGCTTTGACCGGCCCGTCTCGATAGACCTGACCGCAGCGGTCCTCGCGGAGCGACAGAACCTCAGGATCAAAGGCCGAGTAGGACCGCTCCGCCCCACAGTTGGCTTCAGCGCCGTCCCGGTACAGGGAGAAATCGAGCTCGCCCCGCTCAACAGTGACGCCCTCCAGCAGGCGCTCCCCCAGATCACGCAACGCCTCCCCCAAGGTCTCGGGCTCTCCGGACCGCTTCGAGCCAACATTGCGGTCTCCGGCACGGCAGCAGCGCTGACCCTCTCGAAGGTGCAGCTCACAGCCGCCGTCTTTGGCGCCGACAAGCCCAACCTTCAACTCACCGGCCGGTTGGGACCCTTGGGACAAAGGCTGAAAGACCTCCCCCTGAGCAGTGACATCACCCTTGCGCCAGTGGCGCTGGCGAATCTTCGGCGTTTCGGCCCTCTGGCAGAGCGCCTGCCTCCAGACCTCAGCGCGGACGGGTCCCTCGCGCTAAGTGCGCACGTCGAAGGGACCCTGGAAACCTTGACCCTGAAAGGCAACGTGGAGGCCACGGCAAGCGCCATAAGCCTCGGGGACCGCTTCAGGAAACCGCCGGGAGTGCCTCTCCTCCTCTCCATCGACGCACGTCTTGAAAACGAAACGGTTACGATGCAGAGCGCCAAGATCAAGCTGCACACGCTTGAGCTCCTCGGCGCCGGGGAGGTCAGCTTTGGCGAGAGACCTGAGCTGGATCTCGCGGTGGACTCGAGCCGGACGGAGCTGGCCGGCTGGGAGGCGATCTTCCCGCTCGCCCAGGGCTATGACCTCTCTGGCGGTTTGGAGGTGCATGCTCGCATCCGGGGTGAGATGAGAAAAGGCCGGACCCCGCAGGCCAACGGCTCGCTCACGCTCACCGGGCTTCGCGCCACACTGCCACAGCTTCCTCAGCCTCTCGCAGCTCGCAGTGTCACCGTCACCTTCACCGGGCAGCGGGCAGCGCTCGCAGAAACCTCCGTGCGCCTCGGGAACTCTCAGATCCGCCTTGCTGCCCAGGTCGAACGGTTTGTCCCCCCTGCCCTGACCTACCGCCTCTCCGCACCCGCACTCTGGCTGGCCGATCTTCGGAGAGCTAACGGGAGCAGCAAGAGACCGGAGATCCTGCGAGAGGCCAAGAGCGAGGGACGTGTCTGGGCGGAGAACGGATCGCTCTCGTATCGGGGAAGGCTCTCCTCCGCCCGAGGGACGATCACTGACGTCGACTACACGAATCTGGAGGCGGTCGTCTCCCTGGTTGGTCAGAGGATCACGATCGAGCGCCTCGCGCTTCTTGCCCTGAATGGATCCGCGCAGGGCAGCGGACGGTACGAATACGGTCAGGCCCCTCCCCGGTTCACGTTCAGCTCGAAAGTCCGCGGCCTGGACCTCACCCAATTTTTCCGCTCCGCGCTTGCCGCTCCCCCGAAGCATATCCGGGGCCTGATCAACCTGGACCTGACGGTCGGCGGCAGCGGCACGCGATGGGAAGATATCCACTCCACCGTCTCGGGCCGGGGACAGGCAGAGGTCGTGAAAGGGGCGCTGCTTGACGTCAACATCGCTGAGGCGGCGCTTACCGGCATGACCGGCGTCCCTGGACTCTCGCTGTTCATATCCCCCCGCATGCGGAGCAAATATCCGGCAATCTTTGCGACCCGGAACACCGAGTTCGACCAACTCAAAGGCTCCATGATCATCAGGGACGGGAAAGTGCACCTCGATGATCTGCTCATTGCCGCCGCCGATTGGGCGGTCCGCGGAAAGGGCTGGGTGACCCTTGACCGGACGCTGGACGTGCGCGCGCTCCTTGTCCTCTCGCGCCAGCTCTCGAGAGACCTCATCAAGGATGTGAAGGCGATCAGATACCTCGCGAACCGGCAGGGCCGTGTCGAGATTCCCTTTGTGCTAGCCGGGACCCTCCCCGGGGTCACACCCAGGCCGGATCTGGCGTCCGTGAGCGGTCGCGTGCAACGCGGGATGCTGGGTCGAGGTCTCGAAGAGCTCCAGAAAGGGGTGTTCAAAAGACTCCTGCCACCACCACAGCAGGCTCCTGAACAAGGGCGGGAGTCCGTTGCACCCCCATCGGCCCCAGAATCTCCGGAAAAGAGACCGGAGGAGGAGCTCCTGAAGGGGTTGAAGCGCCTCTTTGGCCGATGACAAACATGGCGTCAGAGACGACCTCTCCGGTCAACAGAGGCAACATGTACGGGGAGTAATTCAAGGAATTTCGCATGGGAGCTCGAAGTCGGCGGCCGCGCCACCGAGCTCTCCCATGAGCAGAAGGGACGGGCCCCAGGGGATCCCGAGGCCGGATTCTCGCCGGCCCCAGGATCTCGCGTAGTTCAATCGAGCGCCATCGCGGCCCGCGTGCGCTCCACCCCACAACACCTGCTGCCTCCATTGCACCGAGCCGCCGACCACCCAACCAGTCGCGACGACGAACCGAAGACAGATCGAAGAGCGCAGGCTCAGGGCAGGCCCGCCAGCTGTCGGACGGCCCCGATGATTCCGTACGCGGCCCTGGCAAACTCCGGCGGGTTGACATTGTCCGGGAGATCCTGCGCGGTGTGATACTCCGAATAGCGATAAGGGGCCGTGTCGGTGAGCATCACGGCCGGAAACCCTTCCCTCCAGAACGACCACTGATCGGACCAGTCCACACCTGGAATCCAGGAAAAGGTCGCCGCGCCTTCCACGGGAAAGTCAGTCGAACCCATGAAATGCCTGAGGAACTCGCTCACCAACCGGCGGGAGGCGAGGTTGCCAACCACCCCCAGAAAGTTCCCGGTGTCGGGGTAGAAGGCCCCCAGGGGAAACGGGTACCTCTGACTCCCGGGGGACCGGGAGTAGGAGCCCAGGGTTTCAAGGGAAAGCATGGCCACGATCCGCTCTCCCCGCTTCCGGGCATTCCTCGCGTGGAGGCGGCTTCCCATCTCCTCGGTGTGGAAATACGGCGGCTCCTCGTTGACGAAGGCTGCGAACCGAACGGTCCTCGCCATGGCCACCTGCCTGAGGATCCCGGACATCTCGAGCAGCACCGCCACGCCCGTGGCGTTGTCATTGGCCCCGGGGCTCCCGATGATCGAATCGTAGTGGGCACCCACCAGCACGATTTCATCCGGCTGGCTGGCGCCTTGCTGCTCCACGATAAGATTGGCACATCGCCGACCGAGGACCTCGAAGGCTTCTTCGCTCACCGAAAATCCCTGAGCCGACCACACCTGCCGGATGTAGCGGGCAGCGGCGAGCAGGCCGTGAGGCTTGAAGAGGTGTCGCTCCCCGATCGCCCCCCCGAGGACCTGGACGTGCCTCATGAGCCGATCCCTGAGAGCCTCAATCGCTCCCCGGGCCTCCTCGCCCATCACGGGCCGGTCGGCTTTGGGCTTCAGATCGAACATCACGAAGTAGCAGGCGACCGAGATCACCCCGACCGCAGTCAGGATGGCGCCGGCTGTGGACCTGATT
>JBHIBG010000142.1:0-5164 GCA_046758965.1 Methylomirabilia bacterium | reverse complement strand
CTGCGCCGGGCCTTCAGCGGGGAGCTTTGAAAGCCCGCTTGCTAAATCCAAGGAAGTTTGAAAAAATAGACTCGATTTCTTTCAAAGACTTATCTTGTGGTTGAAAAAACCCTTGCAAATTAATAGGTTGAAATCTTGAGGGGCGACGACTTCCGCTCCGCCGAGGCAGGGAAGGTCATCCAGACCAGGGAGGGCTATGCGGCGTTTGTCCCCGCCCCACTCCCCCCGGACCTGGCGTATCAGCCGGGGCTGGTGCTGGCCCTTTCACGGGCGGATGCGGCGGTCAGCGAGCTCTCGGGCCTCGGCCGGCATCTGCCTAATCCGCACTTGCTGATTGCCCCCTACGTGCGGCGCGAGGCTGTGCTGTCCTCGCGCATCGAGGGGACCAAGACGAGCCTGTCCGATCTGCTGCTGGACGAAGTCGAAACGGCGAGGCCCAGCGAAGCGGACGCGGACGTGCGTGAAGTGCGCAACTATGTTGTCGCCCTGGAGTACGGGATCAAGAGGTTGGCCGATCTCCCTCTGTCCCTGAGGCTGGTGCGCGAGGTGCATGCCCGGCTCATGAAGGGAGTGAGAGGCAACTACGCCACTCCCGGTCAATTCCGGCGCTCCCAAAACTGGATCGGCCCGCCGGACAGCACTCCGGCCACCGCCACTTACGTGCCGCCCCCGCCCGAGGAGATGCTGGCGGCCCTGGGGGATTGGGAGCGCTTCCTGCACTTGCGCGACCGGATCCCCGACTTGATCCAGTGCGCGCTGATGCACGAGCAGTTTGAAGCGATCCACCCGTTCCTCGACGGGAACGGGCGGGTGGGGCGTCTCTTGATCACGCTCTTCTTGATCGAGCGCGGCCGCCTCTCCCAGCCGCTGCTCTATCTTTCGGCCTACGTTGAGGCGCATCGCCGGGACTACTACGACCTCCTCCAGCGAGTACGAACGGACGGCGACTGGATGAGATGGCTTCGCTTTTTCCTCGCGGGAGTCGCGGAGACGGCACGCGAAGGGGTACGCCTGGCCGGCCAGCTGATGGATATGCGCGAGAGCTTCCGAAAGCGTCTTCGTGAGAAGCCGAAGGCGCTGGCCTTGCTCGACGAACTGTTCCTCAATCCGTATATGAGCGTTACCAGGGCTGAGCGGGTGCTGAAAGTCTCTAATCCGACCGCCCGGGAAGCCGTGCGGGTTCTGGAGCAAAAGGGAGTGCTGGAAGAGATCACCGGTCGGGCCTGGGGACGGCTCTACCTCGCTCGCCCGATCCTGGAGGCGCTTGAAGCTTCACCGGAGACGACGTGAGATGCCCAGAAACACATCGACCGCTGCGGGGAACGCCAGGCGGCTGACCTCCCAGCAGTCGGTCAACGCCACCGTCAAGGCCATCTGCGACATCATGCGCCGGTCCAACTGCGCGGGGGCGCTCCAGTACGTCCCCGAGCTGACGTGGATCCTGTTCCTCCGGATCCTGGACGAGCGCGAGACCCGCGAAGCCGAGGAAGCGGAGGCAGTCGGCGCGGATTACACTCCGTCGCTGGAGGCACCCTACACCTGGAAAGAGTGGGCGGCCCCCGGCGGCGCGAAGCGGACGGAGCTCCAGAACGGGTCGCTCGGCGCCTTCTTCGGCTTCGTCAACGGCGATCTGATCCCGCATCTGAAGAGCCTCAGGGAGAAGCCCAACGCCACGCCGCGCCAGAAGGTCATCAGCGAGATCTTCTCCGGCGTGGAGCGCACGCGCATCGACACCGAGCGGAACCTGCTCGACGTCCTGGACAAGGTCGAGGAGATCAGCGCCCAGACGGTGGATACCACCCACGTCTTCACGCTCTCGCAGGTCTACGAGGGGCTGCTCCTCAAGATGGGCGAGAAAGGGAACGACGGCGGGCAGTTCTTCACCCCCCGCGAGATCATCCGGGTGATGGTCAGGGTGATCGACCCGAAGATCGGCGAGACGGTGTACGACCCGGGCTGCGGCACGGGCGGCTTCCTCGCCCAGGCCTTCGAGCAGATGGCCGGGCCGAACAACCTGAACATCACCTCCCCCGATCAGCTGGAAGCGCTCAAGCAGCGGACCTTCTACGGGCGCGAGAAGGACAACGCCATCTACCCCATCGCGCTGGCCAACCTGGTCCTCCACAACATCGACGAGCCGCACATCTGGCACGGCAACACCCTGACGGGAAACGAGATCTACGGCGGCCTGTTCGCGGGCGCCCCGGCGCTCCACGACGTGATCTTGATGAACCCGCCGTTCGGGGGCAAAGAGAGCAAGGACGCCCAGGCCCGCTTCGCGTACAAGACCGGCGCCACGCAACTGCTGTTCCTCCAGCACGTCATCGACCACCTCAGGCCGGGCGGGCGGTGCGGCATCGTCCTCGACGAGGGGGTGCTCTTCCGCACCAACGAGACCGCCTTCGTCCAGAGCAAGCGCAAGCTGCTGGACGACTGCGACCTCTGGTGCATCCTGAGCCTCCCGCCGGGCACGTTCATCAACGCCGGGGCCGGCGTGAAAGCCAACCTGCTCTTCTTCACCAAGGGCAACCCGACGGAACGTATCTGGTACTACGACCTCTCCGGCGTCAAGGTGGGCAAGAAGAGCCCGCTCACGCTGGACAAGTTCGAGGAGTTCTTCCGCCTGCTGCCGGAGCGCGCAGATGGCGAGCGGAGCTGGACGGTCACCCGGCAGGAGATCGAGGCGAGGAGCTACGACCTGAAGGCGGTTAACCCCCACGCGAAGAGCGACCAGGACACGCGCACGCCGGAGGAGCTCCTGGACTTGATCGAGGCGAGGGGGCGGGAGGTGGCCGAAATCCTGGCTGCGCTCCGCGCCAGGCTCTAATTCTTCGGTGTCGCTGGCACGGGCTTGGGCAGCACGAACGGCTTGGAACTCGGCCGGGAGCGGGACCGATCGGGAAGGCCTTTGTCGTGACTATGCTCGGAATCAACAGTTCAAAACCAACTTTCCCTTGCCCCGCGCGTTGGGCAACAGAACAGGCATTGTCGGACCGGCAGATCCGGGGGGCCCGGCTTCAGGCGGCGCTCGTGACCATGCTCCAGTGATCACCCGGGATGAGATCGAGGGGCTGATGCAAGGGCTCCTGTGCACGAAGTCAGCGCCGGTCAGCACGGTGAAGTTGACCGAGTGGGTGCGCGAGCCCGCAGCGACGCTTGGCAGACAGTACGCGACCGAGCTTGGCCGGCGGCGCGATCGTCGAGTGGCCTATGGGGACGCCCGGTAGCAGCAGCACGAGCGTGCCGTCCGACGGGTTGCCGTGCACCTCCTGAAGCCGTTCCTCCGAGCGGGGCAGGCCCGATCCCTGGCTCACTTCTACTCCAACTGGGCGCTCCCCTCTCGGCAGGTCTCTCCTTCGATCAGGCCCTGGAGCCGCTCACCTCTCCCGAGTGGGGCGGGCGCGCCCGCCGCCGCGCGCTGCGCCTGCTGTCGGTGGTTCGGGAAGGCCGAACCCTGGGGGAGGGAGCGCAGGCCGCGCCGCGGCTTTTCTCCGATCTGGAGCGGAGTTTGATCGAGTTGGGAGGGGTGCTGACCGCCGGGGCGCTGTTCGAATGGCAACGGTCGCAACCCCGCTGGGCCATGGCCCGGCTATGTCGGACCCTGGCCATCGCCCTGGAAACCTCCATGCCTCTCGAGCGCGCGCTCGACCTCGCGGCCCGGGCCACGGGGTAGTCCAGGCTGGCGGACGCGATCCAGAAGCTCCCGCGCGGGCAGCGCTCCCGGCAGAGCCTGTCGACCAGCCTCGCCGCCACTCGGCGGCTGCCGGCGGCGGTGGTGCGAGCACTCGAGAACGCGGAGCGGACCGGCGACACCGGCGGCGCCCTCCGGCAGCTCGCAGACCTTTACGAGTCGGGAGGGGTGTGATCAGTCTCGGACGGTCTATGCCCCGAGCCGGGCGGGAGCGGAACCACCCGGCTCAAGACCACCAGAGGATCTTCCCGACTGTTGCCCCTCACCTCACCGCCTCTGGATCTCGCTCCCGCTTCTTTGAGCGTCCTCAAGTTCCTGAGGACATTCCCGCCGTCTCGCCTGGAGATATGAGGCCCTCGCCGAGTTCATCAATCCCGTCGCCCTTACCCCAGGCGGTGAGATATATCCCGGGAGCCACTGTCCCTAATCCTATTCCCCCAGGATACCGTGTGAGTGGAATAACATGGTACTTGTTGCCACGTTTAGACAGGAGGCTATTCCTGGAACGTGCGAGCCAGCCCGGGGTCCTCGAGCCGCTGCGCCCGCAGCCAGGTCCAATAGCCTTGCCTCCAGTGCGTGCTCTCCCGGTACACCCGGCCGTGGCGGAAGAGGAATTTCAGCAGCCGGTGGCGCCAGCGCAGCAGATCCTCCTGCAGGGCCTCGCGGCAGCGGAGGCAGTCGCGCATCGCCTCCCGGGCTTCGTCGGGCACGTGGATGGCTGTCAGCTCCCGGGCGCGAAAGAGGCGGACCAGCTTGGCCGCATCCCGGACGATCCTTCGCGTGCTGTCATCCATGGCGACGTATGTGATACCCGTCTTCATGACCGGCCTCCTTTCGCATGTGGCTCTGTTCCGTTATCGGAACAACCCAGGATCATGCGATAGGGTAGGCCGGTCCTTCCATATGGGCTAGGTGGCAGGCGGTGGAGGCGGCGGGGCTGGACTGTCCGGCAGGGGATCGGCGGGCCGGCCATCGAGGCCGAGGCGGTCGGCGATCGGGAGGGTGGCGCGGATGATGAGGGCAACGAGGTCGGATAGCGGCACGCCCCACTCCTCGGCGCCGCGGTAGATGTAGGCTCGGTCCACCGTCCGTGCGAAGGATTTCTCCTTGAGGCGCTTGAGGACGCTGTCGACGGGCAGGTCGGTGAGCCTCTTCGTCGGCCGCACGAGGGCGCAGGCTCCGACGAACCCTGTCAGCTCATCGGCGGCGATGATCGCCTTCATGAGCGGCGTCGTGCGCTCGATCCCCGTGTAAGAGGCGTGCCCGCCCACAGCCCGGACCAGCTCCTCGGGCCACCCGCGCTCGCGCAGGATCTCCATTCCCCGCCAAACGTGCTCGTTCTCGGTCGGGTAGCGCTCGTAGTCGAAGTCGTGGATCAGCCCGATGAGCCCCCAGGTCTCAACCTCGCGCTCGTCGCGGACGCCCGAGGAGCGCGCCAACTCCCGCATCGTGGCCTCCACGGCCAAGGCGTGG
>JBHIBG010000141.1:0-5259 GCA_046758965.1 Methylomirabilia bacterium | reverse complement strand
CCCAACGTGACGGGATGGCGCCGCTGGTGGAGCCGACCATCGGGCGCTGGTTCACGGCAGGGTTCAGCGAGCGGCGCCCCGAGGTCGTCGCGCGCGTGCGCGAGATGATCCGCGCAACGGACCCCCGGGGTTACATCGGCTGCTGTCATGCGATCGCCCCGCTCAACCTCACCGACCGCATCAGCGCCATCACCCTGCCGACGCTGATCATCGTGGGCGAGGAGGACCCCGCAACGCCGGTGGCCGCGGCTGAAACCATTCAGGGGCAGATCAACGGGTCCGAGCTGGTGGTCCTTCCCTCGGCCTCTCACCTGTCGAACCTGGAACAGCCGGAGGCCTTCAACGAGGCGGTCACCCGCTTCCTGGGGAAGCGCGCCTGACCCAGCCGGCCGTGGGGGAGGCATGAGAGTCCGCTCGGGGCGCCCTCACTACGCGGTTGCATTAGCTCTCGGGGGTGGGGTATAAGGGGTGGCACGGACCGCAGGGGTGCGCGACCCGATTCCCTGAGCTGTCAGGTGTCGGCCAGGGCATCCCACCGTGACCGGCATCAGAATTTCAGAGAACAGGAGGACCTGATATGTGTCGGCTCAAGTCATTCACACGTTTGTTACTGGGCGTCGTCGCCGTCGGGGCAGTGCTTCTCGCCTCTCCCGCCCCGGTGGATGCGGCCCCGCCCACGGGAGCACCGGCCGAGCTGAAGGTTGCCTTTGTGGACTTCTTCTCGGGGGGGGCAGCCGTCTTCGGCGTCTCCGGAAAGGGCACAACGGAGTGGCTGGTGGCCAAGTGGAACCGAGAAGGAGGCATCAGAGGCGTCCCGATCAAGCTGGTGATCGTGGACGAGGCCGGGGGGCCGAAGAAGCAGGTCACCGAGCTTCGGCGCCTGGTCCTGGATGAGAAGGTAGCCGCCGTTGTGGGGTACACCTCCAGCGGCAACTGCCTGGCCATCGCTCCGGTGGCCGAGGAGCTGAGGATCCTCACGGTCGTGCACATCTGCGGGACCCACCGCCTGACCGAGGACCGCAAGCTGAAGTACGTGTTCAGGACCGCAAACAACCAGGCATCCGACAGCGTGATGGCGGCGCGCTATGTGCTGGCCCTCAAGCCAGATATCAAGACTATCGCCGGCGTCAATGAGGACTATGCCTGGGGCCGGGACTCGTGGGAGGCGTTCAAGATCGCGATGCAGCGGTTGAAGCCTGACGTCAAGGTGGTCGCCCAACTCTGGACCAAGTTCCAGGCCGGGGAGTACTCGGCGGAGATTTCCAGACTCCTGGCGGCCAGGCCTGACGTGATTCACTCGAGCTTCTGGGGCGGCGGCCTGATCACGTTTATCAAGCAGGCGCAGCCCCGCGGGCTGTTCAGGCAGAGCCTTGTGGCTCTCAGCACCGGCGAGCAGGTGCTCCAGAACGTCGGAAAGACCATGCCAGACGGCGTGGTGGCAGCGCCTCGCGCGACGGGAGGGTATTTCATCGACCCCGACCCCGCCACCGACGCGATGCAGAAGGAGTTCGTGGAGGGGGTTTCCAAGCACAACAAGCGCTACCCCGATTACCCCGCGTATCGCACCTACCAGGCGTGGGCAGGCTTGAAGGCCGCCTACGAGAAGGCCATCGACCAGACCGGCCGCTGGCCAGATACCGAAGAGGTCATCAAGGCGTTTGAAGGGTTGAGCTGGAACACACCCAGCGGGACCATCACCATGCGGGCAGACCACCAGGCGATCCATGGCGGGATCATCGGGCTCACCAAGATGTCAAAGAAGTACGGCTTTGCCATTCTGGAAAATCGGTACCGGCGTCCGGCTGAGGCTATCACGCCGCCGCTGGGGATGAAGACTCTCGACTGGGTGGGGACGATAAAGTAACACACACCCTGGTCACCGGACAGGCGCGAGAGGGGGGTTCTCCCCCTCTCGCGCCCTCCTCACCCGGACCGCTGCCCCGGAGCCGACTGAGAGAGCCCAAGCGAGCATGGACACACGCCTGCTTACCATCATCATCTTCGACGGGCTGAACTACGCCGGCACCCTGTTCCTGCTCTCGATCGGCCTGACCCTCGTTTACGGGGTGCTGCGGATCCTGAATATCTCTCACGGCGGCATCTACGCGTTCGGCGCATACATGGCCACCTGGCTCGCGCTCTGGCTCCTCGACGTGGGGCTGCCCCCCTACCTGAGCTACCTCATGCTCCTGGCCGGCGCGATCATCATCGGGCTCATCAGCGGCCCGATCATCGAGCGGCTGTTGCTGCGGCGCATCTACGGAAGCGACATGCACATCCAGCTGCTCCTGACTTTTTCCGTCCTCCTGATCCTGGACGACTTGATGAAGCTGATCTGGGGCACGGAGCCCATGTTCGTGAGCGAGCCCTACGCGCTTCTCGGGCAATTCTCAGTGGCCGGGATTCTCTACCCCTGGTATGACTTCGCCGTCGTCGGGGCGGCCGTCGTGTTCGGCGGCGCGCTGGTGTGGCTGACGCGCCGCACCCGCTTCGGCAAGCTCGTGGTGTCGGTGATCAACGACCGCGAGGTCAGCCTGGCCATGGGGATCAACGTCAACCTCATCTACACCGTGGCATTCACAGTGGGCGCCCTGGCCGCGGCCCTGGGCGGGGCGCTCATCGCGCCGAAGATCTCGGTGGCTCCCGGCTTCGCCCTCGACGTGGTGGTGATGTCCTTCGCGGTCATCGCCATCGGGGGGATGGGAAGCCTCGAGGGCGCGGCCCTGGGCTCGCTGATCGTGGCCCTCTCCCGGGCCCTGGCCATCCATCTGTTCGCGGAGCTGGAGCTGGTGGTGATCTACCTGATCATGGTCGTCGTGCTGGCGTTTCGGCCCCAGGGGCTCTTCGGCGAGGTGGAGCTGAGGCGGATCTGAGATGAACCCGCTGGCGCTGCCGCGTGCCGCTCTGGTTGCCTGCGCCCTGCTGATCGTACTCCCTCTGGCCGTGCCGAGCTGGGTCCTCTTCATCCTGGCCAAGGCCATGTTCATGTTCATCGCGGTGCTGGGTGTCGCCACATTTCTTCGGGGGGGGATGCTCACCTTCGGCCACGCCCTCTTCTACGCCACCGGCGCCTACACCGTCGGGTTCAGCGTCAAATGGTTTGAGTTTCGAGAAATCTTGGTGCTGGTGCCCCTCGGGGCGTTGGCGGGCCTGGTCATGGCCGCCCTCGTCGGGCTCATCATGGCCAGATACCGGGGCGTCTTCTTCGCCATGCTGAATCTGGCCTTCTCGATGATCCTGTACGCCGCCCTGCTCAAGTTTTACTGGGTGACGGGCGGGACCGACGGACTCGGAGCGGGAGTGGCCACCCTCCTGGGAGCCCCGCTCCCGGGGGGCACCTTCCGGTTCTACTACTTCACGCTGGTGATCGCCGGCCTCGCCACCTTCGTGGTCTACCGCTTCGTGGCCTCCCCGGTCGGCTATTTCCTCAGGGCCCTGGGAGACAACGAGATCCGCATCGAGTATTCGGGAGAGTCCGTCCGCCGGGTCATCTACACGACCTACCTCCTTTCAGGCGCCCTGGGCGCCGTGGCCGGCGTCCTGGGAGCCTTCACCGTCGGCCATATCGTGCCCGAGGACGCCTTCTGGATCCAGTCCGGCGAGTTCGTCTTCATCGCCTTGCTCGGAGGCTTCGAGAGCCTTGCCGGCCCGCTCATGGGCGCGCTCGCCTATGAGTTCATCAACTTCTACGCGGCCAAATATTTCCCCTGGGCCTGGCAGATGACGCTGGGCGGCATCATGCTGCTCATCATCCTGTTCCGACCGGGCGGGCTGTGGGCGATCTACGAGTGGGTCGCACATCGATTGAGCGCGAGGGTGAGGAGGGTGGCAAGTGCCTGAGGCAGCTCCGATCCTGCAAACGGTGGACCTCACCCGACACTTCGGCATGGTCACGGCCGCCGATGGCCTCAACGTCGAGGTGGGACGCGGCGAACTCATGGGGATCGTGGGGGCCAACGGGTCGGGCAAGACCACGTTCCTGAACCTGATCACGGGCTATCTCAAACCCGAGCGCGGCCACATCCTGTTCATGGGCCGAGAGACGACCGGCCTGCCTCCGCGCGCAATCACCAAGCTGGGCGTGGCCCGCTCCTTTCAGATCCCCCAGCTCTACACTCACCTGAGCGTCCTGGAGAGCATGCTGCTCTCCCTGGCGGCCGAATCGGGCAACGGGACCGGCTTCTGGCGATCCCTCTACCAGGAGCGGTGGAAAGCGGAGGGGCTGGAGACGCTCGAGCGCTTCGGCCTCGAGTCTTACGCCGAGCGGCCAGTGAGCGAGCTGCCCGAGGGCGGCCGAAAGCTCTTGGACATCGCGCTCTCCTTCGCCCTGAAGCCGCAGCTCCTGCTGATGGACGAGCCGACCAGCGGCGTCAGCATCGAGGATAAGTTTCAGGTGATGGACACCCTGGTGAACGTCTTGCGGCAGAGCGACATCACGACCATCTTCGTGGAGCACGACATGGAGGTCGTCCAGCGCTACGGGCGGCGCGTGCTGGTCTTCGACGAAGGCCGAGTGATCGCCGACGGCAAGCCGGAAAGCGTCCTGGCCGATCCCGAGGTCAGAAAGGCCGTGCTCGGTCGGGTGTGAGATGCTGAAGCTCGACGGCATCAGGGTCACGATCAAGGGCTTCATCATCCTGAGGGGGATCAGCCTGGAAATCCCTTCCGGCGGGCTGATCGGGCTGGTGGGGCGCAACGGCGCGGGCAAGACCACCACGCTGAAGAGCATCATGGGGATCATGCCTGTGTCGGCCGGGAGCATCCACGTCGACGGCGACGACCTCCTCAAAGTGCCGGGGCACCGCCGGGCCCAGCTCGGCATCGGCTACATGCCCGAAGACCGCCGCCTGATCGGCGCATTGACGGTCGAGGACAATATCCTGCTGCCGGCCTGGGCCAGCGGCCTGAAGACGGGCAGCGAGCGCCTTGCCTACATCTACCGGCTGATGGGCGACGTCAGGGAGCTTGCCAGCCGCAGGGCCTCACAGCTGAGCGGCGGGCAGCAGAAGATGGTCGCCCTGGCGCGGGCCCTGATGAGCGGCACCAAGCTCCTGCTCCTGGATGAGCCGTTTGAAGGATTGGCGCCGGGTCTCGGTGAGAAGCTCGGGCAGACGATCCAAGCGCTCCAGCGCGAGGGGCTGTCGGTGCTGATCGCCGAGTCAGACCAGAAGCGGATCAGCTTCGCGAGAAAAATTTACACGATCGAGCGGGGCGAGATCGTCCAGGGCGCCGGGTCCTGAGCACGGCCTCAGCCCTGGG
>JBHIBG010000140.1:0-5401 GCA_046758965.1 Methylomirabilia bacterium | reverse complement strand
CTAGGAGAGTGGGGGAGGCTCGGCGCTCGGCTGGCGCACCCACCGGAGGCGGTTTGCAAGGGTCCGCTGGACGTCGAGCCCCAACGAGTAGAGCGTGGGCACCAGGATCAGCGTGAAGAGAGCGGAGAGCACCAACCCTCCCAGGACCGCCGCCCCGAGCCCCCGGTAGAGCTCCGACCCCGACCCCCGGGACAGCACCAGGGGGAGCATGGCGAACACTGTCGTCGAGGTGGTGATGAAGATGGGGCGGATCCGGCTCCTGACAGAGGCGAGCAGCGCCTCCTGAGGCGCCTCGCCGGCCCGCATGTTGTTCAGGGACTGGTGAACGATGAGGATGGCGTTGTTCACCACGATCCCCGCCAGAATCACGAACCCCAGCATGGTAAGCGTGTCCATCTTTGTTGCCGGCTCGAGGGCGTTGGCCAGGCGGACCGCGAGGATGGCGCCCGTCGCCGCCAGCGGGACGGTGAACATGATGTAGAACGGCCGGCTCCAGGACTCGAAGAGCGCGCACATCAGGAGATAGATGACTACCAGCGCCAGGAGATACGACCACTTGAGCGCGTTCCACGCCTCCGTGAGATCCCGCACCTGCCCCGTCAGATCGATGGTGTAGCCGAGCGGCAATGCCTGCCGCGTGGGTCCCACGATGTTCGCCTCCGCGGCCTCCAGCGCGGCCTCGAGCGGAATCTCCTCGCGCACGTTGACGGTGAGCGTGATGGCCCGGTCCAGGTCAAGGTGCTGGACCTTCGTGGGGCCGGTGGCAGGGCGGACCTCGGCGATCTCGCTGAGGCGGAGGGGGACACCGGCGCGAGTATAGAAAGTGGTCCGGATGACGTCCTGGGTGCGCCGCGCCTGGCGTTCGGTCGACACCAGCCTGATGTCCAGCTCTTTGCCGCCTTCGCGGAACCGCCCCGCCAGCGTGCCGCCCACAGCAGTCTCCACGACGTAGCCGACGTCCCGGGCGGAGAGCCCCAGCGAGGCGGCGCGGTCGCGGTCGACCACTACCTGGAGCTCGGGGTTCCCCCACTCGAAGGAGGAGTTGACGAAGTTGGCCCCCTTGAAGCCTTGAAGTTCGCCCTCCAGCCGCTCGGCGATCCGGCGGATGGTCTCGAGCTCCTTGCCCGTGACGTTCACCTCGAGGTTCGTGCCACCGAAGAAGGCGCCGCGGCGGCGGAAGAGGGGAGACTGGGTGACGAAGACCGCCACGGTGCCGGGGACGCCTTGGCTCCGCTTCCTGAGCTCCGACAGGATGCGGCGCATCTCGGGCAGGGAGGCGTGCTCGGGCCTGGCCAGGAGCCCCATCAGCGGGTTGCCGATCCGAACCACCGAGAAGTAGCGCAGGATCTCGGGCATGCTGCCGAAACGCCGCTCGAGGGTCTTGAGGATCTCCTCCTTCTGCGCGGTGGAGTAGCCGGGCGGGGGGCGCACGATTACGAAAAAGAGGTTGCGGTTCCCCTGGGGGAGGTAGTCCAGCGGGGGGGCCAGATAGAAGCTGGCCACGAGCGAGGCAGCGACGATGCTTGCGGCCATAACCAGGCGCCGGATAACGCCGCGGCGAAGCCAGTCCAGGAGCCCGACTACCCCCCGGACGAACCCGCCGCCCAGCCCGTCAAGGAGCTGGTGAAGCCACGAGAGCCGGCGCCGTTCTCCCGCTCTCACGAGGCGAGCTGAGAGCATGGGGACCACGGTTACCGCCACCGCCAGCGACAGGAGCACCGCGAAGGAGATGGCGATGGCGATGTCCCGGAAGAGCTGGCCGGCCTCCTGCTGCACGAAGAGAATCGGGACAAACACGGCCACTGTCGTCAGCGTCGAGGCCAGGAGAGCCCCCCAGACCTCCATGGCCCCGTCCAGGGTGGCCCGCATCCGGTCCTTGCCCATCTCCCGGTGGCGGACGATGTTCTCCAGGACCACCACGGCGTTGTCCACCACCATCCCGGTGGCGAACGCGAGCCCTGCCAAAGAGATGATGTTGATCGAGCGTCCCAGGAGGTTCAGGAACACGAAGGTCGTCACGACCGCCACCGGGATCGCCAGGACAATCACAAGGACAGAGGTAATGCTCCGGAGGAAGATGAGAAGCACCAGGACGGCGAGCGTGCCGCCGTAGAAGATATTGTTCGTGACCAGCGCGACCGACTCGTCGATGTACGTGGTCTCGTCGTAGACTTGCTCGAGCTGGATCCCCTTGCCGCGATAGAGCTGGTCGTTCATGTAGGCCAGCTCGGCCTTGATCCCCTTCATGACCTCGACAGTGTTGGCGCCCGAGCGGCGGAGCACACCGAGGCCGATGGCAGGGTTACCGTTGTGGCGGACCACGAAGTCGCGCTCCTCGTGGCCGAAGGCCGCCCGGGCCACGTCGCGGAGGTAGACGACCCCCTGTCCGTTGACACCCTGGCGGAGCACTAGGTCTTCGATCTGCCGGATGCCCGTGAACTCGCCCAGGGTGCGAACCACGGTGCGCTGCTTCCCCTCGCTGATCTGGCCCCCCTTGGTGGTGCGATTCTCGCGGAGAATGGCGTCGCGGACATCGGCGATAGTGAGGCCGCGCGCGGCCATGGCGCGCTGGTCGAGGATGACGTGAACCTCTCGGTCCTGGCCGCCGAAGCGCCAGACGGCTCCCACGCCCCCAACCCGCTCCAGCCGCGGGGCGACCACGTCCTCGACCTCCTCCCAGACCTCGTTCAGATCCCGATCGCTCTCGATGATGATCCAGGCGATGGGGCTCTCCTCGTCGGTGTTCACCGCCCGAATCTGAGGCTCTTCGGCGTCCTCAGGAACCTCGGTGACCAGGTCGAGCTTCTCTGAGACGTCGAGGCGAGCCACGTCCTTGTTGACCCCCCAGTCGAACTTCAGCACGATGGTGCTCCTCCCCTCGACGGAGGTGGAGGTCATCTCCCGGAGGTTCTCGACGGAGTTGAGCTTCTCCTCCTGGCGCTGGGTGATCTCGCGCTCGACCTCGAGCGGCCCGGCCCCCTTGTACTCGGTCTGCACGCTGATCTCCGGCCGGTCCACCGTGGGGACCATCTGGAGAGGGAGGCGCGTCAGAGCGATGGCGCTGGAGATCACAGCCAGGAGAACGCCGACCCAGACGGTAACGGGATACCGGACGCAGAAGGCGATCAGCTTCATTGAGTCGGCTGAACTTTCATGCCGGGCTGGAGAAACTCGTTGCCGAGCGTCACCACCATCTGGCCGGAGCTCAACCCAGACCCGCGGACCTCCACCAGCCCGCCCACCTCCGAAGCGGTCTCGACACGCACGAGCCTCGCCACGTTGCTGTTGACGACGAAGATGAACTCCCGGCCCCCCCGCCGCACCATCGCGTCCCTGGGCACGAACAGCCCCGTGCGCTCCTTCCCGGTTCGCACGCCCACGCGGGCGAACATCCCGGCTTTCAGGAGACCGTCGGGGTTCAACACGGTGACTTTGACCGGGAACGTGCGGCTGGTCGCGTCAGCACCCGGAACCACGGCGCTCACCCTCCCTCGGAATGTGCGCCCGGGGTAGGCGTCGAGGGTGATCAGCGCCTTCTGACCGGCCCGGATCTTCCGGATCTCGCGCTCGCCAACCGGTCCGGTGATGAACACGGGATCCAGCGCGATCAGGTCGGCGACTCGGTCGCCCACGTCGACCCATGCCCCGACGTCTACGTGCTTCTTCACCACGAAGCCGGTGATGGGGGCCAGGATGGTGGTTCGCCGGATCTCGTCTTCGATCCGCTCGGCGCGCGCCTCGGCCTGGGAGAGCTCGGCCTGCGCCTGGGCGATCTCCTCCTGCCGGGGCCCGGCCCGGGCCAACCGAAGCGCATCGAGCGCCCGCTGGTGCTTCTGCTTGACGGCGCGGTACTCGCTCTGAAACCGCTGAAGCTCGGCGAGACTGATGATCTCCTCCTTGTGGAGGCGCTCAGCGCGGCGGTAGTCCTGCTCAGCGCGGTCCAGAATCGCCTTCTGCTCGGCGGCCTCGGCGGCGCGCTGGGCCACTTCTTCCTCCCGGTAGCCGCGCCGGAGCTTATCAAACTCCTCCCGAGCCTTGGCTACGGCGGCCCTGCCCTCCCGGAGCTGGATCTCCCGCGGGGTCGGATCCAGCCGAGCCAGCACGGTCTTGCCGGCTACGACGTGATCTCCCTCACGCACCGGCATCTTCGTCACCCGTCCCGAGACCTCGGCGCCGACCGTGGTGTGGATGGAGGGCTCGACCGTGGCGATGAACCGGAGTTTATCGACCACCGGGCGCTCGACGATAGGGGCGACCTTGACGGGAATGACCCGTGCCCTGGGAGGCCCCTGGGCGTGGGCGGTCACCACCGCGGTGAGGCCAAGAATGAGGGCAGGGACCACGTAGCGCACCGTCCGATTATACAGCGTACGGGCGGGGGAGTGGGACGGGGCTAGGGGCGGACTCCCTGGGCCCAGCCGATGACATCCCGGCATGCCCCGGCCAGGTCCTCCAGGGCTTCCGCAAAGAAGTGGTCGGTGTCCAGGAGCCGGAGCCAGGGCGGTCTTGGCAGTGAGGCAGAGAGTGCCTGAAGCCGGTTGCGATCGCAGAACTCGTCGCGAACCCCTCGGATCAGCGCGATCCGGCACGTGGCTCTTTGGAGGAACGCAAAGTCGTGGAGGTTCACGGGCGGCGCGATGCCGAGGTAGAGGTGCACCTGTGGATCTGCGGCTGCCGCCCTCCCGCCTATGACACTGCCGAAAGAATAGCCCGTGATGGCCTGGATAGAGGGGGGGTGGCCAAGGGTGTGCTCGAGGAACCTGAGCGCGCCTGACACATCGGCCACCTCAGCATGCCCGTCCGCGTGCGATCCCTCGCTGCCTCCGACCCCGCGGAAGTTGAAGGCCAGCGTCGTGTACCCGGCCTCCTGGAAGGCCCGCTCTGCCGTCATGACCACGGGCGTGAGCATCGACCCCCCGTAGAGCGGGTGAGGGTGGCAGAGGATCACGGCGCGGCCCGGCTCACCCGGGGTCAGGCGACCCTCGAGCTCTAGCCTATCGGAGGAGGGAAAGCGGATGAGCCTGGCGTGCCGGGATAGCCGAATGGGCATATATCGCTCGTGAGGCATCCGATCACGGCGTGAAGACTTCGTTCAACGCCGAGTACGAGCCACCCGGCCTTGTCCCTCCGGACACGACAAAGATGCGGCCGCTGACCGTTGTCGCGCCGAGGCCGTGCCGAGCGGTCGGCATGGAAGCCCAGGGGGTCCAGGTATCCGTCTTGGGATCGTACGCCTCAGCCTCGTCGAAGGTGCCGGTCGTGGCCTCGCCGCCGAAGACGAAGATCTTCCCGGCGAGCACCGCGGCCGCGATCCCGCTGCGGGCCGTCGGCATGGCCGCACGCCTGCGCCAGCGATCTGTGGCGGGGTCGTACTCCAGCAGGGTCCGCCCGCCCCGGAAGC
>JBHIBG010000139.1:0-5434 GCA_046758965.1 Methylomirabilia bacterium | reverse complement strand
GCACGTCCATGGCGATGGTCCGAAGGCTCACCTTCACCATCTTATCCACGAGGGGAATCAGG
The DNA here is from genome assembly GCA_046758965.1 of Methylomirabilia bacterium. Classification (GTDB taxonomy): domain Bacteria; phylum Methylomirabilota; class Methylomirabilia; order Rokubacteriales; family CSP1-6; genus JBHIBG01. The sequence goes on along the minus strand of JBHIBG010000139.1, from coordinate 5,372 downwards.
ATCAGGATGCCAGGGCCGGTGCCTTCACCGCCGGGGTTGAAGATCGACCGGGCGAGCTTGCCCAGTCGGAAGATGACACCCCGCTCGTACTCCCTCAGAATCCGAAGGGAGCTGGCGAGGATGAAAAACAAAATGATGAGAACGGGCGCGAGTCCGTAGATAAAGTCGAGTCCAGGCATGGCACGCCTCCTATGGTCCGTCGGCCTTCTTTACCCGGAGCGTGAGCCCATCCACGCCCACGACAGCAATCTGATCACCTTCGGCAACCGGCTCCCCCTCCGCCACGGCTCGCCAGAGCTCCCCCTGGACGAGGACGTCCCCTCGCGGCGTGAGCGCCGACCGCGCCACCCCTACCTGTCCTACCATTCCGGCACCGCCTGTTGTGGGCTTCCGATAGAGAGCCTGAACTCCGGCACCGATGGCCAGAGCGAAGATGCCCGTCGTCGCCGCCACGGTCGGCACGATAACCCACCAGGAGACCGTCAGACCGATCTGGGGAACGTCGAAGAGCATCATTGACCCGAGGATCATCGCAATGGCGCCGCCGATAGTCAGGACTCCGTGGCTCACAACCTTGATCTCGGCAAGCAGGAGCACGATACCGAACAGGATCAGGAGGACCCCCGCATAGTTGATCGGCAGGCTCTGGAAGGCGAAGAAGGCCAGGATCAGGCTGATTCCGCCGATGACGCCTGGCAGGATCACCCCAGGGTTGGACAGCTCGAAGAACAATCCCAACATCCCCAGCATCATCAGGATGTAAGCGATGTTAGGATCCGTGATGACGTTCAAGAACCTGTCCCGCCACCCGATGGATACCATCTCCACCCGCGCACCCCGAGTCTTGAGGGTCACAGCTCCGGCTTCCGTCTTTACGGTCCGCCCGTCGAGCTTCGCCAGGAGGTCGGAGACGTCCTCGGCGAGCAGGTCGATGACCTTGAGCTTCGCGGCTTCCTTCTCGGTGACAGAGACGGATTCCCGCACGGCTTTCTCGGCCCAGTCGGCGTTCCGTCCCCACTTGGCCGCGATGCTCCGTGCAAAGGCGGCCGCGTCGTTCTCAATCTTCTTCGCGGTCGTCTTGTCCATCTTCCCGCCGCCGATGGCGACGGGGTGGGCCGCCCCGATGTTCGTAGCCGGGGCCATAGCCGCGATATGGGCCGCCATCGTGATGAACACCCCTGCCGAGGCCGCTCGGGCCCCGGTGGGCGCCACATAGACCGCCACCGGCACCTTGGCCCTCAGAAGCTTCTGGGCGATGGAGCGCATGGAGCGCTCGAGGCCCCCCGGGGTGTCGAGCTGGATGATCAGCAGCTGGGCACCCTCAGCCGTTGCCCGGTCCACGGCAGTCGAGATAATCCGAAGCGTTACTGGGTTGATTACCCCTTCGATCTCGACCAGCGAAACGTGGGAAGCAGACCAAGCGGGAGCCGGGCCGAAGACGATAAGCGTCAGGGTGAGGACAAACCAGCGCATCGTGGCACCTTCCCCTGCAGACTATACCACGATTGCGCCCTCTGAGGGCGGCGCTTGAGCCCGGCTCCGGGCAGCATGCACGGAGCCGGGGCGTGGGTCAGGTCAAAGAGGTGGGGAGTTCCCGAGGGGGCCGGGACGCGGGAAAGGAGAGTTACACCTCAGCCGTCAGGTTGGAGACCGCCCTGACCAGAAACTCGATCTCCTCCGGGGTGTTGAAGACTGAAAAGCTGACCCGGAGGGTGCCCACGATCCCCAGCTTCCGCATCAACGGCATGGCGCAGTGGTGCCCCGCCCGGACGGCGATCCCCTCTTGGTCCAGAAGGGCAGCGCCGTCGTGAGGATGGAGCCCCCGGATGTTGAAAGCCACGACCGAGCCCCTGGCCTCGGGGCTGCGGGGGCCGTAGAGCGTCAGCTCAGGGATCGCCCCCAGCCGCTCAAGCGTCAGCCTCGTCAGCTCCTGCTCGTGGGCCATGACTCGCTCCATGCCGAGTTTTGCGAGGTACTCGACCGCGGCCGCGAGGCCGATCGCCGGCGCGATCGGTGGGGTGCCAGGCTCAAAGCGCCAGGGAAGATCATTCCACTGGGCCCGGTCGAGCCAGACTTCTTTGATCATTTCTCCCCCACCCCAGGCGGGCTCCAAACGCTCGAGGAGTTCGCGCCGGCCGTAGAGGACCCCGATCCCTGTGGGGCCGAGCATCTTGTGGCCGGAGAACGCGTAGAAGTCTGGTCCCAGGCGAGCTACGTTCACGGGGAGATGGGGGACCGCCTGAGCGCCATCGATGAGCACCAGGCTTCCTGCGGCGTGAGCGCGGGCCACGAGCTCTGCCACCGGGTTGGTGGTCCCCAGCACGTTGGAGACGTGGGTCACCGCGACCAGGCGGGTGCGCTCGGTCAGGACACGGTCGAGGGCGGCCAAGGGGAGGACGCCTTCTCCCTCCACAGGCACCACCTTCAGCCTCACGCCCCGGTCCCGAGCCAGCAGCTGCCACGGGATCAGGTTACTGTGGTGCTCCATCTCCGTGACGATGACCTCATCCCCGGGGGCGAGGGTCCGGCCGACCATCTGCGCCACTAGGTTGATGGCGTCGGTGGTGCCGCGGGTGAAGATGATCTCTTCCCGGTGCTCGACTCCGATGAACTCCTTGACGCTGTCCCGGGCCGCCTCGAGCAGCGCGGTGGCCTCTTCTCCAAGGGTATGGATGGAGCGGTGCACGTTGGCATGGGAGCGCTCGTAGTAGTCCTTCACAGCTTCGATCACCTGACGGGGCTTCTGGCTCGAGGCCGCAGAGTCCAGGTAGATCAACGGCTTCCCGTTCACCGTGCGTTGGAGGATCGGAAAATCGGGCCGGGTCAGGAGTGCCAAGCTCACGACTTCGCCTCCACCTCGCTCAGGACATGCTTGAGGACGCCGAGGGGCAGTGTCACGCACTTCATTCTCGACGGCCTGATGTCGGCCTGGAGGCACGAGAGGAGATCGCTCACGTCGATCGCCTCCACCTCCCGGAAGCTTCGGCCGTGGACCATCTCAGCGAGGATGTCAGCTGAGGCTGTACAGATGGCGCAACTGTCCCCCCTGAAGCGCACAGCGGCGATCGTCCCGTCGGCGAAGCGAAGCTCCATCCTGACCCGATCGCCGCAGAGAGGGTTGACGTCCTCGAATGTGGCATCGGGCTCCGGAAGATCACCCCGGTAGCGCGGGCGCCGAAAGCGCTCATGGATGACCGAGCTGTAAAGCATTGCCGGCGCTCACTCGGGCAGCTCGCCCCGGTTCTCGTGGGAGCGGTAGCGCGGGAAACGGAAGGCCATCTCCCGGGAGAGCAGGCCGCCGTGACCGAGTGCTGCGAGCTCTGTGTTTCCCACAGGCTCCCCGCTCAGGATCCTTGGGAGGACCAGGTCAAAGGTGGTGGCCTGGGAGAACATCCCGCAGGTCGGCATCCCGATGACCGGGCGCCCCGCCCAGGAAGCCAGCCAGAACAGGCTCCCCGGGTGGGCCGGCGTGCCGTGCCGCTCCATCCGGGCTCCCAGAAGCGAAAGGGCACCGAAGACCGAGTCCAACGGGTCCAGGGCGCTGGCTCCGGCCACGATCAGTATTCGCGCCCCCTGGGCTTCGAGGGCCTCGATCTCCCTGGCCACCGCCCGAGCATCTCCCGAGGCGTAGCGGACCGGCAAAAGGCGAGAGCCAAGCCAATCGATTTTCTCCCTCAGCGCCGACTCGAAGCGCTCGCGCTGCCTGTCGTCCAGGCTTTCCCCGGCGATCGCCCCGATGGTAAACGGGCTGAACGGGCGCACCGCCAGCAACCCCCCTGCCTCCCGTGCGACCCGCTCGAGCTCGACGACTGTTGCCCCGGCAATAGCCAGCGGCGTGACCTTGGCCTTGGCCACCACCTCTCCGGCGTCCACGGGCTGCCCGTCGAAGAGGGTAAACACCGAAACCCCCTCCAGCACATTCACCTGCGAGAGGGGTGCGATCTTGACGTTGAGAAGGCCACGACGGCTAGCCGCCAGCGACCACTGGCCTCCCGCGTACCCTTTGACCTCGACACCATCGCCTACTACCGCCCGGGCAAGGCGCGAGCCTGCCTCCTCCTCGTGGAGGTCCTCGGGCTCCAGCTCCAGGAGGTGGAGCTCCTCCCAATCCTCATCGAGGAGGCGGAGGGCCGCAGCAGTGTCGAGCTGGTCTCCCTTTCGGGCTACCAGCTTCCCGGTGCTGTCCCGCACATCATGACAGAGCACTCTTCCCGCGAGGGTGCTCACCGTGGCCTCGCTTCTCTGGACCGCGTGAGCCTTCACCGATTCCCCTCTCTGATCTTCCGGCTGATGGGCATCCCCGATGCCCCGGTCCGCTCGGCGAGGATCTCGGCCAGAATGGCGAGGGCGATCTCCGGGGCCGACTGTGCTCCCAGGTCCATCCCGATCGGGACACGGACCCTTGCCAGCAGCTCCTCGGAGACCCCTTCTTCCCGCAGGAGATTCAGGATCGCGGTTCCGCGGCGAGTGCTCCCCAGCATCCCGATGTAGCCGACCGGGCTCGCCAGGGCATGGCGGAGCACCGGAAGGTCATACTTGTAGTCGTGAGCCACCAGGACGAGGGCGGTCACCGGCGTGAGCGGGATCGCCTTGACCAGCTCGGAGGGGATCCCGACTTCCAGCCGGTGGGCCTCGGGGAAGCGCTCGCGGTTCGCGAAACGCGGCCGACCGTCCACCACGATGGTCCTGAAGCCCACCACGTTCGCCAGAGACACCAAGGGCATGGCCACATGCCCTGCTCCCACCACCAGGAGGGTCGCAACCGGGCCGAATGCCTCCACGAAACAGCGGATCCCCTCGAGGAAGAGTGTTCTGGACAGCCCGCGGGTCAGGCATTCCTGCGCTTCGGCGCTGAATCGGCGGTCGAGGAAGGGATCGCCCAGCGTTCCCTCACTCTGTCCCGAGTCGAGGAGCAAGAACTTGGCGCCGTGATTGGGGCCGTCCAGTCGGGTGATCAGCACACCGCGACCACCCTGCTCCGCGTGCGCCCGGAGCCGTTCATAGTACGCGAGGGGGGGAGCCGCGGCCCGATCCAGCTCTACCGACTCGACGAAGACCTCGATGGTCCCACCGCAGGTGAGGCCGATCTCCCAGGCCTCCTCGTCTCCGAGGTTGAGCTCCAGGAGCTTAGGAACGTTCTCGCCGAGCACCTCTTCAGCTTCTGCGATCACCTGGGCATCCACGCAGCCGCCGATGGTGACCGAGCCGAGGATCCGCCCCCCGGCGCCCACCAGCATCTTCGCCCCCTCTTTGCGGGGCGTGGTGCCGCGCGTGTTGACCAGCGTTGCCAGGGCAACCTTTTCTTCGGAGTGTTTCAGCTGATCGAGCTGGCCGAAGAGTTCGTGCATGGCAGTCCTACTATACCATGGTGA
>JBHIBG010000138.1:0-5538 GCA_046758965.1 Methylomirabilia bacterium | reverse complement strand
GTTTGGGGCTCGATGCGGGGGGAACGTATGCCTTTTGGCCTATGGCGCTCGGGGGATTCTTCCTCTACGCCTCATACTATGGGTGCGACCAGAGCCAAGTCCAGCGCCAACTCACCGTGGGGAGCATCGACAACGTCAGACGATCCATTCTCCTCAATGCGGTAGGGCGTTTTCCCATCGTGCTGCTCTATTCCGTGATGGGTATCTTTGTAGGCGCAGTCGTGGCGACATCCGGGTTCCTGGAGCGCACCGCCGATGCCATAGGCGCGAGTCCGGCCATGGTTACCGCCACCCTCGAGCGGGATCCGGACCGAATGCTTCCAATGTTTATTCTGTCCTATCTCCCGCACGGCTTAATCGGACTTATCTTTGTGGCGATCCTCTCCGCGTTGATGTCGAGCCTGGACTCCGCGCTGAATTCGATGAGCGCAGTAACGGTGAGGGATTTCTACCAGAGGTACTGGAAACGTGATGGCGACGAGAAGCACTACCTCGCTGCCTCTAAACTGTTCACGGTATTCTGGGGGGCATTCTGCGTTGGGTTCGCGTTGCTGTTCGCAGCGACCGCGGAGGCCACCCGCCAAACTACCATTGTTCTCATCAATGCCGTTGGGAGCATCCTGTATGGCCCGATTCTGGCCGCTTTCGTTTTGGGCATGCTCACGCGCTGGGCCGGCCCTCAAGCGACCAAAATCGGTGTGGTGGCGGGGGTTGGCCTGAACGTGGCGCTGTGGCAGCTCACGGATATTTCGTGGCTGTGGTGGAACCTCACGGGGTTCCTGGCGACGGTTGTCTGCGCGATAGTGCTGGCAGGGCTGGATGAGGGCGAGGGGCGAACGGTCAGCCTCGGCGCTCAGGAACCGTCGCGCATCAACTGGGGAGTCGTGTATGGGTTAGTAGCCGCGTACTTCCTCGTTATCGTGGGGTTCTCTCGATTTCTTGAAACGACCCTCTAGCCGCACGAGCTGCCGTTGCTACGTGACGCCGGCGGCCAGAAGAGTGAGGATGGCCGTGTTCCATCCCACGGGACCCACACCAGCGACGTGCGCGATTTTCGGGTTGTTGATGTTCGGGTCGTAAGTTCCGTCGTGGCGCTGGACCAGCAACGGGCGATCCACGGCTTGGAGCATCGGGAGATCGTTGGTGCTATCGCCGATGCCGACAGCGAGAACGGGCGCTTCATGCCTGAACTGCCGGAGCACCGCATCGACTGCTCCCCCCTTGTCATGATTGCCGGTGAGGTGATAGAAGCGACCGCCTCCGCTGATCCGCAGCCCCGCCCCGCGCACCCACGTCTCGACTACCGACCGATCTTCCTCCCGGCGGAGAAGAAAGGGTTCGTCGTATTCTCGAGCCTTTGCCCGACGGGCATTTTCGAGGGAGAGACCCGTCAACCCGACAACCTCCTCCGCCGCGAGGTCGTGAAACCCGGTCAGCATGGCTCCCGTCTCTCGCCGGCACTGCTCCAGGGCCCGAACAATGGTTTCATACGGCTGGCCAAATTCTAGGACCTCGTACCCGTCGCGGATGTTCCGAGTCGCGAACGGTGGAAAGTATCCTTGGGGGATGAAGGCCGCTCCACCATTTTCCGCGACGAATGGATGTTCGTTCTGCAAGAGACTGCGGTAGTACTCGATCTCAGCTCGTGTCTTGCTCGAGCAGAGAATCACCGGAATGCCGCGCTCCCTGAGAAGAGCCAGCGCAGGATTGGCCGCATCGAACTTATAGGTGTCATGGTGCAGCAATGTCCCGTCGAGGTCCGTGCAGATAACGCAGCACTGCATCCGCGACGCTCACCCCTTGCTATCCTCGGCTACCGCGGCTAGCAGCTTGTCGAAGACGTCGGGCATGGCCGCAACCGCTCGGTTCCAGTTCGGGATGAGAAGGGTCGCCAGGGGATCCTCCAGGTACTGCTGGTTGGCGACCCGCAGGGCGTGTGCGAAGGCTTCCACTGCACTGCCTTCCGCGTGCTGGTCAAACTGCAAGCTGTTGATGAGAGCGTCGTTCTGGTAGCGGCTGGTGAACTCCCTCGCGCTCCGCAGATAGGTTACGGAAAGGCTGTTGAGGAGGTCCGGGGAGATGACCACTCCCTCCTCCGCGAGGGTCCGGAAGATGGATTTGGCGATATCGATCGCCATCCGCATCAACCCGGATTTAGGATCATCCCTGGTTAAGGTCTGGTGTTTGTGGTCGTATGTCTCCGCGAGATCCGCCTGGCAGACCCGGCTCACGGTGCAGTGCCGGTAAACCTCGGCCAGTACCCCCACTTCGAGCCCCCAGTCTCCCGGGATCCGATTCACGCGGGCCAGGTCCGCAAGCATCGAGAACTCCCCGGCCAGCGGGTAGCGAAAGCTGTCCAGGTACCTCAGGAAGGGGTGATGTCCCAGCACTTTCTCGAGAGCCCGGAGTAGCGGGGTCACGAACAGGCGCGTCACCCGCCCGTGCATCTGTGTGGTCACGCGAGGGTAGTATCCCTTGCAGTATTCGAAGGCCAGCTTGGGGTTCGCGACGGGATAGCAGAGACGAACCAGCAGTTGGCGGGTATAGGTGAGGATGTCGCAATCGTGAAGGGCGATCACCTCGCTCTTGTCGTGAGCCAACACGTAGCCGAAAGCGATCCACGCCGATCGCCCCTTGCCATCAGGCCCAGTGGTGATTCCCGCGTTCAGGAGCTCCCGAAGCAGGCCCTGGATCCCCGGGCTGTCGATCCAGAGGACCTGGGTCTCCTGGGGGAGCTCTCGAAAGTAGTCGCGGGCGTGAGCAAACTCCTCTTCGTTTGCCCTGCCCAACGCGACCACGATCTCCCGAAGGTACCGCACTTTCTGCAACTCGGAGACGATCCTCGGCAAGGCCTCGCCGTGCAGCTCGGAATAGAGACAGGGGAGGACAAGGGCAATCGGCTTGGTCAACGGGGAGATTTCCAGCTCACTCTCAAGTTCGTCAACGTTGGAGGACCCTAGGCGGTGCAAGGTGCAGATGACCGCGCCCTGATGAAAATCACTCATAGTCGGGTCCTTTCATCTGCGGTTTCGCAAATCTCGCGTTCTCGGTTTCGACGGCTTCGGAAGAGTCCCACCGGGCGTGCTCCCACCCCTCATTGCGCCAGGATGCCATGAACCTCGCCGGAAGGCTAGCTTATCTTTGACAGTACGGAGCGAGTTCCCTAGACGCACCGTACCTCCTCTCGGTAACCCGGACCAGCTTCTGGCACGCCGTGATCCGACTCTTCAAGAGCGAGAAAAGCACTCCCGTACAATGGGCTTGACTCCTCGGTTGCGGCGACTATAAGAAGGGGTGAGAGCGGGCCTCGGGTTACCCACGAGAGCCTCAGTACGGCCCTTCGGGAGCGATCAGCTTTTGAGAGACACTCGACTGTGCGACGTGAGGGAACAGCGCACGCAGGCCCTGCCGCTCTCCGCCTGGGGAGACAGCCGGCCTCGGGCTGCCCGCCGCTCGGTGATGGAGCCCGCCGACCTCGGGCAACTCGACAACCTCGCGCATGGTGGGTGGTTGGACAGGTCTCGGCTCGGGGACGTCCTTGGCGAGGTGGAGATGGGCCTCGCCTAGTACGACCATGCAGGCAACCGTTTCCGTTCGCGAGCGTAAACAAGCGTTTGGCACGGCGAAAATAGCTCGAGAGCACCTTGACAAGATCGGTTCCGCGGGCACAGTCTAGGTCAAATGATTCTAAATTTTGATCTAGAGGGGGTATCCCGATGAATTGGTACAAATTAGACTGGGTTTGTTAAGTGCTGTTGGGGGCGCAATTGCATTAGCTATCATCGGCTTCAGTTGGGCTGGATGGGTTACGGCTGGTACTGCCGAGCAGATGACTTTAGATGCTATCGTGGATCGCCTGGCACCGATTTGTGTCGCACAGTTTAATCAGGATCCGGAAAAAGACCAGAAGCTCGAAGAATTTAGAGGGACAAATTCTTGGGAGAGAGACGCCTACGTCGAAAAACAGGGTTGGGCGACAATGCCCGGTGAGAAGGAACCCGCTAGCAAGGTTGCCGACGAGTGTGCCAACCAGATTACGCGGACCGCGCAATAATGGCACGGTCTGGTCTTTGACGCAAGGCGCCGCAACGTCGCCTTGGTGCCCTGCAGCGATAGGATCTATGCAGAAAAGAAAATGGAGCCAACACAAGCCACTTGAAACTGGTCGCCGAATGTGGCAACTTGGAAGAGAAAATTTTCTAAGACGATAGGGACTCGCTTAGGTCGTCTTAACGAACCGCCTTCTCCAAGATCTTCTCGTCCACCCGGAGCTAGTGTTCCACCATCACCTGCTGAGTAAAGTTCTCTTCAACCCAAGCCCGGCCGCTACCTCTTGAAATATTGGGAATGTTTTTGATTGCTTCCTCTGCTTCTCGCAGAATATCTATGGCAAGTCCTGTTCTTCCATGGGCCAGGACCTCGCGGATACTTCGCTCGGGGTACACAGGTCGACCACGTCGATGTCGTGATGCTCGAGCAGCTCATCCAGGCGGGTGTAGGAGGCTTCGGCCCCCAGGTCCCGCCGCGCCTGCTCAGCGCGCTCCGTCACCGTGTCGCAGACAACCACTGCTCGGGCCCGCGGCATTTGGCGCCACGCGGGCCCGTGGGCTAGGCGGTAGATCCCGCCCGCGCCGATGAGCGCAACATTGAAGTCGGTCACGACGTTCTCGGCGACTCCGCGACCATGGGGGCGATATGAATCTCGTGGCTTTGGGTGATCTCCGCCAAAAACGCCGCCATCTCGGGGGTCCCGTACGCCTCTTGAAGGTAGCGGTAGTTGCTCCCGTAGTCGGTGACGCTCACGGCAGGCACCGGCCGCCTGTCGAAGTGCTTTTTGGCGAGCGCCTGGAGAATCGCCGGGATGGCTGTGCCGTCTTGGGCCCGCACCTTCTCCCCTTTGGCGATAAACGTCGGTACGCCCTGCCGCAGGGCGAATTCCCGATGGACCCATTTGCGGAGGCCATCCCCACCGTCTCTCACCTTGAGGTGGGGAGAGATCTGCATCGCGGTTCGGATGAGGTCGCGGTCCAAGAAGGGGGCCCGGAGCTCCAGGCTATGCGCCATGGTCATGCGGTCCTCGCGCTCGAGCGTATCCAGGTAGAGCGCGTAAATGTCCTCCCACATCCGTTTGTGCAGGACCAGATGCCCCCGCTCGGCGACCACCGTCGGATACCAGGCGTAGCCCCCGAACAGCTCGTCGGCCGCCTGCCCGGTGAACATCACCTTATGGCCGTCCTCGGCGGCCATCTTGGCGGCAAGGTACATCGGAATGGCCGCCTCCACCTGGACCATACCATTCAGCTCTATCGCCTCGATGACCGCCGGGAGCACGTCGGCCACCACCGCCTCGGTGAGGAAGGTGGTGCGCAGCGGGATCCCCATTTCTTTCGCAGCCCGTGCGGCGTTACGCATGTCACACGCTGTCTCCATCCCCACGCAGTATCCCGTGACCGGAAGGCCTCGGACCTGGATTCCTCGCGCGACTAGGGTGCTGTCCACCCCGCCAGAGAGGAGGACGGCGGCCCGGTCCAGGCCGGC
>JBHIBG010000137.1:0-5621 GCA_046758965.1 Methylomirabilia bacterium | reverse complement strand
GCGCACATTGACTGTCCGGGGCACGCCGACTACATCAAGAACATGATCACGGGGGCGGCGCAGATGGACGGGGCGGTGTTGGTGGTGGCGGCCAACGACGGCCCGATGCCGCAGACGCGGGAGCACGTATTGTTGGCGCGGCAGGTGAACGTGCCGCACTTGGTGGTGTTCATGAACAAGGTGGACATGGTAGACGACCCGGAGATTTTGGACTTGGTGGAGCTGGAGGTGCGGGAGCTGTTGAAGAAGTATCAATTTCCGGGGGACGAGATTCCGGTGATCCGGGGGGCGGCGTTAGCGGCGATGGAGAAGCCGGGGGATGAGCAGGCGGCGGCGTGCATTTGGCAGCTGATGGAGGCGGTGGACCGGGGGATCCCGACGCCGCCGCGGCCGGTGGATCGGCCGTTTTTGATGCCGATTGAGGACATTTTTTCGATCACGGGGCGGGGGACGGTGGTGACGGGTCGGGCCGAGCGCGGGGTGGTGAAGGTGGGGGACGAGGTCGAGATCGTGGGGTTGCGGGAGGACGTGAGGAAGACGGTGGTGACTGGGGTGGAGATGTTTCGGAAGGTGCTGGACGAGGGGCAGGCGGGGGACAACATCGGGGTGCTGCTGCGGGGGGTGGACAAGGACGAGGTGGAGCGGGGGGAGGTGCTGGCCAAGCCGGGGTCGATCAAGCCGTACCGGAGGTTCAAGGGGGAGGTGTACGTGTTAGCGAAGGAGGAGGGGGGGCGGCACACGCCGTTTTTCAACGGGTATCGGCCGCAGTTTTACTTTCGGACGACGGACGTGACGGGGGTGGTGAGTTTACCGGCTGGGGTCGAGATGGTGATGCCGGGGGACAACGTAACGATCACGGTGGAGCTGATCATGCCGATCGCGATGGAGAAGGAGCTTCGGTTTGCGATTCGGGAGGGGGGCCGGACGGTGGGCGCCGGCGTGGTCACGGAGATCCTGGAGTAAGAGCGTTCTCCCTCACCCTGCCCTCTCCCCCTCGAAGGGGGAGAGGATTAAAGGTGAGGGGGGTGAGAGAGATGGGCCGGGAGAAATGCAGTCCTCAAATAAGTGCAGCGTGATGAACGCCGGAGTAGAAAGCCGAGGCGGTTCGGGCGGCGGCGTTGCCGCCGCAACTGACGGGGGAGGCCTCGGAGGGGGCCGGGGTCCCTTCTACCCTCGGGATATGACCTCGGCAGTGGGACGGCTGAGACCGACGGCCGCACCGATCAGCATAATCCGGAGAGCGGCTCGGGCGCGGGCTTGGCCCGCGCAAGCCTCTGGGGGGAGGTTTGGGCAGGGGGGCGAAGCCCCCCTCCCAGAGTAAATGGTCACCATCATCCAGGATCAGAAGATCAGGATCCGCCTCAAGGCCTACGACCATCACCTCCTGGATCGGTCGGTCAAGGAGATTGTGGAAACCGTGCGGCGGACCGGTGCCAGGGTGTCGGGGCCGGTGCTCTTGCCCACGATCATCAACCGGTGGACAGTGCTCAGGTCGCCCCACGTGGACAAGACCTCGCGCGAGCAGTTCGAGATGCGGACCCACAAGCGGCTCCTGGATATCCTGGATCCCACGCCCCAGACGGTTGACGCCCTCATGAAGCTTGACCTCCCGTCTGGGGTCGACGTGGAGATCAAGCTGTAGCCATGCCGATAACGGTCCGGATCACGCGTTCCGAGCGCGGGCGTTGCCCGCGCAACCCTGTGGGGGGAGGTATCGGCACGCGGAGCAGCCTCGCCGGGGCGAGGCTGCGGAGAGCCCGAGCCGGAGGCGAGGGTAGGGGAGCGGAGTCTCCCTCCGAGTGGTTGCCATGGCGATGAAGGAAGGCCTCATTGGCCGGAAAGTCGGAATGACCCAGCTCTTTACTGGCGACGGGAGCCAGGTCCCGGTGACAGTCATCCAGGCGGGGCCCTGTCCGGTAGGCGGGGTGCGCACCAGGGCGACCCATGGCTACGATGCTGTCCAGCTTGGCTTCGAGCCCAAAAAGAAGCGGATCACCAAGCCTGAGGCCGGCCACTTTAAGAAGGCCGGGCTGAGCCCTGTGCGGGTGCTCCGGGAGTTCAGGCTTGAGAAGAGCGAGAAGGTCGGGGCCTACCAGATTGGGCAGACCCTGACGGTGGAGATGTTCGAGCCGGGCGAGCTGGTCGACGTGAGCGGAGTGACCAAAGGCAAGGGGTTTCAGGGCGGTGTCAAGCGGTACGGCTGGTACGGCGGGGATGCCACCCATGGCTCCATGTTCCATCGGGCGCCGGGCTCCATCGGCGCCTCTTCAGACCCGTCTCGGGTCTGGCCCGGGCAGCGCCTGCCGGGCCGCATGGGCGGGGATCGGCGCACGGTCCTCAACCTGGAGGTGGTCCGGGTCCTCTCCGAGCGACACCTGCTCGTCGTGAGAGGGGCCGTGCCCGGCCCTCGAGGCTCACTGGTCATGGTGCGGAAGAGTGTCAAGCTGACCCGGGCCCAGCAGAAGGCGCGGGAGGCCCGGTAGTCTCATGCCGACTGTCTCCATCGTGGACTCCAGTGGAAAGGCCACCGGGACCCTGGAGCTCAAGCCCGAGGTCTTCGGGGTGGAGGTTCGAGGGCCGCTGCTTCAGATGGCGGTAAGGCGCGAGCTGGCCGGCCGGCGGACCGGGACCCACGCGACGAAGGGGCGGAGCGATGTGTCCGGCGGGGGCCGCAAGCCATGGCGTCAGAAAGGGACCGGCCGGGCCCGGCAGGGCACTATTCGAGCGCCCCAATGGCGTGGAGGCGGCATAGTCTTCGGGCCCGAGCCTCGTGACCACGCCCTGGGCATGCCTCGAAAGGCTCGAGGCGAAGCGCTCCGGTCGGCACTCACCGCCAAGGTGGCCGCAGGCGAGCTCCTTGTGGTAGACCGGGTGGAGCTGGCTCGGCCCAAGACCAAGGCGCTGGCCGGGCAGCTTCAGGCGCTTGGGCTCAGGCCCCTCCCTACGCTTCTCGTGATCACCCGGCGCGATGAGATGCTGGCCCGGGCAGCCCGGAACCTCCCCTGGCTTTCCCTGGAGACCTCGGGCCATGTCTCTGTGTACGAGCTCATCCGCCACGGCCAAGTCGTCTTTGAGCGGGAGGCGCTGCTGGCCTTGCAGGAGCAGCTCGCGAAACGACCGGAGCCAAAAGGTTGAGATGAGAGATCCTCGAACAGTCCTGGTTCGACCGATCATGACCGAGAAGAGCATGCGGCTCAAAGAGGAGCGCAACGCCGTCACGTTCGAGGTGGTTGTCGACGCCAACAAGGTGGAGATCCGCCAGGCGGTCGAGGCGATCTTCAACGTCAAGGTGCGCGGGGTGCACACGGCGAGAATGGCGGGAAAGTTGAAGCGCCTGGGGCGGTTTCAGGGGCGGCGGCCCTCGTGGAAGAAAGCTCTGGTCACTCTGGCTCCGGGCCACAGGATCGAGTTCGTGGAAGGCGCATAACGGTTGCGAGAGGCCCCGGACCCTCCTGGGCCCGGGGATGCGAGAACGAGAGAGGGAAATGGGAATCAGAACTCTGAAGCCGACCTCACCCGGTCGCCGCTTTTTGAGCTTTCCGACCTTTGAGGATCTCACGAGGCGGAGGCCGGAGAAGAGCCTGCTGCGCCCGAAGCGCCGGATCAGCGCGAGGAACGTGTACGGGCGGATTACCGTGCGGTTCCGTGGAGGGGGGCACAAACGGCGCTTCCGCGTGGTCGACTTCCGGCGGGAGAAGTGGGGGGTCCCGGCCCGCGTCGCGTTCATCGAATACGACCCGAACCGTTCGGGCCGCATTGCGTTACTCCACTACAGGGACGGGGAGAAACGCTACATCATCGCCTCCCTCGGACTCAAGGTCGGAGACACGGTGATGTCGGGTCCCCAGGCGGACATCCTGCCCGGGAACGCGCTCCCCCTGCGAAACATCCCGGTAGGCACCACGGTTCACAACTTGGAGCTCCAGGCGGGGAAAGGTGCCCAGCTTTGCCGGAGCGCCGGGACGCAGGCCCAGCTTGCCGCAAAGGAGGGCGACCTCGCGACGGTGAAGCTCCCCTCCGGGGAGGTGCGTCTTATCCCCCTGGAGTGCATGGCCACGGTGGGCCAGGTCGGCAACCTGGACCACGAGAATATCTCTGTGGGGAAAGCCGGGAGGGTGCGTTGGCGGGGCTTTCGCCCCACGGTGCGGGGGGTCGCCATGAACCCTGTAGACCACCCCATGGGGGGGGGCGAGGGGCGGGGTAAGGGCAACCACCCCATGACTCCCTGGGGCAAGCCGACCAAGGGATACAAGACCCGCAAGGTGAAGCCCTCCGACCGCTACATCGTGACGCGGCGTCCGCCGAGATAGGGGTTGTGGGATGGGGAGGTCGGTACGGAAGGGACCGTACGTGGATCAGAAGATCCTGGCGCGCGTCGACGAGCTGGACCGGACGCGCCAGAAGAAGGTGCTGAAGACCTGGTCGAGGCGTTCGACCATTGTGCCCGAGTTCGTCGGACATACGCTCGCGGTCCACAACGGGAAGAAGTTCGTCCCCGTCTACATCACCGAGAACATGGTGGGGCACAAGTTGGGTGAGTTCGCGCTCACCCGCACCTTCAGGCTGCATGGGGCCGCTCAGAGGGCCACCACCGAGGTGAAGACCTAGCGATGCAAACGAAGGCTGTCGCCCGATTCGTGCGTGTGTCTCCGCGAAAGGCCGGCTTGGTGTTGCGCGAGGTGCAGGGCAAGTCCGTCGGAGACGCCCTGACCTTCCTCCACTACACCCGGCGCGCCGCGGCCCGGCTGGTCGAGAAGGTGCTCCGCTCGGCCATCGCCAACGCGGAGCACAACCATCAGGCGCGGAACCTGGACGATCTGTGGGTCGCCCAGGCGTTCGCCGACGGTGGGCCCACGATGAAGCGGGTGCAGCCCCGCGCCATGGGGCGGGCCTTCTTGATCCGTCACCGCACCAGCCACCTCACCGTCGTGCTCAGTGACGAGCGCCGCTCCGGCCGGGCTCAGAAGGGGTAGCCATGGGACAGAAGACCCATCCGACTGGGTTCCGGCTTGGCGTCACGCGGACGTGGAGCTCGCGCTGGTTCGCCAAGAAAGGATACGCCGCCCTACTCCACGAGGATGTGAAGATCCGCCGCCACATCAAGGAGGTTCTCTACCACGCCGGGATCTCCCGCGTCGAAATCGAGCGGTCCGCCAACCGCATCCGGATCACCATCTCTACGGCGCGCCCGGGGATCATCATCGGTCGGAGGGGCTCCGAGGTGGAGAAGCTGAAACATGAGCTCCAGAGCCGCACCGGGAAAGAGGTCTACCTCAGCATCGAGGAAGTGATGCATCCGGAGCTTGACGCCCAGCTGGTGGCCGAGAATGTCGCGCTGCAGCTACAGAAGCGGGTCGCGTTCCGCCGCGCCATGAAGAAGGCGGTCACCTCCTCGCTGAGGCTCGGGGCCGACGGAATCCGGATCGCGTGCGCGGGCCGGCTGGCCGGGACCGAGATCGCGCGGCGGGAGTGGTATCGCGACGGGAGGGTGCCGCTCCACACGCTCCGGGCCGACATCGACTACGGCCTCGCGGAGGCCCGGACCACCACCGGCACCATCGGCGTGAAGGTCTGGGTTTTCAAGGGAGAGGTGCACCCGAGCCAGGTCACGGCTGAGGCCT
>JBHIBG010000136.1:0-5659 GCA_046758965.1 Methylomirabilia bacterium | reverse complement strand
AGGGGTAAAAGGCTGAAGCTGTCCACTCCCAAACATTCCCTATCATCTGGCGACAACCAAAAGCGCTATCTCCAGATGGAAATGCTCCGACGTCAACACACCCCAGAAAGCGAGAGTCCAAGTTCGCGCGGTCGGGAGAAGGTGGTTCATCTCCCCAAGGATACCGTCGTTTATGCTCCGTAATACCTTTGCCGCCAGGACCGGGTTCTGCACCGGCTGCCATTTCCCACTCCGCCTCAGTAGGAAGCCGTCTACCTCCCCAATTGCAATACGCCTCGGCTTCATACCAGTTCACATGGATGACAGGGCTGTGCTCTTCCACTGGAACAAGCCTGTCGAAATGCCTGCGAAGCCAGCCTTTCCCTCCACGTGTCCAGTAGATCGGGTGTTGAGCTCCTGTCTTCACGCGCCATACCCACCCCTGATGACTCCACAATCCACGCCGTAGATATCCTCCGTCTTCGACAAACTCGGCAAATTCCCCATTGGTCACTGGAGCACGAGCAATCTCAAAAGGAGGTATTTCCACCGGATGGGCCCATTTCTCATTGTCAAACACAAACGGCAAATCCGGCGTTCCGCCAAGCGGAAACGTGGCGCCAGGTATTTCAACATCACCGGGCAATGGACCACTGCCAGTTTCACCGCGCTGTGAGTTATCGCGGAGAATGCCAAGTTGAGGCGCAGGATATTCCAAGGTCTGCCTCATGTACGTAAACGCTTCCCCATGCATATCCTCGTGTAAGACAGAAAGCAGATATAAATAACTTTCTTTCGTGCCAGGTTCATGCACATCAAGACGCTCGACACCCGACTCCAACACCTGACGCATGTACTCAAGCGTTTTCTCTCTCGAAGGGAGAGGCAGATCCCAGCGGTCATCATGATCTACCTTAAACGAATCGTATAGATTCTCGGCTCCTTCCAAAAGGAATTTGTCGGCACCGAGCACTCCCAGGAGAAATACATCATAAAAAAACGCGACGTGCCCGAGCTCCCAAAGAAACGGATTGACGACCTCCATTTTTGGAACAATCAGCTGGTCATCCGCTAGATCTTTGACCAGTTCGAGAGTGCGCTCACGGGCCTCCGTCACGATGTGAACGAGCTGGGAGGCGGGAATGCTCGAACCTTCGCTCATCTGCGTTCTCCTTCTCTCTATCATGCGGGACGACTGCTGCTCTCAGAGACGTTGCAAGACGGAGACCGGCTCGCTCCGCTGCCCCCCGCCACCGGCGATGGCCGGGATGATGGCCACTGTGGCGCCGTTCTTGACCCGCGTCCGCTCGCCCTTCAGATACCGAATGTCCTCCCCCTCGACGTAGATGTTGAGGAACCGCTTCAGCGACCCATCCTCGCCGTAGAGGTGTTCCTTCAGGAGAGGAAATCGCTGGGTCAGGTCGGCGAGAACCTCGCCGACCGTCCTTCCCTCGGTCGTGACCTCGGCTTGACCTTCGGCGTACCGCCTCAGCGGGCGGGGGATCATGACGACGACTTGCATGCCAGCTCCTCCTTGGGAACTTCGATCCCCAGCTTCCTCAAGAGGGGCTCCACCGGCACCGAGTGGGTCTGGAGCCCGACCACGTTGTACGGGTGAGCCCCCAGGACCAGGGCGACCAGCTGCTGGATGTGGAGGTGGACCATGGTGTACGTGGTCCTGACCGCCTGGCTCAGAAGCGGCTGGTACCGGTCATACTGCACGTGGCAGTTGGGACACATGTGCAGAAGGACGTCCACCCCGGCCTTCTGGAGCTCAGCCAGCTTCGCGTTGGTTACCGCCAAGGAGACAGCCTTGTTGGTGAAGCGCTGGCGGAAGCCCGCCCCGCACGTCAGGAGCTTCTCCTGAAACCGCCTGATGGACCGGGCCCCCAGCTCCTCCGCGATCTCGTCCTGGATGGTGGGGAAGGCCGGGTCGGTCAGCACATCCTCGTAGAAGACCTTGCAGTAGTGGCAGGCCGGATGCGCCGCGACGGTGAGGCCTCCGAGGTCCACCACGGCCAGCTCCCGGATCGCCTTCCGGAGCTTCCAGAGGATCTCCACGGTGGAGAAGTGGTGGGCCCGCACATCCAGCTCGTTTCCGTAGTGCAACCCGACCCCGGCCAGGATCTCGTTCACCCGGTCATAGACCGCCCGGTTCTCTCGAAGGATCTCGGTGCACTTCTTGTTGACCGCGTAGCAGGTGGAGCAGAACACGGCGATGTTGGGGTGGTTGGACCGGACCGCCAGGGCACAGTTCCGGGCCGCCAGGCCGACGACGGTCAGGTAGGGGAAGAGATCTGAGTAGTACCCCATCCCGCTGCAGCAGCACTGCATCGGATCATTGAAGTACTTCACCCCGAGCTTGTCGAACGCGTAGAGGGTGGAGCTCTCCACGCCCGGATACTCGGCGCTGATCTGGCAGCTCTTGAAGATGTAGATCCCCTCGGTGGGGACCGCTTTCTCCTGCCTCATAGCTCCCCCCGCTGCTTCCTCCGGTGGGCGTCGCGGAGGATCTCCAGACGCTCCCGGAAGCCGGTCTCGCGCATGATGTGCTGGCACTGGTCGATGGCCTCGTCGGGTGGAATGGCGGCCATGAGCCCCAGCCGCTCGCGGATGGCGTCCATCTCCCGTCGCATCTGCCGCCAGCGAGGGCCCCATTCGTCGGCCACGTCAGCGAAGAACTGGTTCGGCGTGGAGCCGATCGCGAACTCCCAGAAGCACTCGGCGTAGTCGAGGAAACCGGCCATCTCCCCGTCGGCATGGCGCCCGAGGATGGCCAGCTCTCTCAGGACCTGGATCAGGGTGCACGGGCTCACCTGCTGAGGGCAGCGCATGTGGCAGCTGTAGCAGTAGAAGCAGTTCCAGATCACCGGATCCTCGATGACTGAGCGGTCCTCTTCGAGGACTCGCTTCACGATCAACCGCGGGTTGTAGCGCTCCCCACTGAAGCGCGCCGCGGGGCAGACCGAGGTGCAGCTGCCGCACTGGTTGCAGTTGGGGAGGCCACGGAGGTGGCTGGTGAAGCGCATGTCCGCCAGGATCTCCTGGAGGAAGCTCAGGCCTTCTCGAGCGCTCACCGGATCTTCTCCAGGACCCGCCGGGGCGAGACGATGTTCTTGTGGAGCCCGAGGACTCGGGGTGGCAGATCGAAGGCGAGCCCCATGAGCTGGCTGAAATAGAGCACGGGCATATCATACCGGACCCCGAAGGCCCGCTCGATATCCGCCTGTCTGCCATCCAGATTCATGGAGCAGAGCGGGCAGGGGCTCACCAGGCAATCCGCCCGTTGTTCCAGGGCCTCATCGAGGAGAGCCTTCGTCTTCCTGAACGCGACCTCCGGATGGGAGAGGAGCACGGGGCCTCCACAGCAGCTCGTCCTCTGCCTGAAGGGCAGCGGCATCGCCCCCAAGGCTTCCGTGAGCCGGTCCAGACTCGTGGGCCGGATCGAGTGATAGCCGGTCAGCTCCTTGGGCCGGGTGAGCAGGCAGCCGTAATAGCAGACGACCCGGAGCCCCGCCAGCGACCGAGCGAGCCGAGCCCTCACCGCCGGGAGGCCGAGGTCGGTGACGAAGAGATCCACCGGGTGGCGCACCGAAACCGTCCCCCGATACGTCTGCCCGGCTGCCTTCAGCGCGGCCACGGCCCTGGCGCTGACGCCGTCCAGAGCGGCTTCGGCTCGGCTGAGGGTTCTCTGAGCCTTAGCCGCCTTCTGGTAGCACCCGCTGCACGGAGCCAGCAGAACCTTGGCCCCTTGGACCTCGGCCAGAGCCAAATTGCGTGCAGCGAGAGCCAAGCCGAGAGCCGGATCGAACGCCGCCGCCGGGGAGGCTCCACAGCAGTTCCAGTCATCCACCTCCTGGAGGTCCAGGCCCAGGGCCGAGGCCACGGCGCGGAGCGAGCGGTCGTACTCGACTGCCGTGGTCCTGAGCGTGCAGCCGGGATAGTAGGCGAACTTCACTGCGGCCTTCCAAGCAGGGCCGCCATCATCCGCCCGAAGCCTTGGCGGTCTCTCACTCTTCCCGCCCCCGGCGAGATCTTCCCCCGTCGGAGAAGCCTCAACCCAAGCCGAGCCTGGGCCCCGAGCTCCGCCAGCGGCCGGGTCGCCCAGGCATAGCGCAAGAGGAGTGCGGCCTCGGAGAGGAGGCCTCCCCGGGCCACGCTCCGGACAAACGCCCGGTGGTACGCCCCCCTCTCACTGGCGATGCCGCGCCGGATCGCCAGGGACTTGAGGGCCTCGATGACCGCCGAGACGGGGACCCCGTACGGGCAGCGGGAGGTGCAGAGATTGCACCCCGTACAGAGCCAGAGGCTCTCGGCCCGGAGCGCCCGGTCAACCTGCCCCAGCTTCACCATCCGCATGAGGAGCCGCGGTCCCAGGTCCATGAACTCGCCGACCTCGCAGGAGGCGGTGCAGGTCCCGCACTGGACGCAGGCCGAGGGATCGGCCTCGGGACCACCCACCTCGATGAGCTGCCGCTTGAGGTCGGCGCTGAAGAGATCACCGTTCAGGACGCGGTCAGGGGCCACCTCGATCCGGGGAACCGGGGCCACCCGAGCGCTGCCGCCGGCCCTCACGCTCCTTGCAGAAAGCCGCTGATGGCGGCCGCCGCAGCCCGGCCGTCGGTGATGCTCTCGGTGATCCCCTTGGGGCCGCTCGCCGCTCCCGCGAGAAAGATGCCGGGGACCGTGGACTCGTTGGGGTGCAGGTGGGGATCTCGGACCTTGAAGAACCCGTCCTCGCCAAATTCGAGGCCGAGGAGCTCGCCCAGTTCTCCGGCGCCCTGGGCAGGAACCATCCCGACCGAGAGCGAGAGGAGGTCCACGTGCATCCGCAGCGGGGAGGACGAGAGCGTGTCCTCGGCACGGATCAGGAGGCGATGGCCCTCCTCCTGGACATCGGCGATCCGCCCCCTGATGAACTCCACGCCAAACTCCTTCTGAGCCCTCCGGTACAGCTCCTCGAAGCCTCGCCCGTAAGTCCGGATATCCATGTAGAAGCAGAAGACGCTGGTCCCGGGGTGCCGCTCCCGGATCTCGGCGGCCTGGTGAATGCCGTAGGTGCAGCAGACGCGAGAGCAGTAGAGGTTGCCGACCTTCTCGTCCCGGGAGCCCACGCAGTGATTGATGGCAACGGCCTCGGGCACGGCCCCGGTGCTGGGAACCCTCAGCCGAGCGGCTTTCAGCATAGCCTCAAGCTCCACGCTGCTGACGACGTCCGGATAGACTCCGTAGCCGTACTCCTCTTTCACCGAGGGATCGAAGGGCTGATACCCCACGGCCACCAGGATGGCCGCCGCTTCGAGCTGGCTGCCGTTCACCTCCAGACGGAAGCCTCCCGCGTCACCGGCGAACCCGCTCACCCGGCTTTCGGTCAGGGCCTGGACGCCGTCGAGGCCCTGCCGAAGAGAGTCGATGATCTCCTCGGCCGGACGCCCTGTCGGAAACACCCGGGCCCACCTGGCGACCTGACCGCCGACAGTCGCTTCCCTCTCGACGAGCGTGACGTCGTACCCCATCCGCCTGAGGGAGGCGGCGCCCGCGAGCCCCGCCACTCCGCCGCCGATCACGACCACCTGCGTCCCCATCGCTCCTTCCTCTCAACGTCCCGGGCCATTATCCTGCGCCCCATCTTGAACTCCCAAGGTCTTCAGACCCAGAAGCGTTTGACCCAATTTGGCGG
>JBHIBG010000135.1:0-5697 GCA_046758965.1 Methylomirabilia bacterium | reverse complement strand
CGAACTGGCGGCGCTTCTGTTTCACCTGGATGAGGGAGAGCCAGCGGTCGGCCAGAACCACGATGGGAAGCGAAAGCCCGAGGCGCTTGGCCGTGGCCACCTCGCCGCACGTCATCTGGAAGCAGCCGTCCCCGATCATGGCCACCACGGGCCGCTCGGGCCGCGCAAGCTTCGCGGCGATGGCGGCCGGCAGACCGAAGCCCATCGAGGACCATCCGTTCGTGACGAGGAAGGTGCGAGGCTCGTGGGCGGCCCACTGCCCGGCGATCTGGTGGGTGTGGGCGCCCACGTCGAAGGCGAGCATGCCGTCCCGGGGCAACACCTCGCGCACCACGTCGATCGCCTGGTGGGGGGCGAAGCCCTTGACGGCGGGCCGCAGGGATCTCTGGTACTTCGCCTTGTGGCGCAGGGCCGCCTCGGCGGACCACTCGGAGCTGCTCGGCTGCAAGCGGTTGAGGCGCTCCAGGGAGCTGTCGAGGTCGCCGATCACCTCGTGGGCGATGTTCACGCTCGCATCGGCGTCCACCGGATCGATGTCCACGCTCAGCAGGGGGACGCTGCCGATCCACGCCTCGTACTCGACCTCCACCACGTCGTAGCCCAGCCCCACGATGAGGTCCGCGCCGCGCAGGAACTCGCGCTGCACCTGCCGCCGGGCGCGCTCGATGCAGCCGATGGAGCGGGGATGGTCCTCGTCGATCATCCCCTTGGCCATCGTGGTGGAGGCGAACGGAAGCCGGTGGCTTTCGATGAACTCCCGCAGGAGGGCGGGGCGCTCCATCCGCATGGCCGAGGAGCCCAGCACGGCGACCGGGCGCTTGGCCTCTCGGAGCAACTCCCCGGCCTTCTGGATGGCGGCTTCCGCGGCGGGCCGGCGCCGCTTTCCCTGGGCGATGGAGGGAACGTCTTCCACGGCCGGGGCGAGGGCGACGTCCTCGGGCAGGTCCATGTGGACCGGCCCGAGCGGCTCGCTTACGGCGAGCTGCACGGCCTCCTCGAGAGCCCAGGCGACCCGGCCCTTGCGAAAGACGAGGCTCGCCTTCGTCACCGGGCGGAACAGGGTCTGGTGGTCGACGGACATCTGGATGCGGCGGCCGAGCTGGGGGGTGTTCAGGTTGCAAGTGATGGCCAGCAGGGGGGAGCGGTCGAGATAGGCGGCTCCCACCCCGGTGGTCAGGTTGGTCGCTCCGGGGCCCAGCGTGGCGAGGCACAGGCCCGGCACGCCGGTCAGGCGGCCCATGACGTCGGCGGCGAAGCCCGCCGAGCCCTCGTGGGCCGTGAGGACGAAGTGGATGCCTCCCCGCCTCATCGCCTCGATGAGAGGGAGCACGTTGCCGCTCGGGATGCCGAAGCCGTACCTGACCCCGGCTTCCTTGAGCGTCTTGACGATCAGGTCGGCGTTGTTCATGGCGATCGGGTTTCCCCCGGGCGCGCGCCTCAGGGCACGCGGTAGATGTTGAGGATGTCCTTGAGGAGCGCCGCGGCGGCGCCCCTCGGATCGCTCTTTCCGCCCACGACCGTCACGCGGTGCATGCTGTCGGTGGTGTAGGTGATTCCCTTCTCGGCCCCGTCCACCGCGGCGAGGGGATGGTCCATGGGCAACGCCTCGGGCGCCACGCGGGCGCGCACGGCCCCGCCCGGTCCCCGTTCGGCGCGGCCCATAAGCCGGAAGATCCTCCCCTGGCCCCCGGCGGTCCGCACCTCCTCCGCGCTGAGAGCGGTGATGCCGGTGCGCTCGACCCGCTCGGGCAACAGGCCCGCCTCCATGCACACGTTCGCGATGAGGGCGAGCTTGTTGGCGGTGTCGTACCCCTCCACGTCGAGGGTGGGGTCGGTCTCGGCGATGCCCAGCCGCTGCGCCTCGGCCAGAGCCTCGTCGTAGCTGGAGCCGCCGGTGCGCATCCGGGTGAGGATGAAGTTCGAGGTGCCGTTCAGCACGCCCTCGATGGAGAGAATCTCGGCGCCCGCGAGGCATGTCTGGGCTACGTCGAGGGTGGGCAGCGCCGCTGCGGCGGCCGCGGAGAGCTTCAGCGCCGCGCCCTTCTGCGCCGCGAGGTCCCTCAGCTCGTGGTAGTGGCGGATGAAGGGACCCTTGTTCGCGCTGACCACGTGCATCCCCCGCGACAGCGCCGCGCGGATGTGGCCCAGGGCGGGCTCGCCGGTCCGGATGTCGGTCGGGGTCGCCTCCACCATCACGTCGGCCTCAGCCTCGCGGATGAGGTCGATCCCCTTCCATTCCGGGCGCGCGTCGGGATGCCCGGCGAAGCTGCCCTGCGTCTCGAAGAACGCCGCCGTCTCGCCCGCCGCGAGCCCGCCCGGCTTCAAGAGGCTGCCCGCGAGCTCCCCCACTCCCGCCAGCTCGAGCGTGAGGCCGTAGGCGTCTTCGGCAAGGGCGCGCTTGGCCTCGACGAGACGAGCGAAGCTGCGCCCCACCCGCCCGAAGCCGCACAAGAGGATTCGGACCCGCCTGGCCACGGATGCTCACTCCTGCTCCGTCTCTCCCTCATGCCACGCCGGAGGTGGGAGGTCAAGTTAAACCACGCCGCCCGTCGGAGGACTCAGGGGAGCCGCGGACGAACCTTTTCCGCTAGGAGCCGCATCGCCCGGGTGACGGCGTGGTGCGGCATCCCCGGCCAGTGGACCCGGAAGAGCATCGTGGTCGCTCCCGTGGCCGCAACAGATCGGTGGATCTCGGCCGCGCACTCGGCCGCGTCGCCCAGGATGAACCGGTCACGAATGAGGTCTTCAAAGGCCTGCGTCATGTCGTCGTCCCGTGGCAGGGCGCGGTGCTGGCCCCACTGGACGTACGCCTGGTACTTCTTCTCGAGGTAAGGCCGCGCCATCCGAATCGCCTCAGCACGGCTCTCGGCCACGGAGATCTCCCGCATCATCGGCAGCTCTGCCGGGAATGGCTTTCCGGCCCGTGACAGCGCTGCCCGATAGAGCGCCATCTGCCTGGTGATCGTCTGAAGCGTGGCATGGGGATTCATGATCCAGGCATCGCCAATCCGGGCCGCGCGCTCGACGGCCTGGTCATTGTTTGCAGCCACCCAGATCGGCGGGTGCGGCTGCTGCATGGGGCGGAGCGCGGTGCGGGCGCCGATCAGCCGACAATACGGGGAGTCGAAGCTGACAGCCTCTCCCGCCCAGAGCCGGCGAATCACGTCCAGGTGGTTGAGGAGTCGTGGCACTCGCTCCCCCTTGCCGAGGCCGAAGGCCTGGTCCTCTACCTCCCGGTAGCCGAGGCCGATGCCGAAGATGAACCGTCCTCCTGTCAGGATGTCCAATGTCGCAACCTCCTCCGCCACCGCCACCGGGTTCAGAAGGGAGAGGAGGTAGATTGTGATGCCGACCCGCATCGGTCCTGCCTCGGCCGCCAGTCGGGCGGCAGCCACGGCTGGTTGCAGCATCTGGAACTCGTTGACAAGGAAGTGCTGACCGAAGACGACGAGGTCAAAGCCCAGCGCCTGGGCGAGGCGCACCTGCTCGATCGCCTCGGCGAAGCGCTCGGCCGGCGGCGCCGAGGGAAGGTGTTGGTTGGTGATCATAAGTCCAAAGCGCATTCATGCCCCCGTGAGGTTTAGCCCAACGCCCTCAGCTCCGCCTCCGCCTGCTCCAGCCAGAACCGCATGTCCATCTCACGGAGCATCGTGGTAGCCTTCACGTTGCTACGACAACTCTTCAAGTAGCGCCTTTGCTTCCTTCAGATCTGCCGTGTCAAACCCCTCCGTGAACCAGTCGTACACAGGCGCAAGTACGCTTTGCGCCTCGTCCCTCCTGCCCTGGTTTGCTAGGAGCCGGCTAAGGTATGTGGCCGCCTGCAACTCCAAGGACTTCTTGTCCCGAGCGCGAGCGATCTCGATTGCCCGGCGGAGACTGTGCTCTGCCTGCTGAGGGTCGGCGGCGGACCACTTCATAAGCAGCTCGCCCTTGAGTCGATGGAGCTCAACGTCGTAGAAGGTCATGATAGTTTGTTGTGCGAACATTTCGGACAACACCTCGAGCCCTTTCTCAAACTGTTCCGCCTTGCCTGCGGCCGCTACAAGTGGGCCGAGACACCACACTTCTTTCCACCCCCACCGGCCGGCCCTGGCGGCAGCGAGCACTCTGTCAAGCTGCGTGATGCTTTCCTCACCCTTGGCCTGATCCGCCTGGATGACCGCTAAGAGCATCAATCCCCACTCGCGCCAGGGCATAAGGTCGTGGGAGGTCGCGAGTGCCACGGCCGCCGTGGCCTTCTCGGCGGCGGTTGCGCGCTCTCCTCTGTGGTAGTAGACCCAGGCTCCGTAGTAATAGGCGGTCACGGTCGACAGCGGATGGTTCAGCTCGTTGGCGAGGCGAGTCTTCGGTTTGTCGGGCGGCTTGCTCAGGGTAGCCGAGCTCCCAGAGAGTCCTTCCGTAAAGCATCCGGCAGCAGACGCCCGGGTCGTGGCCGCCATAGAGGAACGCGTAACCGCCGTGCTGGGCGGGGTCGTAGAGGCGCAAGCCCGCCTCAAAGTGCGCCCGGGCCGTCCGGAGGTCTCCCAGCACGATTAGGGTAGACCACAGAGAGTGATGAGCCTCGAGGAGCAACCCCGCGTCGTTGCGATCTTGCGCCACGCGGAGGAGTTGCTCGCCCAGGGCGTGGGCGGTGCGGTAGTCGCCACGGGCGGTATTGATGTACCAGAGTCCCCACAAGACCGGGAACAGTCGCGCGTCGTCCTCCAGCCGAGCGCACAACTCGCGCGCCTCCGTGTACAAAGCCAAGATTTCAGGCTTCCCCGGGCCTGCGATTGCCATCAGAGAGGGACCGAGGCCGAGCCGGATCTCCAGAGCCCAGGAGAGCGTGTCTCGAGTCTCGGGCAGATCGGCCAGGAGCTTCAACGCCTGCTCAAAGAACGCCACGGCCTCGCGATTGGCCGAGCGCGTAACGGCCTTTGCGGCAGCCTGACGAAGATACAGAAGGGCCTTCGCGGGTAGTGCCCCCCGGAGTGCGTGGTGTGCGAGCCGTTCAACCTGTTCAGCCAGGCGGTCTCCGTGGAGACGCTCGATCGCCTCGACGACCTTCGCATGGAGCGCCTTTCTGCGCTCCTGGAGGAGGGAGTTGTACGTCACCTGGTACGTGAGGCCGTGCTTGAAGGTGTATTCGAGATCGGGGAAGAGGCTGGTCTCGTAGAGGAACTCGACCGTCTGCAGGCGGCTCAGGGCGCGGCGAAGCTCATCCTCTGGCATCTCACCAACAGCCTGGAGCAGCGTGAAGGGCACGGTTTCTCCGATGACGGACCCCGACTGGAGGAGGCGCTTGTCCTCGGGCGAGAGCCGGTCGATTCGGGCCGCTAGGACCGCCTGGACGGTCGCAGGCACCTGGATCGTCTGGACAGGCTTCGCCAGGCGGTAGGCTCTACGCTCGCCGACCAGGGCCTGCGTCTCGACCAAGGTGCGAACGCTCTCCTCCAAGAAGAAGGGATTTCCCTCGGTCCGCTCGATTAGAAGCTGCTTGAGCGGTTGCAGACCGGCGTCGGTCCCCAGCAGGGCCTGGAGGAGTTCCTCGGCGCTCTCGGGCGTGAGCGGGTCGATCCGAAGCTGGGTGTAGTAGGTCTTGCTCCCCCAGCCGTGCTGGTACTCGGGGCGATAGTTCACCAGCAGCAGGAGGCGGGCGGTCGGGAGGCTCTCGATCAGGCTGTCCAGGACCACCTGGGTCTCGGAATCAATCCAGTG
>JBHIBG010000134.1:0-6003 GCA_046758965.1 Methylomirabilia bacterium | reverse complement strand
GCACGTCCAGCAGCCGCTGGATGTCCGCAAAGTGGAGCCCGGTGGTGGGCTCATCGAGGATGTAGAGCGTGCGGCCCGTCGCTCTCCGGCCGAGCTCCGTCGCCAGCTTCACCCGCTGGGCCTCCCCGCCCGACAGCGTGGTGGCCGACTGCCCGAGGCGGATGTAGTCGAGGCCGACGTCGTGGAGCGTCTGGAGCTTCTGCTTCACGGAGGGGATGGGCTCGAAGAACGCCAGCGCCTCGTGCACGGTCATCTCCAGCAGTTCGGCGATATTCTTCCCCTTGTAGCGGATCTCCAGGGTCTCGCGGTTGTAGCGCTTCCGTTTGCAGACCTCGCAGGTCACGTAGACGTCCGGGAGAAAGTGCATCTCGATCTTCACGAGCCCGTCGCCCTGGCAGGCCTCGCAACGGCCCCCCTTGACGTTGAACGAGAAGCGGCCGGGCCGGTAGCCCCGCATCCGGGCCTCCGGCGTGCGGGCGAAGAGCGTCCGGATGAAGGTGAAGACCCCGGTGTAGGTGGCGGGGTTGCTCCGCGGAGTCCGGCCGATCGGGGACTGGTCGATATCGATGACCTTGTCCACATGCTGGGCGCCCTCGATCCGGTCGTGAGCGCCGGGTCGATCCTGAGCGCGGTGCAGCATCTGGGCCAGGGCGTAGTAGAGGATGTCGTTGACCAGGGTGGACTTGCCGGACCCGGACACCCCGGTGATGCAGGTGAAGGTCCCCAGGGGGATCCTCACAGGCATCCCCTTCAGGTTGTGCTGGCGGGGGCCGTGAATCGTGATGAACTTGCCGTTGAGCCGCCGGCGAGCCTTCGGCACCGGGATCCTGAGCTGGCGCGCGAGATACTGCCCCGTCAGCGAGCGTGGGTTCTGAATGATCTCGTCCGGGGACCCCACGGCGACCAGATGGCCCCCCAGCTCCCCGGCCCCGGGTCCCAGGTCCACGACGTAATCGGCCGAGCGGATGGTCTCCTCGTCGTGCTCGACGACCAGCACCGTGTTCCCCAGATCGCGGAGGCGCCTGAGCGTGTCGAGGAGCCGCCGGTTATCCCGCTGATGGAGCCCGATCGAGGGCTCGTCCAGGATGTAGAGGACCCCCACCAGGCTCGAGCCGATCTGGGTGGCCAGGCGGATCCGCTGGCCCTCGCCCCCTGACAGGCTGGCGGCCGGCCGGTCAAGGGCGAGGTACTCGAGGCCGACGTTCTGGAGAAAGCCCAGACGCTCCCGGATCTCTTTCAGGACCCGCCGAGCGATCATCTCCTCGCGCTCGGAGAGCCGGAGGTTGTCGAAGAACTTCGCCGCCTCCTTGATGGTGAACTTCACCACGTCGGCAATGGACAGGCCCGAGATCTTCACGCCGAGGGTCTCGGCCCGAAGGCGGGACCCCTTGCACACCGGGCAGTCACGGAGCGACATGAAGCGCTCGATCTCCTGCCGGATCTCTTCAGAGAGGGTTTCCTTGTAGCGGCGGTCGAGGACCTTGAGGATCCCCTCGAAGCCGCTCCCTTCCTCGCCGAAGAGAATCACCTCTCGGGTCGCTTTCTTGAGGGCTTTCCAGGGGGTGTCCAGGCTGAAGCGATAGCGCTTGGCCAGGACCTGGAGGGTCTGTTTGAAGTAGCCTGACTCGCGCCCCGCCCACGGGGCCAAGGCGCCCTGCCTGAGCGACTTCCGCGGGTCAGGGACGATCAGTTCGGCATCCAGCTCGTAGCGGCTTCCGATCCCTCCGCACTCGGGACAGGCCCCGTAGGGACTATTGAAGGAGAACATCCGGGGCGAGACCTCCGGGAAGGAGATCCCGCACCTGGCGCAGGCCAGCCGCTCGGAGAAGAGGTAGGCCTGTCCATCCACCACCTCCACCTGCACGCTGCCATCCGCCAGCTTGAGGCACGTCTCCAGCGAGTCGGCCAGCCGGCTACCGATCGTGTCGCGAACAATCAGCCGATCCACCACCACCTCGATGGTATGCTTCTTGTTCTTGTCGAGGTCGATCTCCTCCGTCAGCTCGCGGACCTCGCGGTTGACCCGGACACGGGCGTACCCCTGCCGGCGAAGGTCGAAGAAGAGCTTCCTGTACTCCCCTTTGCGCCCGCGCACCACCGGAGCGAGGAGCAGCAGCTTGGTCCCCGTCGGCAGCGTCAGGATCCGGTCCACCATCTGCTGGACGGTCTGAGCGGAGATGACCCGGCCGCAGGAGGGGCAGTGCGGCACGCCGATCCGGGCGAAGAGGACCCGGAGGTAGTCATAGATCTCGGTGACCGTGCCGACGGTGGAGCGAGGGTTCTTGGAGGTGGTCTTCTGCTCGATGGAGATGGCCGGCGAGAGCCCCTCGATGGAGTCCACGTCCGGCTTCTCCATCTGCTCGAGGAACTGCCGAGCGTAAGCGGAGAGACTCTCCACGTAGCGCCGCTGCCCTTCGGCGTAGATGGTGTCGAAGGCGAGCGACGACTTCCCCGACCCCGAGAGCCCCGTGATCACCACCAGCTGGCCGCGGGGGATCTCGAGGTCGATGTTCTTGAGGTTGTGCTCCCGGGCACCCCGGATGAGGAGCCGATCGCTGGCCATAACGCCTCACATTATAACTGCAGATGGTGGCGGTGGCGTACAGGGCCTCAGGGAGGATGATCCTTGAGCCTGTGGTAGACTCCACGGGGCTCTCCAGCGTTGAGCGAGAAGACCTGGCGGAGCCACCCGGGAGCGCCATCAACCAGCTGCCTCCAGACTCCCGAATCCTCCGTGGGAAGCCGGGGTGCGGACGGGCGACGCTGGCGGGTGCCGTCAGCGCCTCTCTTCGGCGCTTCGTCCTTTGCGACGGCGCGGGAGCGCTCCTGTGGGCGGGAACGCGCCGCCTTGACAGCCCCGGCGCTCCCGCCTAGACTCCCGCCAGGAGGAGGACATCCAATGGATCTTGGGATCGCCGGAAAGAACGCGCTTGTCTGTGCCGCCAGCAAGGGGCTGGGGAAGGCCTGCGCCATGTCGCTGGCCCGTGAAGGAGCGAACGTCACGATCATCGCCCGCACACCGGAGACGCTGGAGGCGGCAGCGAAGGAGATCCGCGACGCGAGCGGGGCGCGCGTCACCGCCGTCCGCGGCGACGTCACCACCGACGCCGGGCGGACGGCTGCACTCGCCGCCTGTCCGGCGCCGGACATCCTGGTCAACAATGCGGGCGGACCGCCGCCTGGCGACTTCCGCGAGTGGGGGCGCAAAGACTGGCTGGCCGCGCTCGACGCGAACATGTTGACGCCGATCGAGCTCATCAAGGCCACCGTCGATGGCATGATCGCGCGCCGGTTCGGCCGCATCGTCAACATCACTTCCTCCGCCGTCAAAGCGCCGATCCCCATCCTCGGCCTGTCGAACGGGGCGCGCACCGGCCTCACGGGCTTCGTCGCCGGCCTGGCGCGCCAGACCGTCCGCCACAATGTCACCATCAACAACGTCCTGCCGGGGCCTTTCGCGACCGACCGGCTGCGCGCCACTGCGCGCGTCTCGGCCGACAAGCAAGGGCGCCCATTCGAGGAAGTGTTTGCCGAGCAGGCGCGGGCCAACCCGGCTGGACGTTTCGGTGATCCTGCCGAGTTCGGCGAGCTCTGCGCGTTCCTATGCAGCGCCCAGGCGAGCTACATCACCGGCCAGAATTTCCTGATCGACGGCGGAAATTATCCGGGCACATTCTAACCAGACACTCCTCTCTCGGCGCGTCCGACGCCGATATGGAGGAGGGCGGTCGAAGTCGCGACGCGGGCCGGGCATCGGAGGGATCCATGAGCGCGAGTGATACGGTAGTGGTCATCCACCCCGCGGCCGAGGATCAGGCGCAGCTCGTCGAAGCGGTGCCGCGACCGACCCGCATCGAAGGGGCAGTCGTGGGATTGGTGGACAATGCCCGCACCAACTCCGACCGCTTCATGCGGATCGTCGGCCAGCTGCTTGAGAAGGCGAGGGTCGGCCGCGTCGTGATCCAGCGCAAGCCGAACCCCAGCACCCCGCTCCCCGACGAGGCCCTCGACGAGCTGCTGAAGCAGTGCGACATCGTGGTCCACGGCGTCGCCGATTGAGGGTCGTGCACGTCGTGGGGTCTCCACGACGGAATCGAGACGGAGCGTCGCAGGAAGCCGTCGGTGACGGTCGTCACCGAATCCTTCGAGCAGGCGGCGCGCCTCCGGGCCCAGGCTCTCGGCATGCCGCACCACGCGATCGTGCTGGTCCCGCACCCCATGGCGAGCCGGCCGGCGGAGCAGGTGGAGGAGGTGGCGCGCGCGACCTTCCCGCGGATCCTGGCTGCGCTCACGGCACCGGCTCCGCCGCCGGTGTCGGACGCCAAGCTGACGTCGAGCCGGGCGCCCACCGCCTCTCGGCTCGAGCTGCCCGCCGACATCGACGAGCTCAACAATGCCTTCGAGGCGCGGAGCTGGTCTGACGGGCTGCCCGTGATCCCGCCGACGGAGGCTCGGGTGGCACGCTTACTGGA
Organism: Methylomirabilia bacterium; assembly: GCA_046758965.1. Lineage (GTDB taxonomy): Bacteria > Methylomirabilota > Methylomirabilia > Rokubacteriales > CSP1-6 > JBHIBG01. Next base: position 1,531 of record JBHIBG010000134.1, on the reverse strand, counting down.
GCTGATGCATCTAGCACCCTCCGCGGTCCTAGGCGTGATGCCTCCCAGGAACGGGACCGTCACCGCCGAGAAGCTCGCGGCCAACGCCGTGATGGCCGGGGCCACGCCGCTCCACATCTCCCTGGCGCTCGCCGCCGTGCGCGCGGGGCTTCGGGAGGAGTTCAACGCCGGGGGGATCGGGGTCACCACGGGAGGGGCAACGCCGCTCGTCATCGTCAACGGACCCGAGGCCAGGCGCGCCGGGGTGAACGGGGAGACCGCCTGCTTTGGCTCGGGCCACCGCGCGAATGCCGCCATCGGCCGGACGCTCGCCCTGGTCATGCGGAACCTGGGCGGCGCGATCCCTGGAGCGATGGAGAGGTCTACCCAGGCCTTTCCCGGGAAGTACACCTTCTGCACGACGGAGAGCGAGGAGAGAACCCCGTGGGAGCCGCTCCACGTGGAGCTGGGCTACAGGCCTGAACAGAGCACGGTGAGCCTCGCCGGCGTCCGCGCGTTTCACCAGGTGACGGAGCACACGGCGGATCGCGGAGAGGGGATCCTCGAGACCATCGCCGGATCCATGCGCGCCTGGGGCGCGGTGAGCTACTACTATCAGGGGCGGGCGGGCGAGGTACTGATCGCCCTTTGCCCGGAGCACGCCCAGGAGATCGCCGCGGCCGGATATAGCAAAGAGGAGGTCAAGCGCTTTCTCTTCGAGCGCGCGCGCCTTCCGAAGCGGGAGCTGGTCGGGCGGGGGAACTACGGAGAGCGGACCTGGCCCCGGTGGATCGAGGCCGAGAGCGACGGGGCGTTGATCCCGATCGTGGCCGAGCCAGGCCACCTGATCGTCATCGTCGCGGGCGGCAGCGGGCGGCACTCCAGCTGGATGCCGCTCTGGTCCGCCACGCGCCTGACCACCGAGCTGGTTGACGGTGATCGTCGAGCTGCTCGAGGTGGATGACCGAAGCCTGCTCTTCAAGGTCGAAGCCCACAACGAAACGCTTATTCCTCCACTGTAGTGGAAGGTCAGCCGAGCAATGGCGGTCGGAGGCGTCCCGAAGGTCTCGGCCCTGGCCGCCCAGGAATCCCTCCTGTGCGATCGGTCACATTGCCTCAGGGGACTCGCAGGCTATCCGGGCAGAACGCCGGGTTCTGAGCCCCGGGGTTCCGACGATGCCCTGCAAGTGCTTGAACTTACGGGAGAAAAAAAATTGGGCCGATTGGCATTGCTCTTGCGAAAAGCATCTGACAGACACAAACCCTCAGGGGCTTTGATTGAGAAATCATAAAGAAGGAGGTGAAAACGCAGGCTGGGCAGGACGGGTGGACCAAACAGTTAACGGGTCTCAGGAATTAACGAAAGACGAGGAGAAATCAAGATGAGGAAGCTGTTCTCGATACTACTGACTGTCCTTCTTGCCGTGTCGCTCTCCCCGGCGGTAGGCGACGCGTATCCGCTTTGCACCCCCGAGGTGAAGGCGGCCAAAGAGTTGCTGAGCAAGCGCCTGATGGCAAGGGTGGAAGAGGTCCAGGCGCCCCGGAGCCTAGC
>JBHIBG010000133.1:0-6006 GCA_046758965.1 Methylomirabilia bacterium | reverse complement strand
CGACAGCGCGGCCTCCGCCCCGAAACCGGGAGCTGCCCAGAGCAGCACGACCGGAAGCCACCCGGAGGCGACCCACAAGATCAACGCCCGGACAAGTCTGACGAAGATCGCGCGTCTGCTCAAGCAGTTCATCTCCTAGCCGAGGGCACCCTGGCCGATGACGATTCCGCTCGGGATCATCGCCCTGCGCTCAGCAGCGCGGCGTGTCTTGCCGGCTTCGCCTTTCTCAGGATGCGTCCGGCTTCAGTTCCTCCCGCCTGCTCACCCATCGAGGCCTCACGCCGCTTGCGTTTCTCCGCCATGAGCACGCGGACCAGGGTGAACGCCGCCAGGGCCGCGTGCGGCTTCCTCAGGTCGGCGTGTGAGGTAGGCATCCCCGGGCTCACCGCCGCACGCATCCCACTGCCGACAGGCGTGGCGGGCCGGCCCAGGTCAAGTCGGTCCAGGTGAGAATAGGTGCGTGTGATCGGCTCAAGCTGTCGCTCGGCAACGAATGTTGCCGTCGTCTGCAGCTTGCCGCTTGCGAGCTGGAACCCCGCAGCCACCGCCACCAGTCCCACGGCGAGCACCGCCCCAGCACGGAGGAAGTGGATGCGCGTGAGCCGGAATTCCTCGCGGACAATCTCGGAGGCTGCTCTGGCTGCCCTCATACGCTGAAAGAAATGATTCATACCTCCTCCTCTGCACCCTCCTCACGCAAGGTCCGTACCAAGTGCTTGGCCAGAAGTACATCCCTTGTTTTTCAGCTACTTACAAAGAAACTTCCGGCGGTGATCCATGCGAGCTGTCCACAAAAATTCGGCAAGTTCTTGCCAACTTGGCAGGGATGCACGCCGACGAGCGATGCCCGATCCTGCCGCCTCGAGTGAGGCGTCTCCACTGGCCCCTGGACCATCCCGCGCAAGCCAAGAGCTCCGCCGACGAGATTCGGGATGCTTTCCGCCGGTGCCGCGACGACATCGAATGCCTGATCCGGGAGTTTTTTCTCAAGTTGGCGCCACTTCGTACGCGGCCCGGGCACGCCGGAGCTGAATCTGTGGGAGACACCACGGGCGCCGGGGAATACCCCGGCGCCCGTGGGACGCTGTCCTGTACTGCGCCTGTTCCCAGCATGCCCGGGCCGAGAAAGGAGGAAGGTGCCGGGTCAGGGATAGGCGCTTCGAACCGCGGTTACCTCATGATTCTACTCTGGCGGTTCGGACGGAAGGCGTCTTCCCCGCTTAACAATCTTCAACGCTTGAGCAAACCGCTTGTGAAATTTGGCCTCACTCGAGATCGTCCCGAGGTTGATGCCGCTGTGTCTCTTCGACACAACGGTGACCCTTGTGTGCTGTCGGTCAACGCGTTCCACCCACACTGCCTTTAGGGTCCCCCACGGCACCCATTTGTTCCCGTTGCGGGCGACGAGCAAGCCCTTGGCTCGATGCTCCTCGAGGCCGTCGCTACCCTCCCAGTGCAAGACCGTCTTGGCAATTTTCCAGGCGCCGGTCCGGCTGACACGATAGAGCTGACTCATCCCATCATCTTTGGCTGTCACCAACTTGGCCGTTGTGGCGCATCCCGTCACCCATAACAGGGCCACCAGGAGCGCCAGCACTCCCATTCGCGGGTTCTTCATTTGAACGATCCTCCTTTCTCTGCTCGCAATCGCGGGGAACAGCTTCATTACCAGGTTTGACCGGGAGTTTCTGGATGGGCCGTCTCGGTCCAACCGTGTTTGCTGCCCCTACTCGCACATGCAACTAAAATGCCAGGGGCGGGAGCCACGAGGCGGGATGCGGCGGGCTGTCAACAGGGAAGGATCCACTCCTTCGCCCTTGCCCTCTTCAAGTCATGCTGTCCAAACGGGTGTCATATTGTCAGGTTGCGCTGATTCGCCTTCTGCCTGGCACAGATTCCCCAGGCCTGAGATCCCCGAGAGCCCCTGGCAGCAGCAGAGAGTGCACGCGCCGGTTGGCCGCCCTCCTGTTCCCTACGACCCCCGCAACAAGCGCCGATGAAGCAAAAGATCCCCTTGGCAGTCAAAGCCACGCCTTCGACGCATCAGTACTCCAATGCAAAAGTTGAAGCGCACTTTTCAAAAGACTATCATGAACTCATACCGCGGACGATCCTCGGACATCCTATGCAAACCCTCCGACATCCAACGGCAAAGCCCATTTAGCTCGACCGACTCACGACTTGTCGAAACAACTCCTGCTACCATTGAGTTCGCGTCCCCATCTCGCGCTATCCCTGCTAGCCTTCGCCATCACGTTTGCCCTTACTCTCTCGTCCGTCATTACGAATCGGCAACTCGAATTCATGGGAGGTATGGCCGAGGAATACGTCGCCCTTGGGTATAATCTGGAACTGACAGGCCAATTCAATCCCGATCAAACAGCTCCATTCGTTTTCAGACCGCCTGGCTATCCCTTTTTCATCGCTTCCGTTTTCAGGCTCTGGGAAGCACTCACAGGTCAAAAGGACATCTTTCAAACCCGAGCCGCCATAGATCGCCCTTCCCACACTGCGAAGAGCGCAATCTATCTCGCACAATCTATTCTGGCGGGCCTTTCAGCTCTCTTTCTCTTCCTGTGGACTTCTCGTTACACAAACCCCCAACACGCGATCATCCTGGCTCTCCTGTTCGGCTGCAGCCCCTACCCGATCGTCCTGGCCGGCTTCGTTCATTACGATACACTCCATCTCTTCTTCCTGATTCTCTCAGGTTACATCCTAGCCATCGCGCTCGAAAGCAATAGCCGCCCCGGGCCGAAGATCCTCTCCGCCGGAATACCCTGGGGACTCTCCACGCTGATCAGGCCTATGACCCTCATCCTGCCCGCATTTGTCTTTATCATGATCCTCCTGAGCTCCCGATCCAGCCTCAAAGTCGCGACAAGAGCGAGCATCATCTTCACCCTGGGGATGATTCTGGTTATTGCGCCCTATTCACTTCGAAATTACGCGCTAACGAAGAGGCTCATTCCCGTGAACGCGCAGACCGGAGTTGCCATGTGGGCCGCGACAACCCCGCACCCAAAACTAAGTCCGAATCACTACAATTGGTGGGACCTCTGGTACCGGGACGGCGCGCGTATTTGCGAGAAGGTTGCGAGGGCCCGAGAGTGCACCCCTTGGCACTACGTGACCCACAATCTGGAGCTCGAAGACGAATTCAGGAAACGGGCCGTTGACAGCTTCTATGACAATCCGGGAATCTTCCTCAAGAATTTCTTCCACAGTTTCGTCTCTTTTAATCTTGGGATCAACTCCGTCTTCATCAAAGTATTTCAGGCTATCCAGGTCTCCAACAAGGCCATCGACATAAAAACATGGCTCCAGCCCGGGAATCCGCAAACTTTTCATTCCTCTGCCGCAACGCTCGCCTTCGAATTCCTGATATACACTTTGACATTGCTCGGTTTTCTGGGCATCGCCGTCGCCATATGGAAACGCGATAGAAGCCTCCTGGTTCCCGGGTTACTCTACTGCTGTTTTTCCATAGCTCATTCCATTACCTTCATGGACCTGATGTACTATTATGTCAAGGTTCCCTTCTTGTATATATTCGCGGGTTTCTTCATAAGCCAGCTAAACCCACACTCCCTCAGGGTTCCATTCTGCAATCGAACCGTCTCCGTAGCTTCCATCGTGAACTGCCTGCTCGTCGCGTATACGGCAGCATTGAACATCGCAGTGCTCCAATCCTCCAAAATCGGTTGACCATACCAGCGCCTGCCCGGCTAGCCCGGGCTAGCTCGCGCGGCGCGCGACTACGCGCATGTTGGCAGACCATCCCAGGACGCTCGGCAGCACATCGATAACCCAAAAGGTTCCCAGCGCAAGGGGATTATTCATCGTGAGGAGATCCGCCGCCAGCTTCGGCCATCCTCGATCCTGCAGGACGTGGTTGACCGACCATCTCCACGTCACTGCCGCCGGCGGCGCCGAGATCTCGACGATCTCAAACCCCGTCTCCCTTAACGTCCGAGCGTTGGATTCCAGGCTCCACAGCGTCCAGTGACGCGGGAAGTGGTAGCCTCCCCAGGTCTTTCGAGCAAAGAAGCGGCAGTCCCAACTCGCGATCTTCGGCGTCTCGAGCACAAGAATCCCACGCCGCCGAAGCGCCCGGTTTACCGATCTCATCACCTTTCTGGGATCTGCGACGTGCTCGATGACCTGTATCATCGTGACCAGATCGAAGCTCGCCGCTGGAAGCTCCAGCTCCTCCACACGGCCCAATATTCCGTTGAACCCCTTTGAGCGCAGCCTTTCAACCGCGTGGGACTCGAGATCGGCCCCACTGAGGTTCGACCCCGGTACCCCGGACGACTCGAACATCTCCAACAAGGCGCCATCACCCGCGCCAATATCGAGAACCTTTACCTGTTCTCGCTCCGTCTCCACATGCCTCAGCATCCTCTCTACTTCACGCCGATCGCGCAGCTTCCGGGCACGCAGAACCCACGCGCTTCCCCGTTCGGCAAAGCTGAACGAGCAATACTCGTCGGCAGAATAGATGACGCCAAGCGTATCAGCCGTAGGGCGGGGGTGAAGGTCATACGTCCCGCACACCTGGCACGGCACCATCCTGAAAACCTGGTCGCCACAACAGTGATGGTCATAGTCTGGGCCGGCGGTGATCGGAAGACCGCCCTCGCCGGCGCAGCCCAGCCTTGAGATTTCTCACATAGACCACGGTACCGGGCGGCACGGCGGGCAGCCCAATTCCGGGTGGCGCAGAGCCTGACGCCAGCTCCCCCCGTAGCCGCGCTTTCTGAGTTTTTCTAAGGGAGCCGCGGTACAGCCGAGGGTCCCTCACGCTCGCGTGTGCTCCCCCCATGCAGCGACGACTTGCAGCTCCCCGTCCAGGAGCCATCGCTCATCAGGAGAAGCGAGAATCCTACCCCATGCCGCGCTGACCCAACCTGATTCACCGTCTCGTACTGCCTTGCCGACGTTGAGGACCTCGCTTCGTGCTCCTCCCCGCTCCGCGGGGGCCTCTACCCCCTCGCCCCTCGCCTTCTAGTCAAACTGTCCAACTGGGTGCCATATTGTCGGTTGCTGCTGAGGCCCCGGACCACCCGCCGCCGGAAGGGGCCGGAGATCAGCTTTGCAGACTGGAAGATTCGGGTGGCACTGGGGTTCTCCACGGAACCACGGTCAGGCGAGAAGCCTGCTGGCGGATTTTTCGGGCAGGTTGCAACCCGATGGGCTCTCCCCCACTCTTACTAGGGCGAGCAGGAGGATGCCATGAAACGACTCCTCGCCGGCCTACTTTCCGGGCTGATGCTTCTCCCCGCCAGGACCCTCGTGGCCTCTCACACCGACTACCTCTTCGATCCTCGCCAGTTCCGGCACCATGTCGAGGACGGCTACTTTGACCTCTACTGGAACTACACTCACCCCGCCCCCGATCTCCTGACGGCCCGGGGATATGTGAGAGCTCAAGCCCAAAGCCCTGACGTCGAGGTTGTCACCTTGGAGCTACTGGGGGTGGATGAGGCGGAGCGGCGCGTGAGCGGCGCCTTCGGCTTCACCCGGGGCGGGAAGATCTTTCCGTGGGAGAGTTCGGCCTTTTTCCATCCGTCTGCGCCTGACGGGGCAAGAGACGTCCTTCCGCCTCCACATCTGGCACCTTGAGCATCACCACTAGCGAGCCACTGCCGTGAGCCAGCCTGCATGAAGCGGCCTCCCGGCGAAGACGGCCGGACCGTCGACCCAACCACGCCACAGAACGAGCCCGGGGCCTTTCGCCCGCTTCCACGGCCTCATTTCGCTCCGAGTGTAGTGCGCCCGCCGGGTTCACGGTAAGAGCTAGCTCGGCGAGGTGCCGCCAAATCCCGGTAAGCGGGGGCTCACCTTTCCGGGTTCGGCATCGCCGAGGACGCGGATCGCGCTTCTCGAAAAACGCTGTCACGCCCTCTTGCCAGTCCGGCGACCCGATCATCGTCAAAAACCTCTTGCACGAGGTTACCTTTTCTGTCAAGAAGACTACTACCCGGTCGTTTGGATATCCCG
>JBHIBG010000132.1:0-6171 GCA_046758965.1 Methylomirabilia bacterium | reverse complement strand
GTGATGGCGCTGATCCCGCTCATCGCCTGGATGATCGGGTCGTAGGCGCGCCACTGGCGGTGGGGGCCACGCTGGCCAAAGCCCGAGATCGAGCACAGGATGAGGCGGGAGTTCCAGGCCTGCAGCACCGGAAACCCGATGCCGATCTCCTCCAGGGTCCCCGGGGCGAAGTTCTCCACGATCACGTCGGTCCTGGTGCAGAGCTGTCGAAACAGCTCCATGCCCTCGGGGCGCCGCAGGTTCAAGGTGATGCTCTTCTTGTTGCGCGCCCGGTGGAGCATGGTCATGCCGATATCGTCGTCGGTCTGCTTCGTCAGGCTCACTCCCTTGGGGCCCGCAAACGGTGGCCGGTACCGATAGGAGTCCCCGGTACCGGGAGGTTCCACCTTGATCACTTCCGCCCCGAGGCCTCCCAGGAGCAGCGTGCAATAGGGACCGGCCAGATAGCGGGTCAGATCCAGGACTACGAGACCTTCCAGCGGCTTCACGCCCGTGCCCTCCGCGGCGCAGCTGAGGCTACGGGCGAACGCCCGCCCTGGGCTTGAGGCCCAATTCACCGCGCAGCGCGGCCTGGGCCGCTTCGATGAACCGGCACAGCAGCGGTCGTGTCTCCCGCGGATCGATGATGTCCTCCACCCCGAAGGCCTCGGCCGTGCGAAAGGGGGAGTTCAGGGCGCGTAGCTCCTCTTCGATCTCGCGGAGGCGTTTGGCCGGGTCGGCCGCCTGCTCGATCTCGCGCCGGTAGGCGACTGCCACCCCGCCCTCGATGGGGAGCGACCCCCACTCCGCCGATGGCCAGGCCAGCCGGAGATTCAGCGCGTCGGTCGAGGTGGGGATCATTCCGCCCATGCCATAGCACTTCCGAACGATCAGGCTGATCTTCGGCACGGTCGCCTGGTGGGCGATGTAGAGCGCCCGCACCCCGGCCGGCAGCGTGGCGGCCTGCTCCGCGGGGCGCCCGATCATGAAGCCCGGGGTATCGACCGGGAACAGGATCGGGAGATGGAAGGTGTCGCACACCTCGATGAAGTGCTCCGTCTTGCGGGCGCCGGGCGCATCCAGGGCCCCTCCGAAGACCATGGGGTTGTTCGCCACGACCCCCACGGCATACCCGTTGAGGCGGGCCAGGCAGGTGATGACCGTCTTGCCGTACGTGGGCTGGATCTCGAAGCAGGAATCGCGATCCACGATGAGCTGGATCAGCTTTCGCATGTCGTACATGTGGCGGCGATTGCGGGGCACGATGGAGAGCAGCGCTTCTTCCCGGCGCTCGGGCGGGTCCTCGGAGGTCACGCGGGGCGGCAACTCCCAGACGTTCTGGGGCATGTAGCTCAGGTACCGGCGGATCAGGCGGAACGCCTCCTCTTCGTCGGCGGCCCGGTTGTGGATGCACCCGGCCGTATCCACCGCCACCTCCACCCCTCCCAGCTCCTCCTTGGTCACCCGTTGACCCAGGGCACGCTCGACCACGGCCGGCCCCGCTGAAAAGATCTGGCTCGTGCCCTCGACCATGACCGACCAGTGCGAGAGGACCGCACGGGCGGCCGGCCCTCCCGCGCTCGACCCCAGCACCACGCCGATCACCGGCACGCACCCCAGGAGCTGCCCGGAGCGCTGAAAGGTATCGACGCCCGGCAGGTGCGCGTGGCCGGTACGCGCCACCGTTCTCACCGACCCCCCCGCGCCATCGGTCAGGTTGATGAGCGGGATACGATACTGGTAGGCGAAATCCTCGATGAACCCACCCTGGCCGCCCTTGCGGCGATCCAGTCCGGCGCTCGACCCTCCGCGGACCGTGAAATCCTCCCCGCCGACGGCGACGAAGCGGCCCGCGAGCCGCGCCAGTCCCATGACGTACGGCGCCGGGACCAGTTTCTCCAGCTTCCCACTCACATAGGTCGCCGCGCCGGTCAGCTGCCCGACCTCCTGAAAGGAGTTCGGGTCCACCAGCCGATCAATCCGTTCCCGGATGGTGAGCTTGCCGGCCTCGTGATGGCGCTTGACGCGCTCGGCCCCGCCAAGCTCCAGCGCCAGCTCACGCCGCCGCCGTATTTCGTCAGCTTCCGGTTGCCAACTCATCATTCCCCCTTGAATATCCCCCGGGTGGCGGCCCCGCAACGGGTGTCGGCGCGATAGAAGCCCTCCCGCCTGGGGGCCGACCCCGCACCGGCGGCTGCCGGATCTGCCCCCTCGGCGTGCGGCGCCCCTCCAGGAGCATGACCGGATGCTACAATATCGTTTCCGGGATGTCGCGCAAAAAATAGGAGGGACTAGGGACAACACTTATGGAGGTACGCATGAACCACCAATACCCCGCGAAAGTCGCGCAAGAACCAAAACAAACGCCAAGATCTCAACAGTTGACTGACGGTCCGATTGGCTGACCCACACGATGAGGCCCGGAGGCCTGTCCTCTGCCACCACAGCCACCGGATGCGCCGCCCACTCGGGGTGACGCCGCCGCAGGAGCTGCAGGGGCAAGGCTATCAGGCCCCAAGATGTGGGGGGAACAGGGCTCAGAATGAAGGTGACCTGGAAGCGGTTAGCCGTCGTTCTGCTAACGTACCTGATTGCCATAGCGATCATCTCGTCCACATTGGGAAGAGAAATCTTGGCCGGTAAGGAACCCGGCCTCGGTTCGTTTTCGATTATTCACTTCGCGGGGTATCTCTTCTTTCTCGTATTGCCCGTGGAAGCGCTCGTGCCGTACTATCAGGCGGAAGGACACGCGGGAGTGGTGTTGATCATCATCGCCGTCGTTACGGCAATCAGCGCGCAGGTAATCGATTACGGCATTGGATACGCGGTGAGTCAGAGAATCAGCAAGGATGTGATCGGGCAAGAACGGTATAACCGGGCAAATAGAGCAGTTCGCCGATACGGCCGATGGGCAATCCTGTTCTTCAATCTACTGCCGTTATCGTCGCCAAACGTCTTGCTCATAGCGGGAATAATGCGATTTGGCCTCACGCGAGCGGTTTCGTATAGCCTGCTCGGGTTGATACTCAAGTACATGGCCATTGTCTATGCATTCCGCGCTGTCACGTAGATGCCGCCCTCTGAGTTCGTGGGATGGCATGGAGTTCCCTAAATCCGGAATCTTCCTCGCAGCCACGTAGTTCTGCCCGTATGACACCAACTAGACAATCTCTGATTCGGCCAGCGAGGCGTCTGTCCCTACTAGAGTAACTGATGAAAGCCTTCAGGTTCTCGGCAGGCATTATTCCCACCCTCTGGTGTTTTTAGCCATCCCGAGAGGAAACTCCCCCACCATCACCACCATGGCCAGCCTGCCCAGGGATGGGTAGCTCCGGACGACTTGGCCGAGAGGGCGGTTGATCGACCCAGCAATCCGCTCAGTGGTGTCGTCCCTATCCTCGAAAAAGGGCCTTCACCTTTTCCAGAAATGGTTTCGACCTGGCGTTCCTGAGGAAGCGAGCCCACTCCTGCTCCGCAGACGCCCTCCGCGCCAGGCCCGTGATCTGCTGCTCCATGAGTTCCAGAACGCGCTTTTCCTCGCCGGGATCCAGCCACCAGCCGTGCTGGCTTTCGCAGAAGTCCAGCTCCAAGTTGTACGCGCGGTAATTGAACGCCCGCATGGGCTGCTGGCATCGGGGGCACGATAGATCTCCGGGCCTAGAACGAAACATCAAGGTTCCTTTTGCGTGGTCATCGTCTAGAACCCTATCCTCCAGTTGGTCCAGTTCCCCGTAGTCAAGCCACAGCCCCTCACAGGAAGTGCACCGATCCACCTCGATCCCTTGCGAATCCATCTTCCGCAGGTTCCCCTTGCATCTGGGACACTGCATCACTACCCCCTTTCCGGCCCTTACTGGAAGTGCAAGGACCGTTCAGTCAGAAGGTCGAGGCGAGATCGTCCAGTCGCCGGGAACTCACCTGATCACCCTGTCCGCCCGGAAGAGGATGGTCGGGGGAATCGTGAGGCCGAGGGCCCTTAGGAGCGTCACTTTCAACTGCCGGGCCGCGGACTCCGTCTCTCTAAAGGCTAGTTGGGCATACGAATTAGCCGCATTCCAGAGGACGGCCACACGGGAGAGCGCAGTAACGACCTCGGTGAGGATCTCCAGCCGTTTCCCTGCTAAGCCCACAGCAAAAGTGCTCAGCGCTGTGACGTTCCCGCCCGGTCGCGCCAGGCTGCCGACAAGCCCAGTCCCCACTGGATCACCCGCAGCCCACATGACGATCGGGATCGTCGTGGTGGCGCGCTTGAGAGCCAGTGGGGCCGGCGTACCCCCCGCCATGAGGACGTCCGGCTTGAGGCGGACCAGCTCGGCCGCTACGCTGGGAAGCCGGGCGAACTTTCCCTCCAACCCTCGCCACTCAATGATGAGGTTCTGTCCTTGAAGCCGGCCGAGGTCACGCAGCTCTTGCACGAAAGCAGCCAGATACGGGTGCAAGGGTGCAGACGGACGAGGCGGTTGTCCCGTGAGTAGTACACCGACCTTGGCGACCTTCCCCGCCTTCTACGCCTCGCCGGGCAGCGGCGCGGCGAGCAGGGTGAGGGCGAGGGTGAGGGTGAATGCTCTAAGCTTCATGGTTGCCTCCTCTCCTCGCAAGGTACGGGTCAGTTAAACCACCCCGCCCGCTTGAGCAGCGTGGGGACCTCGCGCGGTCTCATCTACTCCTTTTCAGACCGAACCGCTGGACGGCGACTGGCCCAGGGACGCGCAGCTTCGAGTTGCCCTGCGAGCCGGAAAAGGGTTGCCTCGTCGCCAAAGCGCCCGATGAAGTGGGTACCCACCGGCAGGCCTCCAGCGTTCCAGAACAGCGGCACCGACATGGCAGGCTGCCCGGTGGCGTTGCAGATCGCCGTGAACGGCGCGAAGGCCCCCGACCGGCGCAGCCCTTGGAGGGGATTCCCCGGTGGAGAGTCGAAGGTACCCAGGGGCGGGGGTGGCTCGGCGAGGGTGGGAGTGAGCCACACGTCGTAGTGAACGAAGAAGTGGGCGATGTCGCGGGCGAGCCTCTGCAAATCCTGTAGGGCGAGCAGATAGGCCGGTGCGCTGTTCTGGCGTCCCCTCTCGTAGAGGGCCCAGGTGAGCGGTTCGAACTGGTCGGGCGCGGGCGTGCGGCCGGTCCTCCGGGCCCAGTCGTCGATTCCCCAGGCGCACCCGGCAGACCACAGGGTAATAAACCCGCGGGTCAACAACCCCCCGTCTACCGTTGGCGCCGCCTCCACCACCTCGTGACCTAGTTCCGAGCAGAGCGCCGCAGCCTCGCGCACCGCGGTAAGGCAGTCGGCATGCACCGGGACGCCGGTCGGTGCCACAGTGGTGAAGGCGATGCGAAGCCGCCCGGGGTCGGCGCCCACCTCCTGGAGGAACGGGCGCGTGGGAGGCGGCGCCCGGTACGGGTCACCGAGGTCGGGACCCGAAGTAGCATCGAGCAGGGCGGCGCTGTCGCGCACCGAGCAGGTGACGGCATGCTCGGCAATCAGACCCGAGAAAACGTCCCCGTAGTCGGGACCCAGGGGGTTGCGCGCTCGGGTGGGCTTGAGGCCAAAGAGCCCGCAACATGAGGCCGGAATCCGGATCGAGCCACCACCGTCGTTGGCATGGGCCATGGGAACCAGGCCCGCAGCTACCGCGGCCGCTGAGCCGCCGCTGGAACCGCCCGTGGTCCGGCTGGTGTCCCAGGGGTTGCGGCTGGCACCGAACAGACGGGGCTCGGCGGTCGGGAGAATGCCGAATTCCGGTGTATTCGTTTTTCCCGCCACGATCAAGCCAGCACGCCGATGACGTCTCACCAGCTCACTGTCGTGGTCTGAAATGTGGTCAGCAAGAAAGGCCGACCCCTCGGTCAATCGAACCCCGGCGTACTCGGCCGCTAAGTCCTTCAAGAGGAACGGCACGCCGGCAAAGGGCCCGTCGGGGAGCGGGCTGGAGACCGCTTTCCGTGCCAGCTCGTACATGGGCGTAACAACGGCATTGAGGGTGGGGTTCAGACACTCGATTCGGTCGATCGCTGCCTCCACGAGCTCGATCGCCTTGACCTCCTTCCGCCGCACCAGTTCCGCCTGGGCCGTGGCATCGAGGAGGGTGAAGTCGTCCGTTTTCGCCATGGCGGCTACCCCTTTCTTGATACGCTGACAGGCCGGGCGATGGACCCCCGGCACCACCACCAAAGGACTGACTGCAACGCAGCGGGATA
>JBHIBG010000131.1:0-6191 GCA_046758965.1 Methylomirabilia bacterium | reverse complement strand
CCCCGAGGGTTGCGACGCAGAGCGTGCTTCGCGCTGTCATGGCTCAGGACCTCCTGACCTCAGCTATCCCACTCATATTCGGGTTCGGGCCGCTGCGCTTCTCGCGCGCTTGTTGCTCTGGCAAGCGCTGTGCCAAGCCTCAGAGAGCGCGGAAGAATCGGGGGAAGATGCCAGACAGGCCATGACAAATCGGCCGATGACTTCAGCCCGGGAGTTCACGGAATACACGACGTCGACTCGTCCGCGGACTGTCCACGGTGTTTCCAGGTCGTCGCCCCTTCAGACGGCTCAAGCACCGAGACGATCGGCACTTCGCGGTCATTGCAAACTCCGTTATCGACCTGTCGATGTCGTTGGCAGCTCTGCGGTTATCGCGGCGTGTGCCAGCACGAGACAGATCTGTGATCGCTCTCCTGAGCTGAGAATTGCAAGTGAGCCGCTCGGTCAGCTCGCGGTGAGCTCTGGGAGTTTGATCGGAGAACGGCGCAGTGGATCTGTCGTCCGCTGCCCGAGCGCGAGGAATCGGCGGTTAGAGCAAAGGGATGGGGCGGATGCCTGACACGATGACTTCGCTAGGATGTCACGCCCGCTGGCCGCGCAGCCGACCGAGGGCTTCATTCACCAACTGGGAGAGTGAGTCCACGGACTTCGAGAAGACGTCGGCGATTTCCTCCCGCTCCCGGCGATAGCTCTCCGTTTCGGCCCGGAGTTGTCTGACCTCTTCGCGAAGCCGCTCAGATTCGCGCTCCGCCTCCTCCGCCCGAACGTGGAGGCGCTCGGATTTGAAAAGTAGCCCACGGAGCCGCTCACATTCGCGCTCCGCCGTGCCAGCCCGGTTCCGTAACCGGTCGTAGTCATTGAGAAACTCGAACAGGACACCCCGTGCCTCTAGGGCCTCAATGCTCGGCCTACTCCCCCTTCCCATGTGCTCCGGCGCCGCCCTGGCATGAGCGGAAGCCCTCCCGAGTTCAAGCTGATCCAGTTGGCTTGCCAGGAGTTCAGTCTGCTTTCGAAGGGCGAGGAGGCTTTCACGTTGACCCAGGAAGATCTTTATGAGTTGGCCCCCCACGATCAGAGGAGCACCGAGAATGCCGCCGGCCAGCACACCGAGGAGCATGAAGGCACTCATGATCCACCTGGCTGAATACTGACCGAGCTGGCGGCTGGATATCACCTCCGAAGCGGCACCGCCCTGGAGGTTGAGGTACAGGAGGGTGGCCGCTCCAGCAACCGCAACAACCCAGAGAGTAGCTCCCAGCGTGATCAACACGTTCGCGTATGTCCTGCTCCCCCGATGGTCGGCCTCGTCTTCTTTCCACTCGTCGTTGTTCATGGCTGCCCCTCCGTTGCCCTAGCCGAGTGCCTTCGCCGTTCTATCAGTCAGCAGCCAGCTCGTTGACCTACACGCAAATGGATCGGTCGGTGGTCGGGGTCCCAGTCGCCAGCCAGATTCTTCCCCGAGAGCCGGGAGACCCGCGTCCAAGGGTGCTGCCACCGTTGGTCCCGTTGCCGGAGCATCGTGAGCTAAGTATGCCGCTACAGGGCGGGGCGAGGGAAGGTCCACGGCCGACTCGCCTGGAGCACCCCACAGTCAGGTTCTGACCTCGTTCACCTGGCAGTTCTGTCATGGGTCCCCGGGCAGCCCTTCGCTGCCCTCATTGACCGGCGCCAGGGTGCTGGGGACTCCACCTCAAAAGCAAATGCCTATAATCTAATAACATATCAAGAGGCCAATAGCATATAAGGGGGTTGGCCTATGAAGCCTTAGTGCCGGATAGCCTGTGCTCTCGGTTTCGCGCCAGCAGCACGGGCGGACTTTTCCGCAGGGAAGGGCGCTTGCGAGGGAGGCGGCTGTGCCACAGGGCAGCGATCTCGTGCCCATTTCCTTCGTCCTCCGGGGATTTTACTTCCTGAGCTTCTTCGGCCTGGGCGTTTACGCCCCTTATCTGAGCCTCTTTCTCTGGTCGCGGGGGCTGACCGGAGCCGAGGTAGGCGCGGTCTGGGCCCTTCTTCCCCTCGGAGCCGTCGTGGCGCCGCCGCTCTGGGGAATCGTCGCCGATAAGTTCAGAAACCGGAGAATCCTTATTTTTTCCCTGACGGCTGCGGCCGGAGGGATGTTCGCCGGGCTGCTGTTCGCCAAGAGCGTCCTTCTGCTCGCGACCGTCGTATTCCTGTTCTCCGCTTTTCGGACGTCGACCCTCCCGCTGGTCGAGAGCGCGACCTTCGAGCACCTCGCCGGGAGCGAGAGGGACGCGCAGGGAAAAAGACCCGCCTATGGAGGCTTCCGGCTGTGGGGTTCGGTCGGATTCATCATCGCGAGCCTGTCCATCGGCTACCTGGTGGACGCCTTCTCGATCCGGGCGATGGTTTACGTCTTTCTCGCGGGGGCCGGGCTCCAGGCCCTTCTGGCCCTGACGCTTCCATCGGAGGCGGCAGGACCGCGTGTCCGTCTAGGTCGGGAGATCGTGGCGCTGCTGAGAAAGCCGGGGTTCTCACCCTTCTTGGCGGCGGGATTCGTCTTGCGAACGAGCCATGGGCCCTTCTGGACGTTCCTTCCCGTTCACATGAAGGCTCTCGGCCTCTCCGGCGCGGTCATCGGGTGGTCTTTTTCGGTGGGCGTTGTGGCGGAGGCGATTTTCTTGATGTTCTCCCGTCCCATTCTGGAGCGGGTGGGGACGCGGATGCTCCTCATGACGGCAGCCGGGGCTTCGGCGCTCCGGTGGTGGCTTTACACTCTGGCGGGGGAGCCGGGGACCTTCCTGGCGATCTCTCTGCTGCACGCCTTGACGTTCGCCGCATTCCACGTGGCGGGCGTCAGCTTCGTGGACCGAAACACGGCGCCCACGCTGAAGAGCAGCGGGCAGGCGTTTTTTTCCGCCGCGACCTACGGGGCGGGGGGGATCGCGGGGGCTGGCCTGTCCGGAATCCTTTTGGATGCGCTGGGGATTGAGGGCCTCTTTCGCGCGGCTGCCGTCGTCGCTTTGCTTTCAGGCTTGACCTTTGGGATGGCGCTTCAAGAGAGGTAAGGTCTACCCCGACCCATCCCGTATGAGCCGGAGAAACTCGGCCAGGAGCTTCGGGTTCCAGAGGTCGTTGGCCGCCTCCTTCTCGAGAATCTTTATGGCCTCCTCCCGCGAGAAGGGCGGCTTGTAGGGCCGGCGGGTGACGAGAGCGTCGTAGACATCCACCAGGCCGAGGATCTGGACCGGCAGGGGGATCGACTCGCCGGCCAGCCCGTCTGGGTAGCCGCTGCCGTTCCAGCGCTCGTGGTGGTGGCGGATGACGAGGCGCACCTGATCCAGCGAGTGCAGGGGCTGGCAAAGCTGGTCTCCGACGACGGAGTGGGTCTCCATCTTGACCCGCTCGTCCTTCGTCAGCGGACCGGGCTTGAGGAGGATGTTATCGGGGATGCTGATCTTGCCAAGGTCGTGGAGGTAGCCGCCCAGGTGGAGCACGCGGAGGGTGTCGTCCCCGAGCGTGAGGCGGCGGCCTAGCTCGACGCCGGCCTTGGCGAGCCGGACGCAGTGTGCCCCGGTGTAGACGTCGCGGGCCTCCGCGGCCAGACCCAGGCTGGTGATCACCGTCTCCGCGTGCTCCAGCTCATCGGTGAAGCGCTTGAGATCCAGGAGGGAGCGGATCCGGGTCGTGAGCTCCCACCGGTCAAAGGGCTTGTTGAAGAAGTCATCGGCCCCCGCCTGCAAGCCGGCGATGCGGGTCTCTCTGTCTCCGAGGGCAGTGAGGAGCACCACCGGGATGAGCCGGGTCTGAGGATCGCTCTTCAGGATTCGGCAGACGTCGATGCCGATGATGCCTGGCATGGAGATGTCCAGGAGGATCAGGTCCGGCAGCTCGCGCGCCACCTCTGCGAGGGCCTTGAACCCGTCCTCGGCGAGGACGACCTCATGCCCGAACTTGGTGAGCATCTCCTGGAGGATCTCGCGGTTCCGCAGCTCGTCATCCACTACCAGCACCCGCGCCTGATCCCGAGACACCATCTCACCTCCCCTCACCCGCGGACCCCCTCCCGCTCGACCGGAAGCCCGGAGAGTCGTGTCGTACACACCTTCCAACGCAGGGTTCATGCCAAGAGGGCCGCTGAGAAAATGGCGAAAAAGAGAAGCTTTTTCGATCTGCCCCCGGCAGGTGCTGACAACGCCTGCTAGACTGGCACCAGAGATTGTCAATTTGACAGCAGACTACGGTGGGCCTTCCCGGTCACGCGGAGATCTGCATGATTTCTTGAGGATTTCCGGTCCGAAAGTAGCCGACCCGGTGGAGGGTAGCACCGCTCGGCTGGAAGATCTCGGGCGTGGTGGGTACGAGGGAGAAGGCGGCGTGAACGGGGTTCCGGGCAGGCTACTGCGCTTTGACCCCGGGGTACCGGTCGAGGATCAGCTTGAGCCGCTTGCGGTCCGCGATGGCGGAGTACTCAAAGCGCTCCCTCGGGAGCTTCATGGCCTCCTCCCTGGGTGGGAGGGGAGAGGTCAGGGGTGCAGCAGTCCCGCGGCCTGGAGGGCTCGCTCGATCCGGGCTCGCTCCTCGTCGTTGATCGCGGTCAGGGGCGGGCGGACGACAGCGACGGGAATGCGCCCGAGCAGGACCAGGGCCTCCTTCATCCGGTTGTGCATGTCGACGAACGGCGGGGCGTAGAAGATCTGGACCAGAGGCTCCAGGCGGTCGTTGATCCCCCGCGCAGCCTCCAGGTCTCCCTTCTGAACAGCGGCAAACAGCTCGGCCTGGAGGTCGGCGGCCACGCTGCCCATGCCCGAGATGCACCCGTCGGCGCCGAGGGCGAAGGAAGCGAAGAGGGACACGGTGAAACTCGACAGCATGGCGACGGGCCGACCCGTGCCCCGGAGGGCCCGGAGGTTCCGCTCAAAGGCTACGATGTCGTTTGACCAGTCCTTCACCGCCACCACCGTGGGGATCATGGCCAGCCGGGCCAGAGTCTCGGGGCTGTAGCCGATCCCCGAGGCGGGCGGGTACTCGAAGATGACGAGGGAGATGTCCACAGCCTCGGCGATGGCGGAGAAATGGCGGAGCGGCATATCGGGTTTCAGCTGGGCCCCCCACATGAACAGCGTGGGCGGGAAGACGAGGATCCCGTCGGCGCCGAGAGCCTTGGCGTCCCGGGCCAGCTCGACAGCCTCGTGGGTCCCGTCGCTGTAGACCCCGGCGATGAGGGAGACGCGGTCCCCGACCTCGTCAAGGGCGATTGCGAGTGCCCGCTTTCGCTCCTCTCGAGAGAGCGAGGAGACCTCCGCCGCGTGACCGTTGAGAGTGATGGCCGTCACCCCTGGGGTGTCCGCCAGCCATCGAAGGTGCTTCCGATAGGCCGCCTCGTCGATAGAGAGGTCGGGCTTGAAGGGGAGGAGGTTTGCCGGTATCACGCCGCGAAATTTGAGCCCGTCCCTCATGGCATCCCCTCTATGGCTCAGACCTTACCACAGGGCGATCTCCCGGGCGACCTCCTTGGTTGAGATCACGCGGGCATAGGCTCGCCGAATGACGTCCAGCGTGACCTGCTGCACCTCGGGCTGGAGGGTCGCCACGGCGTCCTCGACCACGAGGCACCGGTACTCCCGGTTGAAAGCGCCGACAACGCTAGCCAGGACACAGATATCGGTCATGGTCCCGGCGAAGACCACGTGGTGGATCCCCCGCGCCCTGAGGGCTCCGTCCAGTGGCGTACCGTTGAAGGCATCGTACCAGTGCTTGGTGATCACCAGCTCTCCGGGCTGGGGCGCCAGCTCGGGGATGATGTTCACGCTGGCCTCTCCTTCCAGGCATGAGCTGGAGGGGAGACCGAAGCCTCTGGGGGCGCCGGGCTGGGCCCGGCGGTGCTCGGGGTGAAGCTCCCCCACGAGCAGCGGGATCTTCTGCGAGTACACGAACTGGGTGAAGATCACCGACAGGCGTTTCTCCCGGAAGCCGCCGAGCAGCGCCTGGATCTGCGGGACGATCGCTCGGGCCAGCGGCACCTCCATGGCTTCCCCGGGCTCTACGAACCCCTTCTGCATGTCCACGACGATCAGCGCTGTCTGCCCCGGCGCCAACCCGAGCGCCCGCTCGAAGGTCTCATCGCGATTCATGGGCCGTCTCCCACCTGACCGTCGGCTACAAGCGGACGCAAGGCCCCAGGGCTGAGGCCGTGCTCAGGACCCGGCGCCCTGGACGATCTCGCCCCGCTC
>JBHIBG010000130.1:0-6318 GCA_046758965.1 Methylomirabilia bacterium | reverse complement strand
ATCTCGCGGATCTCGAACGGCTTACCAGGACCGTGGAAGACCGCGGCTTTTCCGACCGTGGCGGGCATGGCGGAGCACCTCCTGGTGACGGGTGGCGTTCAGGCTAGCACACGCGCTCGAGAGCGTCAAACGCGGAGTCCGCCGGAGTCGACAACCCTACTCGGCGGCGGCTCGCTCTCTGCCCAGCTCGAACGCCTCGTGGAGCGACCGGACGGCCAGCTCGGTGTACTTGTCCTCGATGACGCAGGAGACGGCGATCTCCGAGGTGGAGATCATCTGGATGTTGATACCCTCGCGAGCGAGGACGGAGAACATGCGCGCGGCGACGCCCGAGTGGCTCCGGATCCCCACCCCGACGATGGAGACTTTCGTGATCCGGTCGTCGAACGTCACCCCCTGGGCCCCGATCCGCTGGGCCACTGCACCGAGCACAGCCACGGCGTTGGCGCGATCACCCCGGGCGAGCGTGAAGGAGATATCGGCGTGGCCGTCGCGACTGATGTTCTGGACGATCATGTCCACGACCACATGCTCACCGGCCACGGCGCTGAAGACCTGGGCGGCGACGCCCGGGCGGTCCGGGACCTTGAGGATCGAGACCTTGGCCTGGTCCTGGTCGTAGGTGACGCCGGTGACGATGACCTTTTCCATCCCGGTCTCCTCTCTGGTGACGACGGTGCCGGGGTCCGGCCTGAAGCTGGAGCGAACATGGATCGGGACGCCGTATTTCTTGGCGAACTCGACGGCTCGTGTCTGAAGCACCCTGGCGCCGAGGCTGGCCATTTCCAGCATCTCGTCGTAGGAGATCTTTCTGAGCTTCCGCGCGTCGCGGACAATCCCCGGGTCGGCGGTGTACACTCCCTCCACGTCGGTGTAGATCTCGCAGACCTCGGCCTTGAGCGCCGCCGCCAGGGCCACGCCGGTCAAGTCGGACCCGCCCCGGCCAAGCGTCGTGATCTCCTCCTCCTCCGTGATCCCCTGAAACCCCGCGACCACTGCCACCTCTCCCGCCTCCAGCGCCCGCTGGATCCGGTCGCCCTCGACCTTTCGGATGCGGGCCTGACCGTGGAGGGTGTCGGTGTAGATCCCCACCTGGGCTCCCGTGAAAGCGCGGGCGGAATGCCCCAGAGCCTGGATCGCCATAGCCAGGAGGGCGATCGAGACCTGCTCGCCCGTGGCGAGAAGCATGTCCATCTCCCGCGCCTCGGGGCTCGGGGCGATCTCTGAGGCCAGGGCCAGGAGGGAATCGGTGGTCCTTCCCATGGCCGACACCACGACGACCACGCGGTGACCCTGGCGGGCGGTCTCCACCACACGGCTGGCGACGGCCTTGATCTTGCCGGGGTCCGCCACGGACGAGCCGCCGTACTTCTGCACGATAAGGTTCATCGGCGGCATCGTACACGACCGGGGTCAGGTCCGGCAATACGACAGCGAGGTTCCCTCGACGCGCCGATGGCGGTCAGGGGGCATGGGCCCGAGCTCTGGCCTCCCGGGCGGTCTCCCAGAGGGAACCCCCCTGGGCCATCAGGAGGATCCAGCCGACGAGCGTGACAGGGATGTAGACGGCCGCGTGGTAGACGAAGGAGAAGCTGACCGCCTCTACCCCCGTGACGGCGTAGATGGCCAGCGCCCGGACGATGAAGAACTGGAGCGTGCCCACGTAGCCCGGGGCTGAGGGAAGCGAGACCCCGATGCCGGCGAAGGCCAGCACGGTCAACGCGGCGGAGGCGGGGAGCGCCAGCCCAACGGAGCGGAGGGCCACCCAGATGCCGCCGGCACTCAGGAGCCAGACCAGCACGGTCCACCCGAAGAGCGGTGCCACGTGCGGGCCAGGGCGGAGGCTCTGGAGCCCGAGCGCGAAGAGGGTGAGCCAGTGCTTGAGAGTGTCGCCGAGGCGCGGGATCCGCGTGATCAACCGTGCCAGCGGCCCCCACTTCCGCACGAGGAGGATCAGGCACCCCATGGCGAGGAGGTCGAGGGCCAGGAGCGTCAGCGCGCTGGCCTGGAGCCACCCGGGAACCTGCACCACGACAACCACTCCCCCCAGGATCAACAGGATCGAGAGCGCGTCGAGGACCCGCTCCACCGCCAGCGTCGCCAGGGCGGTCCAGAAGGAGAGTCCGCCGCTTCGCGCCGCCAGGTAGCCGCGCACCAGCTCGCCCGCCCGGAGCGGAAGGAGGTTGTTCCCCATAAAGCCGATCAGAGTGGCGGAGACGAGCGGCCACCCCGCCTGAGGCGTAGGATGAAAAAGTAGAGACCAGCGGAAGCCGCGCGCGCCGATCATGGCGAGGTTGAGAGCCGCCGACAGGGCGAGCCATCCCCAGCGGGTGCGGCCGAGATGGGAGAGGATTTCCGCCGGCGAGATATTCCGGACGACCAGATACAGGAGTCCGGCGCTCACAGCAATCCCGACCAGAATCCGCGTCGCCTGGGCGCGAGTGGGCACCGGGGAGTCGCTCAGAGGCCGAGCTTGGCGAGGACCGCGTGGAGCTGGGCGGGGACCGAGATCGGGCGGGAGGCTGATACCAGGGCGGTCTCAGGGTCCTTGAGCCCGTGGCCGGTCAGGGTGAGGACGACTGTGGAGCCCGGCTCGAGGCGACCGGCCTTCACCATCTTGATGAGCCCTGCCACAGAGGCTGCAGAGGCTGGCTCCATGAAGACTCCCTCTTCGCGGGCCAGGAGCCTGTAGGCCTGGAGGATCTCCTCGTCGGTTACCACCTCGATCCAGCCTCCGGAATCCTTTACCGCCTCCAGGGCCGGCCCCCAGTTGGCGGGGTTGCCGATCCTGATAGCCGTGGCCACGGTCTTGGGGTCGGAGATGACCCGGTTCTCGTAGATCGGGGCTGCGCCGGCGGCCTGAAAGCCCACCATGCGCGGCAGCTCCTTGGACTCCCCTGCCTTGTAGTACTCCTTGTAGCCCCGCCAGTAGGCGGTGATATTGCCGGCATTCCCCACCGGGATCAGATGGTAGTCGGGTGCGCGCCCGAGCTGATCCACCACCTCGAAGGCGGCCGTCTTCTGCCCCTCGAGCCTGAAGGGGTTCATGGAGTTGACCAGCGTGACGGGGTGCTTCTGGACGATCTCCATCACGATGCTCAGGGCCTGGTCGAAGGAGCCGTCCACGGTGATGACTGTGGCGCCGTGGATGGCGGTCTGGGAGAGCTTGCCGATGGCCACAGCGCCCCTCGGGATGATGACGAAGGCCCTGAGCCCGGCCCGGGCCGCGTAGGCGGCCGCCGAGGCGGAGGTATTGCCAGTGGAGGCGCAGATGACGGCACGTGCCGCCCCTTCCAGGGCCTTGGAGATCGCCATGGTCATGCCGCGGTCCTTGAAGGAGCCGGTGGGGTTGAAGCCTTCGCATTTGAGGAAGATGGTGAGGCGCGGGTCAGCGGCCTCCGCAAGGCGGAGCGCCGGAATCAGAGGAGTGTTGCCCTCCAGGAGGGTGACCACCGGCGTCTCCTCCGTAACGGTGAGGAACTTCCGGTAGCGCTCGATCACCCCCGACCAGCTCACTGGGAGACCTCTCCCTCCACACGGATCATCATGGTGCGGTCGGCCACCACGGGGAGCTCATCAATGGCCGCGAGCGCTCGCTGCATGTCAGCCTCCCGCGCCTCGTGGGTCATCATGACCACCGGGACGGCTTCGGCCATCGCCCGTCCTTTCTGGATCACCGAGGCGATCGAGATCTGGTGCCGGCCGAGGATGCCAGCCACCTGAGAGAGGACTCCGGGCCGATCCACGGCCATGACACGGAGGTAGTAGGCCGACCGGATCTCCTGCATGGGCTTAAGCGGCGAGGGGCGTATCCCGGGCATCGGCAGTTCCACTGGCAGCGCGGGGAGCCCGTGAGCCAGGCGGCGCGCGATCTCCACGATGTCCGACCAGACTGCCGAGGCGGTCGGCATCTGGCCGGCGCCCCGGCCGTAGAACATCAGGTCTCCCACGCAATCGCCGGTGATGAACGCGGCGTTGAACACTCCCGAGACCGCCGCCAGGGGGGAGCGCTCCGGGATCATCGTGGGATGGACTCGCAACTCCAACCCTCCGTCGGTGGCTTTGGCGATGGCCAGGAGCTTGATCCGATATCCCAGCTCCGCGGCGTAGGCGATGTCAGACGGGGTCGTCCGGGTGATGCCCTCGGTGTGGATCTCTTTGAGATCCACCGCGGTCCGAAACGCCAGGGTAGCGAGGATCTGGAGCTTGTGGGCCGAGTCGATGCCCTCCACATCCAGCGTGGGGTCGGCCTCGGCGTAGCCCTTGGCCTGGGCGTCCTTGAGGACATCGGCGAACTCCCGGCCCTCGTCGGTCATCTTCGTGAGAATGAAGTTGGAGGTGCCGTTCACGATGCCGTAGATGGACACGATCCGATTGGCGACCAGCCCCTCCTTGACGGCCCGGATGAGCGGGATCCCTCCTGCCACTGCGGCCTCGAAGCCCACCATGACCCCGCGTTTTCGGGCCTCGTCGAAGAGCTCGGCGCCGCGGTGGGCGAGGAGGGCCTTGTTGGCCGTGACCAGGTGCTTGCCGGATTCGATTGCCTTCAGGATGAGGCTCCGCGCCGGCTCCAGGCCTCCCACCAGCTCAACCACGACCTGCACGGCGGGGTCCTCCAGCACCGTGGCGGCGTCGGGGACGAGGGGGAGGCTCGAGAGGTCCAGCCCCTCGCGAGGGCGCGTCAGGTCCGGATCGGCGATGACCGACAGATGCAGCCGGCAACCGGCCCGTTCCTCTAGCTCGGTGCGGTGGGCGGTCAAGACTTTGACCACGCCGCTCCCGACGGTGCCCAGACCGAGAAGCCCGATTCTCACCTCTTTCATGCGCTGAGACCTCATGTCAGTTCGAAATTCCGTGACGGCGTCCAGACCGGGACGTCAGTTCGGCCCGCGGGTGGCGCGGCGGGCGAGGCGCCCCCGCCGCCCCCAGCGGGGTCCCCACACCTCGGGCGCCGCCTCACACTGACGCCTCGTGCGGGGTTGTTACTGGAGATCATGACCCAGCGGTTTGAGATGATGATGTCTTGCAAAAGCTGACGCTGCCCGAGCTATCTTCCGGACGAGAGGGTTTTCAGGCCCCGGAGGGCTTGGCGGATGCGCTGCTCGTTCTCCACCAGTGCGAACCGCACGAACCCTTCGCCGTATTCCCCGAAGCCGATGCCGGGGGCGACCGCCACCTTGGCGTCCTGGATCAGGAGCTTGGCGAACTCAAGAGACCCCACGCCCCGGAACGGCTCCGGAATCGGGGCCCAGACGAACATGGTGCCCTTCGGTCGTGGGACGGACCATCCCTGTCTGTTCAGCCCGTCGACGAGGACATCCCGACGCTTCCGGTACACCTCCGTGATCTGGCTGACGCAGGATTGGTCCTCCTCCAGAGCGATGATCCCGGCGATCTGGATCGGCTGGAAGACGCCGTAATCGAGGTAGCTCTTGATCCGGGCCAGGGCGTGGATGATCTGCCGATTGCCGCACGCGAAGGCCAGCCGCCACCCCGCCATGTTGTACGATTTGCTCAACGAGAAGATCTCCACACCCACGTCCTTCGCACCGGGGGCTTGAAGGAAGCTTGGCGCGCGGTAGCCATCGTAGCAGAGATCGGCGTAGGCGAAGTCGTGGACCACTATGAGTCGGTGCTCCTTGGCGAAGGCCACGACCTGCTCGAAGAACGCGCCGTCCACCACCTGGGTGGTCGGGTTGTGAGGGAAGGAGAGGATCAGGAGCTTGGCCTTCGGCCAAGCCAGGCGTGCGGTCTCCTGGAGGCGGCCGAAAAAGTCCCCCCCCGGCAGCAGCGGCACCGAGCGCAGGTCTCCGTCCGCGATCACGACGGAGTACGAGTGAATCGGGTAGGTGGGGTTGGGGACGAGCGCCCCGTCACCGGGCTGGAGCGCGGCGAGCGCCAGGTGTGCCAGCCCCTCCTTCGCCCCGATCGTCACGATAGCCTCGGCTTCCGGGTCCAGATCCACCCCGTAGCGATCTCGATACCAGCGGGTGATGGCGAGCCGGAGGCGGGCGATCCCCCTGGACGCGGAATAGCGGTGGTTTCGGGGGTTCTGGGCCGCCTCGATGAGCTTGGTGACGATGTGCTTTGGGGTTCCCAGATCGGGGTTTCCCATCCCCAGGTCGATGATGTCCTCACCACGGGCCCTGGCCTTGGTCTTGAGGTCGTTGACTGCGGCGAAGACGTAAGGGGGGAGGCGTTTGATCCGATACAACTCATCCATGGGCCTAGAACCTCGTGCGACCGATCATACGCTGGCCGTCGGAGGAGTGTCAAGAAATGGCCGTCCGACGCGGAGATAGCACGCACTCCCGCCTC
>JBHIBG010000129.1:0-6371 GCA_046758965.1 Methylomirabilia bacterium | reverse complement strand
CGAACAACCGCCCGCTGAAGTCCCTCTCCGACACCCTCAAGGGCAAGCAGGGGCGATTCCGTCAGAACCTCCTGGGCAAGCGCGTGGACTACTCCGGCCGGTCCGTCATCGTTGTAGGGCCGGAGCTGAAGCTGCACCAGTGCGGGCTCCCGAAAAAGATGGCCCTCGAGCTGTTCAAGCCCTTCATCCTCCGCAAGCTGGAGGAGCGGGCCGTCGTATCCTCCATCAAGGCGGCCAAGAAGTTCGTGGAGAAGGAGCGTTCGGAGGTCTGGGATATCCTCGAGGAGGTCATCCGTGAGCACCCCGTGCTGCTGAACCGAGCCCCCACGCTCCACCGGCTGGGAATCCAGGCCTTCGAGCCGATCCTGGTGGAGGGCAAGGCCATCGAGATCCACCCGCTGGTCTGCACGGCCTTCAACGCCGACTTCGATGGCGATCAGATGGCGGTCCACGTGCCGCTCTCCATGGAGGCTCAGGTGGAGGCCCAAGTGCTCATGCTGTCCTCTAACAACATCCTCTCGCCGGCCAACGGCTCTCCCCTGGCGGTGCCGACGCAAGACATGGTGCTCGGGATCTACTACCTCACCAAGGACCACCCGGGGGCCAAGGGGGAGGGCCGGCTCTTCGCCGACCCGGAGGACGTCCGAATCGCCTACGACGCCGAGGATGTGGACCTCCAGGCCCGGATCCGGATGCGGTGGAACGGGGAGGTCATCGAGACCACCGTGGGGCGCGTGCTGTTGAACGACATCATCCCGGAGCCCCTCCGCTTCGTGAACCGGGAGCTGAAAAAGAAGGAGGTCACCAGCCTGGTCGCCGACTGCTACAACCGGCTCGGCAACGAGGTCACGGTTCAGTTTCTCGACGAGCTGAAGGACATCGGCTTTCGCTACGCCACCCTGTCCGGCCTCTCCATCGGGATCGAGGACATGCATATCCCGTCGTCCAAGGTGCAGCTCGTTGAGGACGCTCATCGGCTGGTCATCGAGGTGGAGCAGCAGTACCAGGATGGGATCATCACCAACGGCGAGCGCTACAACCGCGTGGTCGACATCTGGGCCCATGTCACCGAGCAGATCTCGGACGAGATGTTCAGCGAGCTCGAGGGCGGTGCGCAGGGAGGGGAGTTCAACCCGATCTATATGATGGCTGACTCCGGCGCCCGGGGCTCCAAGCAGCAGATCCGCCAGCTGGCGGGAATGCGGGGGCTCATGGCCAAGCCGTCCGGCGAGATCATCGAGACCCCGATCACCTCCAACTTCCGGGAGGGGCTGAGCGTGCTGGAGTACTTCACCTCGACCCACGGGGCCCGGAAGGGGTTGGCCGACACGGCTCTGAAGACCGCCGACTCAGGCTACCTGACGCGCCGGCTGGTCGATGTCTCGCAGGATGTGATCGTGAGCGAGCGTGACTGCGGCACCGTGAAGTACGTCGACGCGACTCCGCTCGTGGAAGGCGGGGATATCATCCAGGCGCTCCGGGACCGGGTGCTCGGGCGCGTGGCGGCGGAGGATATCCGCGACCCCCTTACCGCGGAGATCATCGTTCAGGCCAACACCGAGATCAACGAGGAGCTGGCCGCCAAGATCGAGGATTCGGGCCTGGAGAAGGTCAGGATCCGCTCGGTGCTCACCTGCGAGGCCAAGCGCGGTGTCTGTGTCATGTGCTACGGCCGCAACCTCGGCACCGGGCGGTTGGCTGAGCTAGGCGAGGCCGTGGGGATCATCGCCGCCCAGTCCATCGGCGAGCCCGGCACCCAGCTCACCATGAGGACGTTCCACATCGGGGGCACCGCGAGCCGGGTGGTGGAGGCCTCGAAGCACGAGGTCAAGAATGCCGGCATCGTCAAGTACCACAACCTCCGGACGGTCGTGAACCGGGATGGAGATCTCGTGGTCATGAACCGGAACGGGGAGATCGTGGTGGTGGACGATCGCGGTCGCGAGAAAGAGCGCTACCCCGTGGTCGCCGGCGCCCGCGTGAAAGGCAAGGAGGGCAAGCGCGTCCAGCCCGGGCAGGTGCTTGTGGAGTGGGACCCGTTCACGACCCCGATCCTCACCGAGGTCTCGGGCCGCCTGGTCTACCGGGACATCGCGGAAGGCGTGACGGTCAAGGAGGAAATCGATGAGGTCACCGGGTTGGCCCGCAAGGTGATTATCGAGGACCCTGAGAGCAAGTTCCAGCCGCGGGTCTCCCTCAAGGACGCTCAGGGGACCACGGTGGCCCGGAATCTCCTGCCCGTCGGCGCCCACCTGCTGGTGGCGGACGACACCACCGTCTTCGCGGGGGACATCATTGCCAAGATTCCCCGGGAGACCACCAAAACCAAGGACATCACGGGGGGGCTTCCCCGAGTGGCGGAGCTGTTCGAAGCCCGGAAACCCAAGGAGCAGGCCGTCATCACAGAGATCGACGGCGCGGTCGAGTTCTCCGGTTTCGTCAAAGGCATGCGGAAGATCGTGATTCGGGCTGACAACGGGGAGAACAAGGAGTACCTGATCCCGCGGGGCAAGCACATCTCGGTCCACGAGGGAGATCGGGTCAAAGCCGGCGAGCCCCTCATGGACGGCTCGCCGAACCCCCACGACTACCTGGCCGTCCTCGGCGACCGGGAGCTCCAGCGCTATCTGGTCAACGAGGTCCAAGAAGTGTACCGGCTGCAGGGCGTGACCATCAACGACAAGCACATCGAGGTCATCGTGCGCCAGATGCTGAGACGTGTCCGCATCGAGGACGTGGGGGACACCGATTTCATGGTGGGCGAGCTGGTGGACAGGGTCACGTTCCAGGCCGAGAACGAGAGGATGCTCGCGCAGGGCAAGCGCCCGGCTACCGCCAAGCCGGTGCTCCTCGGGATCACCAAAGCTTCGCTCTCGACTGACAGCTTCGTCTCGGCCGCCAGCTTCCAGGAAACTACGCGGGTCCTTACGGAAGCAGCCATCGGCGGCAAGGTGGACGAGCTCAGGGGCCTGAAGGAGAACGTGATTGTGGGACGGCTGATCCCGGCGGGCACCGGGCTCGGGCACTACACGGCGGCTGAGGTCGTCAGCGCCACCGCTGTCGAGGAAGCCAGGCCGGCCGAGACCGCCGCTGAAGGGGAAGCTCCCGTGGCGGCCGCCGGGTAACGGGCTCGTGAAGTTGACAAGGAGAGGCTCGCTAGGTATACAGTGGGAGCTTTGGGACTCCTAACGACAGAAGAGAGCGATGCCGACAATTAATCAGCTCGTCAGGAAGGGCCGCGAGGCTGTCCGGAAGAAGTCCAAGACTCCGGCGATGGAGCGGTGTCCCCAGAGGCGGGGCGTCTGCATCCGGGTCTATACCACGACCCCGAAGAAGCCCAACTCCGCCCTCCGGAAGGTGGCCCGCGTGCGGCTCACCAACGGGCTCGAAGTGACCTCGTACATTCCGGGGGTCGGGCACAACCTCCAGGAGCATTCCATTGTCCTGATCCGTGGCGGTCGCGTGAAGGATCTTCCCGGCATCCGCTACCACATCATCCGGGGGACCCTGGACACGGCTGGGGTGGTGAACCGGCGGCAGAGTCGTTCGAAGTACGGAGCCAAGGTGCCGAGAGGGAGCGGGGTGTGATCCGGACTTTCAGGACGGACGGGGCGCTTGACTCCGGAGGGGGAGCCTCCTAAGTATGCGGCGCGCGGCGGCTCAGCGCAGAGAAGTCATGCCGGACCCCAAGTTCGGGAATCGGCTCGTGACGAAGTTCGTCAACACGTTGCTGAAGCGTGGGAAGAAGAGTCTGGCAGAACGGGTCATGTACGAGGCTCTGGACATCGTCCAGGACCGCAGCAAGCAGGATCCGCTGAAGCTCTTCAAGCAGGCTGTGGACAACGTGAAGCCCGCTGTGGAGGTGAAGTCACGCCGGGTGGGCGGTTCCACCTATCAGGTGCCGGTGGAAGTCCGGTCAGAGCGGCGGACCTCGCTCTCGATGCGCTGGCTCATCGCGTCCGCGCGGCGCCGAGGAGAGAAGGCCATGGCCGGACGGCTCGCGGCAGAGCTGCTCGATGCCGCTAACCACCGGGGGAGCGCGGTGAAGAAGCGTGAAGATACCCATCGGATGGCGGAGGCCAACAAGGCGTTCGCGCACTACCGCTGGTGAGCGAAGGGTCGGCTCATGGGGTGGCGGGGATCCCTCCGCCGCTCGCCCACGGCGATGCGAGATAACAAGAGCGCTGAGCAGCACGGCAGAGGATGAGGAGTGGAACGACAGTACCCTCTCGAGAAGACGCGGAACATCGGCATCATGGCGCACATTGATGCCGGGAAGACCACGACCACGGAGCGGATCCTGTACTACACGGGTCGCTCGTACAAGATCGGCGAGGTGGACGAAGGCACCGCGGCGATGGACTGGATGGTTCAGGAGCAGGAGCGCGGGATCACGATCACCTCGGCGGCCACGACCTGTTTCTGGCGCGATTGCCGCATTAACATCATCGATACCCCCGGCCATGTGGATTTTACCGTGGAGGTGGAGCGCTCGCTGCGGGTCCTGGACGGCGCCATCGCCATTCTGGATGCGGTGGCCGGAGTGGAGCCTCAGACCGAGACCGTGTGGCGGCAGGCTGACAAGTATCGCGTTCCCCGGATCGCCTATGTCAACAAGATGGATCGGACGGGTGCCGACTTCTATCGCTCGGTGGAGATGGTCCGCTCGCGTCTTGGCACCGTTCCTGTTCCCGTCCAGCTTCCCCTGGGAACGGAGGACACCTTCGTGGGCGTGATCGACCTGATCGAGCAGGTGGCTATCGTCTGGGATGAGGAGAGCCTAGGGCAGGAATTCACTCGCCAGGAGATCCCGGGTGCCTACGCTGCCCAGGTGCGAGAGTATCGCGAGAAGATGCTGGAGGCCCTGGCCGACGTGGATGAGCACCTGATGCAGAAGTATCTCGCGAATGACAAGGTCACCCCCGAGGAGCTCAAAGCGGCCCTCCGGGCCGGGACCATTGCCTTGAGGGTGGTGCCGGTTCTCTGCGGCGCCTCGTTCAGAAACAAAGGGGTTCAGTCCCTCCTGGATGCGGTGGTGGACTATCTCCCATCGCCGTCCGAGATCCCGCCGGTCCAAGGGGTGAACCCGGAGACCCGTGAGACCGAGCTACGCCCGGCGAGTGAACATGAACCGTTCTCCGCTCTCGCCTTTAAGGTCATGAATGACCCCTTTGTGGGACAGCTCGTGTTCCTACGAATTTACTCGGGGGCGCTCAGCTCGGGCACCCATGTCTTCAATTCGACCAGGGAGAAAAAGGAGCGAGTCGGACGTCTTCTCCGCATGCATGCCAATAAGCGTGAGGAAGTCGAGGCCGTGGCGGCGGGGGACATCGTCGCGGCGGTCGGGCTGAAGTTTACGACTACCGGCGATACTGTCTGCGACCCCATCCGACCCATCATGCTTGAGTCCATGGACTTCCCTAAGCCGGTCATGGCGGTCGCTATCGAGCCGAAGACGAAGGCGGACGAGGAGAAGCTGGGGTTGTCGCTCAACCGGCTCGTCCTGGAAGATCCCACGTTCAAGGTAACCGTGGACCCCGAGACCTCACAGACGCTGATCTCCGGCATGGGAGAGCTGCACCTGGAGATCATCGTGGATCGATTGCTCCGCGAGTTTAAGGTGGAAGCGAACGTGGGAAAGCCGCAGGTGGCCTACCGGGAGACCATTCGCGGGAGGAGCGAGGCGCAAGGACGCTTCGTGCGGCAGACAGGTGGCCGCGGCCAGTATGGCGATGTGTGGCTTCAGGTGGAGCCGGTTCCGGGTCAGGGGCTCCTCTTCGAGAACAAGATCGTCGGTGGCGCCATCCCTCGCGAGTTCATCCCCGCCGTGGAGAAGGGTGTGCGCGCGGCCGCGGAGACCGGCGTCCTGGCGGGTTACCCGGTGATGGACGTGAAAGTCACCCTCACCGATGGCTCCTACCACGAGGTGGACTCCTCGGAGATCGCCTTCAAGATCGCGGGGTCCATGGCCTTCAAGGCGGCGTATCGGAAGGCGCGCCCGGTCCTCCTGGAGCCGATCATGGAGGTGGAGGTGGTGGTGCCGGAAGAGTACATGGGCGTGGTCGTGGGCGATCTGAACGGCCGGCGGGGGCGTGTCCAGGCGATGGATACGCGGGCCGGCTCCCTGGTCATCCGCGCCACCGTCCCGCTGGTTCAGATGTTTGGGTACGCCACGGACCTTCGTTCGGTGACGCAGGGGCGCGCGACCTATACGATGCAGTTCGGGCGGTACGAAGAGGTCCCGCCATCCATCGCCGAGGAGATCATGGCGAAGGTGGCTGACAGGCCGACCTTCCGGGTCGGCTAGGCGCTTCCGGGTAAGGGGGGAAGGAGAGATGGCCAAGCCGAAGTACGAGCGGACAAAGCCCCAC
>JBHIBG010000128.1:0-6460 GCA_046758965.1 Methylomirabilia bacterium | reverse complement strand
CCCAACGCCGTTGAGCCGCTCAGAGCGCTCCGGCGTCCTGCGCTTCGCCGCCCGCCGGGCACCATCCGAAGGATGGTCGCGGCCGGATTCGCCGGGCAAGGCATCCCCGGCGCGCAACGTCTGCAAATCGTGGGGCGCTATTTGGCGGGGTCCCCGCTCATTTCGACCCCCGGCTGGACCGAGCCCCCGAGCGCTGGGGTTGCCCGCGAGGGCGTCTGTCCCTGGCTTCTGTCGCGCCCGCACTCCCTCAAGTTCATTGTGAATCGTTTCGTCTATTGGTAAAATAGTGTTTCCTAGGGAGGTGTATCGTGAAGGTGGGCATTCATCCTGAGTACGTCGAGGCCACGATCACCTGCGCCTGCGGGGAGGTCATCCACACCCGCTCCACCCGCCCTCAGATCCGCGTGGAGGTCTGCTCGAAGTGCCACCCCTTCTTCACTGGCAAACAGCGGCTGGTTGACACGGCGGGCCGGATCGAGCGCTTCCAACGGAAGTACAAGCGTCGGAGCTCTCGGGGCACAGGGTAACGTCCAGTCCGTTAGACAGCCGACGTTTCGCGGTCCGGAAGGGTGGGGGTCCCGTGGGGGAGGTGTGGTGCCCCGTTCTCCGCACGGCTGGATTCGCGGCCGTCCCATCGCCACTGCTGTCCTGCTACCCTCAGCCACCGTTCCTTGCCGGGAGTGGTTTCGAGTGGTGAGGTCCACTTGATGTTTGAGAAACTGCGCCAGATCGAAGAGCGGTATCAGGAGCTTTCTCGTCTGCTCGCCGACCCCCAGGTGATTGGCCAGCCGGCGGAGTACGCTCGCCACGCCAAAGCCCACTCCGATCTCGGCGAGATCGTCCAGCGCTTCGAAGAGTACAAGCGGGTGCTGGCACGGATCTCGGAAGCTCAGCACATCTTGTCGGAGGAGCCCGACAGGGAGCTCCGCGAGCTGGCCCAGGCGGAGGTGGGGGAGCTGCAAGCCCGCCAGGCGGTCCTGGAGGCGGAGCTCAGGCGCCTGCTCGTCCCCCGAGACCCCAACGACGAAAAGAACGTGTTCGCGGAGATCAGGGCCGGCGCCGGCGGCGACGAGGCGGGGCTGTTCGCAGCCGATCTCGCGCGCATGTACACTAAGTACGCGGAGCGACAGGGGTGGCGGGTGGACGTGATGGACAGCCATCCCACCGGGGTGGGCGGGTTCAAGGAGGTCATCCTCTTTATCCAGGGGCGGGGGGCGTGGAGCCGGCTCAAGTACGAGCGGGGAGTGCACCGGGTTCAGCGCGTTCCCGTGACTGAGTCCAGCGGCAGGATACACACCTCTACGGTGACCGTCGCGGTCCTTCCCGAAGCCAAGGATGTGGACGTGAAGATCGACGAGCGACGGGATCTTCAGATAGACGTATACCGATCGTCAGGGCCCGGCGGCCAAGGGGTCAACACCACAGATTCGGCCGTCCGGATCACCCACCTCCCCACCGGAGAGGTGGTGACCTGCCAGGACGAGCGCTCCCAGCTTAAGAATCGTGCCAAGGCCCTCAAGGTTCTCAGGGCGCGCCTCCTGGAGCGCGCCCTCCAGGAGCAGCAGGCCCAGATTGCGGCGGACCGGAAGAGCCAGGTGGGGACCGGGGAGCGGAGCGAGCGGGTCCGCACGTACAACTTCCCGCAAGGCCGGGTCACCGACCACCGGATCGGGCTGACCCTGCACCGGCTCGCCGCCGTCCTCGAGGGGGACCTGGATGAGCTGATCGACGCGCTCCTGGCTTCGGGCCAGCCGGAGCGCTCGGAGCAGATGGTCAGTTGAAGAGAAGCTGCGAGCAGGAAACCGTGGGGGAGTTGCTCGGCCGGGCTCAGGAGTTGCTCGAGGGTGCGGGTCTTCCCACGCCCCGCCTCGATGGCGAGAGGCTGCTGGCCGCGCTTCTCGGCAAGAGGCGCGGGGTTCTGACCCTGGAGCGCGGATCCCCCGTTTCGGGAGAGGTCGTCGACCGCTTCCGGACACTCCTGGTGCGTCGCCGGGATGGCGAGCCTCTTCAGTACCTCCTGGGGTGGGAGGAGTTCTGCGGCCTCCGGCTCAGGCTGACCCCTGAGACCCTGATTCCGAGGCCTGAGACGGAGCTGCTCGTCGAATGGGCCGTGGGGATCCTGGACGGATCGTGGAGCCGCGGCGGGCGCTCTCGGCAGGGACCGGAGCCGAGCGGGCCTGGCGCGAGTCGGAGACCCCGGGTGGCGATTGATCTCGGTACCGGGAGCGGGGCCATCGCCTGCGCTTTGGCTCGGAGCGTTCTCGATCTCGCGGTGGTCGGCGTGGATCGCTCCGCGGGCGCCTTAGCCGTGGCTTTAGAGAATGTTCGGGCTCTCGGGCTCTCGGGCCGCGTCCAACTCATGCAGGGGGATCTTTTCGAGCCGGTGATCGGGCTCAGGGGGACGGTGGACCTGGTGATCGCTAACCCGCCATACATCCCCTCGGAAGCGATCGTGACGCTCCCACGGGAGGTGCGCGACTACGAGCCGGTTCTGGCCCTCGATGGAGGGCCTGACGGGACGGCTGTCCACCGACGTATTCTCGACGGGGCCCCGGGTTTCCTGAAGTCTGGAGGATGGGTATTGATGGAGCTGGGTGAGGGGCAGGCAGGGGCGTTGACCCGAGCCCTGGAGGATGCCGGCTCCTTCGACACGGTCGAAGTGCGTCGGGACCTGGGGGGCGTCGAGCGAATGATCGGGGCGCGGAGGCGCTGATGGCCGCGCGGCTCCTGATCGACGGCGGAGTGCCACTCCGCGGCACAGTGCCGGTGAGCGCGGCCAAGAACGGAGCTTTGCCGGCCCTGGCGGCCTGCCTTCTGACCGCTGAACCCGTGGTGCTGGAGAACGTCCCCTCGCTGGCCGACGTCGCCACCATCCGTCGGCTCCTGGAGCGGCTCGGGGCCGAGTTCCACGATGAGGCAAACGGCGCAAGCCGGGTCCAGGTGACTCGCCTGAAGAGTCATGAGGCACCGTACGACTTGGTTTCGACCATGCGGGCATCCGTCCTGGTTCTCGGTCCGCTGCTGGCCCGCACGGGATCGGCGCGCGTGGCGCTTCCCGGCGGCTGCGCCATCGGGCTCCGTCCCATTGACCAGCACCTGAAAGGCCTCAAGCAGTTGGGGGTGGAGATCTGGGTCGAGAATGGCTATGTGGAGGCCCGGGCCAGCCGCCTCAAGGGGGCCCGAATCACCACGGATCTGGTAACCGTGACAGGGACGGAAAACCTCCTGATGGCCGCGGTCCTGGCCGAGGGGACGACGCGGATCGAGAACGCGGCGCGGGAACCCGAGGTGGTCGACCTCGCCACCCTGCTCCGGGGCATGGGAGCGCGGATCGAGGGCGCCGGCACCGACCGCATCGAGGTCGAGGGAGTGCCAGAGCTGGGCGGATGCCGGCATCGGGTCATTCCCGACCGGATTGAGGCAGCGACCCTCCTGGTCGCAGGGGCCATTACCGGCGGCGACGTGACTGTGGCTGAGGCTGCACCACACCACCTCTCCGCAGTGCTGGCCAAGCTGGAGGAAGCCGGGGTGACGCTGGAGGTGGGGGGTTCGTTCATCCGCGCTCGTGGGCCGGAACGGCCGAGCCCGACCGATGTCGTCACGCACCCCTTCCCGGGCTTTCCGACTGACATGCAGGCCCAGCTGATGACGCTCCTGGGGCTGGCGGACGGGGTCTCACGGATCACGGAGACGATCTTCGAGAACCGCTTCCTGCACGTGGCCGAGCTCTGCCGGATGGGCGCCGATGTCAGGACCGACGGCGCCACGGCCTTCGTACGCGGCGTCCCGGCCTACGAAGGAACTTCCGTCATGGCCTCGGATCTTCGCGCCTCTGCGGGGCTCGTGCTGGCCGGGCTTGCTGCTCGGGGCCGGACGGAGCTCTCACGGATCTACCATCTGGACCGTGGCTACGAGCGGCTGGAGGCGAAGCTCCAGAAGCTCGGGGCCCGTATTCGGCGCGTGCCGTGACCGGCAAGCTGCTGACGCTGGCGCTGCCGAAGGGCCGGCTTCTGAAGCCGGCCCTCGACCTCCTCAGACGGATCGGCGTGGACGGCGTGGACGCCGACTCCCGGAAACTGATCTTCGCCGACGAGCGATCGGGTCTGCGCGTGCTGATCTTGAAGCCTGCCGACATTCCGGCCTACGTCGAGTACGGGGCGGCGGACCTGGGCATCGTCGGCAAGGACATCCTCCTGGAGCATGAGCCAGACGTCTACGAGCCGCTCGATCTCGGCTTTGGGTTCTGCCGCCTCGTCGTGGCCGAGCCCGAGGAGCTGTGGGGCCGCGACGACCCCGCCAAGCGGTCGTGGGTTCGCGTGGCGAGCAAATATCCGCACTTGACCGAGCGGTACTTCTCCGAGCGCGGGATCCAGGTGGAGGTCATCCGGCTGGACGGCTCCATTGAGTTGGCTCCCCTGGTGGGCCTGGCCGACCGAATCGTCGACCTGGTCCAGTCCGGCGAGACCCTCCGGGCCAATGGGCTCGTGGAGGTCGCGGAGATCCTGACATCGACCGCTCGGCTCATCGTCAACCGGGCTTCGCTCAAGACTGAGTACGGCCGGGTCAGCGCATGGATGGAGGCGATGAGGAGGGAGGTCACCCGGTGAGCTGCCGGCGGCTCGACGCTGCCCGGCTGGGCATCCACGGGGTGATCGCAGCTCTGGAGCGGCCGCCCGAGGCCGTCGCCAGCGAGATCCGGCAGCGCGTGGGGGATAGTGTGAGAGCCGTGGCGGAGCGGGGGGACGAAGCGCTACTGGAGCTCACCGAGCGCTTCGACGGGGTCAAGCTCCGGGCTTCCGAGCTGGCGGTGACCGCAGAGGAGTTCGGCTCCGCGCGCGAGGAGGTGGGGGAGGAGGTCGTCCGCGCGTTGGCTTACGCGGCGGAGCGGATCGAGGCCTTCCACCGCCAGACCCTGCCCCGCTCATGGTGGGTGGAAGAGTCAACCGGCTCGCTTCTGGGTCAGTTGGTCCGCCCGGTGGAGCGGGTTGGGATCTATGTCCCGGGGGGACGGGCTGCCTATCCGTCCACCGTCTTGATGACCGCAGTTCCGGCGAAGGTTGCAGGTGTCCGCGAGATCGTTGTCGTTTCACCGCCAGGCGGAGATCGGTCGCCGGATCGCGCCGTGCTGGTCGCGGCCCAGCTGGCAGGGGTGACCGAGGCCTACCGGGTCGGCGGAGCCCAGGCCGTCGCTGCCCTGGCGTACGGGACAGAGAGCATTCGTCGGGTCGACAAGATTGTGGGGCCGGGGAATATCTACGTGACCCTGGCCAAGGCCATGGTCTTCGGCCGGGTGGGGATCGACTTGATGGCCGGGCCGAGCGAGGTCGTGGTTGTCGCCGACGCCGGTGCGAACCCCGAGTGGGTGGCAGCGGACCTCCTCGCCCAAGCTGAGCACGACCCGATGGCGCGGGCAGTACTCGTGACCCCATCAGCGCCCCTTCTCGATGGTGTGGCAGCCGCCCTGGAGCGTCAGCTTGGCGCTCTCCCACGTCGCGAGATTGCCGGGGCCGCGCTTGAGGGGAACGGGGCGCTGGTGCTGACCCGTGACCTGGAAGAGGCGGTTGCTGTCGCCAACGGGCTGGCCGCCGAGCACCTGGAGCTTCAGGTGGAGGATCCCTTTCGCCTCCTCTCCGAAGTCCGACATGCGGGGGCCATCTTCTTGGGGCGCTACACGCCCGAGGTGGTGGGTGACTACGTGGCCGGTCCGAATCACGTCCTTCCCACGGGCGGAACCGCCCGCTTTGCGTCCGGTCTTGGAGTGGAAGATTTCCTGAAGCGATCAAGCCTCATTCAGTTCTCTCCGGCGGGGCTCAACGAGGCCTGGCCGCATCTCTCACAACTCTCCCGCTTGGAGGGGCTCCAGGCCCACGGGGAAGCGGCCCGCCTGCGCCTCGCCCAGCGAGGAATCCCAGGATGAGCGATCGAGGGATCCAGCCGGAGTTGCCCCGTCAGGCCCGGATCGAGAGGAAGACCCGGGAGACCGAGGTGCTGCTCCAGCTCAATCTTGACGGCGGTGGAGCCGCAAAAATCGAAACCACGATCCCGTTCTTCAACCACATGCTCGCGGCGTGGTCCAAGCATGCCCTCATGGACCTCACGGTGGATGCGCGGGGCGACACTGAGGTGGATCTCCACCATACCGTTGAGGACGTCGGGATCTGCCTCGGGAAAGCCTTTAAGGAAGCGGTCGGCGAGAAGGCAGGGATCGTCAGGTACGGGACAGCCTTCATCCCGATGGATGAGGCCCTGGTGTCTGCGGCGGTGGACATCTCGGGGCGCCCCTATCTCGTCTTCAACGTCCCGCTTCAGCGAACGCGGGTGTCGAACTTCGACCTCGACCTCCTGAAGGACTTCTTCCGCGCCTTTGCCTTCAATGCCGGGGTCACCCTCCATGTGACCCTCCAGTACGGCGAGAACCTCCACCACATCGCCGAGGCGGTGTTCAAGGCGGTGGGGCGCG
>JBHIBG010000127.1:0-6489 GCA_046758965.1 Methylomirabilia bacterium | reverse complement strand
CAGGCCCCTCGTGGCCAGGAGATTCAGGCACCCCGGACCCTAGCGCCTCTGAGCCTAGCCGGCGCGAGGGTGTCCGAGAGCAGGCTTGAGAGAGCGAAGGCCCTCGTCAAGCAGGCCGAGGCCTTCTGCACGGCCGGGAAGCCTGCCAAGGCCACTGCAAAGGCAAAGGAGGCTATCGCAATTCTGAAGTAATCGCCGGTCGCTCCGGAGAAGGCTCCAGGGGGACTCCTCCTGGAGCCTTTTCTTTTCTCGAATGCGGTATGATCCGAAGCAAGCGCTGGGGACCGGCCCGAGAGCGTGTCAAAGCCCTAAGGAACCGGAGGCCCCGGGGGATCGGAGTTGGAGATCAAGGACTCCGAAGAATTAAGGCGCAAGCTTGACCGCATTGCCGCTAAGGCTCGTCAGCCTCGCGGTGAGCCTCCGGTGCCGTTGGGAGAAATCCTGAACGATAGCTTCATGCGGATGCACACAAAGTATCGAACTTGGAACGAGATGCTGGATCAGAGCCCGTTCAGGGGCAAGTCGACGGGGAACTTTACAAACCCTGAGTGGGATGCCTTCGTCCGTCAGAACACGAAATTCGCCAGCTGGAAAGAGATGTTGAAAGCAGCCGCGAAGGAGATGTTCAAAAGGGAACTGCTCTCGTAACGAGCCCCGGCCTCGGCGGGCCCGTGGTCCAAAATACATTGGCGACACTACGTTGGGCTGGCATGAGCCAGCTTGAATGGCTGGGGCATATACTGAACTTTGCGGCAAGGCCGAGGAAGCCCTTGGGCTGGTACGAGCTCACCCGGGCCAGGACATTCCACACACCGTCAGGAGACCCAACTGATGACCTTTCAGTACGTGGGCCGACCCCTGAAGCGGCTCGAAGATCCAAAGCTCATCACGGGCGCCGATCCCTACGTGGCCGATGTGGCACTCGTCAACAGCCTGACTATGGCCGTGGCGCGCAGCCCCCACGCTCACGCGGAGATCAAGCGCATCGACACTGGGGCCGCCCTGGCGATCCCCGGCGTCGTGGCGGCCTTCACCGGGGCCGACCTCAACTCGGAAGTCGGCGTCATCCACACCTCGGCCCCCGCTGAGATGTTCGACACGCTCAACCTGAAGGGGCGAACGCTGCTGGCAGAGGGACGCGTGCGATATGTCGGCGAGCCCGTGGCCGCGGTCCTCGCCGAGGCCCCCGCGGCGGCGGTCGATGGGGCAGAGGCCGTCGTCGTCGAGTACGAGCCGCTGCCGGTGGTCGTGGACCCCGAGCGCGCGCTCGAGTCGGGAAGCCCGCTGATCTATCACGACCTCGGCTCGAACCTCGCGCTTCGGATAAAACGCGAGACCGGCGACGTGGACGCTGCCTTCGGGCTGGCCGCCGTCGTGCTGGAGCTCAGGCTCGTCAACCAGCGCCTGATCCCCCTCGCGATAGAGCCGCGCGCCTGCAGCGCCGCGTGGGATTCGAGGGCCGGCACGCTCGCGGTCTGGGGGGACACACAGGTGCCGCACCGGATGCGCGACACTCTGGCGGAGCTCCTGAAACTCT
Organism: Methylomirabilia bacterium; assembly: GCA_046758965.1. Classification (GTDB taxonomy): domain Bacteria; phylum Methylomirabilota; class Methylomirabilia; order Rokubacteriales; family CSP1-6; genus JBHIBG01. The sequence continues at coordinate 4,952 of JBHIBG010000127.1, read as the reverse complement.
CCCCTGAGCAGGTGCACGTGCGGACGACCCGGGTGGGCGGCGGATTCGGAGCGAAGATCCCGCTCTACTCCGAGGACGTGCTGGTGCCGCTGCTTGCCCGGCGCCTCGGCCGGCCCGTACGGTGGACGGGGAGCCGGCGCGAAGACATCCAGGCGACCTCCCACGGCCGCGACATGCGCTGCCTCATGCGCGTCGCGGCCGATGCCGGCGGGCGGATCCTCGCTCTCGACGCCAAGATCATCGCCAACGCCGGCTTCTGCCAATTCGGCGAGGGGCCGTTTCTCCCCATGCTGTGCGGGCAGATGATCACGGGATGCTACGAGATCCAAACGGCGCGCGTGGAGGTCGTGGCCGCATTCACCAACACCATGGGCACCGCGCCATACCGCGGGGCCGGGCGGCCGGAGGCCGCATTCTTCATCGAGCGCACGATGGACCGCCTGGCGGGAGAGCTACGAATGGATCCGGTCGAGCTGAGACGGCGGAACTTCATCCCGCCTGATCGGTTCCCGTACACCACCGTCATGGACAACTCCTACGACAGCGGTGACTACGCGAACACCCTGAATTTCGCTCTCGCGAAGGCCGGGTACGACACCCTCCGCAGGGAGCAGGATCAGGCGCGGAAGGCCGGACGGTTGATGGGGATCGGCATCGCGTGTTACGTCGAGATCTGCGGGTTCGACGACGAGGAGGTGTCGGACGTCACCGTCGCTCCCGACGGCTCCGTCACCGTGCTCACGGGCTCTGCCTCGCACGGCCAGGGCCACGAGACAGCCTTCGCCCAGCTTGTCGCGGAGGAACTGAAGGTCCCGGTCGAGCTGGTGACGGTCGTCCATGGCGATACCACGCGGGTGCGGAGCGGCGTCGGCACCTTCGGCAGCCGCAGCCTCGCGCGCGGCGGGCTGCACGCCCGCGGGAACGCCCGGAAGCTGCGCGAGAAGGCCCTGCAGACCGCTGCGAACTTGCTCGAAGCCGCCCCCGGGGATCTCGTGCACGAGCCCGGGGTGTTCCGGGTCCGCGGCGTTCCCGACCGCTCGGTGAGCTGGCGGGAGGTCGCGGCTCGAGGCGCGCTCGAGTCGCGCGAAACTTTCACGGGTAACGGGACCATCTTCCCGTTCGGCACCCACCTCGCCGTCGTCGAAATCGATCGCGCGACCGGACGCGTCCGCCTGGTCCGCTACGTCTCGGTGGATGACAGCGGGCTGATCGTGAACCCGCTCCTCGCCCAGGGGCAGGTGCACGGTGGGCTGGCACAGGGCATTGGCCAGGCTCTCTGGGAGGGGGCGGTGTTCGACGAGACCGGCCAGCTCCTGACCTCCACGCTCATGGAGTACGCGATCCCGAAATGTGACGATCTGATCATGTTCGAGAACGACCACACCCGCACGCTTTCGCCGCGGACGGCGCTCGGGGTGAAGGGGATCGGCGAATCGGCGACCATCGGTTCGACTCCCGCCGTGGCCAACGCGGTCATGGACGCTCTCACGCCGCTCGGGGTCAACCACCTCGACCTGCCCTTGACCGCGGCGAATGTGTGGGCGGCCATGACGGCCACACCCGCAGCTTGCTCGCCTCGATGACGGCGTCGTAGCACCGCCCCCACCCTTTTGACGATTCCCGTCACTTGACGGCAAACCCCGCAACATGCGGCGACACGAACGGAGCCGCCGGCGGAAAGGGGACACGGAAGTCCTCCAATTCCACAGATTGAAATCCGGCATTCCGGATCGCGGTTCCGGCTTCCCGGTCTGGGTGACAGCCGTCGGCGAAACACATCCAGATAGGCCGCATCACACGTTGCCACACTCGCAACCATGTTCTTTGTGGGGCGGCGACGTGTTCAATGAAATAGAACTTGCCACCTGGCTTGAGCACGCGGTGAATCTCCGCCAACACCTGGTGCGGATCGGGAACCGAACAGAGCACCAAGGTGCCCAGCACCACCTCGACACTGGAATCATCCGCCTCGATCGCTTCGGCGGTCGCGAGACGAAACTCCGCCTCCACGCCGAGACCCGCGGCTTTTTCCTGAAGCTGCGGGTGCATGTAGGGATTGGGCTCAATGCCGATCCACTTGCACCCTTTCCGAAGGTACGCAAGGTTGGCCCCTGTGCCCGGCCCGATCTCCATAACGGTGTCCGGCAGCTCTGTGAACAACGACCGTTTCCGCGGGGAGATGTACGCTTCGTACCTCGCCGTCATCTTGTCGTACCAGCGGGCGAATAGCCGCTTTCGCAAGCCCGCCCGTGGCGGTTTGCTGCTAACACCGGTGTGCTGACTCATCGCTTCGTCGCCGTTGGACCGGCCCAGCAGGTCATTTTTCGGCGAGGGAACGGATGGTCCGGCATGGCTCAGCTGCTTGGCCGGCAGCGCACAAGATACACATGGTACCCCTCCAGCACTGTATCGCCCCCCTGATTGGTAATACGGGTGTTCAGACGAACAAGGCCCCGATCTGCTCTGCGTTCGAGGCCGGCCACCTCGTGTTCGGGGTATATCGTGTCGCCGATGAACACAGGCTTGACGAATCGGCATCCCTGTTCGACGAAGGCGATCATCGACGCATGAAGCCGGTGTGCAAGCGGCGATGCTCCGACAGCCGTCATGGCCATCAGAAGGAGACCGTGAGCCACACGGCTGCCGAACTTCGTGTTTCGGGCATACTCTTCGTCGTAGTGGATGGGGTGATTGTCTCCAGTCAGTCCGGAGAAGAACAGGAAATGCGCATCCGTGATCGTTTTCGATGGGCTGGTGAAGCGATCCGTAACTTGGAAGTCGTCGAAGTAGAGCTGATTGTTGTCGTTCATCGCCTCTCCGTCGCTACCTTTCTGCGGAAGGGTGCGCGTGGTTCACTGGCCTCGCGCCTGCAGGAGCATCCCGCTAGCCCTCAGGCATAGGCCGATTCCCGTACCACCTCAGCTTCCCGCAGGAACGCTGCGCCTGGGCGAATTCCTCAAGGGCGGGGACGACCTCATCTGCACGTGACCCCGTCGCCCAGGGTCACTTGATCACCTCGTCCGTGTTGATACTCTTCCGCCTGATTGTCGGCCATGGAGACACTACAGAATCTCCCTCGCATGGTACCGCGCCCACCAGAGGAGGGCCGAGACCACTAGCACGATGACCGTCGGCGTCGCGATAAACCAGGTGGCTCCGCTGTACTCCTGCACGAGCCACGAGTACAGTAGTGCCAAGCCACTCAGAAGGTTGCCCGACGCGATCGTCATCACGAAGAGGCCCTGCTTGGCGGGACTGCGGAGGACCAGCAAAGCGCCGATACCGAGGGCGATCAGCATGCCTCCAGGCCACCGGAGCCAGCCGAAATCCACTGGCTGCGCATCCGCCATGGTAACCAGCGTCCCGGGAACGAAGAAGAGCCCGAGCCCGTAGACCAGCGCTACGATCGCGTAGATCACCAAGACCACTTTCAGCGGGTTGGCCGCGTCACTTGGGGGCATGGCGTCTCCTCCTCTGTTGGCGTTGGCGACACAGTGCCGAAACGCACTCCTCCAACCAGCAGCGCGTGTGCGTCTCGCGCTGCTGCGTCATCGCCAGAGACAAGAGCACGGCAATGGACAGAGCTAATCAGCACAGCCCGGCAGTCCTCGCAGAACCTCACGCCTTCACGGTGCTGGGCCTGGCACCGCGGACACTTCATGCTGGAGCCTCCATTCAGAGAGCAAAAAACGCTGCCACTAGGCTAGCCCCAGGGCATATTGGGGTCAAGCGCGGCTTGACAGCCTGCTGTTGGTCTATGAACATGTCACCCCCTAACTGTTCCGTGAGAATGTCACCCCATGGACACATGGGGGACACTCACGATGAGCAGAAAGGAAGTGCCCCCGGCCGGCCCGGTGAGGCTACTCTCGCGGCTGCTCCGGGAGGGGCTGCGCGTGCGCGTCGGCAACGTGCTCCACCTGGCGCCACCGTTGATCGTTACGAAATCCGATATTGACAAGATCGTCGCCATCATCGACCGCGTCATCACTCGGATCGAACCCGACCAGGCGCTCTAGAGCAGAGCCTCCGCGTCGGCACGCAGGGCGGCGAAGTTGGCTGCTACTTCTTGCGTGCCCGGGCGATGCCAGCGATCTTGTCGGCAAAGTTGACCTGGCTGTCGTCCTCAGGGGCGTAGCCGATCTTCCTGCGGGCGTTGGCAATGCTCCAGAAGCGGTGGGTGTTGCCGCTGATGCCGTAGACCACCAGGAAGGGTACGCCGTTCTCGTCCTCAATGTTCGGAGCTTCCACCATCTTGATGGCCTGCTGCACCTGGTCTCGCCGACTGAGGTAGGCCCCCAGGGCCCGGTGCATCATCTTGATCTCCCCCGGCTTGACGCGGTCGATGTCGTCATCGCGCGGGCCGCCGATGCGCCACTGCACCACCTCCAGCGTCTTGCCGTCTACCTTGCCGGTGGCGAAGACGAATCCCAGTAGCTCGTAGGCTGCCTTGGCCCAGCCGTAATAGTTGTCGGAAAGAGGCGGCATGTCGGGCGTGACCACGTCGAGCTTGTCCGCCCAGATCAGGCGCTCGTAGTAGTCCGCGGCATGGTTGGAACTGGCCACCACCACGCGCTTGACACCTTCTTCCAGTGCGGTCCTGTAGACGTTGTACGCGAGGGCCACGTTCTGGTGCTCGGCCCAGAACTTCGGATCGCTGTTGTCCTGCCAGGTGGTGATGTCCAGGCCTGCCGCACTCACATAGGCGCAGTGGATCACAGCGTCGGCCCCTTTGAAGTGCTGGCGGTAGGCGTTGCGGTCCGGCTTGCTGAGGTCGGCGACCACGATCCCCGGGATGTTCTTGCCGTCCCGGGTGGTCGGGCGGACGTCAATCGGCACGAGTTCCCACCGCTCACTGAGCTCCTTGAACATACGCTGGGCGATGTAGCCGGCCGCCCCGGTCAGAACCACGCGTTTCTTGGCCACGGCGCTTTCTCCTCTAAGAAACTCCT
>JBHIBG010000126.1:0-6695 GCA_046758965.1 Methylomirabilia bacterium | reverse complement strand
GGCGGGTCGGCATGGCCGGCTGTTTGAGCGGTGGTTAGATTGGGCCTGGCCGTGGCGGGCGTCGCAGGAATCTTCGCCGGCCTAGGGCCCGCCTGAACCGTCACTTGACACCTCCGCCGATCCCCGCCTAGACTCCGTTCGGGTCCCCCAATGTAACCTCCCTGCCTCTGGGGAGGCAGGATCCACCTATCCAGAGCGAAAGGCGCACACTGAGACAGGAGATGATCGCATGAAAAATGTAGAAATGAAGGTCGAAGGGGATATCCTCACCATCAGGGTGGATCTCTCGAAAGAATTCGGCCCCTCCTCCTCGGGCAAGACCACCATCATCGCATCGACCGAAGGCAATGTTTCTGTCACCGATCGTAACGAGAAGGTCGGGTTGAACGTCTACCGGAAGAAGTGAGGGCGTGCTATCAGGAGGCCTTAAGCAAAATTCGGCGCCACATGTTTGGCTAGGAGGTCGATCTGGATGGGGTCGTCGGTCACGGGTCCAAGCACGAGATACCGGAGACCGGCGCCCACGAGGTCAGCGATTCGCGCGTTGATTCGGTCGATGCTCCCGATCATGTAGCATTCCTGGAGGTGATCGTAGGCGCGGTGGGTTCCCATGACGCGGAGGAACGGCTCGCGTGACTCATCGATCGCCCGAGCCTGGTCTCTGGTTTCGACCAGGTGAATGAAGTTGCAGTGGCCGAAGGTGATCTTCGCAGGGTCCTTCCCCATCGCCCGCGCGTGCGCCTGCACCTCTCCCCAGTCGCGCTTGACCCACTCCTGGGTGCCAGAACACCGGGAGAGCCAGTTGCCGGCCTTCACGATCCGATCGAGGACAGTTCGGGCGATGAACGGCACGTCATGCTCGCCTGGATCAGGGATCCTTGAGCCGCCCGAGACCCAGATCTCGGGGAGCTTCGGCGGCCGGGGGTCGATCGTAACATCCTGGAACTGATAGTAGCGGCCCTGGTAGGTGACGTTGGGCTTTTGGAGGAGGAGGGTGACCGCCTCGATGATCTCGTCCGTTCGCCGGCCCCGCTCTTCGATCCGGGAGCCGGTGACCTCGAACTCGCGGGCGTACCAGCCCGGGCCGACGCCCCAGACGAAGCGGCCGCTGGTGAGGTAGCAGAGAGTCGAGATTTCCTTCGCGAGCACGACCGGGTGCCTGACCGGGAGCACGAGAATCCCCGTGGCAAGCTTCACCCGGTTCGTCAGTGCCGCCGCGTAGGAAAGGAGGCTGAGCGGCTCGAGCCACGCCACTCCGTATAGCCCCGGGGCCGAGAGGAGGTGGTCGATCACCCAAACGTCGAAACCATACTCCTCGCACTTCTTGATGGACTCCGAGACGTATCGGAGGCGCTCGGGCCCCGCATCCGCCCAAGCGTACGTTGGGATCCACACCCCGAAGCCCACCTTCGCCATGCCGGCTCCTCCTCTTTGCCTGTGTCGGCCACTCCCGCCCGAACCCCGGCTAGCCGACAGTATTCATTCATGAAGACGCCGCTCAGATCTCCGGGGGCGCAACGGGTCCTGTCACCGCGAACAGCGCCACAGTGCTCGCTCCCGCGAGCACGAGGCTCAACATCGCCAGCGACGATGGGTCGAGCGCGGCGGTCGTTACGCGGTGCGCTCCGCGCCGCGGGCCGCCCCCCCACGCCTCCGGCGCGGGTACCCGGCCGCGCCACCCGCCGGCCCCCCGGTTCGTTCGTGAATAGTCCGGGCCAGGTCCGCACAATCACCTCCGGCGTCCTCATGGCATCCTGGCCGGTCCTACCCTCTGTAGTAGCGGATCTCTAGGGTCACGCATCCGTGGGGTGCGCGGTACGGCCCGTGAACCATCCCGGGCGGGCGGCAGGCGTACATCCCGGCCGTGAAAGTCTGCTTCTTCCCGAGGTCGATCAGCTCTCCTTCGAGAATCCAAACTTCTTCCCAAAAGTCGTGGGCGATGGCTTCTTTCGTCTCGATGCCCGCGTCAAGTTTGAGGAGTCGCGTCACGTTTCCGGTTTCTTCGTCCCGACTCAAGATCTTTTCCTGGACTCCGGCCCCTCCAGCCCCCGCGGTCGGCGATCCGGCGAGCGGCTGCCAGGGGATCCGATCCGGGCTGAAGAACTCCAGTTCGGCTTTCGGCATCGTCCGCCCCCTCCTACCTCTTCTTCGAACATCCTGGTTCAGGATCTTCTTTCCAAGATACGGTGCAGCCGTCCCGCACGCCGCCCTACGCCGGAATGGGGCGCGGGCCCCGAAACGGCCGGGCACCGGAGGGATGTGGCCTACCGCTGTCGGAGGGTTGACAGCACGCCGGCGAGGGCCTCCAGGGTCCGCTCGACATCGCCCTCCGTATGGGCCAGCGACACGTAGAACTTCTGCGAGCCCTTGAGGACGCCCCGCTTGAGAGTCTCGTGATTGAAGGCCCTGAGGAGAACCTGATCGGCGGTGAGGGTTGACCGGTAGTCGGTGATCGGGTGGTCAGTGAAGATCACGTCGAAGAGCGGCGCTGCGCCCGCCACCTGAGCGGGGAGGCCTGACCGCTTGACGAGATCGGCCAGGCCGTCTCTGAGCGTTCCGCCGATCCGATGGAGGCGCTCGTAGGCGCCGGGCTTCCTGAGCTCGGCGAGCGTCGCGAGCCCCGCCACCGCCGCTACCGGGTTGCCGTTGAGCGTCCCCACCTGGGCGACGAACTCCGGAGTCCCCTCCAGGCTCGGGTCGAAGCTTCTCATGATCTTCTCCCGGCCGCAGACCGCGGCCAACGGGAATCCGCCCCCGATGATTTTCCCGTAGGCCGCCAGATCGGGAATGACCCCGTAATACTCCTGGGCGCCCCCGAGGGCGAAGCGGAAGCCCGTGACCACTTCGTCGAAGACCAGCGGGATCTGGTACCGCTGGGTCAGCGCCCGGAGGCCCTGGAGAAACCCGTTCGCCGGTGGAATCACCCGTTGGAACGGTTCGACGATCACTGCGGCGAGCTGATCGGCATAGACCGAGATCAGCGCGTCAGCGGTGGCAAGGTCGTTATAGGGCGCGATGAGGACTTCGCCTTCCAGGCAGTGTGGGATCCCCGCCGAGTCTGGGGTCGGCGCGGGGAACGCCTTCGGCGACCTCGGCATGGAGCTCATCGAGGCATAATCGTGGCTCCCGTGGTAGCCCCCCTCGAATTTGAGAATCTTGTCGCGCTTCCGGTAGGCCCTGGCGACCCTGAGGGCGAAGAAGGTCGCCTCGGAGCCGGTTGAAGTGAAACGGACCTGATCGCAGCACGGGACCGTACGGCAGAGCACCTCGGCCAGCTCAATGATCGGCTCATTCAGCAGGAAATAGGTGGTGCCCTTGGATAGCTGCTCGGAGACGGCCGCGATGACCGCGGGGTGGGAGTGACCGAGGATCAGCGGACCCGAGCCGAGAAGGTAATCGATATACTCTCGGCCGCTGACGTCGTAGAGCTTCGAGCCCTGGGCCCGTTTGACGACAAAGGCGATTTCATGGGGGAAGCGAGCGGTGCCGAGGGCGCCGCCGGGCAAACAGCGGGCGACCGTCTCCAGCAGGCGGGACTCCTCTGGGAGCCTGGCCCTTCGCTCTGTCATCATAACTCCCCGCCGGGGGGACGACGCGTCTCCACCCTCTACCCCCCCCGAACGCCCAGGGCCGACCAGATCGTCTTCAGAAACCGGCTGGGCCGGCAGGCTCGGTGACCCCTTTTATACTCGAGACCTTCTTGGCAATGCAACCGAATAGTCGAGCGCCCGACCCCCCCCTTCGGGTCACGCGATCCTGATGATCCCCGACTCGATGGGCTTGAACCGCTCCGCAACCTCCGGGTCGTGCCCGGTAACGATCAACTGCTCGGAACCCGCCAAGGACTCGATGGTGTCGAATGCCGCGAGCATCCGTGGAAGGTCCGTGATGATCTGCACGGGCTGGCGCTGCTCGACATTGCGATAGAAATGGGAGGCGTCGGCGGTGAGGACCACGAGCCCTCGCTTGGTCTGTACCGATACAATTTGGAGCCCGGCCGTGTGCCCGCCGACCAAGTGCACTCGGAGCCCGGGGAGCACCTCACGATCGCCCTCGATCAGCCGGATGCGGTTGTCGTAGTTCAGCCTGATCAGCTCTCCCAGCGCGTCTGCATTCGCAAGCTGTTTGTACACACCATAGCGCGCGATCGGCCCGGTCCAGAACGCGACCTCGTCTTTCTGAATCCAGAACTCCGTCGAAGGGAACAGGCTGTGCCCCGCCCAATGATCGTAGTGCAGGTGTGTGATGACACCCATCGGGATCTCGGCGGGCTTGATGCCCATTCGTGAGACCATCGTTGCGGGGCTCACGTAGTTCCGAACCCCCCGCTGCACGGCTTCGTCCTGGCCGAAGCCCGTATCGACAAGCACTGGAGAGGGTCCGCCGAGAATGAGCCACACGTAAAAGTGAAGAGTAATCGGCCCATGCGAGGCCTCCCGATAGAAGAGCTGGCAGGCGGTCGTCTCCCGTTCCGCGTACTTCAGCGCGTAGACCTCATACATGGTCAGCCTCCCTCGCCGTGAATCTTGTAGTTGACACAGCGCTGCCCTTCAGGTTATTGTTAACCATATGGTTAATGATTACCGGGCCCTCGACTCAACCTTTTCGGCTCTATCCGATCCGACCCGTCGGGCTATCCTGACGCGGCTGGCCCGTGGAGAGGCGTCAGTGACGGCTCTGGCCGAACCCTTTGACATCTCGCTGCCCGCCATTTCGAAGCACCTCCGAGTCCTGGAAGGCGCTGGCCTTCTCGTGCGCCGGAAAAACGGCCGCATCCATCGTTGTCGTCTCGTTGTCGGGCCGATGAAGAGCGCCGCAGAGTGGATCGCCCGCTACCGCCATTTCTGGGAGGGTCAATTCGACGCTCTCGCCGAGTATCTAAGCGAATCGGAGAAAAGGGGGAAAGATCTATGGCCAGTCCGAATCGCAGCCCCGAGACTACGCTCCACCTCAAGCGGACCTTCGCGGCACCGCGGGAGAAAGTCTTCCGCGCGTGGACAGATCCGGAAGGTTTGAAGAAGTGGTGGGGCCCCGTGGGGTATTCGACGCCGACCGCCGAAGTGGACCTGCGGGCGGGGGGGAAATATCGGTTCGGGATGAAGAAGCTTCCGGATGGCGACCTGTTCTACCTCGCGGGAACGTATCGCGAGGTCCGGCCGGGGAAGAAGCTCGTGTACACGTGGTCTTGGGAGGGCGAGCCGGACCTGGGGGACACGCTCGTGACCGTCGAATTTCGTGATCGGGGGGATTCCACGGAGGTCATTCTCACTCACGAATTCTTCCCGAACGAGAAAGTGCGCGAAGACCACGTCAAGGGATGGAGCAGCAGCCTGGATCGGCTGTCGAAGGCCATGTAACGGGTGAGGGGAACAATCGGGGAAGGAGCCCGCGTATCTGGTTTACACCAACGGTCATAGGAGGATGACTATAGCAAAGGTACTGGCATGTCGGGACATGGGCGCGGACTGCAGCTTTGTGGCCCGTGCGCAGACGGAGGAAGAGATTTTCAAGCAGGCCACTGAACACGCTCAGTCAGCGCACAACATGAATGAGGTTCCGCCAGACCTCGCTGAGAAAGCACGCACGCTGATTCGTGACGAGTAGCAGCGTTGCGCCCTCGCCTGGGAGCTGGTCCCAGGCGAGCTTATCGTGAGCTCCTCTTACGACACGGGCGTCGGGGACGCCCTCGGCGCCCGTGGTGTCGTCGGCGTCTGCGCCCCCGGGGGAACCCCCTTGCTCTGTGTCCCGTCTCAGATCGCCCTGGCTCAGGACTCCACCTTGACACCCCTCCAGAAGGCCACGGAGCCCTTGATATGCTGGGCGGCCTCCTTCGGACTGGGGTAATACCAGGCGGCGTCATTATTGACCTCGCCCTCGACTACGATGTCGTAATAGCTCGCCACGCCCTTCCACGGGCAGGTGGTGTGCGTGTCGCTCGCGCTGAAGTACTGCGAGTTGATCGAATCCGGGGGGAAGTAGTAGTTGCCTTCGACAACCACGCCTCCCTCGCTTTCGGCCAGAACGGCTCCCTTCCAGATCGCCTTGGGCATCGTAGCCTCCCCTCGTATCTCCTCAGATATCGCGCGGACGCAGGCAGTATACGCGGAAGCGAGCGACTCCGCCACCCCTGTCACAGCCACTCATACCCCTCGCATCAAGCCGTCGTCAGCCGTCTCGCCCGCCTACATCGTCCTTGACAGGGACGGACGACCTCGCCTAGATTCCTATGGAGTTTCACTTTCTCACTCCAACGGAGTCGGTGGGCCGGGCGGCGATGGCAAGCTGGCGCCTTTGTTGACCAGGGACGTGCCCGGCAGAGGCATAATGGATTGACGTAAGCGAGCAGCCGACTAACTGACCGTAGACAGGAGGGGTTTGACGATGGCCAGAGAAGGCAGTTTCATCCTTGATAGCGGCGATAAGTTCCCCATCCTCACGATGCAGACGGTCAATCACGGGCCGCTGAGTTTTCCAGATTGGTTCGAGGAGGGGTGGGGTGTGTTCCTCGTTTACCGCGCCCACTGGTGACCATACTGCAAGCAGCAGTTGGCTGCGTTCGAGAAGGCACAGGAGAGGCTTCGGGAGCCGGGGATTCGGGTCGCGGCGGCCTCCACCGACCCCCTGGACAAGGCCAGGGAGACGGTGGCGGAGCATTCACTGACGTTCCCCGTGGGCTATGGCCTGCCGCTCAAGGA
>JBHIBG010000125.1:0-6772 GCA_046758965.1 Methylomirabilia bacterium | reverse complement strand
GTCTCTACAGTGAAACCCTGGTGGGATCGTACGTGAGGGGCGATCCCCCTGTCTCTGACTGTGCACGGCAACCGGCCCTAAAGCTGGCGGCAGAACCTTAGGCCGATGGCGTATAGGTTGGTGAGTGTTTCGGAAGCGAGGGCGCGTGAGGGCGTTGTACAGGGTTATGACGCTCTGTTGGAGTGGGGGACAGCCGAGGCGGCGTATCTTTTCTTCGACGTCGACACCCGCACCGGCAGGACCTAGAATAGGGAAGAGTGCCACATTGGTTTGGCAGGGGAGAAGAGTGGGGCGCGGACACCAGGGAGCGAACATCCATGAGGCGTACCGAGGTCTATCTCACGGAGGCCCAGCACCGCAGGCTCGAGGTGATGGCCAAGTCCTTGGGGCTGCCCATGGCTGAGCTCATCCGCCAGGGGGTGGACCGAGGCTGAGTATCAGGCGCTGCGGGAGCTGGCCCGCCGTCGGCACTCTCGCGAGTATATGGTCGTGGAGCTGCTCTTACAGACGGGGCTTCGGGTGTCGGAGCTATGCGGGCTCCGCCGGGGGGACATTCAGTTTGGGCAGAACGGCCAGCCGGGTCTGGTGCTCGTGCGCCAGGGGAAGGGGAAGAAGGACCGGGTGGTGCCGCTCAACTCGGTGGCCGAGCAGGCCAAGGCCATCATTGAGTTGGCGACCCCGGAACACGCTGGGACCGGTTAGAATGAAGGAGGCTCAACAGGCGTGGACAGAGAAGACACCTTCGGAATACCACGGGAACCGGATACGGGGTCTCTCCTTGCCCCGTATCGCACCCAGTATGTGTCCCTTCTTCACGACGCGCTCCGAGAAATCGTAGCCAGCCTCTCGGCATTAGAGGAAGTAGAACGGGTGAGCGTCTTTGGATCCTATGCGCGCGGCCGAGCGGATCTTTTCACGGATCTCGATATCCTGGTCGTGATGCGGACGGATCAGGGGTTTGTGGATCGGCTGAGGACGCTCTATAGTCGGCTGCCCGTCCCGGTGGATCTCGATCTCGTGTGCTATACTCCGCAGGAGTTTCACGCCATGAGGGACCGGCCGTTTTTCCGGCGGATGCTCCAGGGCGAGGTGGTCCTGTATGAGAAGAAGCGAACGTGAGGAAGGGGAGCGATGGTTGGAACAGGCCGAGATCGACCTCGGGTGGGCACAGCTCTTGGCGGACCGTGGTGGCTACCACCTCGCGTGCTTTCTGGCGCAGCAGGTGGGGGAAAAAGCGCTGAAGGCGTTTCTCTACGGGCAAGGCGAAGAGATCGTGCTCGGTCACTCGATCGAGCGGTTGTGCCGCGAGGCTTCCCGCTGGGACCCTCGGTTTGGAGAGCACGTTTCGCGGTGGGCGATTCTGGACGGGTATTACGTGCCGACCCGCTATCCGAACAGTCTGCCCGATAGTATCCCCGCTCGCGTGTACACGCGCGATGCCGCGCAGGATGCGGTCCGGCTGACGGGGGAGATCGTGACGTTTGTCCGGGACTGGTTTTCGCGGCAGGCAGGTGAGAAGGCTCCCTAAGCTGTTTCACTTTAAGGATTGGCCGCTGACTGGCCGAGTATGTGGAGCGGCACGGTGCTGGTGCCCCCGACGTGGCTTTCGTCTCAAGCCACAGGCTCCCGCGGGGTCAGCTCCCCCAGGGGTTTCTTCAGGGTGCTCCCGATCTGGCTGTTGAGGTGCTCTCCCCCACGGATAGCCCCCTAGAGATCCAGCAAAAGGTGCGGGATTACATCGAGGCGAGAGCCCGCTTGGTCTCGGTCGTCGCCCCGCAGGCCAAGACGGTGACCGTCTATCGAGCGGATGGTTCGGCGCGCCTGCTGAGAGAGCATGAGCGCCTCGAAGGGGAGGATGTTCTGCCAGGGCTCACGATCCCGCTGACCGAAGTGTTCCAGTAGGGCTCCTGAGTATTTTCTGCCGATGCAGTTCTGTCCTGATCGAGCGAGCCCGAGCCACTTGCCACCGAATCCTCGTAGCTGTTCGTACTCCTAGAAGTTCCGCTAGGCTGGAAAACTGACCCGCCAGATCGATCGTCCCGCCGTACCCGTCTGCACGGCCTAACCCTGCCACAGCTGTACGTGAGGCGCCATATGCCTGTCTTTGACTGTGCGCAGCGGGCGGAGCTGGTGGCCGAGCCCTAGCCGATCCCACGAAGGAGCATGTCGCATAGCGTTATGACGCTCTGGTGCGGTCGAGGACCGCAAGCGGTGTATTTTTTCTTGGACATCGACACGACGAATGGCGGGATCTAGACTAGTGCTGGCGCTTTGCCATCATAGCGTGGGGCATAAGCTTGCGGATTCACACGGGGCGGTGATGGATGAGGGGCACCCAGGTGTATCTCACGGAGGCACAGCACGGCAAGCTTCCTGGACCTGTTGGCCAAGGGGGAGAGTCGCGCGCATCATTGGTGGGTCGCGTTTAGCCGTGCGGAGCGGAGGGATGAGGAGAGGGTTGAGGATGGGATGGTGTCTCCCTGTCCCTTGAAACGGATCCTGGCCGATCGTTAGAATTGGGGGAGGCAGTTTTAGGCTCAATACGGCCGCGGCCTGGGAACTCCGGGCTGTGGATCGTTGAAAGGAGGGCACGCATGGGACGCGTCGAATGGATGGACCGGATTGCGGTGGATCCGAAGCGGCACGGTGGTGAGCCGTGTATCAGGGGAACCCGCATCCCGGTCAGTGTCATTGTGGGTAGCATCGCCGATGGAGACACGGCGGAGGTGTTGCTGAAAGCCTATCCATCCCTCACGACAGAGGATATCCAGGCGGCCCTGAAATACGCCGCAGAGGCGGTGCGGGATGCGCGCCTTCTCCCGCTGGCGAACTAGCGGATGCCACTCCTGGTGAAGATTGATGAAGACGTTTCAGAGGAGGTGGCCAGCGTTTTTGCTGCGGCCGGGTATGCAGCAGACACGGTTCGCAGCCAGGGCTGGAGTGGGCTTCTTGATGAGGAGCTCTGGTCGCGCGTCCAGGCAGAAGGGCGCCGGTTGGTGACAGCGGACAAGGAATTCGGCGACGTCCGCAAGTTTGTGCCGGGCAAGCATGCAGGCGTTATTTTGCTTCGGCCTGACGACGAGAGTCGTCGGCGCTACCTGGAGCTGGCCGGCGCAGCGGTGCGCTCGCTTCGGCTGGAGGACTTCGCCGGTTGCCTGGTTGTGGTCACCCCGCGTGGGCTCCGAATCCGAGATTGACGCCAACGACATGATGGTCTGACTGCCAGCCGAGGCTGTTCAGCCATCATTACAAGTCCTCGGGTCTCCCTTGGTTGGGGAGGGTCACCATTGTGTTTGCCCTATTGGCGGTTCACCCGCACCCCGGCACGCTGGAGGCCTACCGCGATGATGTCGAGAAGTTCTTCGTTTTCTGCGAGAAGGCCCGTACTCTTCAGAATTCGCGGCTCCGGGATATACATCTCCGTGTATAACTCTACTTGGTACCGAAGTTCACTGATCGAGCCCGCCTGAGCCTCTCCCCGTTGAATCCCGCGTAGTTGCTGGCCCTCGCGATTCCGTCCTGCCAGAAAGTCCCGATCCGGACGCTTTGGCTCTCCACGGGGAATGCTTGCTGGTCGAAAGTCCTGGATTTTCCTGGTGATTTCTCGGACGCTAAGACTAAAGACGACGTATCCGCAAAATCGCTGGCGGTGTCGGTGGGCGGGTTTGGGTCGATGATCCGTCTTTCAGAATTGCTGGGAGGGAGATGGAAAACGGCGGGTCCTTTCGTCGCCGGCGAGCGCGGACGAGCGTGGACACTCGGCCAGCAAGCTGACTCGCCCTGGCAAGTGGGGAAATTCTATCTCGGCTTAGCTTGCCTGATCCGGATCCCCTTCGCTTGAATGATCAATAGGTTGCCCCTTAGGTCCTCATCTTGGAGTGTGGGGATCCACCGAAGAAGCAGGCGAACTTTCGTCGTGGCTGGGGTATGGGGGGGCAACCGCGCCACAATGATCCCGTGATGGGTTCCGAGAGGGAACCGGAGAAGGTTTGAAAAGCCTTTATCGGCTGAGATCAACGTGTAGCCGTGGGTCGTAGCGTAATGAAGCACGGTATCATCAGGTGCCGCGCCAAGATCTAGATCGCGAACATCATCGGCAAGATACCCCTGCTGGCGTAAGCTGGTACAGGTAGAGCCCGGCAGGTCAGCATCGATCAGAAACCGGATCACCTGCTAGCTACCTTTATATCCTCATCAGCGATGACCTCAGCTACGTAGCGTAAGACAGCGCGGATGTCTTCTAGCGTAACCCTATATTCTCGCGCGGTGTCTTCCATCGTCGTTCCGGCGGCCAGTTCGTCCAAAATCACGGCCACGGGGACCCGCGTGCCTTTAATCACGGGTTTACCAAATCGCACCTGGGAGTCCACCGTAATGCGAGGCGCAATTTCTACAACCATGGCGTTCTCCTTCCTAGTAGTTAGCTCTTTCTGCGGGCCTCAAGAAGGCACCGTTCCTTCTGGGTTGTGACATGACGATACCATGAGTTGCAACATACAGCAATGGGCACCGAGCGGCGGGCCGGAGGTCTTGCTCAGGGCGCAGTCGCCGTTGCCCCGGTACTTGAGTTCTGACTTAACGCGACTTTCGGTCCTGCCTTCCCGCCGGAAGTTCCGCTAGGCGCGAGAGCTAACCCGCCAGATCGACCGTCCCACCGTATCCGTCTCTACAGTGAAACCCTGGTGGGATCGTACGTGAGGGACGATCCCCCTGTCTCCGACTGTGCACAGCAACCGGTCCTAAAGCTGGCGGCAGAGCCTTAGGCTGATCGCGTACAGGTTGGTGAGTATTTCGGAAGTGAGGGCGTTGTACAGCGTTATGCCGCTCTCTTGGAGTGGGGATAGCCGAGGCGGCGTATCTTTTCTTCGACGTCGACACCCGCAACGGCAGGATCTAGAGTAGGGATAGGGGTCGGCGAGGTGGAATTTGTGGAGGCAAGATCCCCCAACCGAGGGAGAGAAGAGTGGAGTGCGGACACTAGGGAGCGAACATCGATGAGGCGCACCGAGGTCTATCTCACGGAGGCCCAGCACCGCAAGCTCGAGGTGATGGCTAAGTCCCTGGGGCTGCCCATGGCTGAGCTCATCCGCCAGGGCGTGAATCTCGTCCTTTGCGAGAAGGCCAGGCTGGGGCAGGACTCGCTCCTGAAGCTGGTCGGCCAGGCCGGACCGGCGGGCCGGTCGGATATTGCGGCTGAGCACGATGCTTACGCAACGAGCCTCTCGTTGGAGACTGGGCGACAGTAGCCATGGGTCCGCGCGCTATCTTTGTCGATACGGGCGCCTGGTATGCGCTTCAGGTCAGCGATGACCAGTTCCACGGAGCGGCCTCGGCGGTCTTCCCGAAGGTTCTGGCGCAGTTCGACACCTTCGTGACCTCGAACCATGTCGTGAGCGAAGCCTACACGCTGCTTAGGGGCTCAAGAGGGTTCCGAGATGCGTGGCAGTTCCTGGAGGCCCTGGAGCGGAGTCCGCGGGTGGAGCTGTACGTGGCGTCGGCAGGCCTGGAGCGGGAGGCGTGCGGCGTGCTCCGTGAGTTCCCGGAGCTGCCCTTGAGCTTTGTGGGCGGGGTCAGCCTGTGCATGATGCGGCAAAGAGGGATTCCGCATGCCTTTGCCTTCGATCCTTACTTCGCCCGGGCAGGCTTCGTTCGGATCCCGACGGATCTGGCGCTGTGATGCGCGGGGTTGCATTACATCGGTTTGACGGCCAGCGTTCAAGGGGATTCTTTGCGCAGGATCCCGAGGATCTCTTCTTTGAAGTTGTGAAAGTCGCCCAGCCCGCTCTGTAAGAACTCATAGACCATCCGGTCGTTCACACGTCCGTACTCGTGTACAAGAAGGTTTCGGAAGCCCTTCATCTTCCGCAAGCGTTACCTTGAAGAGGCGGAGATGAGGCCGGCCTGCTCAAGCTTCTCGAACAGATCATCCTCCTCCCCTGGCAGGCCAAGGCGGCGGCCCGTCACGACAAGGCCGCAGACATCGATAACGCTCTCGACGGCGATCTGCAGCAGGCGCTCGCAGGCCCGCCTCTTTTCGACCTTGTGATAATCCTCGAAGCTGGCCGGTAAGACCTGGCGGAGTTCCTCCAGGTAGCCGTCCAACTCGTCGAACTTTGCGAGGATTCGCTCACGGTCGAGCATCCAGCACGGCCTCCAGATAGTTCCGATAGATGTGCTTGAAGTCTTCGAACGCGCGGGCCGTGCGGAAGGCCAGCTCGTAGAGCACGTCGTCGTCCTTGGAGAGCATGACCTGACCCTCCTTGAGGACCCGCCGGCGCACGTAGAGGGGAAGCTGCTGAAAGACGTGGATGTCCAAATCAAATTCTGCCAAGTACTCCAGCCGTTTGTGTGACATTCCCTCGCGGAGGTTAGGATCGAGGACCAAGCAGACGTCCAGGTCCGAGGTCGGCGTGGTCTGGCCGCGGGCGACACTGCCGAACAACACCACCGCCAGGACGCCGGGGTCCTCCTGGCCCCTCGCGATCAGGCGCTTGAGCGCTTCGGCGCGTTGCATGCTGGTTCTCCTTGCGCAGTCAACGTCTCTGTCTCACGCTCTATTGTATGCGATGGGATGCGAGGTTGCCAGGCGGTCTGATGTGGGTTCGCTCCCGCCCTCTGTGCCAGGGAAGATGCATTCGGCGGACAAGATCAGCGGTAGATCTCTCGACGGTGGCCGATCTTGATGATCGCAACTGTGAGGTCGTGATCGTGAACCTCGACTGCCGATGGTTTAATCAGCAGCCTATAGCTTGCCACGGCGCCGCAGGTCCCT
>JBHIBG010000124.1:0-6793 GCA_046758965.1 Methylomirabilia bacterium | reverse complement strand
TCCGGTCAATATCCTCTGCACTTGGCCGTTGCCCGAGACCTTCGAGGTGTTCACCAACCTCCAGAAGACCGAGGCCCCGTTGCATGAACATTGGAGCACGATGGAATCCACCGAGCTCCTGCTAAACTATACGGTCTTCCCCTACGTCCCTCGGCTTCTGGACATTCCGACGTTGATGTTGGTCGCGGAGGGAGACGACCTCACGCTTTGGGATCTGGAGACAGACGCGTTCAATCAGATCGCGACGAGCCGGAAAAACCTGTTCGTCATCCCCAAGACTTCTCACATGGCGCTGTACAGTAACCGGTCCAAGCTTCAGATCGCAGCGGAGGTCGCCACGGCCTGGCTCTCCGACCATTTGGTCAAGCCGTACGAGCCGGTGGGCCGGGCCTAGCGGCGGTCGCGGCGATCGCCCTCGCTCGCCGGAGTCGGGAATCAAGGGGGCGCGCCATGCCATACCTGCGCACTGACGACGGGGTAAAGATCTACTACGAGGATCACGGGCGGGGGTTCCCGCTGGTGCTGGCTTACGGAATCGGCGGGAATGCCGGGATGTGGCAGCCGAACGTCGCGGCCCTCTCGGCGAGACATCGCTTGATCCTCTGGGAGCCGCGTGGCCACGCGCGCTCGGAGAGCCCTGAGGATCCGGCGCGCTATACCTTCCGCCGGTGGGCCCTGGACCTCCGGGATGTGCTGAGTCACCTCCGGTTTCGCAAGGCGCACGTGGGCGGGCTCTCACTCGGCGGCGGGATCGCCGCGCGCTTCACCCTGCTCTACCCGACGCGGGTCAGGAGTCTCCTCGTTATCGACTCCTCCTCAGCCGCAGGCCTCCCGCTGTCGATCGAGAACCTGGCGATGCGCGTTCGCAGCATCGAGGTGACGCTGAAGGAAGGGATGGATGCGATGGCAGAGTTCGCCATCGCCTCCAACCCTAACGTCGCGGGTCGGGTCAGGCTGGACCCGAGGGCGCGGGACGAGGTCTTCGCCATGTATCGGATGCTGACGCCCATCGGCTACGCTAACGCCCTGCGCGCCCTGATTGCCATGGACTATATCACCGACCAGCTTCCCCAGATCCGGGTCCCCGCGCTGCTCGTCTGCGGCGACGAGGATCCCTCCCTGGGCCCCATGAAGGTGATCGAACACAAGATCAAGACCTCCCGGCTGGCGGTCCTCTCTCCCGCCGGGCATTTCGCGAACCGAGATCAGCCCGAGGCGTTCAACCAGGCCGTGCTCGAGTTCTTGTCGCTTGAAGCTTCCCGGGTCGTACCCCTCCCCAAGGAGGAAGCCAAGGTGGCGGGCCCCTAGCAGGATCAGAGGAACCAGGAGGTGCTTCGATGAAAAAGCGCATAGGTTTGGTGGCGATTCTCTTCATCGTTTTGGCGGCTGGTTCCCCCTTCGCTCAAGAGAAAAGTTCGCCCCGGCCCCCGGCCAACCTTGAGAGGTTCAAGGACTCCTATAGCGGCTTCACCCTCTTGCGCCCCAAGGGGTGGAAGGTTGAGGTTCTGCCGAATGTCGGGGTGATCCAGGTCATTCAGGATAAGAGCGGAAAGGTAGGCGCCTTTGTCTGGCCGCTGTTTTTGAGTGGCAGGCTGAATCGCTCGCCCGAGCAACTTTTGGGGGAACTTGTCTCGCTTCTCCAGGCCATGGTTCCCGGCTTCCGCACCACCCGCGCCTTTATATCCCGGGGCACAAAGTTCGCCTCCGCGCGTATCAGATTTCCGGCCCCAGGTTACAGGTATGAGGTGGACGGGCTTTTGACGTGTATCAAGGTAGCCAATTCGGTGCTCATCGGAGGCTATTGGGCTCCTGCCGGTGAACTTCCGGCCAAAGAGCTAACTCTTTTGAGCACCGTCAAGAGCTTTCGGGCGTATAAGCCTCCGGTGCCTACGCGGCTCGTCCCGGTGGGAACATATACTCTGCGCCTCCCCAGGGGCTGGCGGGTAGAACCCATCGACGAGCGCCAATTTACTGTTTATGGTGATGTTCCGGGAGTAGGCGTGGGAGTGTATGGATTCGGTCCCTTTTGGGAATCTCCCCTGATCGCCCGGCAGATGCCCCCTCCTTATAATATCGCCGCTCGTTACGTGGGCCCGGTGAGGTTCCTCACCTCTTTAGCCCCGCGAATAATCCCGGGCTTCAGCCGGGTACGAATTCTCTCCACTGTGCCGCAATCGGGAATCGACATGCAGCTTCTCGCCTTGGCCGGGATACCCAATGCGAGGGCCATGAATGTAGAGATGGTGTACACCTATAAAGGAATTCGTACTCGTGGCTCCTTCCTGGTTACAACCGTTCCTCCCAATCCTGCCCTCGGGGGGACGGGCTACTCCTCTTGGATAGCGAGCATGGTGGGAGGGGCCGCACCGGTGGAGCGGTATCAGGATTACGAGGGAGTCATGAGCTCGGTGATAAACTCCGTCAAGGTGAATTGGAAACTCGTCGACCGACTCAATCAGTTGGAAGTGAAGATGCGGCAGGCAGAGATCGAATCGACCACCCGCATTGGCCAGCGCTGGGGAGAGGCTCTCGGAGGCTTGGAGAGACTCTATGACCCCAAGACCGGTCAGCTGGGATTAGGCCCTACAGGACCCCTGGGAACCAGGCCATATACCGCCGATGGTATCAATATCACTTGGGCCACGAGGCCGCCCACCGAGAATCATCACGAACTGCAAGTTCGCTGATCGGAGAACTCGGAGTTTAAGACAGTCCCTCGGCCCGGTCAGGGCGTAAAGGGGGTGGGGTCAAACCTATATCTTTGACAAAACGATAGTAACAACCGTAACGATGGGACCCTCGGTGCCAAAGAAAATGTCGGCAAGAACCCTGAGCGCTACAAGCTGGGTGACGCAGGCACGATATTCTATAACCCGATGCGTATACTTCTTGGCTCGATAGGCATGATCGATGATAGTGATACGCCTGGCATCACCAGCCCAGACTATGTAGTTTTAAAGTGGGACATTCAACTTCAGACCGCAGACAGGTTGAGATCGATTGCGCTTCTGAAACAATCCCTCGAGGAGGAGCTCCACGCGATCAACGCGTTGACGGCGGCTCTCCTGCGCCGGGCGTTCAGCGGCGAGCTTTGAAAGCCCGCGTTCAGATACTTGACTATTATTTTCGATTGAGCATAATACCGATAATAGGTAGCGGGGCTGTTTGCACCCTCGAAAATTAGCGAAAGTCCGCGGATGACAAAGGCTCCTGGCGGCACATTCGCTGCCCGGGCGGGTACACGGCCTTCCTGCCCGATTCCTTGCCGCCGGAACTCTCCTGGACCCCTGAACTGGTCCGCGCCCTCTCCGACGCCGACAGGACAATCGGAATGCTGGCCGGCGAAGGCAGGCGCCTGCCCAACCCGCACCTGCTCATCCGGCCATTCGTCCGGCGTGAAGCGGTGCTCTCCAGCCGGATCGAGGGGACCCAGGCGACCCTCGGGGAGTTGCTAGCAGCTGAGGCGGGAGCCGCCGTGGAGCGTAGCCCGGCCGACCTGCGCGAGGTGGGCAACTACGTGGTTGCTTTAGAGTGCGGGATGAAACGCCTCAAGAAGCTTCCTCTGTCTCTCCGGCTGGTCAGGGAAATCCACGAAAAACTCATGGCCGGTGTGCGGGGCGACTACGCCGCCCCCGGGGAGTTTCGCCGATCGCAGAACTCGATCGGCCCGCCGGGCGCCGCCCTGGCGAACGCCGTCTATGTCCCGCCACCCCCGAGTGAGCTGATGGCGTGCCTGGGAGACTGGGAAAAATTTCTCCACAACCGGTCCCTGCCTCCCCTGGTGCAGGTGGGGCTCGCCCACTACCAATTTGAGGCGATCCACCCCTCCTGGACGGTAATGGTCGCGTGGGGCGCCTGTTCATCACCCTGTTCCTGGTCGAACGAGCCATCCTGCCTACGCCCTTGCTCTATCTGAGCGCCTTCTTCGAGGCAACCCGGCGCGACTATTATGAGCGCCTGCGAGGCGTCAGCCAGCGCGGAGAGTGGGTGGACTGGCTGCACTACTTCCTCAACGGCGTTGCGCGGCAATCCGAGGACGCCTTGAGTCGGGCTGAAAGAATCAACCGCTATCTCGCCGACTGGCGGGTTGCCGTTTCGGGAACTGCGTCGAAGGCGCCCCTGGCGCTCGTGGACCAGCTCGCTGCAAATCCGTACCTCACGATTAAGGGAGCCGCGAAGCGGCTCGGCGTGGCGTTCACCACCGCCCAGCGCGCGGTGGCGAAACTGGAACAGCTGTCGATCGTCACGGAGGTGAGCCAGGCGAAGCGCGACCGCGTGTATTGCGCCAAGGCTCTCCTGGACATTCTGGAGGAGCCGGCCCGGCTGAGCCAGCCGGAGGAGACCTGATGCCCCGCGGCCGGCGCGGACGGTCACCCGGCAGGAGATCGAGGCGAGGAGCTACGACCTGAAGGCGGTTAACCCCCACGCGAAGAGCGACCAGGACACGCGCACGCCGGAGGAGCTCCTGGACTTGATCGAGGCGAGGGGGCGGGAGGTGGCCGAAATCCTGGCTGCGCTCCGCGCCAGACTCTAACCCTTCGGTGTCGCTGGCACGGGCTTGGGCAGCGTGAAAGGCTTGGAACTCGGCCGGGAGCGGGGGACCGGCGGAGGAGAGCTTTACTGCTTCCGATGCCCTATGCCCGATCCGTATGCCACCTCAAAGCGGAACCCGCCACTGCCACGCACGATCCGGCCCGGAGCCGGAAAGTGGGCTGCCAGGATCAACGCGCCCGAGTCCGCATGGTGTTCCACAAAGGCACGCCGGGTGGCGCGAGAGCGGGCCGGATCCGTGCAGAAACAGCTGCTCCACTGTGGCTCCGCCACCTGTACCGGACGGTGCATCAGATCCCCCGAAAAGATGGCGTTGCCGGCACTGGTCGTTAGGCGCAGGCAGACATGGCCTGGCGTGTGCCCGGGCGAGGGTTCGAGCTGCACGTGGTCATCGATGATGTGAGTGCTGTCGACCAACAGCACCTGTCCGGCCTCGACGACCGGCAGCACACTGTCGCCGATACAGCCGTGCGCCTCTGCCCCGGCGGCGTGTTCCGCCCGCCAGAACTCCCAGTCCTCCCCGGTAAAGATATATTTGGCGTTGGGAAACGTCGGCACCCATCGGCCATCCACAAGACGAGTGTTCCAGCCGACATGGTCGACGTGCAGATGGGTGCACACCACAAGATCCACCGTCTCAGGGGCGACACCGGCCGCAGCCAGATCGTCCAGGTAGCTTCCCTGCCGCATGTGCCAGTTGGGCCGGTCGGGGCGTGGCTTGTCGTTGCCGACGCCGGTGTCAACGAGGATCGTGTGCTGCGGCGTCCGCACGATATATGTGTGGATACCACTCAGCATGTTGCCGGTGCGAGCATCGAGAAAATGCGGCGCCAGCCAGTCATGGTGCTTCGCCAGAGCCTCCGACGTTGAATCCGGTAGCAGAGTTGTCGTTGGGACCGAACTCTGGGCGAGCTCGACGACACGATCAATCGTGACGTCTCCGAGGTGGATGGTGTCCATAGCATTTTCCTCCGGGCAGGCGTCGCAGCGCAGCGGTGGCCGCCCATCATGGGATTTCCCCTGGAATGTGATCAGCAGCGAGCAGCATAGCATCGGTCGGTGTTGACCGCAAAGCACCGACAGTCGGGAGAGCCTGAAGATGACGAGCAGCCCTGAGGGGTGATTCCCGCCACCCGGCCGGCTGCTCACCCGTCGTCGGCGTCGTCGGTATTCCTCTTGACCGGCCCTTCATGCGCCGTGTAGCATCGGCCATGCTCCTGAAGGGGCTCCTGATGTCGCGAGGGGTAGAGGCCCGGCAGCCGCAGGCGCGGGTTCGGCCGGGAGCAGGACCGGCCCCTTTTGTGGTTTCTGCCCTCAATGATAGGGAGGAATGAACGGAAATGAACTTTCAGCATGAAGAAGTCGCCTTTCACAGGGAAGAGTATCAGGCCCAATTGGCCGAGAGGCGCTCCAAGGATTATCCGCCACTGCTGAAGAAAGAGGTAGTGGGGAAGGTAACCCTCCGCCATCGCAGGGCCAATCCTTACACCAGGGACGGGAAGGCCCTGGTCTCTTATGTCTCTGCCAGGAACAATATCAAGAGAGACATTCAAAAGGCTGTGGACCTCCTTGGCGGGTTCGACAAGTCCTTGACATCTCAGGATCGCATCCTTCTGAAGCCTAACTTCAACAGCGATGACCCGCCTCCGGGCTCGACCGCCTTGGATTTCCTGGGTTCGGTAATCGACCTGTTGCGAGAGCACGGTTATACCAAGCTCTGTGTGGGCGAAGGCTCAGGACGGCCCTGGGTGCCTACAGAGAAGGTCTTGAAGAATACGGGGCTCTCCGACAAGATGGCAGAAATGAAAATCTCTCTTATTGATTTTGATAGATCAGAGTACATCGATGTTCCCATCGGTGGGGAATACCTCGATGTCATTGCCTATCCAAAGGATTTGGAAGGCTTCGATAAGATCATCTACCTCCCAACGATGAAGACCCACTATCTGGCAGGATTTTCTATGAGCCTGAAGCTCACAGTGGGGATGACTCATCTGTTCGATCGGGCTATCCTTCACGGGGATAACAGCATGTTCGTTTCACAGCGATCTGCTGAGATGAGCATTCCCGTGAAGCCCGACTTGATCATCATGGATGGACGGGTCTCCTTCGTCAGCGGCGGACCGGCCATCGGACTGGCCGTTCATCCCGGTGTCATCCTCGCCTCTGGAGATCCCGTAGCCCTGGACGTCCAGGGGGTCCGTCTTCTCCAGAACTACGCGGCGGTCAATCACCTGACCGG
>JBHIBG010000123.1:0-6909 GCA_046758965.1 Methylomirabilia bacterium | reverse complement strand
CCAAGCAGCGCGACTATCGGCAGTGCGAAGAGCCAGATCTTCCGTACGCGAGCCGTCATCAGTGGTTGACCAGAGTGGTTGACCAGCCTTACGGGGTCGAGGGAGGCGCGCCAGAGCTGGCTGCTCCTTCTTGTGGGAGGCGGCGCAGGCGCGGAGGCCTGCGTATCCCGGGTTGCACGGGTGGCCCCGCTCCTGGCACGGCGGGAGTCACCGAGGGGGTGGGAGAGACGCGGGGCCTACGGACCGCCCGCGGAGTTCTGCTCTTGGGACGCTTTGGCTTTTTCGCCCTGATCACCGGCTTCGGCTTGCCGGGATCTTTCAACCAGACCTCCAGGGGCCCCTCGGGTCGCTTGATCACGACGCGATCGTTCTTGATCTCTTGCAGCTGACCTCCCGCCACCGAGTCCCCGATCCTGTAGCCGAAGATCCGCTTCGTGACCGGATCCTGGAGGTAGGCGAGCCGGACTGTCCCGTTGATCACGACGCCGTAGAGAAATGGCCCTGCATGGGGAACTCCCGATGCCGCCGAGGCGACAAGCCCCTCCGAGCGGTTAGGATCGAAGAGGTTCCGCGTTGCCACGACCTCGTAGGCTCGAAGCCCCGGCCGAGACGGGGCTGGTCGATCCGTGATGAGGCTGCCGGACGGCGTGGCAGAAAAGACAGCCGGTGGAGGAAGGGACGGTGGCGCGGAGATGATCCGGACCAGGTGGAAGGAAAGGGCGACGGAGGCTGCCACCAGCAGCACATTCAGCGCGAGCAGTCGCCTGGACATCGGCTATCCCTTGGTCGCCCCCGAGGCCGTCTCGGACCGAATAAACCCCGAGACCGTCAGGGTCGTCAACAGCCCGCGCCCCTTTCCTCTCCTGGTCGCTCTGATTTTCACGTCTGTGAGGGTCAGGAGCGTTGTCGTTCTTTGAAGCCGATGGAGAAGGGTGACGATCTCGCGGATCCCGCCGGAGACCGTGACCTGCAGGGGGACCCCCAGGAGCCCCCCGCGCTCAACCGCCTTGAGGATCCGCTCGCTCCGAACCTCCACACCGGCCCCCCTGGCGATCTCCTTGACCAGCTTCTGCAGCTCAGAGGCTGCCAGAGGAGGGGTGGCCCCGTCAAGGAAGCGTTTCGAGCTCTTCGCCACGGCCTGCGAAACCTCTCTGAGCTGTCTCCGGAGCGCCTCCCGCTGGGCGATTCGCGCCCGCGCCTTGGCCAGGACCGCCTCCCGGGCCGGAATCAGGTCTTGCTCGAGCGCCTTGATCTCTGTCCACCGGGGCTCCACCACGTAGAGGTATCCCCCGACCAGGACAGCCACGAGGAGCGCCAGGACAACCAGGACCTGCTCGCGGTTGGAAAGCCGGCTCATGGGGAGACCTGCCTGCCGGGGCTCTGCCGAGGGCTGCGGGGCCGAGCGGGAGTGGGCGGCGTCTGCCAGCGCGCGCGGATCCGGAAGCGTTCCTTGTCCTGCCGCTTGGTGACCGGAGAGGCGAACTCGACCTGCTCGAGCCGGGCAGAATTCTCCAGAAGGGGAATCAGCTGGCTCGCTGCCGCGGCCTGGCCCGTGAGATCCACCCCGTCGGCACCGAGGCTGAGATTGGTGAGCCAGGCGTCCGGAGGGATCGCTTGGGTCAGCTCCCGGAGCAGGGGAAGCGGCTCGAGGCCGGATTCCTCGAGAGCCTTCACCGTGGCCAGGAGCCGGCGCTTCTGCTGAAGCTCGGCGCTCAGCCGCTCCACGACGCGGAGCTCGGGGTCGAGAGCTCGGATAGCCTGGTTGAGCTGGTCCAGATAGCGACGATCTTGATGCCCCTGAGCGAAGACCGCGCTGAGCCCGAGCAGGGCTGTCGCGGTGAGGGTTGCGGCCGTGGTGAGCTGGCCCAGCGTGAGCTGGCGCGGGCGGAGAGACTCCGGGAGGAGGGTCATCACAGGACGGCGCGGCCCCAGGGCCACCCCGAGGGCGAGGAGCATGAGCCCGCTTCCGGCCTCCCCGAGCTCGTCGATGAGCCGGGAGGCGGCGGGAGAGAAGGGGGGCGGCATCACCTCGCCGAGCGCGGCAAGCGCGGGCGAGGCCTCAAGCGCGAGGCTCTCATCGCCGGATACCCAGAGCTCAGCGATCTCTTCCCACCGGACAAATCTCAGGGTCTTCTGGACCTCTTCAGCCAACGTCTCTGCCCCGGTCCAGGGGAGACTCCGGCTGAGCCGGATGGCTCGTCCCTCGAGCAGGAGCAGGGTGACTTCGTCACCGGCCCGATGAACCCAGGCTGCCCGGTCGCTCCGTGACCAGCGTCCCAGGAGAGCGGTGAGGTCGTGGGCTGCCACGCCGAGGGAGAGCGCGCGGAGCCTCGATTGCTCCAGGAGGCGAAGGGTGCCGTCCACGATCCTGCGCTCTGCCGCCACCACCAAGGCCTTGAGCGGGCCTGCCTTGGGGCCGGTGAGCCTGGCAAAGTCAAAACAGGCCTCCTCCGCGGGGAACGGGATGTGACGCTCGAGCTCGAACCCCACCATCTGTGCCAGGCTGCCCCCCGCTACCGGCGGGAGGTCCAGAGTCTTCACGACCGTGAGGTTTCGCGAGATCCCGACCCGCACCTTCCGACTCCGAATCCGGCGTGACTCGAGCTCGGCCTGGAGCGCAGCGGCGGGATCCTCCTGCGCCTCGAGCGTGAAGGCGTGGATGAGCCGGCGGCCCTTGATCGCCACCAGGCCGATGGCCGAGTCCCTGAGGGCGAGTCCCAGGCGCACGCTGCCGATCATGGCCTTGCCACCGGGTTGGGGTTCCAGGAGAGGATGGTGGCGGCAGGCTCGTCCGCGTCCTCCTCGCTCGTCGGCTGAACGATGGCGACCACCCTGACCCGTACCGCTCCATCTCCCACCCAGCCTTCAGCCTCGACCCGAAAGGTACGGCTGGCCGCCGAGAGTCCGCGACCCGCGAACCTGGGAGGCACAGCCGCATAGGGGGCGCTCTGCCGGGACTGGACGATATCCGAGACCTCGGCTTCGGACAGCCCCAAAGCTTTGAGTACCGGCTCCGGGGCCGTATTGATGTTCACCTGTCCTTGGCCCCACACGGTTACGAACTCGGCCAGCCCCGGTTCGTCCGTGCTGCCGGAGTAGAGCGCGGCGGTCACGCCTTTGATCTGCAGAAGCTCGGCCACCGCCTCCAGGGGTCCGTTCCGGGCCCGGTAAGGGACCGGAAGCTCGAGGTAGGTGTCTTCGCTCTCGGCGCCGTTGAGGCGATACGCGTCGTTCGAGTCCTTCCAGTCCTGGAGGGAGTCGTTGACGATGTCGCGCAGCTCCTTGTCAAGGCCGAGATCTCTCAGGAGCTGGTCGATCTGGTCCGGGCGAGCCATGTTGAGGTTCAGCCGGCCTTCCTCGTCGGTGATCCGGTAGGCGAACTGCCCCGGGCCCAGCCTCACGTCGCTGCGGGGCATGCGGGGGAGCGGCTCGGTCGGGCCCGTGAAGAAGGTCAGGAGAGGTTCCTCCTCCGCGAACCCCACGAGCGACGCGTCGGTGAGGATCTCCCTGATTGCCTGCTCCACGGCGGCCTCGGCGAGGTGAAGCCCGATGAGGTCTTCCTTGTAGCTCCTCACCATCGTGGCCTCGAGGCGCATGGAGTAGGCGAACTCCGTGACGACCACCCCGAGGAGCGCCAGGACCAGCATCACCGCCAGGAGGGCGAACCCGCGCTCGCCGGTCATTGTCCCCTCGCCCGGAGCGCGAGAGTGAGCGGAGGAAGCGGTTCCGCTTCCCCGTCGATCTCGGTGGTGAGGCGGATCTCGACGGCCTGGGGGAGCTCGTCCTCGGCGGCGCCATCCCATCGCTCTTCCCACCCGCCGCCCGGCCTCAGGTAGCGGAAGCTGACCTCGGTGACAGCGGGGTCTACGAACACCGGCCGCTCGGCTTCAAACGGCTCCTCGTTGGGGAGGGCCTTCTCCCATACAGAAAGGCCGGGGTGCTCCTCGCTCTCGTGGCTGAAGGTCACGGCAGTGAAGGCGATGGGCGTCGCCAGGGGAAGGGGCGCCGCAAGCGTCACGAAGGCCAGCCGCCGCTCCTCCCCTTGAAAGTGGATCACCGGACTCCCACCCTGTGACGGGCGCATCCGGTACGGAAAGGTCGCGCCGACCGAGCGCGAGAGAATCCCGGCCAAGCTCCGGAGGTGTTGGTGGACCTCGGCCCGGTCCTCGCCCTGACGCCACGCCGAAAGCCCGACCCGGAGCCCTCCGAGCAGGATCGCCAGGAGGGCCGCGACGATGCTCAGCGCGATGAGAAGCTCGAGGATGGTGAACCCGCGCGCCCTCATCAGGGTTGAGCCTCCCGCACCGTCTTCAGGGTGGCGATCTCGACGCGCCGGTTGCCGCTCCAGCGGACCTCGACGCTGACCCGCATGAGCTGCACCCCGGAGTCCTCGGCAACGATCAGCTCCTCCGGCACCGGATAGGGCTCAACCCGCCGCTCCCACGCGAAACCCCCCTCCTGGCCTGAGTCGATGCTCTCGCCCTGGGGCTCCCACTCCCGCGTTTTCTGATCCGCCAGGAGCACGGCCCGCTGGTGGTCGCCCGAGAGCTTGAGCAGGCGGAGCCCCCCGGAGAAGAGCTGGATGATCGTCACCACCGCGAGGCCCAAGATAGCGAGGGCCACCATCACCTCCAGGAGCGTGAAGCCACGGCTGCCCTCAGCGCTCCTCATGCAGCCTCCCGATCGGAAGAGACACGCCCGCTGATGGGGTCTACGGTGACCTGGTACGCTCGGCCGCTCTGCGCCTCGACCCTGAAGGTCGCCCCGTTGGAAAACCCCAGGGGCCAGAAGGTGACGACCAGCGCGCCCGGTGGGTCCGCAGAGAAGCGGATGCGGGGCGAGGTTTGCTTTCGAGCTTTCGGACTCTCGCTGCCGGCGGCGAAGAGCGTGAGCTGGTGAGCCTCAGGATCAACTCGAACCTCGTGGGCGAGACGCTTGGTGATGGCTTGCGCTCTCCCGTAGCGGAGGAAGGCTGAGAAGCCCGCCACCTGAGCACGTAGCTCCAAGGTCTCCACGCCTCGCCCGACCGCCGGCAGGACCAGCCCGGTTGCCAGGGCAAGGAGGAAGAGCACGACGACCAGCTCTATCAAGGTGAAGCCGGGCTCACGTCGGAGACGCGCCATCATCAGATCTCCCAGCTCGTCACGTCGGCGTCCTCCCCCTCGCCTCCGGGGGCATTATCGGCGCCGTAGCTCCAGAGATCGTAGTCCCCATGCTCTCCCGGGCAGCACCGGTACTCGTAGGGCGCTTTCCACGGATCCTTGGGGATCGCATTTTTCTTGAGGTAGGGACCGGCCCAGTCGGACACGCCAGGGTCCCGCACCAGCGCCTCGAGCCCCTGGGCGCTCGTGGGATAGGCGCCCACGTCCAGGCGGTACTGGTCGAGGCCAGCCCCCAGCAGCTCGATCTGGGCGCGGGCCGTCACCTGCTTGGACTGGCCCACGCGCCCGAACAGGCGAGGGCCCACCAGGGCGGCCAGGAGGCCAAGGATGATGATGACCACCAGCAGCTCGATCAGCGTGAATCCCCTCTCCGCCCCCTCTCCCCTCCCTCTCCCCGCCGGGGAGAGGGTGAAGGGTGAGGGGCGACGACGGACCGGCTGACCCGGCGACAGGACCCGCTGGACTGCAAATCTCACAGAGGAATCTCGTTGATCGAGAAGATCGCCATCAGCATCGCCACCACGATGAACGCCACCAGGAGCCCCATGATGAGGATGATGGCGGGCTCGAGGAGGGCGATGAGCCGCTTCACCGCGCTCCGCACATCCGCCTCGAATCCATCGGCCACCTTGAGCAGCATCTCTTCCAGCCTCCCGGTCTCCTCACCCACCCGGACCATGTGGAGCGCCAAAGGCGGGAAGACCCCGCTCTCCCGCATCGGCGCCGAGACCCCGGCGCCCCGCCTGACCCCCTCGCTGATGTGCTCCATCGCCCGAGCCAGAACCTGGTTGCCCATCATCTCCTTCACCACCGCGAGACCGGCGAGCACGGGAACTCCGCTTCGAAGGAGAGTCCCGAGCGTGCGGGCAAAGCGCGCGACCTGGAGCTTCTGCACCACCTCGCCGAACAGCGGGCTGCGGAGGCTGGCCCGATCCCACGCCAGCCGGCCTCCCTCGGTCCTCAGGGCGATCCGGCCACCCAAGAGCCCTCCCACCGCCAGCAGTGCCAGGGCCCACCAGTAGTTGCTGAGGGTCCCGCTCACGGTCAGGAGGATCTGGGTCGACAGCGGGATAGCCTGGCCGAGGTCGGCGAAGATCTCGGCGAAGCGCGGGATGACGAACACCAGAAGAAAGACCACCGAGGCTCCGCCTACACCCGTCAGGAGGGCGGGGTAGATCAGGGCCGAGGCGATCGCCTCCCGCAGCTCGTGGGCGGCCTCCAGAAACTCGGCCAGCCTCCTGAGAGTGACGTCCAGCACGCCTCCCTTCTCACCGGCGCGCACCATGTTGACGTAGAGGCGGGAGAAGGGGCGGGGATGGTGCTTGGCCAGGGCATCGCTGAAGGAGGAGCCGCCTCGAACACTCCTGAGCAGGTCTCCGACCACTGTCTTGAGGCGGGGAGTGGGTGCCAGCTCCTCGAGCACGGAGAGCGCGCGGTCCAGGGGGAGGCCGGCCTCGAACAGGGTCGCGAGCTGCTGGGTGAACGCCAGGAGGTCCCGGTGCTTGATTCGGCCGCCGCCGAGCGCGGGCCAGATGGCGCGCCGCTCGGTCTGGGGAGTGACCTGGACGGGGAAGTACTCTTCCCGGTGGAGCCGCTCCACCACGGCCTTTACATCCGGGGCCTCCATGACTCCGTCGATGGCCCGGCCCTGAGGGTCTGAAGCCTTGTACACAAAGACTGGCATTCGGCCCTCACGCTACCGGGGCACTGCCTCGTCTTCTTGGGTGACCCGGAGGATCTCCTCCAC
>JBHIBG010000122.1:0-7017 GCA_046758965.1 Methylomirabilia bacterium | reverse complement strand
CGAGTCCGTGGTGGTCAGGCACCGGAAGCCGGCGCGACCGAGGATGCGCTGGCAGTTGTCCACCATGTCGGGCTCGTCGTCCACGATGAGGAGCCGCTCGCGCCTCACGCCGCTGCTCCAGGGAACGCCGGGAAGGTGAGGATGAAGGTGGTCCCCTTCCCGGGCTCGGAGTGGACGTCCACACTCCCCTGGTGATCCCGGACGATCCCGTAGCTCACCGAGAGCCCAAGCCCCGTTCCCTCCGCCTTGGTGGTGTAGAAGGGATCGAAGATCTTCGGCAGCTCCTCGGGAGAGATCCCCGGCCCCGTATCGGCGACCATGAGGCGGACCGACCCCGGGCGCCCGGGCACCACGCCCGCCTCGATCCGGACCTCGCCATCCCGCCCCATAGCTTCGCGGGCGTTGGTGAGAAGGTTCAGCACCACCTGCTGGAGCGCGTTGGCATCACCCAGCAGGGGCGGGAGAGTCCGGTCCAGCTCGGTGCGGATCCGGATCCCTTCTCTGACCATCTGCTTCTCCACGAGGAGCAGGGTTTCCTCCACGATGTGGTTGAGGTCCACGGGCAGACGCTCTCCCGGCGACTGGCGCCCGAAGGAGAGGAGCCCGCGGCCGATCCGCGCCACCCGCTGGGAGTGGCGGCGCAGCACCTCGAGATCGTCCCGGATCTGCGGGGGCAATCCGTGCCCCTCGGCCTCCTGGAGCATCAGCTCGATCCGGGAGGAGATGACGCCGATCGGATTGTTCAGCTCGTGAGCGAGCCCGGCAGCGAGCGTGCCGAGGGCGGCGAGCTTCTCAGCCTGGCGAGCGGAGCGCTCCAGGGCTACCTTTTCGGTGATGTCCTCGACGAGAATCACCGCCCCGGACGGGGTCGCGTTCTCTCGGAGCAGGCTCCCCTTCAGGTTCAGGAACACCCGCCCCTTCTTGGCGGTCTCGTACTCCACTGCCTCCAGTGTGAACTCCTCGATCGCCCCACGGAGCAGCCGCTCGATCGGCTCGGCCAGCCCCGCGCGCTTCAGGTTCGGGAAGTGATCGAGGAGACCCTGTCCCAGGACCTCGTCCGGCTTGACGTCGTAGCGCTCCACCATGGCACGGTTCCAGGCGATCACGCGCCCCTGCCGGTCCAGGGCTACCAGTCCATCCCGGACACTCTCGACCACGTTCCGGATGAAGGCCTCGCGGGCCTGGATCTCGTGGCCGAGGCGGGAGACCTCCAGCCGCTCCCGATGCTCGACCTCGGCCAGCGCGCCGACGCCGATCGCCGTGCCGAGTAGCATCGCGAGGCGAATGGCTATGTTGGCTATCTCGACCTCGGCCAGCGTAGGCCAGACGACCGCGAGGTAGGCCGCTGAGGCTCCCACGGCCACGAGCACCCCGCGGGTCATCCCGTAATAGTACGACTGAACCCCGGCGATCAAGAGGAGCGCGAGAAAAAGCGTGCTCCGGGCGCCGCCGGAGAGGGAGATCAGCAGGAGGGCGAAGGCGAGGTCAACCAGGAGCACCGGGACGTGGAGGTCGAGGGCAAATCGCGGTCGCACCCAGAGGAGGCTGTAGAGGAGAACGCTGTAGGCGGCAAAGGCGCCCACCGCCACGGTCAGCCAGCCCCGATCGGGGAACTCCGCAGGCGCCAGGGCGAGCCAGACCAGTCCTGCTACGATCGCCAGCGCGCGGAGGAATGGTAGGGCCAGGAAGCTGACCCCCCCGAGGTGTCGTGAGAGCCGCTCAATGAAAAAAATCGGGCCCCGGGAAGTTGTCCGGAGCCTTTCGATCACGGAGGGCATCGCTAGCCCCGCCGCTCCACCCATCTCATGGCCAGGTTTACCGCATACCTCTCGGCCTCGGCGAGCCACTCGCCGGAATCGAGGGTTCGGACCGCCCGTCCCGGGATCGTCTGGCCTTTGTCAACTACGGTAAGCGCCATTGCGAGCCTCGAACGGGCTCGTATGATACCACACGCTCGAGAGGTTGAGAAATGATCGCCGGCGCCGGCAGGCTCCTCGGGCGGAGCATGAGGCCGGTTGCGCCCGGAGCGAATTTCGCTATACTCAGTCCGTCCGCTGCGGGCGTCTCTCCCCGCTGGGGGAGGTCGGGCGCAATTGCGACACGCTATCGCGCTGCTGCTCGTGCTCGTGATCGGCGCCTCACGGGGCGCGGGGGCCGACGAGGTCCCGCAGGCCCTCCGCGAGGCTGTCGGAGGACACCCCGATCTCGCGGCCTTGCTCGCCGACTACACGTTTCGACGAACCGTGGCGACCAGCGGAGAAGTGCTCGACCCTCACCTCCATGAGTTCCTCCTGAACCGTCCCGACATCGGCGCCGCCCTCGCCCGCCTTCAGGGCCTGGGCGCGTACCGCGTCCGGCGCACCGGGCCGGCCATTTTCGAGGGCACCGACGGGGAAGGCGCGGCTGCCGTTCTCCGGATCATCGAGGCGGCTCCGGGGCGCCGCGTGTTTCACGCCCGCGGGGGTTATGTCCGGCGCTTCTTCCCCGATGTCACGGGCGAGGCTGTCGTGCTCCTCACGACCCGCTACGATGAGGTCGGCGGCGGCCATCTGGCTCACGGGCGCCTGACGGTCTATGCGCGCCTGGACAACCACCTGATCGGGTGGCTTCTGCGTCTGCTGCTCCCGTTCATCGGCAAGGTCCTGGACGAGAAGATCGCCAAGGCGTTTGTGAGCGAGTCGCGGGCGGTCGAGCAGCTCGCCGAGAACCCTGACGCGATCCTGGACCGCCTCGAGGAGAGCGGAACCCTCCCGCGGGCTGACGTCGCGGCGTTCGGCGACCTGCTGCGCCGCGCCCTTGCGCGCCGGGCCCGGGCGTGGA
Source organism: Methylomirabilia bacterium (assembly GCA_046758965.1). Taxonomy (GTDB): domain Bacteria; phylum Methylomirabilota; class Methylomirabilia; order Rokubacteriales; family CSP1-6; genus JBHIBG01. The sequence goes on along the minus strand of JBHIBG010000122.1, from coordinate 4,197 downwards.
CGGCTGCCGGGTCGAGTGAAGGCCTAGTCGAGCAGCGGACGGCGGAGCGCCCAGGGGCGAGCCGCCTCGAAGGCCGCCGCGGCCGAGAGAACTGTCCGGTCGCCGAAGCGCTTTCCCACGATCTGGAGCCCGACGGGGCGACCGTCGGCGGTGAAGCCTGCGGGAATTGAGGCGGCTGGCTGGCCGGTGAGGTTGAAGGGGTAGGTGAACGGCATCCACCCCAGCGGCGACACCCGCTGGCCGGCGATTTCCCGTGGTCCCGAAGTCTCGACCAGAAACGGCGGCACGGCCAGCGTCGGAGTCGCAAGGAGGTCGAAGCGGGCAAGGAAGGCCTGGACCGCCACACTGTACGCTTTCCGGCGGTGGCTGGCCCGGACGTACTCGGCAGCGGTCACACCCCGGCCGCGCTCCAGAAAGCGGACGAGGGTTCGGTCCATCCGGTCGTGCCACTCGGCCGCGCGCTCTGCCAGGGCCGCGAAGGTCTCGGCAGCCACCAGGGTCGCGAAAACCTCTTCCGGGTTCTCCCAGCCAGGGGAGACCACCTCGACGTAGCAGCCCAGAGCCTCGAAGACGCCGGCAGCATCCTGCGCAATCCGCGCCACCTCCGGATCTACAGCCGCATAGCCGAGGTCTGGAGTCCACGCAATGCTGAGCCCGTTGACCGGCGCCTCGCACGCGGCCAGATAGGACTCCGGTTCGGCCGGGAGCGAGTAGCGATCGCGGTCGTCCGGGCCGGCCATCACCTCCAGCATCAGCGCTGCGTCGCGCACCGTGCGGGCGATCGGCCCTGACTGCGAGAGGGTCTCCCCCCACGTCGAGAAGCCCGGGTAGTGAGGGACCCGGCCGAAGGTGGGTTTGAAGCCAAAGACGCTTGAAAAGGCCGCGGGGATCCGGACCGACCCTCCCCCATCGGTCCCGAGCGCGAGCGGACCGAGCCCCGCGGCGACGGCCGCGGCCGCGCCGCCGCTGGATCCCCCGGGGGTCAGATCGAGCCTCCAGGGATTCCGCGTGGGGCCGAAGAGGGGATTATCCGTGACGGCTTTGTGGCCGAACTCCGAGGTGTTGGTCTTGCCCAGGAGCACCGCTCCCGCCGCTTTGAGCCGCTCCACAGACACGGCATCCTCTTCGGGGATGAAGTCGGCGTAGATCCGGGAGCCGCCCGTGGTTCTCACGTTTCGCGTGAAGACCAGATCCTTGATGGAGACCGGCACACCGTGAAGCGGCCCAAGCGGCTCGCCCTTCAAGACGGCGATCTCAGCCTCCCTGGCCGCCCGGCTGGCAAGCTCCGGGGTCACGGTGCAAAAGGCGTTGAGCGTCAGGCCCACCCGCTCGATGCGGGCCAGGACCGCTTCAGTGACCTCCACGGGAGAGATCGCCTTGGAGCGGATCTGTGCCGCTAGGTCCGTGGCGGGCAGCCAGCAGAGATCGTCGCCACTCATCGCCGGGCGTGCCTCACCACAGCCAGCTCCGCGTGGGTCGGGTTGGATCCCGCGACGATGGTCGCGCGGCCGCCGATGTAAACCAGCTTCGCCGTGGCGGCCTGGGGAGCCTCGATGAAGGTCCAGCGGGCCGAGTACGGTAGGAGAGAGTCCGGGCCCCTCGTGTCGTAAAAGGGCTCACGCGGGATGCCGCCGGATAGGGCGCAGGCCGCGAGGGAGGGGACCAGACAGAGCAAAGCAGAACGCCAGCCACGCATCGGGAGCCCCATTGTATCATTCTCGGATGTGAAAGCTGACTTGGGCCAACGTCTTCTCGCCTGGCTCCGAGACCCGGCAGTGACCGCTCAAGCCCCGGAGGAATCCGCCGGGCTCCGAGCGGTTCTGGCCGATCCCGTGAAGGCGGAGGCCGTCGTCAAAGTGGGCCGGCACGGAACCCTCACCTGTTTGACCCCGAGCATGCCCCGCCGCACCCTTGAGTTTGACCGCCACGGCACTCTCGTGACCGCCGCCTGGCCGAGCGGCTCCAACTCGCACTCAGGCTGATCACGGAGGTGTCGCGGCTGCTCGGCCCGACGATTCGGCTTCGCGCTCAAGGGCGCCTCGCGGCGCTGCCCCAGGCCGAGCAACGGGCCGCCTGGCCTGGGCTTGAGATCAACGGGCCGATCTAGGCTATTATGACGGGGGGGCGGAACGGGACGCGACACGGTTCTCTCCGGACCGGGACAATCGCCCGGATGAAGAGCTCGCAAAGGGGGCTGTCATGGAACTTGTCACGAGGATGATGGACGGCTCGCTTCCCTACGACGTCAAAGGGGTTCGCCAAGGGCCACCCTTTTCCAGGCCTCCCATCGGCCAGGACCGGAAGATCGAGCACCTCCAGAAGGTCCCCATCTTCCAGGCGTGTACGCGGCGACAGCTGCGCGCCGTCGCCCGGATCACCGAGGTGTTGGAGGAGCCGGCAGGGAAGACCCTCACGCGCGCTGGCGAGCCCGGAACGGAGTTCTTCCTGATCGTGGACGGGACAGCCAGGGTGGAGTTGACCGCCCGGAAGCAGCCGCGGCTGGGACCGGGCGATTTCTTCGGCGAGATGAGCCTCCTGGACGGGGAGCCGCGTTCGGCCACGGTGGTGGCGGAAAGCGCCGTTCGCCTCCTCGTGATCAACCGCAGAAACTTCTCGACCCTCCTCACCAAGGTGCCCCGGCTGACCCAAAGCATCCTGGTGACCCTCTCGCGGCGCGTGCGGCAAGCCGAGCGTCTTGCCCACGCTCATTAGCAACCCCCCTCCGAGCTGGGCGGGTCGAGCGCACACCACGGGGATCTGTCAGCCCATGAACAGGCCCCCGTTGGGTGAGAGCCACTGGCCGGTGAAAAACGAACTGTCATCGGAAGCCAGGAAGAGGGCGGTGGCGGCCACCTCCCGCGGCTCCGCCAATCGGCCGAGGGGGGTCCGGCTGAGCACCGCCATTCTCAGCATGGGCGACATGGGCTGGGTCATGGGGGTGTCGATATAGCCGGGGCAGATGGCGTTCACCCGGATGTTGCGAGAGGCGACCTCTTGGGCCACCGCCCGGGTGAACCCCAGGACCCCCCCCTTGGCGGCGCTGGAGTGGGGGACCGCCTCGATCCCCATCAGGCCGGCCACGCTCGACATGTTGACGATGACGCCCCTGTTCTTCCGGCTCATGAGCTTCAGGGCCTCGCGGGTGCAGAAGAAGGTGCCGTTCAGGTGGACCCCGATCATCTTGTGCCACGCCTCGTCGCTCATGTCCCGCGTGATATCCCAGTGGGTCTGGACTCTCTGGCCACTCATTAACTCGCCGATCCGCGCCTCACCTTTCCGGTGGCGTTCATCCCACTCTCCGCCGGCGATCCCGGCGTTGTTGACCAGGATATCGAGCGTGCTGAACTCCTTCTCGATCTCTGCAAACATCGCCTTGACCTGAGCGCTGTCAGAGACATCAGCCTGGATGGCATAGCCCGACCGTTTTGCGGGGCCCATCGCCTCGACGGTCTTCTGGGCAGCCGCCCGAGTCAAGTCGTTCACGATGACCCGGGCCCCCTCCTCAACGAAGAGCAGCGCGATGGCGCGGCCGATTCCGGATCCCCCGCCTGTCACGAGCGAAGTGCGATCTTGGAGCTTCATGGCCAGCTCTCCCGGGACCAGTCTACCGGCTGAAGGGAAGAGGTCTCTCGGCCGGAGCATACCCTGGTGCGTTCACCGGTCAAGCAGGCCAGGGGCTTGGGCCTCGGCGAGCGCCGCGTATTCCCCGGCGCTGCCCTGTGCGTTATGCTTGCCGCACAATGTGCCGGCTGACGCCAGCCACGCCCGGGACGCCGGGTTTCCGGAGTTCCCATGACCGCCGTAATCCTCGCGGCGCGTGATCCGCGTTCTTCACGATCTCCCTCCCATGCCTGAGCTTCCTGACATCGTGGTCTACATCGAGGCGCTGGAGTCCCACATCCTCGGCCTGCCGCTCCAGCGAATCCGCCTCTCGAGCCCGTTCGTGCTCCGCTCTGTCGAGCCGCCCATCGGAGAGGCCTGTGGGAAGACGGTGCTCGGCCTCCGCCGTCTCGGAAAGCGGATCGTGATCGGGCTGGAGGAGGAGCTGTTCCTGATCCTCCACCTCATGATCGCCGGCCGCCTGCAGTGGAAGCGGTCCGGATCAAAGATCCCGGCGAAGGTCGGACTCGCGGCGTTCGACTTTGCTTCGGGGACCCTCCTGCTGACGGAAGCCGGCTCGAAGAGGCGCGTCTCCCT
>JBHIBG010000121.1:0-7064 GCA_046758965.1 Methylomirabilia bacterium | reverse complement strand
CCCCTCACCCTGACCCTCTCCCCAAAGGGGAGAGGGAAATTCTTGCTATCCCTGGCGCTGCTTGTGCCGGGGGTTACTGCAAATGATCCGGACCACGCCCTTGCGCCTGATAATCTTGCATTTGTCACACCGCGCCTTGATGGAGGGCCGAACTTTCATGGCTCCCTATTTGAACCGGTATGTAATCCGGCCACGGGTCAGGTCGTAAGGGCTGAGCTCCACCTTGACCCGATCTCCCGGCAGGATCCGGATGAAGTGCATGCGCATCCTGCCCGACACATGGGCAAGCACCCTGTGGCCGTTATCGAGCTCCACCCGGAACATGGCATTCGGCAACGGCTCGACAACCGTGCCCTCGACTTCGATGGCTTCTTCCTTCGCCACTCTCCGTCCTTATCCGGCCCGAGCCAGCCCGTTGTCTAACCGGGTCAGGACCGCGGGCCCGTCCTCGGTAATGGCTACCGTATGCTCGAAGTGAGCCGCCAGGCTCCCATCCCCGGTGACCGCGGTCCAGCGGTCCTCCAGGACCCGCACCTCCCACCCTCCCATCGTCACCATGGGCTCGATGGCGAGCACCATCCCGGGCTTCAGCACGGGTCCGTGCCCGGGCTCACCGAAGTTGGGAACCTGCGGCTCTTCGTGGAGCTCGCGACCGATCCCGTGTCCCACGAAGGCTCGCACCACGGAGAACCCGTGGGCCTCCACATGGGACTGCACCGCGTGAGAGACATCGCCAAGCCGTCGCCCGGGCCGGGACTCAGTGATGGCCCGCTCCAGGCTCTCCCGCGTCACGTCCAGGAGCTCCTGCACCTTGGGGGGGATCTCACCGATGGCCAGCGTGACCGCGCAGTCAGCGTAGTACCCATCAACGATACACCCGAGATCCAGCCCGATGATGTCCCCCTCTTTGAGCTGGCGGGACGCCGAGGGGATCCCGTGCACGACCTCCTCGTTGATAGAGGTGCAGATGCTCGCCGGAAAGCCGCGGTAGCCCTTGAAGGCGGGCTTGGCGCCGTTTGCCCGGAGAAAAGCCTCCACCTCCACGTCGATCTCCAAGGTCGAGAGACCGGGCTTCACCAGGGTCTTGAGCCGTTCGACCACCCCCGCGAGGACCTGGCCTGCCGTCCACATCAGAGCGATCTCGCGGGGGGACTTCAGCACGATCACCGGGCGCTCCCCTCCAGCGCCGAGCGAATGACCGCTCCCACCGCCGGCACAGGGCCTTCCCCCTTCACGGAAGCCAGGCGCCCACGGCTCCGATAGTAGTCGAGGACCGGCGCTGTCTCGCGAGCATAGACCTCCAGCCGGCGGCGGACCGTCGCTTCGCTGTCGTCCTCGCGCTGCACGAGCGACCCTCCACACTCATCGCAGATTCCCCCCGCCTTGGGTGCGGAGAACGCCACGTGGAAGACGATCCCGCACCGCTGGCAGGTCCGCCGCCCGGTGAGGCGGCGCAGCAACTCCCGTTCCGAGACTTCCAGGAAAATCACGCGGTCCAGGGCCAGGCCCTGCTCATTCAAGAGCTGCTCCAGGGCCTCGGCCTGCGCCACCGTCCTCGGGAAGCCGTCCAGGAGAAACCCGTTCTTGGCGTCGGCCTGGGCCAGCCGCTCTTCCACCAACCCGATGACGACCTCGTCCGGAACCAGGGCTCCCGCATCCATCTCGCGCTTGGCCGCGAGCCCGAGAGGGGTCCCTTTCGCCACGGCCTCGCGCAGCATGTCACCGGTGGCAATCTGGGGGATTCCGAGCTCCGCGGCCAACTGCCGCGCCTGAGTCCCTTTCCCGGACCCCGGCGGCCCGAGGAAGATCACGCGCATCGCTCCCTCTGGCTCATTACTCACGCTCTGATCTTCGCCCGCTTCCTCAGGAAGCCCTCATAGTGGCGCATCAGGAGGTGCGACTCCATCTGCCTGACCGTGTCCAGGGCCACGCCCACCACGATGATGAGGCTCGTGCCGCCGAAGAAGAACGGGACGTTGAACCCGCGGATGAGGAAGTCCGGAAGCACCGCGATGAGCGCCAGGAACATCGCCCCGGGAAGCGTGATCCGGGTCAGCGTCCGATCCACGTACTCCGCCGTCTTCTTCCCCGGGCGCACCCCTGGGATGAACCCTCCGTACCGTTTCATGTTGTCGGCCAGGTCAACAGGATTGAAGACGATGGCCGTGTAGAAGTACGTGAAGAATATGATCAAGCCCATGTAGAGCAGCGTGTACATCAGCTGCCCCGGCGAGAGCGCATCGGAGATGGCCTGCATCCAGGGGTGAGGGATGAACCGGCTCACGGTCGCGGGGAAGAGGATGAGGGAGGAGGCGAAGATGACCGGGATGACGCCCGCCGTGTTGACCCTGAGCGGAATGTGGGTGGACTGCCCGCCGTAGACCCGCCGGCCCACCACGCGTTTGGCGTACTGGACCGGAATCTTCCGCTGTCCCTCCTGCATGATGACCACGGCCGCGATGACCAGGAGCATCACGGCCGCAATCCCCCCGAAGAGCAACACGGGCAGCTCTCCGGTGCGGATCATCGTGTACGAGCCCACGACTGCCGAGGGGAGGCGCACCACGATCCCCGCAAAGATGATCAGCGAGATTCCGTTGCCGATCCCCTTCTCTGAAATCTGCTCGCCCAGCCACATGATCAGCGCGGTGCCGGAGGTCAGAGTCAGCATCGTCAGGAGCCGGAAGGCCCACCCGGTCACGGGCACAATGGCAACTCCCGTGGGGCTCTGCATCCCCTCCAGCCCGATGGCGATCCCGAAGGCCTGGATGGCCGACAGGAGGATGGTCCCGTAGCGGGTGTACTGGGTGATCTTCTTCCGCCCGGCCTCGCCCTCCTTGGCCAGGCGCTCCAGGGCGGGGACAACCACCGTGAGGAGCTGGAGGATGATGGAGGCCGAGATATAGGGCATGATGCCCAGGGCGAACACGGTAAGCCGCCGGAGGTTCCCCCCGGAGAAGAGGTCGACCATCCCCAGGAGCGTACCCTGAACCTGATCGAAGAACTGCGCGAGCGCGGCGCCGTCGATGCCCGGGGTCGGCACATGAGCGCCGACCCGATAGGCCGCCAGGAGCCCGGCGGTGATCAGGAGCCGTCGCTTGAGTTCCGGGATCTTGAAGACATTCTGGAAGCTCTGGAGCCCCTCAATCACGGGGACAGCACCTCCACGCGACCGCCGGCCTCCTCGATCTTCTGCTTGGCGGGGGCGCTCACGGCATGGACCCTGAGAGTCAACGCCTGCGCGACCTCGCCCTCACCGAGGAGCTTCACCCGGCCGCGATCAGCCTTCTTGATCAGCCGCGCCTCCGCCAGCCGCTCCGGGTCCACGACGCTGCCGGCGGCGAAGGGCCGGAGGTCCTTCAGGTTCACCACCGCATAGACTGCCCGCGTGCGGGAGACGAAACCCCGTTTCGGGACGCGACGGTGCAACGGCATCTGGCCGCCTTCGTAGCCGCCCCCCCTCACCCCACCGGCGCGGGCCTTCTGGCCCTTGTGCCCCTTCCCCGCGGTCTTCCCGTGCCCGGAGCCAGGCCCCCGGCCGATGCGCTTCCGCCGGCGCCGGGCTCCCGGAGCCGGGCGCAGCTGGTCAACCCTCATGGCCCTCGCCTTCCGTCACGCTGACACAGTGGGCCACCCGGGCGATCATCCCCCGAATCGTCGGGGTGTCATCGTGAACCACGATCTGCCTGATCCTGCGAAGCCCGAGAGCCCTGACCGTGGCCTCCTGTTTGGGGTTGAGACCGATCAGGCTCCGGAGCAGCGTCACCTTAAGCTTCCGGCCGTTCACGCTCCCCTTCCTCTTCTCTCGGGCTCTCCTGAGCCGCGCGCCTCCGGACCTGGTAGGAGTCCTGAATCCTCTTGATCCGCCTGAGCGCGTCAATGGTGGCCTTCAGCACGTTGTGCGGGTTGCTGGAGCCCAGGGTCTTGGTCAGAATGTCCTGGATCCCCGCAGCCTCCAGCACGGGGCGAACCGCGCCGCCTGCGATCACGCCGGTGCCCAGGGCCGCCGGCTTGAGGAGCACCTTTCCCGAACCGAAGCGGCCAGTGATCTCACACGGGATCGTCGAGTCCTTCATCGGGACGAAGATCAGCTCCTTCTTGGCGTGCTCCACAGCCTTGCGGATGGCCTCCGGCACCTCATGGGCCTTGCCGAGCCCGACGCCCACATGGCCCCCCCCGTCGCCCACCACGACCAGCGCCGTAAAGGAGAATCGACGTCCCCCCTTCACCACCTTCGCGACCCGGTTGATTGACACCACCCGGTCGCTCAGCTCCAGGACGCTCGGATCAATCCTCGCTTCTATCACTCCTCACCTCGGCCATCACAAGATCAGCCCGGTTGACCGCGCCGCCTCGGCCAGCGCCTTGATCCGTCCATGATACTTGTACCCGCCCCGATCAAACACGACGCGCTCGATCCCGGCTGCCTTGGCCTTCTGAGCGAGCGCCTCACCGACCAGCCGGGCGGCAGCCTGGTTGCCCTTGGCCGTGCCCCTGGTCCGCACCTCGGGGGAGAGGCTCCCCACGAACAGCAGCGTGCGGCCGGCATCATCATCGACGAGCTGAGCGTAGATGTGCTTCAGGCTCCGAAACACGGCAAGCCGGGGGCGGGCCGCGCTCCCCCGGACCTTCCGGCGGACCCGCAGGTGCCGGATCTTTCGCCCTTCCGCCTTCTTGCTGATCAGCACGGTCTCCGCCTCTCCCGATGCTCCGGCTACCGCCCCCCCGCCTTCTTTCCGACCTTGCGGCGGATCACCTCGCCCACGTACTTCACCCCTTTGCCCTTGTACGGATCCGGCTTCCTGAGGGCGCGCAGGCTGGCCGCGGTCTGCCCCACCAGCGCTTTGTCGACCCCGCGGAGCGTGATGAGCGTCTGTCTCTCCACCTCCGCCTGGATCCCCTCGGGCAGCGAAAAGATCACCGGGTGCGAGTAACCCAAGCTCATCTGGAGGACCCGGCCCTGGAGCTGGGCTCGATAGCCGATCCCCGCGATCTCCAGCTTCTTCTCGAACCCCTCCGTGACGCCGCGAACCATGTTGGCCAGGAGGGAGCGGGTGAGGCCATGAAGCGCGCGCACCGGGCGCTCGTCGGAGGGGCGCCGCACCACCAACTGCCCGTCCTGGACGGAGACCGTCAGGGGTTCAACCAGCTCGCGAGAGAGGGTCCCCTTGGGACCCTCAACGCGGACCGCGCGCCCGTCGAGCGTCACCGTCACTCCCTGGGGGATCAGTATGGGCTTTCTCCCTATCCTGGACATCTTCCCTCACCACACGTAGGCCAGAACTTCGCCTCCCACCTTCTTCCGGCGGCACTCCCGATCCGTCAAGACTCCCTGGGAGGTCGAGAGGAGCGCCACGCCCATCCCGGCGAGGACAGAGGGAACCTTGTCGGCGGACACGTACACCCGGCGGCCGGGGGTCGAGACGCGAACCAGGCCGGAGATCATCCTCTTGTTCTCCGCGCCGTACTTCAGGTACACGCGCAGGACATTCTGCCTCGTGTTCTCGATGACCCGGAAGTTCTTGATGAACCCCTCCCCTCTCAGGATTTCCGCCACGCGCACCTTCAGCTTCGAGGCCGGGATGTCCACCTTCTCGTGTTCGGCGCCTGACGCGTTGCGAACGCGCGTCAGCATGTCCGCAATGGGATCGGTCATCATCGTCTCACCAGCTCGCCTTGATCACACCGGGAACCTCGCCCTTGAGGGCCAGCTCCCGGAGGCAGATCCGGCACATCTCGAACTTCCGAAGGTAGCCGCGCGGGCGCCCGCAGAGCTTGCAACGACTGTACGCCCGCACCTTGAACTTGGGCGGCCGCCGGGCCTTCATCACGAGGGAAGTTTTCGCCATGGTCACTCCCGAAACGGCATCCCCATCTGGGTGAGGAGCGCCTTTGCTTCCTCGTCGGTGTTCGCAGTGGTGACGAGGACCACGTCCATCCCCCGGACTCTGTCGATCTTGTCATACACAACCTCGGGGAAGATCACCTGCTCCTTGAGCCCGAGCGCGTAGTTCCCGCGACCGTCAAAAGCCTTGGGAGGCACGCCCCTGAAATCCCGCACCCGGGGGAGCGCCACGTGGATCAGCCGGTCCAGGAACTCGTACATCCTCACTCCTCGCAAGGTGACTTTCACGCCGATGGGCGCCCCCTCCCGAAGCTTGAAGGCGGCGATCGACTTCTTGGCTCGGGTGATCACCGGCTTCTGGCCGGCAATGGCGACCAGGTCCGCGGCCGCGGAGTCCAGGGCCTTGGCGTTGTCCTTTCCCTCGCCCACACCCATGTTGATCACGACCTTCTCAACCCGAGGCACCTGGAAGGGGTTCGCGTACCCGCGTTCCTTCATGAGTGCGGGGATCACGGTCTTGCGATGCCGCTCCAGGAGCCGGGGGGGTACGCGACCCGTTCGTTTGGGACGCGTCGGCGCCTCCGGCGCTTGAGCCGGCGCGGGCTTCCCCCCCTTCGGGGATGGCTTGGCCGTTGAGACCTTCTCAGCTTTCGCCATCTCGTCTCACTCTCCTGAAACCCACTCGATCACTAACGGCGTCCTCACTATTGGGACACGCAGAAGTCACGGAAAGCCATCCACTGACTCCTGCCCCTCACCCTTCACCCTCTCCCCCATTGGGGGAGAGGGTGAAGGGTGAGGGGGTGGGCACCTGGTCGCCGCGACAGAGCCCGGCAGCCCAGCTATTTCCGCATTGAGGCCAGTCCACGCCATCCTTCACCCGTATCCCTAGGTCCTGTCGATGATCTCGCTACAGCGCTTGCACACCCGGACCTTCTTGCCGTCCTCGAGGAGGTGGGTCCCGGTACGGGTAGGACGGTCGCACTTCGTGCAGACCACCATGACATTGGCAAGGGGCAACGGCCCTTCCCGCTCGATAATCCCCCCCTGCCGGAGCTTCTGGGTGGGGCGCTGGTGGCGCTTGATCATATTCACCCGCTCGACGATCAGGCGGCCGGGCTCTCGCAAGACCCCGAGGACCTTGCCGCGCTTGCCCCGCTCCTTGCCGGCGATCACCGCTACTGTGTCTCCCCGCTTTACGCGGATGCCTGCCATAGCC
>JBHIBG010000120.1:0-7294 GCA_046758965.1 Methylomirabilia bacterium | reverse complement strand
TAAGCAGGCGCAGGCGGCGCGGGTGGCGGGGAATGTGCAGGAGATCGAGGTCACTGTGAAGGGCGGGTATTCCCCGGACATCATTCGGGTCCGGAAGGGGATCCCCCTGCGCCTGATCTTCAACCGTCAGGAGGCCGGCGACTGTAGCTCCCGGGTGGTCTTCCCGGATTTCAGAGCGAGCAAGACGCTGGCGGCCTTTGCAAGGACCACGCTGGAGTTCACGCCGGACAGAACGGGTCAGTTTGGCTTTGCCTGCGGCATGAACATGCTTCACGGCACCCTGATTGTGGAGGATGGGGACGGCTCCCGAGAGAGGGGTGAGGGTGCTGAAGCCCCGCACGAGCATGACCGTGGCCATGAGCACGCCGTGGCCGTGGGGATCGGCCCGACACGGCAGGTGGGGAAGACAGAAGAGGTGGAGTTCACCATTGCGGGTGGGGGCGTCACCTGCCCGACCTGTGTGGTGAGCATCGAGGCGGCGCTCAAGGATCTGCCCGGGGTGGACGAGGTTCACGGCAACTTCGGGGCCGAGCGGATCACCGTCGGGTACGACCCGAGTCAGATCTCTCCGGAGCAGCTCCAGCAACGTGTTGAGACGGCCGGCTACACAGTCCATCGCCGGCTTGAGCCCGGCACTGCCGAGACGGAGGACCGCGAGGCCGCCGAACGGAGGGCCGAGCGGCGGGACCTGAGCCGGCGGGTGATCGTGGGAACCGTCCTGACGGCCCCGGTGGTCTTTGGGGTGATGGTGCATGAGTTCTTTGCCGCGCCCTGGCTGCCTGCGGTCTTGCTGAATCCGTGGCTACAACTGGCACTGATCGCTCCTGTGATGTTCTACACGGGCTGGCCGATCCACCGCACCGGGTGGCTGGCACTCCGCCACCGGACCGCCGACATGAACTCTCTCATCACCATCGGGACGATTGCGGCCTTCGCTTTCAGCCTAGTCGTGACCGTGTCTCCCCTCGTGGTGCCTGAGCAGGTCCGGAGCGTCTACTACGAGGCGGTGGGGGTCATTATTACCCTCATTCTCCTCGGACGTCTCCTGGAGGCCATCGCCAAGGGCGGCACCAGTGAGGCCATTCGGAAACTGATCGGGCTCCAGGCCCGGACCGCCCGCGTGGTCCGAAACGGGCGAGAGGCTGACATCCCGATCGAGCAGGTTCAAGTGGGGGACGTCGTCGTGGTGCGCCCTGGGGAGAAGACACCCGTGGATGGGGAAATCATCGACGGGAGTTCAACAGTGGACGAGTCCATGGTTACTGGGGAGAGCCTCCCGGTGGCCAAAGGCCCGGGGGACAGCGTGATCGGGGCGACTATCAACCAGACAGGGGCCTTTCGGTTCAAGGCCACCAAGGTGGGCAAAGACACGATGCTCGCCCAAATCATCCGGCTGGTGGAGCAGGCGCAAGGCTCGAAGGCCCCCATCCAGCGGCTCGCGGACTTGATTGCGAGCTGGTTCGTCCCGGCCGTGATCTTCATCGCAATCGGTACCTTTGTCCTCTGGTTTGACTTCGGGCCTCCACCCGCGCTCACCTTCGCGCTGGTCAATGCGGTGGCGGTGCTCATCATCGCCTGCCCCTGCGCGCTGGGGCTGGCCACCCCGCTCTCCATCATGGTAAGCACCGGCAAGGGCGCGCAGCACGGCATTCTCATCCGTTCGGCCGAGGCCCTCGAGACCGCCCACAAGCTCCAGACACTGGTGCTGGATAAGACCGGCACCATCACCAAAGGGCAGCCCTCGCTCACCGATGTGGTCCCGGTGGGCAGTGTCGCTGCAGATGAACTGCTGCGGCTGGTCGCCTCAGCCGAGCGCTCCTCCGAGCACCCCCTGGGCCAGGCCGTGATCCAGGGTGCCAAGGATCGCGGACTGGAGCTGGCAGACCCGTCAGAATTTCAGTCCGTGACGGGGCAGGGCATCCGGTCCATAGTGGACGGGCATCGGGTTCTCGTGGGGAATCATCGCCTGCTGGAGGAGATCGGCGTTGAAACCACTGCTCTGGGCCGGGAGGCTGTCCGCCTGGCGGCAGAGGGCAAAACCCCGATCTTGGCCGCGATAGACGGGAGGCCGGCCGGCGTGGTCGCCATTGCAGACACGCTCAAGGAGGACTCCCGAGCGGCGGTGGCAACCCTCAAGAGCCTAGGTGTCGAGGTTGTGATGATCACCGGGGACAACCGGCGCACGGCGGAGGCCATCGCTCGGCAGGTCGGAATTGAGCGAGTATTGGCTGAGGTCCTGCCCCAGGACAAGGCTCTGGAGGTCAGGCGCCTTCAGGGCGAGAACAAGCTGGTCGGGATGGTGGGCGACGGTATAAATGATGCGCCCGCGCTGGCTCAGGCCGATGTGGGCATTGCCATCGGCACCGGGACTGATGTGGCCATTGAAGCGGCAGACATCACCCTGATCTCGGGGGAACTGAGAGGCGTGGTCACCGCCGTCACTCTGAGTCGCGCCACCATGCGGAACATCCGCCAGAATCTCGTGGGCGCCTTCGCCTACAACGTTCTGGGGATTCCCGTCGCGGCGGGGGCCCTGTACCCCGCCTTTGGCGTCCTGTTGAACCCGATGATCGCTGCGGCCGCCATGGCGCTCAGCTCCCTATCTGTGGTAGGCAACTCCAACCGGCTTCGGCGGTACCGGCCCCTGCCGCTTGCTACTGCGGGCGGGCCTGAACATCGAGGATCGGGAGGTTAAGAAAACGAAAACACTTATTTGCCCGACATGCGGCTGTTCTCTGGTCAGGCTAGGAGTCAGCGGGCGGCGTTGATCTTACCGCCGTACACGGGTCCCTCCAGCGGATCGGGTGTCGGACCTCGGCGAGCTTCGCGCATCCTAAGGGACGAAAAGGAGCGATCCAACTCATGAGGCTTATTGGCAAATCTCTTGCGCTCTTCGTGTTGGCCGGATTGTGTGAGATCGGAGGGGGTTATCTGGTGTGGCAGTGGTGGCGGAACGGTGCCCCCTGGATCTTCGGCGTGGTGGGGGCGGCCGTATTGTTCGCGTACGGGATTGTCCCCACATATCAGCCCGCACACTTTGGCCGTGTCTATGCGGCCTATGGCGGGGTGTTTGTCGTGCTTGCGATTCTGTGGGGATGGACGGTGGACCGCGTGGCCCCGGATCGTTACGACCTTCTCGGCGGGCTCATTTGCCTGATCGGTGTCTGCGTGATCATGTACTGGCCAAGATAGCTCTTCCCCTGGAGCCGTCCATCCCAGCTTTAGCCTCTGATCCCCTCACGATCCCGTATACTGCACTCCGTCCCGAGAGGAAACCCCTGGGAGGCGTCATGGGCTCAGACGAGAGGCTGATGGAGGAGGTGAGCGCAGGACGCCTTGCTGCCTTTCAGCTCCTGTACGACCGGCATCACCGGGCGGTGTTTCACTTCTTGCTTCGTTTCTTCGGCGATCGCCAGACCGCGGAAGACCTCCTTCAGGAGACCTTCCTCCGGATGTTCGCTCATCGGGAGGAATACCGGGCCAGGGCAGCGTTCAAAGCCTGGCTCTTTACGATTGCCCGGAACCTTGTGTTCGATCAGCTCAGGCGGCGGAGGCCGAGCCCGGAACGCGCCGAGGCGTTGGAAAGCCTAGCCGATCCGGGACCCACTCCGCTGGAGCAGGCCGAGGCGCAGGAGCTCCGTGAGCAGCTCCAGGGCGCAGTGCTGAAGCTTCCCCCGACCGAGCGGGAGGTGCTGCTGTTGAGCCGGTTCGCCGGCCTGAGCCACGAGGAGATCGGCGAAGTCACAGGCGCTTCCCTCGGAACAGTGCGGGTGGCCCTCCACCGGGCCCTCCGCCGGCTCCGGGGCCTTCTCGGTCCCGTGTAACGAAACGCCGGCTCCGACGTTTACATTAAGTGGAGGAGAGGATCATGGAGTGCGAGCGGGTCAGAGAAGAGGTTCTGGCCTTGGTTCTCGGAGGGGAGGGGCACCCGGGCCCAGAAGTCGTTGCCCGGCATCTGGAGGGGTGCGACGGCTGCCGGGCCGAGCTGGAGGCTCTGCAGGGGACATGGGCCCTCCTGGGCCGCTGGCCAGAAGCTTCTCCCGGGTCAGCGATCCGAGCGCGCTTGGTGGGGGCGATTCGCCGCCGGCTGCTCGTTGAGTCGGTCCTGACGGTCAGGGGTTGGGTCCCGGCCGTGTTGACAGCCATGATTGGTGTGGGGCTGTCGCTTGGTCTGGCCCTGCTGGTCCCCTATTCCCTCCTGGTCTCGCTGTGCCGTCAACTCCTCGAGGTCTCGGGTGCTCATGCGGCCCCGTACCTGCTGGCCGGGCTGGCGTACGGCATTCCGCTTGCGCTGGGCGTCGGGGTGACCCGACGGCGGACGCGAGGTGGCGCTGTCATCGGAAGCCTCGAGGCCAGCCTGCTGTTCCTGGTGATCCTCTCACCCTATGTCATCATCCAGTGCCGCGAGTTCAGCCCAGCGTTTCAGATCGCGTTTCTCTCAGGGTTGACCGCCGGGGCTCTGGGCTCAAGCCTGGCGGCGCTCTGGCTCGTTCAGCGTGGCCGCGTCGGTCAGCTCTCGACGTAGAGGGAGGATCAGGTGCGGGAGTGGATCATGAAGCGGGCTTCGGTCTGGTCGGGATTCGCGGCGGGGACCGGCGCCGTGCTCTCGTCGCTCTGCTGCCTGCTCCCGGTCGCCGTCATCTTGCTCGGCCTTGGCAGCGGCGCGTTCATGGCGGTCACGATGCAGTACCGGTGGCTGCTGATTCCCGCCGGCGTGCTCGGTGTAGGAGCCGGGTTCCTGCTCTACGCCCGCGAGCGGCGACGATGCAACCAGCTTGGGTGCCGCATGGCCGGCGGCCGGATTACGCTCGTGCTGCTGATCGGGGCGGGTATCGTGGTGGCAACGGCCATCACGCTGGTCATCTTCCCCGCGATTACCACCGACTTGATCATGTGGGCGGCCGGAGAGGCCGGCACCGGTGCTGCTATGGGTGGGCTGCGATGAGCCGGCGTGTTGGTGTTGCTTTGATAGTCGTTCTGCTGCTCGGGCTTTCCGGTCCCGGGTGTAGCGGTGACAGCGGACGCGAGCCGACTGCGGGAGCCATCGAGGTCGGCGGGACTCCGAAGTCAGCGCACCCACCAACTGCCGGGGCGATTGCGGATGCGATCCTCTCCGTCGAGGGCATGACCTGAGGGGCGTGAGCCTTTGTGCTCACACGAGCCCTGGAAGGGCTCAACGGTGTCGAGGATGCGACGGTGAGCTTCCGCGGGAGAGAGGCACGGGTCCGCTTTGATCCGAAGGTGGTCACCGTCGAACGACTCATCGAGGTCGTGAACCGGTTCGGCTTCAGGGCCTCTCTCAAGCGGGTCGAGGGATCTGGTTCGTGAACAGGCCAGCTGGACCAAGGAGGCGACGGTGATGTCGACCAGCGAGCGAGACAACGCGCGCGCGGAGGGGGGAAGCGTATTCGCCGGCATCCTGGGGTTCCTGCTGATATTGCTAGTCGGGCCGGGAGGCGTTCCCGCCGAGGCGGGCGCCTCGCCCTCGGTGTATGTCTTCAACATCGGCTCGAAGGATATTTCGGTTATCGACCCCTCTACCCAGGCCGTCGTGCGGACGATCCCTCTGGGGACCGGTGTGCAGTGGTTCTCGGACCGCCACTTTGACGGGACATACATCTGGGCCACCGAGGCGAACATGGAGCGGGCCGTCATTCTCCTCCTTGACCCGACGACCATGCGAGTTGCCAAGCGGTTTGACGTGGGCAAAGGGCCTGATTTCGCCGTCAAGATCACCCCCGACCTCAAGGAAGCCTGGACTCACGCGTCGGGAGACAATGTTGTTGTGGTCATTGACGTGAAGACGCATCAGGTCATCCGGCGCATCCCCGTGGGGGAGTTTCCGTGTGACCTCGACATGTCCCCGGACGGTGGGGTCATCTGGGAGCCGGATCGGGACGCAGACACGGTGCGCGCGCTCGATCGCGGGACAGGGGCCGTCAAAGCACTCCTCCGATCGCCCCAGGGAAGCAAGCCCCATATGCTCACGGTCTCTCCCGACGGGACGACTGTCTGGGTCCAGGAGCGTGAAGGCTATAGCCTCGCCGTCATCGACGCACGCAGATTTCAGCTCCTGGAGCGAATCCCTGTGGGGACGCGTCCCGCGACCAATGAGTTTACGCCTGATGGCCGGCTGACTTTCGTGACTCACATCGGCGATGAGATCGTGACCGTCCTCGATGTGGGCACCCGCAAGAAGCTCGCGGACATTCGCACAGGCAGGGGGCCTGTGAATACGGTGTTTACTCCCGATGGGCGTTACGCATACGTGACCAATCACGGATCGGATACGGTGTCGGTGATCGACGTGGCTCGCTTACGGGTCGTCCGAACCATCCCGGTAGGGAAGATGCCTTTTGGTATCCTGATCCGCTGAGCGGGTATCAGTGCCAGGTGTGCCGGGGAAGGGGCGATGAGCAAGCTGGGAGCGGTCGCGGCAGTGCTAGCCGGGTTGCTGAATCTCGGCTGCTGTGTCGGGGTGGTCGGTCCGCTGGGGGCGGTGCTCGTCACGGGAGGGATGCTTGACCGCGTCCCTGTCGACTGGCGATTGCCTCTCCTGTATGGATCCGTGGCTGTGGCGCTGGTGGGGTTTGGGATCGGGTGGAGAAGGCACCGGCGGCCGGCTCCGATGTTGATCTTTCTTGCCGGCGCCGCCGCGCTTCTGTACCCTTTCCACGAAGCCCTTGATGTCTCGGTGCTCAAGGTCTTCATCTGGATCGGGTTCGGCTTGCTCCTGGCGTCGGCGACATGGGACACTTGGGCGTCTCTCAAGAAGCGGCGCTGTGGGCCCGTCCTCCCACGGTGGGAGAGATCTCAATGACGACTTCAGACCGAGCGGGTCAGATCTCCGGGCGCTCCCGGTCGGTGAAGGGTTATTTTCTCGTCGGCCTAGCCGTCGTCACCTGCCCGTGCCACCTCCCCCTTTTGGTGGCGCTTCTCGCGGGCACCGGCCTGGCCGGAGTGCTGAGCCAGTACTTCGGGATTGTCTTGCTGGCGCTGAGCGCGATCTTCGTGGCAGCGCTCTTCTTGGGACTCAAGGCGCTGAAAGCGGGCGAGCAGAGGAGGAGCTGATGGCGAAAAAGGTCATCGTTTACACCCAACCTAGTTGAGCCGGCTGCGAGAGAGAGAAAGAGTTTCTTTCTCAAAAGGGGATTTTGTTCACCGCCAAGAATGTCGGGGAGGACCCGGCTGCCATGGCGGAGCTCCAGCAGCTCGGCTACCGGGCGACGCCCGTGACGGTCATTGACGGCGAGGTCGTGGTCGGGTTCGACCGGGGAAAGCTCGAACGCCTCCT
>JBHIBG010000119.1:0-7599 GCA_046758965.1 Methylomirabilia bacterium | reverse complement strand
CCGGATGGTCCACCACCGCCTCCTCGCCTCTCGCGAGCCGCCTCTCCTTCCGCTCGCTTGCTTCTTCGCCCAACATCCGCACGGTTCTGTCCGACTTCGGCAGGATGCCACCGGCGCTAGAAACGCACGCCGACTTCCACAAAGGGTCCCTGAAACTGGAACGAGCCCAGGACGTCCTGGACGTCAAACTCGATATCCTGATATCGGTAGCCGGCGGCGCCGAAGAGTGGCCCGATCAGCTTGACCTTGACCCGGCCGATTAGATCGACATAGTGATTGGAGCTGAAGGCGATCCCCCGGCCCTCTGCTTCGATACCGAACCGCTCAACGGGCGCGAGCTGCAAACCGGCGTACAGCATCGGGACAGGCACGGTAGCGCTCTGGGACGCCGATACCCCGGCCAGACTCTGCGAGACCACGGCCTCCAAATCGATGACCTTGACATTCACACCGAGGTCGGCGTTGAGCTTGCCAAGGGTGGCTTCCCGCAGAAATGGGAGCGAATAGAACAACGCGATATCGTACTGGTCCAGCTTGATCTTCGAGCCAAACGGCACACCCGCGCTAAAGGTCTGGTCGCCGAAGGTGAACGTGACGTTCCTCGTTGCCGACTCCTCGAATTCCATGGGCGTGGCCATGAGGTAGATGTTGGGGAGGAATGCCGGGAGGTCGACCCTGATCCGTCCAAAGGGTCTCGCTTCAGTCTCGTACCCGAAGTCATCTTCGACATCGAGGCGATCGCCTTTGAACTGGATGTCGCCGGATGGGTTCTGCCACCAATATCCCACGGCCGCCTCAAGGCCAAAGGCAACGGCTGGCTGCGGGATGAGACACACGGCAGCCGTCAACAACGATAGCAGCAGATCGCGGCTTTTCTTCATACCCCCTCCCTCTCCCGGGACGGCTTGTTTGGATCGTCGCGACACCCGGCCCGTTCGAGATCCCGTGCAAGAACAAGACCACCAAAACAGGAGAGTGGGACGTGGCTTTTACCTCGACAGATGTATAGGTCTTGCAGGGCCTGTGCCGCCCGAGACCACGGCTGACCTTCGGGAATCAGCCTGGGGCCCGGCGCCGTTGAGGACGCCCCTCACTCCAGCTCGAACTTGACCGACACCTCTACCCACGCCTCGACAGACTTAGGTCCCCGCCTGGCCGGGATGAACGCCCATTTCCAAGCCGCGCTCACCGCCGCTTGATCGAGGAGGCGCTCCTCCGAGGTCTGCCGGATCTTCACCTCTCCGACGCTTCCATCGGGTCTCACCTTCACCAGGAGGACGACGGTCCCCTCTTGCTCACGAACCCTGGCTGCCTCTGGATACGCGGGTTTGGTGACATCCTTGTACCGGGGCGGGATGACGGGCGAGCGAGCGGTAACCGTCACCGGCTCGAGTGAGAACACCTCCTCTCCTTCCTTCTCCGTGCGAGGCGCTTGGGCTGTTACAGGCGGAGTCCCAAGGAGAGACGCGAGCAACAGGGCCGAGGCGGCCTGGAAGCAGGGGCGGCGAGCAGCAATCATGGCGAGCGCGGTGACCCGGGTTTTCTTACCCGTTCGATCGCCGGCTCTTCCACGAAGGGCTCGTACCGGCGGACGCCCAGCGTCAGCGTGTCCCCCTCCCCGATGAGAAGATCGATCTCGACGACCCGTTCCCTGAAGGTCGCCACGAGGCTTCCCTGCGCGGTCGCGACCGTCAGAAGGATCCGATCCTCCTCTCGCGCTTTGGCCACGACCGTCCCCTCGACGATCTCGCCCTGCCCCAAGAGCACCCGAGGGAGATCGGAGAGGTGCGGCACCATCCTCGTGCCACTGACGCCGAGCACGAGCCCGATGATCAGGACCAACGCGATCAGCCAGAGCTTCATCGCGCGTCACCCGGAGTCAAGGTCGCCCGACCCACCTTCCTTCCCCGGCTCGGGCGGGCTCTTCTCTTTGCCCCGGATGAACCGCTCAAGCCGAGCGAGGGTGTTGGCAGTCCTCTCCCTGGCCGTCTCGGCCCTCACGTCCAAGATCTCCACCTGCTGCCGGATATCCCGGATGCCGCCGGTGCGCTGAAAGGCAGCGGCAGCGATCACCAAAGCGATCACGGCAATGATCAACGTGACGACCTCCATCGTTTCTCCCTCCCGTCGGCGAGTCTTGTTACCCCGGATTCTTCAGCAACGCTCGGTCAGCAGGATAGGCAGCCTACCCGGACACTATGACGGGCCGAGCGTGGCGTCAAGTGAATCCGACAGCTCCCGCATGCCGCCGAAAGCTGTCACGCGCTGTTGTCATGGGACGGGATACGGGGCGGGCGGAGTGCGATAAGAGACGGATCCCCGCGCCACGCCGGTCGGTTGAAGGTTGAGACGGCAGCTCGAAGGCTAAGCCCGGAACGTCAGCGCTTTGGGTCCCTCAAAACGAAGCCGCGGAATCCTTTGGTTTCCAGGGCGGCTCGTACCTCCTCAGCCCGTTCCCGACTGGGGTACCTGCCGATCCGCACCACGTGAGGAACGGTTGCCGACTCTCCCCGGCGGACCACGACAGGGTAGTGTTCGGCGGCGAGTCGGGCGGCGAATCGGGCGGCATGCTTTCCGTCCTCGAACGCCCCCACCTGGACCCAGAACCGCTCCTTCGAGAGCAACGGAGCCTCAGGCTGCCGGACGCGGGGCTCTTCCGACCTGGGCGCGGGCAAGACCGAAGAGTTCCCCGCGGCTCCGCCCGCTCGCGCCGCGACTCCTGCCGCAGCAGTCGTCGAAGCCGGTTCAGGCCTGGTCGTCGCCTCCGGTCTCTGCGGAGCCGGCGATGGTGGAGGCGGCCGCGAACTCAAAGAAACCCGCGCGGGCTCCGAGGGGACCTGGGGCGGAGCCTCCAGCGCCGGGCTTGCGGTCGACGCGGGGCCCGTCGACTCTACCAGGTAGGGAAGGACGATAAACGCGATCCCCAGGAGAGCGACCGCGCCCAGGAGCGCGCGGACGACCGATCGAGCCTTCTTGTCCTCTCTCATACCTTCGACCGTAACATCAGCGATTCCCGGTCACAGCAGGAAAAATGAGCACCCCCGCGAGAGGGATCTCTTGCGTCGGCTCAGGCCGCGAAGCGGGAGTGCGCTCCCTTGACTGGCCTCGGGAGCCGTGACTACACTGGCCCCGCTGTGGCGTCAGGCGCGCGCATCGGTGTGGACATCGGCGGCACCTTCACCGACCTGGTGCTGGCGGACGAAGAGAGCGGGGTGGTGCGCGTCGGGAAACTCCTCACCACGCCGAAGGACCCCGCCCAAGGGGTGGAGGCCGGGATCGCCCGGCTCCTCGAGCAGGCGGGGGTCCGGCCTCAGACTGTTCGGACCGTCATCCACGGCACCACACTGGCGACCAACGCCCTCATCGAGCGCAAGGGAGCCAAGACCGCCCTCCTCACCACGAAGGGCTTCCGCGACGTCCTCGAGATCGGACGCGAAGGGCGCTACGACATGTACGATCTGTTCATCGATCCGCCGCCACCTCTGGTTCCGCGCCGGCTGAGGCGCGAGGTGACCGAGCGGGTGCTAGCCGACGGAAGCATCCTGGAGCCCTTGGATGGGGCGGAGGCCCGGCGAATCGTCCGGGAGCTCCTCGCCGAGGGCGTGGAAGCCCTGGCAATCTCGCTGCTCCACGCCTACCAGAACCCCGCCCACGAGCTGCGCCTCGCGGCGATCGTCCGCGAGACGGACTCGACCCTGCCGGTCTCCTGCTCCTCGGAAGTGGTGCCCGAGATCCGCGAGTATGATCGAACCTCCACCACCGTGGCCAACGTCTACGTGATCCCACTCGTCTCCCGCTATCTGGAGACGCTGGAGAGAAAATTCGGGGAGCTGGGGATCAGCGGACGCTTCTTCGTGATGCTCTCCTCGGGAGGCGTGGCGACGCCCGACACGGCCAAGCGCGTTCCCGTTCGCCTCGTCGAGTCCGGACCGGCGGCGGGCGCCCTGGCAGCGGCACGGGCGGCGCGCCTGGCTGGAGAGCCACGCCTTCTCTCCTTCGACATGGGTGGGACCACGGCGAAGGCCTGCGTCATCGACAGCGGCGAGCCACTGGTCGCTCGCGAATTCGAGGTTGCCCGAGCTGACCGCTTCAAGAAAGGCTCCGGGCTGCCCATCCGCGTTCCTGTCATCGAGCTGATCGAGATCGGGGCGGGGGGAGGCTCCATCGCTCGGGTTGACCGCCTAGGCCTCCTCAAGGTGGGGCCGGAGAGCGCAGGAGCGGACCCAGGGCCTGCCTGCTACGGTCTGGGCGGCCGGGAGCCCACGGTGACCGACGCGGACTTGCTCCTCGGCTACCTTGACCCCGAGTTCTTCCTGGGAGGTCGGATGCCGCTGGACCGCGAGGCCGCGATCCGGGCGATTCGGGAGAGCATCGCAGCTCCGCTGAGCCTCGACCTCGTCCAGGCTGCCTGGGGGATCCACCGAGTGGTGAACGAGAGCATGGCGGCCGCCGCGCGGATCCACGGAATCGAGCGCGGCAAGGACCTGCGCGCCTACCCGCTTTTCGCCTTTGGCGGCGCAGGCCCCGTCCACTGCTGGCAGGTCGCGCGGATCCTGAAGGTGCCACGGGTGCTGATCCCCTTCGGGGCCGGGGCCGTTTCGGCGTTCGGGCTCCTGACGGCACCGCCCGCCTTCGATTTCGTCCGTACCGTCCCGCAGCGGCTGGACCGAGCGAACTGGGAGCGCCTCAACGAGCTCTACGAGGAGATGGAGCAGGAAGGACGGGCGATTGTCGCCGCCGCGGGAATCGAGCAGTCCCGACTCGCGCTCGGGCGCACTGCCGAAATGCGTTACCTAGGGCAGGGGCATGAGGTGGAGGTGGATGTGCCGCTCGGGAGGCTGGGTGCCGAAAGCCTTCCCAGACTCACCGAGAACTTCGAGGCTGCCTACCGCGCCCTCTACCACCGCACCCCCCGGGGTGTCGTCATCGAAGCTCTGAACTGGCGGCTCGTAGTCTCGGGCTCGCGCGCCGAGATTCCGTCGCCGGCCGAAGGCCTTTCATCGACCGAGGCGGGGGCCGCCACACCCGAGCAGGCCCTCAAAGGGCAACGCCGCGCGTACTTTGCCGAGGCCGGCGACTTCGTCGAAGCTCCCGTGTACGATCGCTACCGGCTTCTGCCGGGGGCAAGCTTCGAGGGCCCCGCCATCGTGGAGGAGCGGGAGTCCACCGCTGTCATCGGATTCGGCGGCCGCTGCAAGGTAGACGAGCATCTCGCGCTGGTGGTAGAGCTCCCGGGATGACGCCGCGATGACCTTCGACCCGGTCACCCTGGAGGTGTGCTGGAACCGTCTGATCGGCGTCGTGAACGAGCAGGCGACAGCACTCCAGCGCACCAGCTTCACC
Source organism: Methylomirabilia bacterium (assembly GCA_046758965.1). Classification (GTDB taxonomy): domain Bacteria; phylum Methylomirabilota; class Methylomirabilia; order Rokubacteriales; family CSP1-6; genus JBHIBG01. The sequence goes on along the minus strand of JBHIBG010000119.1, from coordinate 2,256 downwards.
TCAGTCGTGCGCGAGGCTGGCGACCTCTCCGCCGGGGTCTTCGACCGTCGCGGGTTCATGATCGCCCAGGCCGTCACCGGCACCCCCGGGCACATCAATTCCATGGCTCTCGCCATGCGCCACTTCCTTGCCGCCTACCCGATCGAGTCGCTCCGCTCCGGTGACGTCCTGATCACGAACGATCCCTGGAAGACCTCCGGGCACCTGAACGACGTGACGGTCTGCTCGCCGATCTTCCGAGGGGAGGATCTGGTGGCGTTCTTCGCCTCCACGTGCCACACCGCCGATATCGGCGGCCACGTCCTCTCCGCCGAGGCGCGCGAAGTCTACGAGGAGGGGCTCTTCATCCCCATCATGAAGCTGTATGAAGCCGGAGGGCCGAACGAGGCTCTCGTCGACCTGATCAGGGCCAACACCCGTGCCCCGGACCTGGTCCTGGGCGACTTCCACGCCCAGATCGCCGGCGGAGATGTGGGAGGACGGCGCCTCCTGGAGTTTATGGAGGAATTCGGTCTTGAGCGGCTCGAGCCGCTGGCTGACGAGATCATCGCCCGGACCGAGCGCGCCATGCGTGAGGCGATCCGGCGCCTCAGGCCCGGAGCCTACGGCTACACCATCTCCTCGGATGGCTTCGAGGAGCCCGTCGTGATCAAGATCCGCTGCGAGGTCCGAGGCGACGGGCTCCGGATCGATTACGCAGGCTCCTCGCCGGAGAGCCGCCGCGGGATCAACGTGGTGCTCAACTACACCCAGGCCTACACCACCTACGGGGTCAAAGTGATCGTGAGCCCGGATGTCCCCAACAACGAGGGGGCCTTCCGTCCGCTCGGGATCGTCGCACCGGCGGGCTCGATCCTGAATGCCCGCCATCCGGCCCCGGTGGCGGCTCGGCACGTGGTGGGCCACTTCCTCCCCCACGTCGTAGCGGGGGCGCTCGCCCAGGCGCTCCCCGATCGGGTGATGGCCGAGGGCTCCGCCAACATCTGGGGGATCCAAGTCGCGGGAAAAGACCTGACCGGGACCCCCTTCACCTACATCTTCTTCACCTCGGGCGGCACAGGCGCCCGGGCCACGAAGGACGGGCTCTCGGCGACAGCCTTCCCTTCCGGCGTTTTCGGGACGCCGGTGGAGGTGATCGAGTCCCTCTCGCCCCTCCTCGTCGAGCGGAAGGAGCTCCGGCCCGATTCGGGCGGGCCGGGACGGTACCGGGGGGGCCTGGGCCAGACCATCTCGTTTCGGGTCAGGACCCGCGACCCGTTTGTCTGCTCGATCCTCTGTGACCGAACCCGGACCGCAGCTCACGGCTTCTTCGGCGGCCGAGCTGGCGCAAGGGGAGAGGTGTGGATCAACGGGCAACAGCCTGAGAACCCCAAGGCCGAGCAGGTTCGGGAACCGGAGGCGCGCGTGGAGATCCGGCTGCCCGGGGGTGGTGGCTTCGGCGACCCGGCGATGCGGGATCCCGACCTGGTTAGGCGCGACCGAGAGGAGGGGTACGTGACATCCTGAAGCCCTTTCTCCCCGGCGCCGCTGTCAGGCCGTCTGTCGGGTGCGCACGGAGCGACTGGAGTCCAGGAGACGTCGAACCGTCTGGGCCCCGTCCATCGCGGCCTGCTCGATGACGGTGAGGTTGCGCTGGGTCTCCTTAGGAGGCACCTCTCCCTCCTCGAGCTGGAAGAGCAGGAATTGGGCTCGTCCGAGGATGGCAGTCAGGAGGTTGTTGAAGTCGTGGGCGACCCCCCCTGCCATCTCACCCAGGGCGCGGAGCTCTTCGGACTGGGCGAGCCGGTCCTGGATCGCTCGGACCTCGGCCAGGGCTCGCTCGGCCTGCTCAGACAGGCGGGCACTGTCCACCGCCAGGGCCACCTGGCTGGCCACGGTGGCCCCTCGAGCCACCTGCGCGGCCGTTACTGGGCTGCGCGCCTTGGGGTTGTCCAGGACGAGGGCCCCCAACACCGGCTTCCCCGGCCGGACCAGAGGGAGGGCCAGGACTGCCTTGAGCCGCAAGACCTCCATCGCACGAGGCACCAGCGGATCCTTCGCGGCGCGGTCGATCACCACCGGCTCGCGGCGACTGACGGTCTCGGCCAAGAAGGGGATCTCCTGCACCCGCATCCGCCCCAGCCCCTGGAAGGCCTCCCCGAGGGCCTGATCCACCCGCCCGTCAGCGTACCGGGACGTGATGGGTACCACCCGCTCCTCCTCCAAGAGGAAGATCGAGCAACGGTCCATCTCGCAGGCCCGGGCCGCCTGCTGAGC
>JBHIBG010000118.1:0-7630 GCA_046758965.1 Methylomirabilia bacterium | reverse complement strand
CTGGACGGCGACCGGGCGACGGTGCGGACCAGGGTGATCACCCACCAGGGGCCCGAGGTGCCGGTGGATTACCGGATGCTGAGGCGGGGAGAGCGCTGGTTGGTCTACGACGTGCTCATCGAGGGGGTGAGCCTTGTGGGTAACTACCGCGCCCAGCTCAACAGGATCATCCGGTCCTCCTCCTACGACGAGCTGGTGAGGAGGTTGAAAGCCAAAGAGGCGAAGGCCCGTGAGAAGGAGGCCATAGCCAGGCGATGATCCCCGAACTCCCCCTGCCCCCTCGGCATTCTCCGTTCCGTGACCTCCTCTTTCTCATGCTCGTCACCCTGGACGGCCGCAGAGACCGGAAGGTGCCAGAGCGGGCCGCCAGGTGCGGACGAGCTGCCTGAATCAACATACGCTAAGGAGGGCCTCACATTGAGAGAACGAAATGCACGGATCGGGGTCTTGAGCATATGCTTGCTGTTTGCGGTAGGGTGTGCCCCCTTACAATTCCGTGAAGCCCCGAGGGCGAAGGCGCCCAAGATCCCGCCGCGGGGATCGAGCTGGGTGCTCGCTGAGAGAAATACGGGCTCTTACGGTTCTGGGGCAGGGCACTTCACCATGCTTGCCCTGGGGCAGAAGAGGTGGAACGGTCGGAAGGTAATAGCCTACAGCGATGGAGTAACGGCGACTTACATGGACGCTAAGGGACGCCTGCTTGCGTTAGTCCGTGGTAGCCGGCCCGTCGCAACTTTTCAGCCATACTTCGCAACGTTCGACTGGCCCCTCTATGTCGGCAAGCAGTGGCCCAACAGATACCGGTACATCGATCACGAGCGGGGCCAAACCTACGACGGCCTGCAGCAAGACGCGAAGGTGGAAGCGTACGAGAAAGTCAAGACACCTGCCGGCACCTTCAAAGCGTTCAAGATCGTGCTAGGCAACCCGCTTTTGCGGGAAGTCGTCTGGTGGAGCCCTGAACTCGGGATCTTCGTCAGGTACAAGTTGGAGCGCTTTCGTGGGCACCCCCTGAAGGCGGGGACCCGTGAGCGGGTGCTGGTGTCGTACAGCCTGAAGAGGTAGTCGCGACAGTTCGCCCTTGTTGGAACGCAAGGTAGGCCCATCACGTTTCCGTCCCGCGCTCTGATTCCCTTGGCCTGTTCACTTCCCGGGCGAGGGCATGGGGGCTCCGCGAGCTTTCTTCGAGCGCACCCCCGCGACCTCGTCTGCGGTCTGGAGGATCTCACGGCCTAAGGCTCCGGCTCGTCCAAGGGTCGGACCGAATGGCTGCTTCCCGGGCACCCTTCCGTCGTGGGCCGCGATCTGGTCATGTCCGGCCCGCCCGTCCTTCGAGGCCTGGCTCCGCCTGGGGTCCCCCGAAGCGGGTGGCCCTCAAGCTGCTCCGCCGGCCCGGCTGACCTCCTATACCACCACCGGCTCGCTCAACGCCTTGCCCAGGGGAAAGCCCTCGGCCCGGCGGAGGGTGCGGGGGCGGGGCCGCCGGCGTCGAGCCGAAACCCTCGCTCATGGCAGCAGATGGCCCGAGCGGCATGCTGTGCCTTGCACGGGGCACACTTCAGCCGGCGCCTCCACCATCGGGACCGGTGAAGGATGGGAACCGCTGGCGCTGGCCTGGTCTGAGGAGCGGATTGGGTGGGTCACGCACCGGCTTGACAAACCCCGGACGGTGGCATAAAGTCTCGCGACACGCAGAAGTTCGGCCCGGGAGGCGTCCATGGGTCCTGACCGCGAGACCGAGAGGCAGAGCGCCTCGAAGGGCGCGGCTGCCGCGTCGCGAACTGGGGGGCAGAGGCGTGTCCAGGCGATCGCGAAGAGGTTCCTCTGCGCTCTGCGAACTCCGGGAGAGCACGATCCGGCAGGTGAAGAGACAGCGCCGAGGTGGCGCATCCGGCAACTGCTACTGATCAGCCTCGTGGTTTTGGCCGCTGGCTGCGCCAGCACCCGGGGCGGTTCCGCTTCCCCGCCTCCCAAGGTCTCCCTACACTCCCCGATCCAGGTTCCGCTGCAAGTGGTTGAGAATACGACTCTGGTTTCGGCCACTCTGAACGGGAGCCAGGGGGCGTTACTGATGATAGACACGGGCAGCGACAGGACGTTCATCACGCCTGCGCTGGCTAGACGCCTCGGTTTGTCGGTTCCTGACGATCTTCCCCGAAGGCAGGTGACGAGTTTCGGCGGGCGGAAGGTCGAAGTCCCGTTCGTGAGGGCGTCGGTCCGGGTCGGGGCCGCGATGATTGACAATCTGGAAGTGGGAGTGTACGAAGCGTTCCCGGACGGACCGATTCTCGACGGGCTCTTAGGCGGAGATTTCCTCTATCGATTCAGGGTCACGCTCGATAAAGCCGCGCGGCAGATGTACCTTGAGCCGCTGCGTGCGGCGGAGCACGCTGCATCTCCCTCGCCCCAGATCGCTCAGGCGAGACTCCAAACACCGACGCTGTCAGCCAAGATCAAGTTCGGGCGGTTCACCACGACATATCCGCCTGGAGGAACCGTGATTAAGGCGGATCTGAGCAATGCGCCGCGCGCGCAGCGGGAGTTTGATGCGGAGCGTGACGCCGTCGTGGTGTTCCTCTACGGCGTCTATCATGCGTTCAAACCGGTGAACATGGAGGTGAGCTGGTTTGACCCGAGCGGTGCGCTCGTCCACAAGTTCTCGAGAGCTGATGATGCCGCTGTATCGAATTACCTCTGGCACTGCTACTTCAGCGTCATGCGGACGAAACTGATGGAAGGGAAACCCGGAGTCTGGACGGTTCGACTGCGGGTAGATGGTGAATCGGTGGAGGAGTACTCGTTTCGGCTCATCGCAAACCATCTCTCGTACCATCAGTAGGCGGCAGGCTGACTGGTGCTTCCTCTCGGCGGCCTCATGGGCGCAGCCGAGATTTTCCCCGCAGGCCCGTGATTCCGACGGCCCGGTCGAGTTGACCTTCTGAGAGCCCCCGATTGCTCCCCGACCGCCACCGCTCAGGGCCATGGTGCGCTTCCGGTGATCGAGTCGCTATGGTATGCTGGGCTCACACGAAAGCTCTGGAGGGAAGATGTCTGAGTATGTAGCTGTTGCGATCTATGCGGGGATGATCCTGGCCTTCGCGGTGGTCTCCCTCGCGGTGGCGGCCATGCTCCGGCCGGCCCGCCCCGAGCCAGAGAAGCTCATGAACTACGAATGCGGCGCGGAACCCATCGGTGAGGCGTGGTATCAGTACCCTGTCGGGTTCTACCTGGTCGCGCTGGTTTTCATCGTGTTTGACGCGCTCGCGGTCTTCCTGTTTCCGTGGGCCCTGAATCTGCGCGCGCTCGGCCTCCCCGCCGTGTGGGCCATGGGACTGTTTCTCGGGATCCTCTCTCTGGGGTGGCTCTACGCCTACCGTGAGAGGGTGCTGGAGTGGAAGTGAAGCCTCCAGTTCCCCAGGTCCCGCCGCCAGGCTGGGGGGGGTTCAGGGATCTCCAGGAGTGGGAGCAATACCACCACGAGCGGCCCGAAGGTGACAAGGCTGGCGCGTTCGCGGAGAAGCTCTTTGAGACCATCGAGCAGTTCCCGGGCGGGTGGATCGCCGTCACCTCCACGGAAAAGCTCTTCAACTGGGCGCGGAAGTCGTCGATCTGGCCGGTCACGTTCGGCCTCGCCTGCTGCGCTATCGAGATGATGGCGACCTTCGCCTCGCGCTTCGATGTGGAGCGCTTCGGCATGGTCACGTGGGCCTCGCCGCGCCACTCGGACCTGATGATCGTTTCAGGCACCGTGACCATCAAGATGGCCCCCATGCTCAAGCGCATCTACGACCAGATGCCTGACCCCAAGTGGGTCATCTCCATGGGCTCGTGCGCCAACTCGGGCGGCCCCTTCCGCCACGGCTACCACGTGGTGAAGGGAGTGGATCGGGTAGTCCCCGTGGATGTGTATGTCCCGGGATGCCCGCCGACGCCCGAGTCGCTCATGTACGGCATCCTGAAGCTCCAGGAGCAGGTGGCGGAGTTTCAGGTGACTGGCAGGCACCCCGAGCCCTCCACGAAGGCTGACTGATCGGAGCAGGATCGGATGATTCGACGGCGACTGAGCGGGAGTTCTGCCCATGCCCCGGTCGCGGCTGCCCTCGAGCTGTGGGGGCAACGATCTGCCTGCTCGTCCCACTCTCGGCCGTCATGACGCCTGACCACGCGCGCGAGGCGATCGAGAGGCAGTTTGGCCTCCCGGCCGCCGGCGCACCGCTGCAGCTCACGGTTGAGGTGCCCGTGGAGCGCTGGGCTGAGTTTTGGCGCTTCGCGAAGGAGCGGCTCGACTGCACCTACTTTTCGTTCCTGACCGCAGTGGACTGGAAGGAGGCAGGGCTCGAGGTGGTCTGCCGGGTCGAGAACCTGGAGGGGGGGGTCGGGATCCTGGCCAAGACACGGATCGAGCGGGAGGCGGCCTGCCCTTCCCTGACCGGGCTATTCCGGGGCGCGGACTGGATGGAACGGGAGTGCTACGACATGTTGGGGATCCACTTCGAGGACCATCCGGACCTCCGTAGGATCCTGCTCTCCCAGGAGTGGGAGGGCCATCCGCTTCGCAAGGATTACAGGGTGGACACGCCGCACGCTCCGTACCGATAGGCACGCACCGACCGACACAGGAGAGATCCCGATGATCTACGAGCTCAGAACCTACACGCTGATCCCCGGTACGCAGGCGGAGTATCTCCGAGTCTCAGGAGAGGTCGGCCGCAAGATCCGCGGTGACCGGTTCGGCAGGCTCGAAGGGGCCTGGACAACCGAGTTTGGAACGCTGAACCGGTTTGTGCACCTCTGGAGCTTTGCCGATCTCAATGAGCGTGGGCGCCTGCGCCAGGCTCTGGCGAAGGACGAACGGTGGACGAAGGAGTTCCTCCCGCAGATCCGTCCGTTGATCGTGGCGCAAGAGAATAAGATTCTCTACGCGGTCGACGGCGTTCCCTTCACGCCTCCGGTCGACGGCGGCCAGCACGTCTACGAGTTGCGCACGTATCGCACCCACGTCGGCAAAGCTCCGGAGTGGCTCGGGCATGTCAAGGCCGGCTTGAACGCGCGCGAGAAATACTCGAAGATCGTGGGGCTGTGGTCGACGGAGATCGCGCAGCTGAATCAGGTGGTGCACCTCTGGGCGTACAACGATCTGAATCACCGCGCCGAAGTGCGCGCCAAGGCGGTCCAAGACCCCGAGTGGAGAGCGTTCATCGCGAAAGGGTCTCCGCTGCTGGCGGAGATGCACTCGGTCATCCTGACCCCGACAGAAACCTCGCCGCTCCGATAGCGCATGGCTGATCCCGAAGCACGCAAGGTCATCGAGCTGGGATACGGGGGGAACGAGCGCCTCGTGATGAACATGGGGCCCCAGCACCCGTCTGCCCACGGGGTCTTCCGGATGATCCTGACCCTCGAAGGGGAGACGATCGTGGAGCTGGATGCCGTAATCGGCTACCTCCACCGCTGCCACGAAAAGCTGGGAGAGACACTCACCTACGCCCAGTATCCGTCCATCGCCTCCAAGACCGACTACGTGGCGGCCATGACCGCGGAGCTGACCTATGTCCGAGCAGCCGAGCAGGTGGGCAAGATCGAGGTCCCCAGGCGGGCCCAGTACCTCCGCGTGCTGGTGGCGGAGCTTCAGCGGGTCGCCTCCCACTGCCTGTGGCTTGGCACCTGGTGCCTGGACCTTGGCGGGGCTCTCGGAGGCGGGGCCACGGTCTTCCTCTACTGCTTCCGCGAGCGGGAGATGGTGCTGGACCTCTTCGAGGCTCTGACTGGGGCGAGGCTCCTCTACGGCTTCCATCAGGTGGGCGGCACGCGCTACGAGCTTCCGGCTGGCTGGGCCGAGCGGTGCCTGAAGACGATCGGGCATATCGGACAGCGGCTGGACGAGTACGAAGCCATGCTGGAGTCCAACGCGGTGTTTCTGGCCCGGACCCAGCGCATCGGGGTGATCTCGAAGGCGCTGGCGCTCGACGTCGGAATCTCGGGCCCCCTCATTCGGGGGTCAGGGGTCGACTACGACATTCGCCGCCACGAACCCTATTCGTCCTATCAGGAGTTCGACTTCAAGGTCCCGGTGGAAACCGCCGGGGACTGTTACGCGCGATACCGCGTCAGAATGCAGGAGTTCCGAGAGTCCATCAAGATCGTGCGCCAGGTGCTGGACGGGCTCCCGGAAGGGCCGATCTCCTCGCGCCCGGCTCTCAAGTCCGTAGCCCAGGTGCGGATTCCCAAGGGCGAAGGCTATGCGCGCGTGGAGGGGCCGCGGGGAGAGGTCGGCTGCTATCTGGTCGCCGACGGAGGCCCCAAACCTTATCGGTTGAAGTGGCGGGGCGCCTCCTTCACCAACCTCTCGATCCTCCCCCATATCGTGCCCGGGCACAAGGTGGCCGACGTGGTGGCCATTATGGGGTCGGTGGATCCCGTGTTTGGAGAGGTTGACCGGTGAGCGAGGGGCTTCGTCACGGCATCGCGGCCTTCGTCCTGCTGAATGCTCTAGTGCTCGTCGTCACCTACCTCACGTACCTGGAGCGGAAGTTCGCCGCGAGGATGCAATCCAGGATCGGTCCCTACCGGGTGGGGCGGCCTCACGGCTGGCTTCAGCCCATCGCCGATGCGCTGAAGCTGATGATCAAGGAGGACATCATCCCGGCCATGGCCGACCGGCCGGTCTACAATCTGGCGCCCATCGTCTTCCTGATCCCCTCCTTTTTGATTTTCGCCACGGTTCCCTTCGCCCCGGGGCTCGGGCTGGCGGATCTCAACATCGGGCTCCTGTTCTTCCTGGCGATCTCCTCTCTCGAGATCGTGGGGCTCTTCATGGGGGGCTGGGGGTCCAACAATAAATATGCGCTCCTGTCCGCCATGAGGGGCGTGAACCAGATCATCTCCTATGAGGTGCCGTTCATCCTCGCGGCGCTGGTTCCCGTGCTCCTTGCGGGCTCTCTTCGGCTTTCGGCCATCGTAGAGGCGCAGCAAGGACTCTGGTTTGTCTTCTACCCGGTCATCGGTCAGCTTGCGTTCCTCGCTTTCGTCGTGGCGGCGATCGCTTCGGAGAACCGCGTCCCCTTCGACGTCCTGGAAGCTGAGTCCGAGCTGGTCGCCGGCTTCCGCGTCGAGTACAGCGGGATGAAGTTCGCCCTGATCCAGTTGGCTGAGTACACCCACATGTTCGGGGTTGCCTGCCTGGGGGCGCTCCTCTTTCTGGGAGGGTGGCTCGGCCCGGCGCTCCCCGGCCCGGCCTGGTTTCTCCTGAAGGCGATCTTCCTCTTCCTGCTCATCACGTGGGTGCGTTGGAGCTTTGTCCGGGTGCGCGTTGACCAGATCCTGGGGCTGTCCTGGAAGGTGCTCGTGCCGGCCACTCTGGTGCTGCTGATGGCCACCAGCCTCGTGGTGGCGCTCGGGAGTCGCGGTGGAGCGTAACGGTCGCGGATTCTGGGGCGAGTGTGCGGATCTGACCCGGACGGTGGTCCAGGCCATGGGCGTCACGCTCAGGAACCTCTTTCGAAAGCCGGTGACGGTGCACTACCCGGACCAGGTCCGCCCCTATCCGGATCGCCTCCGCGGGATCCTGGCGCTCGCCTATGATCCGGAGACCGGCGAAGAAGCCTGCATCGGCTGCCGGCTCTGCGAGTAC
>JBHIBG010000117.1:0-7716 GCA_046758965.1 Methylomirabilia bacterium | reverse complement strand
CGCACCATCATCCCCTGGCCGTCGTAGAAGGTGGTGGGCCCGAAGTCCAACCCCACGGAGGTGTCGCGGGAGATGGTATAGGTGGTGTTGCGGAAGAGGAGGTCCGCCTCGCCCGTCTGGAGCACGGTGAACCGCTCCTTGGCGGTCGTCGGAACGAACTGAAGCCGCCCGGAGTCGCCGAAGACCGCCGCGGCGAGGGCGCGGCAGAAGTCGACGTCGAACCCCTGGAACCGTCCCGCGGGCGTCAGGTAGCCGAATCCCGGAAGCTTGGCGTTGACCGCGCAGATCAGCTTGCCCCGCTTCTTGACTTTCTCCAGCATGTTGACCTGGGCCTCCCCCAGGCCGCTCCAGGCGAGCAGGCCGAGCACAGCCAGTAGGGTTGCCGTCAGGGTCTTGAGAAAGCTGTGATTTCTCATGGTGCTTGCCCTCCCTGTTCGTTAGGCATGATGACGCGCTGAGTCGACCCGGACCCGCTGACAATGGCTACCACACCTCAGGAGCGAACGCAACGGTGGCGGGCGGAGGGAGGTTCGCGGGGTATGCCGCGCAATCCCTTGCATCTGGGGCCGGGCTCGGAGACAATCGCGCGCATCAGACCCTACCGTTGGAGGGGGACGTCATGAGCGAGGACCTGCTGGAAGTCGTCAAGGACCGCGTGGCAGTGCTGACCATGAACCGTCCCGAACGACTCAACGCGCTGTCACCTCCAATGTTGGAGGCATTGCGTGAGGCCTTGCCGCGGCTCAGCGAGGACCCTGGGGTCGGGGTAGTCGTCCTGACCGGAGCGGGTCGCGGTTTTTGCGCCGGCGGCGACGTGAAGGCGATGGCCGAGGGGCGCGAGTTCGGCGGAGCGGGGCTCGAAGAAAGAGCCCAGGCCCTGCGCTTGCAGCTCGAGGTCTCCCGCTGGCTTCATGAGATGCCCAAGCCGACGATCGCGATGGTGCGCGGTCCCGCGGCGGGTGCCGGGCTTGCGCTGGCCCTGGCGTGCGATCTGAGAATGGCCGGCGACAGCTCCCGTTACGGCACGGCCTTCGCGCGGGTGGGCTATTCGGGGGATTTCGGCGGGAGCTTCTTTCTGACCCGGCTCGTGGGGACCGCTAAGGCGCGGGAGCTCTACTTTACCGCTGATATGGTGGATGCGCGTGAGGCGCTGGCGCTGGGGGTGGTCAACAGGGTTGTCCCCGACGCGCAACTCGAGGAGGCGACCCTCGCCCTGGCCAACCGCCTGGCCAGGGGACCGGCAATCGCCTACCGATACATGAAGTGGAACCTCAACGCGTCGGAGAGCGGGACGCTCAAGGATGTGCTCGACCTCGAAGCCTGGCACCAGATCCGCTGCGGCATGACCGAGGATCACCGAGAGGCGGCCCGCGCCTTCGTGGAGAAGCGCGAGCCTGTCTTCAAGGGGCGGTAGGGAATCCTCACTCCTCGAGCAGAGCCACGTTGGCCGCTTGCAGCGGGCTGATGATGTGCTGCTGGATCCACTTTGGGTCCCACCACTCGAGGGGGGTCACCGAGATCCCGTGGATCAGGACCTCGTAGTGGAGGTGGTCGCCGGCGGCTAAACCCGTGCTCCCGCTTGACCCAAGTACCTGTCCCTTTTCCACCTGGTCTCCCACGGCGACGGCGATCCGGGAGAGGTGGGCGTAGAGAGTTTGAAGTCCCAGTCCATGGTCCAAGACGACGGTTAGTCCGTAGATGTTCAGGGGTTGGGCGAACATCACCACGCCGGCGTTGGCCGCGAGCACCGGGCTCTCCCGGACTGACGCGAGGTCGTAGCCAAAGTGGACCTGGGTGTCCACCTTCTTGCCGCGGAAGCGGTAGGTACGGGTCTCGGCGAAGTTGGAGGAGACCTTGGCGTTCCGGGGGTGAAGAAAGGCGCCTCGCCAGAGAGCCTTCGGCTGGGTCTTGGCCGCAATCACGCGCTTGGCTTCTTCTGCCTGGCGGCGTTTGTCGCGGTTCACTTCGAGAAACGCCGCGAGGAGCTCGTTGTCGGGAATGGTCCCGCGCTCGGGGAGCAGCTCCGGGAGCTTCCGCCGGAGGAACGCCTGCCTGATGTGAACGGTAGTCCGGGTGAAGCGTCGGCGAGTGATCACACTGGCGAGCGTGCGGGAGGCCTGGTTTCCCGCTCGGTCCGCGAGGATGAGGCGAAGCGGGGTGGTGGGGGGAGCCTTGTAGGGGATCGCGATGAACGCCACGCGGGTTCCGTCCTCGGGATCGCCCACGGGAAAGCTCGGGAAGGCCAGCTCGTCGACGTGCACGGTCCCGAGCTCGTCATTCTTCGCTCGAAAGGCCACCACCCCGCTCCCCCCCTGGGCGAGGTACCGCGTGGCGTAGAGGAGTCTCACCACGGGCGGCGTCAGATCAAGGGTGACAGGGCGGCTGACAACCGGCCGGTCGTCAAACTGGAGCGGTCGCCAGAAGTGATCACGGGCGAGCACCTCAAGCCGGGCGCCTCCTTCGCGGAGCCCGAGCGCGTGACCTTCGATGGTGAGTTCCACGCGCTGTCGGTTAGCCCGGGGCGAGGGGAACTCCTGTTGGAAGACCACGGCCTCGCGGGCCCCCTGGACGAGCCGGAGCTGCACCCAGGCGACGCCCCCGCGTTGCGCGGTGAGCTCCAGGCTCAGCGGTGTCTGGAGCCCGATGAAGCGCGGAGGCGAGTCCAACTCGGCGCTGACGCGAGGCACACTCTGGCGCCACCCGAGGTAAGAGATGGAGCCGACGAGAAATAGAGCGAGCAGGAACGTAACGAGGACCCAGGTCTTCAAACCCGAACGGGATCGACGCACGGGCTCATGATACCGACCGCAAATCCGCGGGTCAAATTCTCCGGGCCTCACCGCCGAGGGAGCGGTTCAACCCGGATCGGGGGCGGGTGCGGGGGGAAGGGTTGTCCGGCGGGCCGCTCGGCATGATCCGAGTCGGGTGCTGCGGGTGGCCTGTTTCGCAGTCGCGCTACTACGACGCGTTCGACCTGATCGAGGTTCAGGAGAGCTTCTACCGCCTGCCACGCGTGGCCACAGTGGAGAAGTGGCGGGCCGCCGCCCCTTCCAACTTCGAATTTGTCCTGAAAGCCCCCCAACTGATCACCCACGAACCTTCGTCGCCCACCTACCGGCGACTCAGGACCCCTTTAAGCGGGCAGCGGGCGAGGCAGTACGGAGCCTTCAGACCCACGGCTGAGATCCTCCAGGTGTGGGACGAGACGCTCACTCTGGCCCGAACCCTCCGGTCGGCCATCGTTCTCTTTCAATGCCCCGGTTCGTTCGCCCTGACGGCGGAGCATGTGGGGAATCTCAAGACCTTCTTTCGGAGGGTAGACCGTGGCGGCTTGGCCTTTGCCTGGGAGCCGCGGGGGGCGTGGTCAGACGGCGAGGTAAAGGCGCTCTGTAAACGGCTGGAGTTGATCCACTGCGTTGACCCGTTTCAGCGCCGGTCGGTCTGGGGGGAGCCGGCCTACTTTCGACTCCACGGCAGAGGCGGGTACCACTACCGGTACTCGGAGGCCGAACTCAGAGAGCTGCTTCGGCTGTTGAAGCCGTACCGGCACGCCTACGTGCTCTTCAACAACAGCGCGATGTTCGACGATGCCAGGAGCTTGTCGAAGCTTCTGGGCTGACCTCCGCCTCACAACACCAGTTCGCCGGGCTCCGGGGGCGCCCCCAGCGGATCTACGTGGACCACGCAGTAGCCTACCCGGGGATCGGTCATGATGGCCTCCCTGACCGCCTTGGCAACCTCTTCTCCCTGGGCCACGGTCAGCGTCGGCTCCACCTCCACGTGAACAGACATGTGGATCGTTTCGGGTCCTACGTGTTCAGCCCTGAGGTCGTGAGTGGCCTTCACCGCGGGGACCGACCGAGCCAGCTTTTCCACCGCATCGAAGAAGCCGCGACCCGGCGCCCGTCCGATCAGCACCCGCGCGTTGTCTCTGAAGAGCACCACTGCGTTGGCGGCGATCAGCCCCGCCACCACCAGGGAGGCGATGGGATCTGCGGCGAGGGCACCGCGAGCCACGAAGATCGCGGCGATCAGGGCTGCCAGGAGCCCGAGCTGGTCGTTGACCAACTCCACGAGCTGGGCCCGCACAGCCGGGCCGCGCTCGCGCTGGAAGAAGAGGATCGCCATCGGGGCCAGAATGAGAATCATCGAGGAGAGTAGGACCCCCACCGCAACCTCCAACCGGCTGTATGCGGGCGGTGGCGCGAACAGGCGGGAGAACCCCTCCTCCGCCAGGCGGAAGCTGGTGAAAGAGATGAAGAGGGTGGCCGCGGTGAGTGCTGCGACATGCTGGGCGCGCCCGTAGCCGTAGTGGTAGCGGGCGTCGGCCGGCCGGCGGGAGAAACGGTGCCCCAGGAGTAGGAAACCCGAGATGATCAGGTCAGAGAGGGTATGCAGGGCTTCGGCCAGGAGGGCAAAGAGCCCGGTCACCCACCAGGCTCCTAGCTTCAGCAGGAACACAACGAGGTAGCTGGCCAGCGCGGCCTTGAGACCGAGCGGTGAGCGCGGCGAGGGAGCTACCACAAACCTATAGTACTCCGACGCGGGCACGATCCGGAGGGGCCCCTGGCGTTGCCGGGTCTGCTCGATCAGCAGATTCGCTGGGTGGACTAAGACCTGGGCCGCACCTTGGGGGGGTGCTCCAGTCTGGCGCCTCTGGTATTCCGCCGCTCCAGGCCGTGAGCCTGGCCGCTCCTGCAGCCAGTTGGACGGTTGCGCCCCTGGTTCCAGGCCGGCGAACGTGGGCAGGACATGGATCTCGCCAAGCTGGGACCTTTGGTTTCAACAGTTCGACTTCGGCTAGTTCTATAGTATTGTCCTTATTTTTCAATATGTTAATTCATAGCCAGCCACATACTGAAGTTTTGGCTTGACAGGGCTGTTCGAATGAAGTACATAAAATAGTAATAGTGTATGTTATGCATCTTTTAGAAGGAGCATCTAAAATGAACCTTCTGGCTGCGCAGGAGAGAGGGTTGAAACGGTGTCAAACTGCCGCCCCGATTCGTGCGGGGGTGGAGGGCGTGCCCCGAGTGCTCATCGTCGACGACGATGCGAGCGCTCTCTCTGCGATGGTGGAAGCTCTGAGCTTGGATCGGAGGTACAAGATCGAGGCGGCGCCGGGCAGCTACGAGGGCCTCATCAAGGTCGAGACCTTCCAGCCTCATCTCCTCATCCTCGATCTGCGGCTGCCTGGTCTGAGTGGCTTCCAGGTATGCCGGAGGGTCAAGGCGGACCCAGCCACGCATGCCACCAGGATCTTGGCCATCACGGGGTATGCCGAGTGGGATGCCCGCGAGGGGATCCTCGAGGCGGGAGCCGATGGCTTCCTCGAGAAGCCCTTTGAGCTGACGGAGCTTAGGGCTCAGGCGGCGAGGCTCATTGGCCTCCGTCCAGGTGATCCCCCCAAGCCGCTCTCGTTAGCGCTGGATAGGCCAGAGGAGCGTTGACGAGGGAGCCGTGCGCGGGAAATCCGCTCGCACGGATTTGCCGGGGCGCAAGGAGGTAACAGACCATGCTTCCCAACGGGCTGATCAAGAGGCTGAGAGCCGTGGTGCGCAACAGCGGAGGGGAGAGGGGGGTAGTCCTCGTCACGAGTCTTCTCGTGATGCTTCTCCTCATGCCCCTCGGCGCCCTCTTCCTCACCATCTCCCTCACGGAGGCGATGATCGCCTCGAACCAAGCCGGTGCGGCGCAGGGCTTCAGCATCAGCGAGGCGGGGATTGAGCATGCCAGGAAGGAACTGATCACCGCCAACATCGATGCCATCCTGGCCAGTACTCCCCCCCTCATCAATTTCACCAGCGGGGGCCAGAGCGTCGGCTTTGCCGGCGGGACGTACAGCGTCACGGTCGGCAACAACGCCACCGCCATCGGGAGCATCCCGGCTGACCCCGGAGGAGCGAATAGCGATACGGATAACATCTTGATTCTCACTGCTACTGGAGCCCTCGGAACCGCCGCCTCCTCGATCGAAGCAATAGTGCAAGTGCCGCTTGTCACTCCCCCGGGCGCTCCGGGTGCAGTGACAACCAATGGGCCGACCCAAACGAACGGCACGATCACCATCGACGGCCGTAATCACGACATGAACGGGAACGCTATTATCGCAGGCTCTGGAACTTACGGAGTCTTTACAGCGGACACGTATACCCAGAGCGGGAATTCCAGGGTGGGGGGAACCGACACGGACGGCGATGACTACGCTCCGGGAAGGCCAGCGGATCCTTCCGTGGTTGAGGAAAACTACAGCGGGTCGATGGCGGCGACCCCGGATGAGGTCATGGGTGGGGCGGGCAACGGGTACGCTGAGGGCACTCTCGAGAGCATAGCTCAGTCCGGGGTAAACGGGAGCCAATACGTCACAGACCCCGCTACTCTCGCCTACCCGCTTTCAGGGGCTACGTACGTCGAACTGCCTTGTGGGGGCGAATGGGCTCCTGCGAATATCGAAGGCTCCGGTATCCTGATCGTGCACAACGCATGCGGCAACGCAGTGATTCAGGATTTGGACTCTGGAACGTTTAGAGGGCTGCTCATCGCCGATGACATCGTCCACGTCCATGCCGACATCATCGGCGCCGTCGCCGTCCTCACCACCGCACCCTCGTCAGGGAACGTGATCGGGAACGGGACTGGACGGATCCTCTATAGTGAGCAGGCGTTAGCCCGAGCCATCGCGACCGCCTTGAATGTCAGCTATCGGATCCTCGCCTGGCGCCAGCTGTGAACCCGGGGAGATTAGCTCCCAGGTCGATCACATCCGCTTGGAGGCAGTCATCGAAGGGAAGGATCGAAAGAAGGGGCGGGAACCGATGGCTTCACGAGAGGACCCCGTGGTGAGGATGAAAAATCCCTTCGCGCGGCTTCGCCGGGGCGCGAGGAGGTAACAGACCATGCTTCCCAACGGGCTGATCAAGAGGCTGAGAGCCGTGGTGCGCAACAGCGGAGGGGAGAGGGGGGTAGTCCTCGTCACGAGTCTTCTCGTGATGCTTCTCCTCATGCCCCTCGGCGCCCTCTTCCTCACCATCTCCCTCACGGAGGCGATGATCGCCTCGAACCAAGCCGGTGCGGCGCAGGGCTTCAGCATCACCGAGGCGGGGATCGAGCATGCCAGGAGGGAGCTGCTCGGTGCGGACGTCAATGCCATCCTGGCCAGCAATCCACCCCTCATCAACTTCACCAACGGGGGTCAGAGTGTCGGCTTTGCCGGCGGGACGTACAGCGTCACGGTCGGCAACAACACCACCGCCGTCGGGAGCATCCCGGCTGACCCCGGAGGCGCGAATAACGACACGGATAACATCCTGGTCCTCACCGCTACTGGAACCCTCGGAACGGCCGCCTCCTCGATCCAGGTAATAGTGCAAAGGTCGCCGGCCATTCCGCCGGGCGCCAGGGGTGCAGTCACGACCAACGGGCCGGCGGCAACCAACGGCAGTCTGATCATCGACGGGCGCAATCATGACGTGAACGGGAACGCCATTATCCCGGACTCCGGGACTTACGGAATCTTTACAGCGAGCGATTATTCCCAGGGAGGGAATTCCAGGGTGGGGGGGACGGAGTACAATCCCGCTCTCTTCGATCACCCTCCGGCGAGGCCGGCGGACCCCTCGGTGATCGAGGACCACTACAATGGCAACCCGGCGATGGCGACCACCCCGGATGAGGTCGTGGGCGCGGCGGACAACTTGCTCAAGAGCATTGCCCAAT
>JBHIBG010000116.1:0-7726 GCA_046758965.1 Methylomirabilia bacterium | reverse complement strand
CATTTTTGAATGACAGTAATCTCTCCTGCTGTCGTATCAAATTTGGTCTCCATATCGGCGGGGAATAAATCATTCCCGGTCGTGTAGCTAACCGTTACATTAAATGTATTCGGCCCTATACTGGTAACCCCGACTCGCTCAGAGAAGGAAAATGTGCCATCTCCCGTCACACTTAGAGGCTGCGTGAGTTGTGGGTGGCTGATGGTCGCCTTCCACTTATCTCCAGCGATACAACACGGGTCGTCCCGTACGGAGACGAACCACGTAGAGGTGATCACGTCCGCGGTGATTACTTCAAAGGCCCTAGTGTCCGAAGCCGCGGAAAACGTCAAAGAAAACGTTCTCGAGCCGATGACATCACCGCTGAAGGTGGCGACCTCTACAGTGCGAAGTCGATTGTTCGTAGTCGCGATAATGACCCCGTTGATCCCGAACCCCTCAGGGCCCCCCTGTGTGACCTCACCGGGCTGTGCGCCGACGGCGCCGATCTCGGCCGCCGCTCTGGCCTGCGCCTTAGTCCTCACGTGCTCTTTGGTCGCTTCCGGGGTTTCAGTGTGCTGGGGATCCGATTTGAGCCCCTGCATGATCTGCGCGAGGGGTGGGTTGGGGCGGATTTGACCTAGGGTATTGCCGCTGACCCTCCCGCTCTGGCCAGGGCCGACAGTGACAGGCGTTCGGCCGAGCGGGTTGAAAAGCACGTGACCCCGGAGGACATAGAGGTTCGTCACCACGGTGGCGGGCCCGGGCGTGCCCTGAGCCGTGGCCCGGAGGACCTCCACGACGACGACTGTCCCGCGCACCGCCGCAATGGCGTTAGGGGTACGAATCTCGAGGACCTCCCCCGGGCGCATCCGCTGCCGGGCCACAGCAATGGCGATCTTGCCGGCCTTCATGTTCACCGTGGCGCGGCCCACTTCCTCACTAATGGTCACGACCGACAGCTCCCGGATCGTGACGAGAGCCTTACCGCCCAGGAGCACCCGGACGATGGAGTTCTCCCTCGTGCTGATCTTGTCCTTGACGAACAGATCGTCTTTGAACTTGAGAGGAATCTCTCGGGGCATTGCCACCCGGGCCACCGTGGCCACGCCATGGATCGTGGTCACCACACCGGCCCTGGACAGTTGGGCCAGGACCGACGTCGGCCACAGGGTGAAGGCCAAGAGCGCGATTGTGAGGTTACGCTTAATCGCTCGACTCACCTCAAGCCCTCCGGAGGTCAGGCAGCTCATTGCTTTCAAACAGCGCGAGTTTTCGCGGGAGAGGTACGGCAGATTCTCCACCAGGCCTTGCCCACTGTCAACTGGAATCTCCGGGCGGCCCTCTTCGGGTTCAGGAATGGGACCCCCGGGTTTTCTCGACACCGGCACGGATGGGCCAAGGCCAGCCGCCGTCTATCGGCCACCGGATCCGCGGGCCTCAGGGAAGACAGCGCTACGCCACGAACTCCTGGAGGGCTGCCCGATCCACCACTCTGAGGTCGAGGAAACGGAACCCGGCCTTGTCCTCCACGCTCCAGACCACGTTGGCCGTGGCGCGGATCGGTTCAGCGACCCCAGGCCGTTCCAGACGGAGCTCTACGAGCTGGCCGTCAGCGAACCGCTGGGGAAGGCTCCACACGGAGATGCCGGCCAAGCTCAGGTTCCTGACGGAGGCGCGGACGGTCACTTCACGAGCCGTGATGCTGAGAGGAATCCCTGCCTGCACTCGGGGCATCGTGCGTTGGTCCGCCTCGACGACGGCGTAGATCTTGACAGGAATCTCCTTCCCCTTCACGCGCATCTCTCCGAGCCGGCGTGTCAGAAACGGTTCCTGGACCTCCTGCTTCGTGGACTCGCTTATCAAGATTGAGACCATTAACTCCTTGGTGAGACTCTCCAGGCGCGAGCCCAGGTTGATCGTGTCCCCGATGGCCGTGTAGTCGAGCCGTTGCTCGGCACCAATGGTCCCCACAACGGCATCGCCGGTGTTGATCCCGACTCCGCACCGCAGCTCGACGCCGTACTTGGCGTGAAAGCGAGCAGCGACGGGCCGCAGGCGTTGCTGGAACTCCAGCGCCGTCCGGACAGCCCGCGCCGCGTGGTCGGGCTGGAAAAACGGCACGTTGTAGAGCGCCATGATGCCGTCCCCCATGTACTTGTCCACGGTGCCTCCGTGCGTGAACACCGCGTCTGTCATAACCGTAAGATAGTCTCGGAGGAACGACACGACCTCCTCCGGCGGCATCCTCTCTGACATGGAGGTGAACCCGCGGATGTCAGAGAAGAGGACTGTCACCCGCCGGCGAGCGCTCCCTAGGCTGACGTCGTCTTTGTGCTGGATCAGCTCCTGGACCACGGCGGGAGAGAAGAAGCGAGAGAGACGCCGTTTCTCACGCTGCTCCTGGATGAACTGCTGCACCAGTGTGACACCATAGCCGAGGCCCAGCGTCACCGGGACAGGCCCAACGTCCAGCCAGAGGCGGCCCCACACGAAGGTGGCAAAGCCGGCCGCGGCGTACGCGGCAGCTATACCGATGACCAGACCGAGGGCGTGGAGGGGCCGCGTCCGGTTCGTTAGCCAGACCGCGAGTATGCCGGCGGCCAGGGCAAGGATCACGATGGCTGGCCGGGGGAGCCGCCTGAGCGGGATCCCCTGGAAGAGGGTTTCCAGAACGTTGGCGTGGATCTCCACCCCGGGCATCCCTCCGTGAGTGGCAAAGGGCGTCGGGAAGACGTCGTGGAGCACCGGGCTCGTCGCCCCGACGAGGACGATCTTCCCTGCAAAAGCCTCCGGCCTCACCTCGCCCGACAGCACCCGGTAGTACGGGACAGCCGGAAAAGTTCTCGGGCCGCCGCGGTAGTTGATGAGGAAGCTTGACCTGTCGGTCGGGGGACCAGGCACTCCGGCCTCGGTGGCGGTCCGATACAGCTCCAGGTCGAAATGGGCAAGTGCTTTCCCCTGGTAGAGCTGAGTCAAATGAGCCCGGCGCACGAAGGCGTCCTCGTCGGGAGAAAAGTTGACCGGACCGAAGCCCGCTGCTCCCTTTCGAATTGGGTTGATAGGGGGGTTGAGATCCACCTTGGTGTACCAAGGCTCGCGCACCGCGGTCATCGCTGCTGCGAGGATGACGTTGCCGGCCCGCTCCACGGCCTCAGCCAGCGCGAGGTCGTCGTCAGGCCCATAGGAAGACGGTTCGGCGAACAGGATATTCAAGCCGACGACGGCGGGCTGGCCTTGGCTCACGACGTCCAAGAGCTGAGCGTGGAGCGCACGAGGCCACGGCCAGGGCAGGTTCAGCTCGTCGAAGGAGTCCTCATCGATCGAGATGATGACAATGGGGGCCTGCGGCGGGCGCGGACCTCTCAGGTGGAACTGTGTGTTGAATCCCCAACGCTCTACCCCCTCCAGCAGCCCGAACAAGGAGCCCACCGCCACGGCGAGACCGACGACCATCCCGCGAAACCAGAGGCGAGCTGACTTCCGCTGCAACCCGAGACGGGCAGTGGTTCTCAACCAGCGGAGACGACGATTTAGAAGGCCGCCAAGATCCGCTAGTCTACGGAGAGTCCTGATCCGAAGTGTCAGGAGGTTCCGAATATTCGGCATAGGCCTTCCTGCGGGTGGGTGGAACCGACCTTGGCCGTCCCAAACTTATCACACTTCCCCAATCAGCCGGGACAAAACAAAGGGCGACGAACTAACGGGCGCACCAGTCCTGCCTCAGCGCAACTTGACTCAGGGGGCCTGACGCTGGCGAACAAACAGTCTACCGGCGGTCTACCGGCGGGCATGGGCGAGGTTGCGCGACTGGATTCCGCTGAACACATCGTAGTTAAGATCGGGCCGGCGGCGCGAGCGCTCAATTGTCTCCCGAATCAGTGCGTCGATCCGCCTCTGCGCCTGGATCCGGCGGATAGCCTGCTCAGTGTCCTCCTGCACCGTCACGGGGTCGGGGAAGGCGGCCGCACCTTGGGGTTTCCCCGCGAGCTCCAGCTCGAGCTGGAGTGATTCGGTCGCCTGCTCGCGCCGCGCGACGGGAGCGCAGGCGAGCAGCAACGCGAATCCGGCCGCGAACACCACAAACTCGATCCTTATGATAGTCATCCCGCGTGAGTGTCCGCCCTTTCCCTTGCCACCATACCACAGCCTCACCTAAACCTCCGGGGGTAGCCTAGCTCCACCGCCTAGCCGGCATTTCCGCTCGATCGTCAGCGATACACTGAGTGCGCCTGCGAGGGTTGCCCTGTCTGCCGGTAGATAGGAACTCCGGATAGGCAAAGATGAGGTCAACCCCTTCCCACACCAACCACATCATCACCCGGCCGCCGGCTTCCGCGACAAGCACCAGATTGAGAAAGGTTTGCTGGATCTGCCAGCCGTGCCAGCCCAGATGTTCACGCTCCGCCAAGGTCACGCGGGGTGTCGGCATGTCACTCCTTAGCGCCCAGGACGCGGTTGAGATTGAAGGCGGCGCTGATCAAGGCAAGGTGGGTAAACGCCTGGGGAAAATTCCCGAGGGCCTCCCCGCTCGGCCCGGTTTCCTCAGCGTAGAGCCCCAGATGGTTGGCGTAGCCGAGCATCTGTTCAAACATGAGCCGTGCTTGATCCACCCGCCCTGCCCGGGTCAGAGCCTCGACGAGCCAAAACGTACAGATGTTAAAGGTCCCCTCCTCGCCCGTCAGCCCATCCGCCGTCTCTCGGACGTTGTATCGGTAGACCAAGCTGTTGGACACCAGCCCGCCCTTCTGCGGTGATTTCGTGGTCGCATCCAAGGTCTTCAGCATTCGTGGATCGGTCGGCGACACAAAGAACACCAGCGGCATCAACAGGTTGGCGGCATCCAGGGACTCACTGCCATAGTGCTGCACAAAGGCCTCACGTTCGGGACTCCACCCCTGGCTCATAATCGCCTCATAGATTTCATCCCGGACCTTCAGCCACCGGTCGCGATCCGCGGGAAAAGAACGCTTGTCGGCCAACCGCAGGCCGCGGTCCACCGCCACCCAACACATGAGCTTCGAGTACAGGAAGTGCTGCTGCCCGCCCCGCACTTCCCAGATGCCTTCGTCCTTGCGCTGCCAGTTGTCGCAGACCCAGTTGATGAGCTTTCGAAGCCCTGTCCACAGGTCATAGGAGATCGGCGTCCCGTACTTGTTGTAGAGGTAGACCGAGTCCAGCAGCTCGCCATAGATGTCCAGCTGCAACTGGTTAGCCGCACCATTTCCGATCCGAACCGGGCGAGAGCCCCTGTAGCCCTCCAGGTGGTGCAGGATTTCCTCGCTCTCGATGCGGCGCCCATCGATCCCGTACATGATCTGGAGGGACCCATCCGCGTTCAAGTCGCTGCAGCGGGCCTCCAGCCAGTGCATGAACTGGGCCGCCTCCTGCGTAAAGCCGATACGCATCAACCCATATAGCGTGAAGGCGGCATCCCGGATCCACGTGAAGCGGTAATCCCAGTTGCGCTCCCCGCCGATCTCCTCCGGGAGGCTGCAGGTGGGCGCCGCCACGATTGCCCCTGTAGGCTCGTAGGTCATCAGTTTGAGCGCCAACGCCGACCGCTCGACCATCTCGCGCCATCGACCGCGATAGCTGCACCTCGACAGCCAGCGGCGCCAGTACTCCACAGTCTGCGTGAACAGGTCGAACTCCTCCGCGTCAGACGCTACCGGGCCGCACTCGGCTTCACGCTCTACCTCTCGAAGGATAAACGTCGCCATCTGTCCCTCATGCAGAGTGAACTCAGTGGTCACCCCATTGCCATTCTGCTTCAGCGGCATGCGGGTGGCGAGTCCCACACTGAGTCGTGGTGACTCAAAACATGCCCCTCCGGCAGAGATCGCCGTTTTGTGTGTGTCCCGGGCGTAATTGAAGGCCGGCTGGCATTCCATTCGGAACGTCATTGTCCCGCGAACCCCCTTGACGCGGCGCACCAAGTCGTGCTGCGCACGTTCTTTCCCGCCCGCCTCCACAGGCATATAGTCTGTGATCTCTCCGACCCCGCCCGGTGAGAGGAAGCGTGTGACCAACAGATTGGTCCCCGGCCAGTAGAACTGCTTGTGCGTGATCTGCCCACCGCTCGGGGAAATCTTGAAATACCCGCCCTTTTTGGGGTCGAGAATAGCTCCAAAGAGACTGGGCGAGTTAAAATGTGGAAAGCACAACCAGTCAATCGAGCCGTCCATCCCGACCAGGGCGATCGTATGCAGGTCCCCAATGATCCCGTAGTTTTCGATCGGCTGATACGCCATTGTGTGCCTCCCCCATTTCTCAACGAGCCGTATCACGTGGACGAGCGCTCCAGATCAGCCACGGTCATGCCCAGGGCACCCGCGAGGTCCGCGAATGCCTGGTGATGGGAGTCGTACGGGTTCCCCTCAACCAAGCCTTGCCAGTAAGTGATCCCCCACCCGTATCGCGCTGGCCATAGCCGTCAAGGAGGGATTCACGGCGCCGATGCTGACAAAGAAGCTGGTGTCCACAACATACAGGTTGTCGACCTCGTGGGCCTTGCAGTTGACATCGAGTACGGAGGTTCTCGGGTCGGTACCGAATCGGCAGGTTCCGGCCTGGTGTCCAACTCCGGCGACGGGAATGTTTTTCCCCATATACACGCTGTTCGGAATGAGATGGGTGTGGCACCCGAGATGCTTCAGCATGGATTTCAGCTCGCCTTCCAGGCGCCGGGTCGGCTCCTGATTGTTGAAGGTGTAACTGAGCCTAATTTCTCCCTTTGAATTGAGCGCAACCCGGTTGTTCGGATCTGGCAGGTCCTCCGTGGTGAGCCAGAAGTCAATGGCGTTTCTCGCCAGGATGTCGAGCGTGATGCCCGGTATAAAACGGGGCGCGTCCGCCTTGAACATGGGACCCTTGGACTTGCCGATCATCTGGATGTTACCGAGTGGGAAATCGAAATCTTCCGTCCCGAAGTAAAAGTCATTGAGGCTGAGGGTCTTCTGAAACAGGGTGGGATTTTCATGAAGGGAGATGGCGACAACTGCCGCGCTGTTGTGAAACATGTAATTGCGCCCGACCTGGTCCGAGCCGTTGGCGAGACCGTGTGGGTGCTTGTCGTTCGCCGAGACGAGCAGAAGCCGCGCCGAGTTGGCTGCACCGGCAGACACCACCACGATGTCAGCAGAGTAGGTTTCGCTTGCGCCGTTTCGCTCTACAAGGACCTCGGTGACTTCGCGCCCCGAGGCGCTTGTCTTGAGTCGGGTCACGTGCGCGTTGGTCACGAGGTTGACATTGGGATGCTTGAGAGCGGGTCGCACGCAGATCACTTCCGCATCGGCCTTGGCGTGGACGAGGCAGGGGTATCCGTCGCACGTGTCGCATTTGATGCATGCGCTGTTGTTTCGATCTTGCTCGTTGAGGAGGAGGCCGGTGGGTGCCGGAAAAGGGTGGTAGCCGGCCTTGGACAGATTGTCGGAAAGTAGCTGAATGCAATGCTCATGGGCCACGGGCGGGAAAGGATACGGCGCACCCGCCGTGGGCTCGGTGGGATCGGCTCCTCGCAGACCGTGAACCTGATAGAGGTGCTCCGCCTTCGTGTAGTAGGGCTCCAGGTCGTCGTAAGCGATCGGCCAGGCGGGGGAGATCCCGTCGTGATGTCGGAGTTCCTGGAAATCTTCTCTCCGGAGACGGAACAGAGCTGCCCCGTACAGCTTGGTCGCGCCACCGACAAAGTAATGGACAGCCGGCTGGAAGGGTTCACCTTTGTCGTTATACCAAATGTCTTTTG
>JBHIBG010000115.1:0-8145 GCA_046758965.1 Methylomirabilia bacterium | reverse complement strand
GCCTCCACCATCCCGACTTCCGGGGTCGGGTTAGCCCGGCTCCGGTTGATCCGATCGATGAAGACCATGCCCGGGTCGCCGGTCCGCCAGGCAGCCTTGACGATGCGGTCAAATACTTCCCGCGCCCTCAGGCGCCCTACCACCGCGCCCGTGTGGGGGTTGACCAGCTCGTACTCCTCATCTGTCGCCAGGGCCTCCATGAAGCGGTCGGTGGCCGCCACCGAAATGTTGAAGTTGGTGACCCCGCCATCCAGCTTGCTATCGATGAACTCCAGGATATCCGGGTGATCCACGCGGAGGATCCCCATGTTAGCCCCGCGACGGGCCCCCCCTTGTTTCACAGCCTCGGTGGCGCCGTTGAAGACCCGAAGGAAGGAGACCGGACCCGACGCCTTGCCGCCTGTGGAGGCCACCACATCGTCCTTCGGGCGGAGCCGGGAAAACGCAAAACCGGTTCCGCCACCTGAATTGTGTGCCACGAATCCATTGGCCAGATAGGCGTGTTTCAGCGGCACGGTGAGATCGTAGACACGGCGGAACCCCACATAGCCAATGGCCGTCACCCGAACAAAGAAGAAGTCCTCGCCCACAAGTTCCTTGAAGAACGGTGGCAAGGCAGAACTCCTTTCCATGGCGGCGACCGTTCTTTGTCGACTGAGCTCCCTCGGGTCCTTGACTCCGTTGAGGAGATCATCGAAGAGGATTTTCGCGTGTGGCTTCACGTGTCGGGGCAGAGCATCGTACCAGGTCCTAAGCCGCCTACGCTGGTTCGGAATCGTCTCACCCTTCACGAAGATCTGCGTGTCATGGGCGGCGGCGAGCCTCTTCTGCCTTCTGCGGTCCAGAAAGCCAATCTTCTCCCTGAAGGTGCGGAAGCCCGCCTTGGTGCAAACTGACAGTTGGTAGCTCCGGTATCCCGTTTCCGAGACATCGGGTCGCAGCTGGCTGGGAATACCCAGGGCAAGCATCATCACTTGAAGCTCTTCGGCGAGCCTCTCCGATGCGGTGGTCAGCGTGATATGGCCGCTTTTTCGGATGCATCCGTCGGCGGTGAACAGCCCACGGACGAAGGCCGAGGCGACCCCGTCGGGGCTCTGGAGGATGATCCGAGGGACATGCGCCTCGCGCGAAGACGCTTTAGTGATCCCAAGGAAGTTAAACCACTGTCTGATCTGCGTGCTGAGAATGGCGACTTCGACAGCCCGCTCATGGCGGTACGCGGAGATCGTGGGCCTTTTGCCGAAGAGCTGGAAGCTCAGTTCCTCGATTTTCTCAACGATCTCCGGGGAGTCAGTACCGACCGTAAACCTGATACCATCACGATGGTTCGACCCATCGCCGATGTAAAGGCCGATGAGCTCCGCCAGCTCTGGTGTCAGTTCCTGAGGCAGACGATACTCGAAGGCCTTGAAGCTTGTCTCATTCCTCCCGGGTGCTTGCGCAAAGGTAAACTCTGGCAGCTTGGTCTCCCCCCCGACCCAGAAACCAGGCTTTACGACCAGCCAATCCCCTTCCCGGATCTCACCGATCCTCCGCCATTGGTAGCCACCATCGTCGCCCACCGCCAGCAATCTGTGCTCGGCCGTCCCAACGACCTTCAGGCCACGATGGGTCCGTACCTCAAAGACAGGCTGATCCCCATTATCATGCAGGGCGCTCACTCCGAACGGCCCCTCATGGGTCATGACTGAGGCGCCACTCCGCACTTCCCCCAATCTCGTGAGGCCCTTGCCGGTCATCACTAGTGTTTCGCCCGCGAGGCATTTATGGATGATGGCAGCAGCCTTCACCGCGTCGAAGATCTCCTCCATCGAGTCGCCCACCGGTAGCACATAGCAGGCCGAGTACTGGAGCTGGTTCCCCTTGCCGGCGTTCATCAGGGTCGGCGAGTTGGGGAGGAAATAGCTCTCCACCATCAGGTCATAGAAGGCACTCGCAATCTCCTGGACTGCCCCCGGGCTCTTCCCCCAGCGCTCCTCGGCCCGGGCCAGGCACTGGGCCACCCGCCAGCACATCTCCTCGGGAGTCTCTTTCACCTCTTCGCCTCTTCGGACCAGGTAGCGCTCGCGCAGGACTCGGAGAGCTGGTTCGGTCCACTTTCCGGCTCTTGCTGGGCGTGTGGCAGGGAGCATAGGGCCTCCTGTTCTTCCTTCTCAAGTTGCTGGGGCTAGCCTGCGAGGTCTAGAGCCGGGGTCAGCCTCGGCGTCAACTAGACTCGGGAAAGCTCCATCTCTTCCTCACGAGGGTATCCATTCACACTATATCATGTGGTGCTCGTAAGCCTACCACGCCAGATTTAGGGCTCGTCAAGGAAAAAATTTTGGGACCAAGTGCCGGTGAGCACATTCACAAGGTCCATCTTGACATTGGTGCGATCGAGCCACAACATGGGCGGGACTGACCGGTCAGTTCTATTCGGCTATGGCTGTTCACTCCATCGCTCCCCGGCTGGAAAAGAAGCGCCGACGGATCCTGGACGCGGCCTCCCGAATCTTTGCCGAGCGTGACTACCATGCCGTGAGCATGGACGAGGTCGCCCGCGTGGCCCGCGTGGGGAAGGGGACCCTCTACCGGTACTTCGATTCCAAGGAAGATCTCTACCTCTCCCTGATCGATGAAGCCTTGGTGCTGCTCACCGATCGGCTGGAGGAGGAGCAGAGGGCTGACCTGCCGCCCGCCGAGGCCCTGTCACGGATGATCCGGGCCATCGTCCAGACCTTCTGCCAGCACCTCCCGGCCTTCCGGGTCATCAACAGCAACGAGGCCCGGCTGCTGCTCACAAGGCGGCAGCTCTTCCTGTCGCGCCGGCGGCGCATCGCGCTTGTCCTGGGACGGGTCCTGGAGCGCGGGGCGGCCACAGGCGTCTTCAGGGATGTCAGCTCGGTGGTGACCCCTTCGCTCCTGATCGGGATGGTCTGGGGGGCAGTCCTCTACCACTCGGCGGAGGTTACCCCCGAGGCCCTGGCTACGACCATCG
Organism: Methylomirabilia bacterium; assembly: GCA_046758965.1. Classification (GTDB taxonomy): domain Bacteria; phylum Methylomirabilota; class Methylomirabilia; order Rokubacteriales; family CSP1-6; genus JBHIBG01. The sequence goes on along the minus strand of JBHIBG010000115.1, from coordinate 5,168 downwards.
CCGACGCCTTCCTCCATGGCGCCCTCCAGCCGTGACCCAGTTCACCAGGAGATCTGCATGAGAAAGATCCCGGCCGGCCGGCTTTTCTTCCTCCCCCTGCTGCTCCTCACCGTCCTGATCCGGATGGGGCTCCCTGCTCCGGGAAACGCGGCCGAGCCGCGGGCTTCGGCTCGGGACCCCGAAAAGCCGCTGACCCTGGAGGAGGCGACCGCCATCGCCCTGGCCACCGAGCCGAACATCCAGGCGCGCCTCCGCGACTATGAGGCGGCGCGGTTCCGCGTGACCCAAGCGCTCTCCCCCATTCTCCCGCAGCTCAGCGGCACCTGGGATGCCAGCCGGCAGCAGACGCAATTTTTTGCGAGCAGCATCGGAGGGGCCGGAGCTCAGCGTATATTGTCCACCACGACCACAGCGCGCGTCACCCTCTCACAGATCCTCTTCGACTTCGGGAAGACCTTTGCCGACGTGGACGTGGCGCGTTCCGAGGCCGAGGTCTCACGTCTCGACGCGGAGACCCAGAAGGATCAGGTGGTCCTTGCCGTCAAGGAAGCGTATTTCAACATCCTCTTCGCAAAACGGCTGGCCATCGTGAATCAGGCCGCCCGCGAGCGGGCCGAGCTGAACCTCAAGAGTGCCCGGGGATTCTTCGAGGTCGGGACCCGGCCCAAGTCCGATGTCACCCGCGCCGAGGTGGATGTGGCGAATGCCCAGGTGGACCTGATCCGATCGCGGAATGCGGTGAGGCTGGCGCGCGTCGCGCTGAATACCGCCATGGGGATCACCATCGACGCCCCCACGGAGGTGAAAGACCTCCTCTTCTACGAGCCGTACCCGGTGGATCGGGGCCAGCTCGTCCCCGAGGCTCTCCGGCAACGCCCCGAGTACCGGCGCACCAACGCGCTCGTGACCTCCGCTGAGGCCTCGGTGAGCCGGGCATTCCGAGACTTCTTCCCCGATGTCTCCGGCTTTGGCTCATACGGCGGAAGGGCCAGGGATCCCGACAGCGTCACTGACCTTCGAGAGGAGTGGCAAGTCGGCATCTCGCTCAACTGGTCGATCTTCGATGGCGGCAGCCGGATCGCGCGCTATCGGGAAGCCAAGAAGAGCGTCGAGGCGGCCCGCTCGCGGGTCCAGGCGCTCGAGCTGGCGATCAGTCAGGAGGTGGTCCAGGCCCATCTGAACCTCCAGGAGGCGAAGGAGCGGATCGACGCGGCGAAGAAGGCCGTCGAGTCAGCCCGGGAGAACTTCCGCCTCGCCCAGGGGCGGTTCGACGCCGGGGTCGGGACCATCCTCGAGCTGACTGACGCGCAGTTGGCCCTCACCCAGGCGGAGGCGACAGAGGCCCAGGCGCTGACCGACCACCGGATCGCGATCGCTCGGTTGGAGCGGGCGCTGGGCCGGCGCTGAGAATCCCCATGGCTGCGCCCCCACGATCCCTCCCTCTCGACTTCCGGTATGTCGGGGCTCCCGGCGTCCCCAAGCCGTGAGGCATGAAACTCCGGCCCCGAGCTCTTCTCGTCCTCGCCGCGCTCGCCGCTGTTGCCGCCGGAAGCTACGTCTACACCCAGGGCCGCGGGATCGCCCCGAACTACCGTCTCGCCAAAGTTGAACGTGGGCCGCTGACCGCTACCGTCTCAGCAACCGGCACCTTGAACCCGGTCATCACCGTCCAGGTCGGCTCGCAGATTTCGGGCCAGATCAAGGCGCTTTATGCTGACTTCAACTCCAAGGTCAAGCAAGGAGCGATCATCGCCCGCATCGATCCGGAGATCTTCGAGGCCAAGGTCGCCGAGGCCAAAGCGCAGCTGGAGTCAGCCCGGGCAGCGGTCCTGAACCAGCAGGCCCAGGTGGAGCGAAACCGGGCGGAGGTCGCGAACGCTCGTGCCGCCCTGGCCGAGGCCCAGGCCCAGACGGCCGAGGCGCGGGTGGTGGTCCTCGACGCCAGACGCGACCTTGATCGTCAGGGCGACCTTCTCGATAAAGGGCTGATTGCCCAGAGCGAAAAGGACGCGGCTCAAGCCGCCTCCGACTCGGCCCTGGCCCAACTGGAGGCCGCGCGCGCGAAGGAAAAGGCCTTCGCCTCATCGATCCAGGCCTCCAAAGCCCAGCTCAAGGTCGCGCAGGCCCAGCTCGAGGGGGCCCGAGCTCAGGTGAGACAGCGCGAGGCGGCGCTCCGGCAAGCCCAGGTAGACCTGGCGCACACCATCATCCGATCTCCCGTTGAAGGCGTGGTGGTCTCCCGCGATGTGGATGTGGGCCAGACCGTCGCCGCCAGCCTCCAGTCCCCCACCCTCTTCACGATCGCGCAGGACCTGACCCGGATGCAGGTGGACGCCAACGTGGACGAAGCCGACATCGGGCGGATTCGGCCGGGCCAGCGCGCGACCTTCACCGTCGACTCGTTCCCGGGCGAGCGGTTTGGCGGAGAGGTTGTCCAGATCCGGAAGGCTCCCCAGGTCATCCAGAACGTCGTCACGTACGACGTGGTGATCTCGGCGCACAATCACAAGCTCAGGCTCTTGCCCGGCATGACCGCCAACGTCAGCGTGGGCGTGGATCACCGCCGGAGCGTCCTCAAGATTCCCAACGTGGCGCTCCGCTTCCGCCCTCGGGGTGCGGAGCGGAAGTACGGATCGCGTGGCAGCCGATCGGTCCGGGCGCCCCGCTCCGACTTCCCCGCGGCGCTCGCGGGCCGGGTCTGGACCCTGGGGGCCGATGGCAAGCCGACCCCCTTGACCCTCCAGCTCGGAATCACCGACGGCAATTTCACCGAGGTGACGGGCGGCGATCTCGCGGAGGGGCGAGAGATCATCGTGGGCTTCACCGAGCGACCGGCCGGGAAGCGCGCGAGAGGGCCGCGGTTCAGGTTCTAGAATGGGTGAGAGGCTTATCCAGGCTCGAGCGCTCGTCAAAGACTACCAGCTGGGGGCCCACGTGGTCCACGCGTTGCGCGGGGTGTCGGTCCGGATCGATGCCGGCGAGTTCGTGGCCGTCATGGGGCCGTCGGGCTCTGGCAAGTCCACCTTCATGCACCTCCTGGGCTGCCTCGACACCCCGACGGCAGGGACCTACCTCTTCGAGGGCACTGACGTGTCGAGCCTCGGGCGGGATCAACTGGCAGGAGTCCGGAACCGGAAGATCGGGTTCGTCTTCCAGCAGTTCAATCTGCTGCCCAGGATGAGTGCCCTGGAGAATGTGCAGCTTCCCCTCCTCTACAACGGCACTCCGCCCCGCGAGGGGCGGCGAAAGGCGCTGGCCACATTGGAGGCGGTGGGCCTGGCTGATCGCGCGCTCCATTCCCCCGCCCAGCTTTCCGGAGGGGAGCAACAGCGCGTCGCGATCGCGCGCGCGCTGGTGAATGACGCGGTCCTGATCCTGGCGGACGAGCCCACGGGGAACCTGGACACCGAAACCAGCGCCGAGATCATGGGGCTCCTTCGGGAGCTGAACCGCGCCGGGATCACCCTGCTGCTCGTCACTCACGAGGCTGACATCGCCCGACACGCCACCCGGACCCTCACCTTTCGTGACGGCAGGCTGGTCAAGGATCAGGCGGTCACCGAGCGGAGAGAGGCCCATCCCCTCCTGGCTGCGCCCCCCGCTGAGGCGGCGGAGCCATGACCGCCTGGGCCAGCGCCCGGATCGCGCTCAGAGCGCTTCGCGCCAACAAGGTCAGGAGCGGGCTCACGATGCTCGGGATCATCATCGGCGTGGGTGCGGTCATCACCATGGTCGCGGTGGGGGGAGGGGCCCAGGCCCGGGTCGCCGAGCAGATCGAAAGCCTCGGCTCCAACCTCATTATCGCCATCTCCGGGACCACCACCTCCGGCGGGGTCCGGCTGGGCCACGGCACCCAGCTCACCCTCACTGAGGACGACGCCTGGGCCATCCAGCGAGAGATTCCGAGCGTCGAGGCCGCCGCGCCCTCGATGCGGGGCGCGGGCCAGGTCATCGCGGGCAACTTGAACTGGTCCACGCTCATCTATGGGGTCACGCCGGAGTACGCTCAGGTCCGGAACTGGGAGGTCGCCGCGGGCCGGGCCATCACCCAGCATGACGTGGACGGCGCCGACAAGGTGGCGCTCCTGGGTCAGACCGTGGTCGAGATGCTCTTTGGCGACACCGATCCCCTGGGACAACTCATCAGAATCCAGAAAGTCCCCTTCACGGTCGTGGGGGTCCTGGAGCGGAAGGGACAGAACCCTTGGGGTCGGGATCAGGACGACGTGATCCAGCTTCCGCTCTCTACGGCGAAGAAGCGGGTGCTCGGCGTGAGCCTGGCCAACGCCCGATCGGTGGCGGCCATCTCCATCAAGGCCGCGCCCGGAAGCGACATGGAGGAGACTCTCAGCCAGATCCGAGCGCTCCTGCGCCAGCGGCATCGCCTTCAACCCTACCAGGACAACGACTTCTGGCTCCGAAATCTCTCCGAGTTCTTGGAGGCCCGGGAAGAGTCCTCCCGAGTCATGACCATTCTCCTGGCGGCCATCGCCTCCGTTTCGCTCCTGGTGGGGGGCATCGGCATCATGAACATCATGCTCGTCTCGGTGACCGAGCGGACGCGGGAGATCGGTCTCAGGATGGCGGTCGGAGCCCGGAGCCGGGATATCCTGATCCAGTTCCTGGTCGAGGCGGTGATCCTGGCATTGACGGGAGGAGTGATCGGCGTCGGGCTCGGGTTGGCCAGCTCCTACGGGATCGCCTACTTCGCCGAGTGGCGCACGCTGATCCAACCCCAGGCGATCGTGCTGGCGTTCGGTTTTGCCGGGGCGGTCGGAATCTTCTTCGGCTTCTACCCGGCCCGGAAGGCTTCGCGCCTGGACCCGATCGAGGCGCTCAGGTACGAGTAGGAGTCGGGTCCGCGCCCGACCCTGAGGTCGGGCGCTACGGCACAACGCGATCCCCAACATGGTCATCCCGGTGTTTCAATCCTCGCCCGACCCTGAGGTCGGGAGCTACAGCGGCCCTCACGAGTCATAGTGACATTCTCGTCGGTTTCAATCCTCTCCCGACCCGAAGGTCGGGAGCTACATGCTTCGTCCGAACCAGATGGAGGATGTATGCTTGTTTCAATCCTCTCCCGCGGAAGTTGTCAACGATTGTGAGACACCGGCTCGTCGCATTTACTGTAGCGCCTCGGCGCACGCCGGCGCCGGGTTGGCCGGTTG
>JBHIBG010000114.1:0-8402 GCA_046758965.1 Methylomirabilia bacterium | reverse complement strand
CGCCGAAGCCGGCTCGGGTCAGCATCCCGAGCATCAGCTCGGAGTCCACCTGGTTTTTGGGGCAGCCGAGGGTCGTGAGGTGCACCTTCATGGCGGCAGCTCATTATAGCGACCCCGAGCCCGGCTCTCCAACGGGATCCGCCGCCTGCCGTGGCCCACGACGGAGGCGCAGGACAGAAGCTACCCCGAGCGGTAGTTGCCGAACTGAAGCGCGATCTCCAGATCCTGCTCTCTGAGCATGGCGATCACGGCTTGAAGCTCGTCGCGGCTCTTTCCGAAGACACGCACCTGGTCCTGCTGCACCTGGGCTTGGACCTTGAGCTTGCTCTCCTTGATGAGCTTGACGATCTCCCTGGCCTTGTCCGACGGAATCCCCTGCTGGAGGGTGATCATCTGGCGGAGCGCTCCGCCGGCCGCCGGCTCCACCTTGCCGTAGCCGAGGGCCTTGAGCGGCACCCCGCGGCGATGGAGCCTGGACTGAAGGATATCCAGCACCGCCCTGTGCTTCATGTCGTCGTCGGCCAGGACGGTGAGCTCGATCTTCTCCAGCGTGACCTGGCAGCGCGAGCCTTTCAGGTCGTAGCGCTGCTGGATCTCCTTGTTGGTCTGGGTGACAGCGTTGGCCACCTCCTGCATCTCCACTTTGCAATAGACGTCGAAGGAGTTCTCAGGCATGGATGTTCACCTTCCCCTTGGAGGCTTCCTCATCAGGGTGACCCCCGACTCTAGCGGCCGGGCTCGAGGGGGACGACGGCCACTCCCGGAGGCGGCGTGAAGATGAAGAGCTGGTCGCTCAACTCCGGGTTGACCTCGACCTCAGTGAAGCGCATCGTCACCGTGTTGTCGAACTGGTCGTACAGCACGGCCTTGCGCACCAGGAACTCTTTCGGGTCCACCGAGAGAATGAGACGGGTCAGCATCGGGGTCGGCGCTCTCGGCGTCAGATCGAGCACCGGGTTCCCCGCCCGATCCGTCTTGAGCGGGTTCAGGAACCGAACCGTGAACTCCTCTCTGAGGCGCCCGAGTCCGGCCAGGAAGCTTCCTGCGGGTCCCGCCAGCGCCTGCGGGGCATCCCCCACGTTGACCTGGTTCAGCTCCGGCGTGTAGACCCAGAGGGAGTCCCCGTCGGAGACGATCTGCTGGGGTGTGGGCGTCCGGTACTCCCAGCGCATCTTTCCCGGCTTCTTGATGTAGACGACCCCCTCCGCTTCAATGGTCTGGCCGAGGCTTCGATTGAAGGCGCCCTGGGTGAATTCGGCGCGGAGGGAGACGATCCCCGCATAGGTCGATTCGAGTCCTGCCACGACGTCGTCGAGGACCTGGCCCCAGGCGACGCTCGGGAGGAAGAGGAGCAGGAAGCCGCAGACCGCGATCACGGTCGAGCTCCGGAGAGCCCCTAGCCCGCGCGATCGGGCGCCAGCTTGGCGAGGTGCTCCGGGCTGACCAGCACCTCGCGCGGCTTGGCCCCGTCGCCGGGGCCGATGATCCGATCCTGCTCCATCATGTCGATGAACCGCGCGGCTTTGGGGTAGCCCAGGCGGAGCCGACGCTGCAGGAAGGAGATGGACGCCTGGCGCTGAGCAACCACGAGCTGGACCGCCGCCCAGTAGGTCTCGTCCCGCTCGGCCACCTCCGGACCCCCCGCTGTCCGCTCCGCCGCAGGGAGCTTCACCTCCTCGTACGCCGCCGTCCCCTGCGTTCTCAGGAAGTCGCAGGTCGCCTTCACCTCCTCCTCGGAGATCCACGCCCCGTGCACCCGGACCTGTCGAGAGGTTCCCGGTGGGACGAAGAGCATGTCCCCGCGGCTCAGGAGCTGCTCGGCGCCGTTCGAGTCCAGGATGGTGCGGGAGTCCACCTTGGAGGCTACCTGAAAGGCGATGCGGGCAGAGAAATTGGCTTTGATGAGGCCGGTGACCACGTCCACCGACGGCCGCTGGGTTGCGATGACCAGGTGAATTCCCACTGCGCGGGCGACCTGGGCCAGGCGCACCAGGGCGTGCTGCACCTCGCCGGCGGAGGCCATCATGAGGTCGGCCAGCTCGTCCACCACCACGACCCAGTAGGGCAGCTGCTCCGAGGGGCCGGCTTCCAAGTTGTAGCTCTCGATGTTGCGGGCGCGGCGGGATGCGAGGAGCGTGTAGCGCTCGTCCATCTTGCCCACAATCCAGCGGAGGCGGGCCGAGGCCTCCCGGGGGTCGGTGACAACCGGGGCCAGCAGGTGCGGGATCCCCTCGTAGACCCCGAGCTCCAGGCGCTTGGGGTCGATCATCAGGATTCGCACCTCGGCCGGCGTTCTGTTATACAGGATCGAGCAGATCATCGCGTTGATGCTCACCGACTTCCCCGATCCCGTCGCGCCGGCGATCAGCAGGTGGGGCATCGCCGTGAGGTCCACCACGTACGGCTGCCCGATGGTGTCCTTCCCGAGAGCCAGGGGTAGCTTCCCCCTGGACTCCACGAACTCGCCGGAGGTCAGGACCTCCCGGAGATAGACCATGGCGGGCTCGGGGTTCGGCACCTCCACCGCCACCGTGCCGCGCCCGGGGATGGGTCCGACCACGCGGACCGCTCCCGCCTTCATGGCCAGGGCCAGATCGTCGGCCAGGTTCACCACCTGGTTCACCTTGACCCCGGCCGCGGGCTCGAACTCATAGGCGGTGATCACGGGGCCGGGATTGACTTGGACGATGCGCCCCTCCACGCCGAAGTCCTGGAGCTTCTTTGTCAAGACCTCCACATTCGCCTGGAGCTCTTCCCGCGCACGCTTGGGCTCGCCGGGGGGCGAGGTCTTGAGAAGGCTCATGGGCGGGAGCTGGAAGGCGGGCTGGCCGCCCCTCCCGAAGTCAAGCGTCTCCTGCCTGAACAGCCTCTGCTCGGGCGCTCCGGTCGTCGCTCTGGCCCGCTCCAGGAGTGGGGGAGCGGGCTCGGGCGCCGCCGAGCGCTCGGCGATCCGAGCCGGGGCGAGCGGGAGCTCCGCCTGGACCGGTTGAGGGCTGGCTCTCGGCGCTCTCCTGGCGAAGAGCCTACTCATCCGGGCTCCAAGAGCTCGGGAGACGGCCGCGTATGAGAGCTGGGTGAGAAAGAGGAGCCCGACGAAGAGCAGCGTCAGGAGCAGGAGGACCGTCCCGACCTCGCCAACCGAATGGTTCAAGAGCCTCATCAGGCTCCGGCCAACCACGCCGCCGGGCCCCAGGCGGGAGCCCGCAACGAGCGGAGAGGCCCACGCCAGAAGACCGGTGGTGCTCGCGAAGAGCAGGGTGAGGCCGACAATGGCGGGATACCCGGCGAACAGCTGCAGGCGGAAAAAGGCAGTGAGCCCATAGACGGACAGGACCAAGGGGAAGAGGTAGCTCGCGTAGCCGAAGGTCTTGAAAGACGCCCAGCTGAGCCAGGCCCCGGCTGGTCCGACCGCGCTCACCTGCCCACTCGGGTGGAGCGCCGGATCGAAGGTCGCGAGAGCAACGAGCCAGAACCCCGCGAGCGCGAGGGCAAGGATTGCTCTCACCTCCCCGCGCCATGGGCGCGGGTGTCGCGCGGCCTTCTTCACCGGTTGCTTCTTCCTCATCGCTCACACCTCGAGAATGATCGGCAGCACGATCGGCTTCCGCTGAAAGCGCTGGTTGATGAAACGGCGGACCGTGCGCTTCACCAGCGACCCCACGAGCTCTCCGTTGACCGGAGCGGATGGATCGCGCTCGGCCAGGGCCGCCCGGACCGCCCCTTTCACCTCCTCAAGGATCTCCTCCGATTCCTTGACGTAGACAAACCCGCGCGAGGCGATCTCGGGCCCGACAAGCAGCTCCCCGGTGTGGCGGTCCACCGTCAGGGCCACCACTACCATGCCATCCTGGGCCAGCCGCTGGCGATCGCGCAGCACCACCGCTCCCACATCGCCAATCCCCTTCCCATCCACGAAGACCCGACCGGCCGGGAAGCGTCCAAGCAGGCGTCCACCGCTCTCGGTCAGCTCCACCCCTAGGCCGTCCTCGATCGCGAAGATCCGCTCGCGCGGAAGCCCCACCGACTCGGCCAACCGCGCGTGCGCAACCAGATGACGGTACTCGCCATGCACCGGGATGAAGTAGCGCGGCCGGGTCAGATTGAGCATGAACTTCAGATCCTCCTGGCAGGCATGGCCCGACACGTGCACGAAGGCCACATCTTCCCAGAGGACCTCGGCCCCCAGGTGGAAGAGCTGGTCGATGATCCGACCCAGCGTCCGTTCGTTGCCGGGGATGATCCGGGCCGAGAGGATCACGAGGTCCCCCTCCTCGACCTGGATGGCCTTGTGCTCCTCGGCGGCCATCAGCGCGATGGCGGAGTTCGGCTCCCCCTGGCTGCCGGTGGAGAGAAGGACCTGGCGGTGCGTCGGCAGCTCGCTCAGCCGCTCCAGCGGCACCAGCGTCTCCTCCGGAATCCGCAGGTACCCCAGCTCCGAGGCGATCTGGACGTTCCCCACCATGCTCATGCCGAGGAGGGCGACTTTCCTCTCGAAGCGGGCCGCCAGGTCCAGCACCTGCTGGATCCGGTGGATGTGAGAGGCGAAGGTCGCCACGATGATCCGCCGCGCGGCCTTCTCGAAGAGCGACCCCAGCGCCCGTCCCACTTCCGACTCCGAGGGCGTATGACCCGGCCGCTCCACGTTGGTGGAATCCGAGAGCAGGATCAGGACTCCGCGTTCGCCCAGTTCGGCGAACTTTTGATAGTCAGCGTGCTGGCCGTCGATGGGGCTCTGGTCGAGCTTGAAGTCGCCGGTGTGGACCACCGTCCCGACCGGAGTCTCGATCGCGAGCCCGATCCCGTCCACGATCGAGTGGGTGACGCGGATCGCCTCGACCCGAAACGCCCCCAGCTCCACAACCTCGCGAGGCCGGATCGGGCGGAGGTCAGCCCGCTCCCGGAGGCCGTGCTCGGCGAGACGACCGGCCACGAACGCGAGCGTCAGGGGAGTTCCGAAGACGGGAACGTCGACGTCGCGAAGGAGGTAGGGCAGCGCACCGATGTGGTCCTCGTGCCCATGGGTGAGGAACACGGCCCGGAGCGACTGCTTCTTGCCGAGCAGATAGGCGAAGTCGGGAATGACGTAGTCGATCCCCAGCATCTCGTCGTCGGGGAACATGAGGCCGCAGTCGATGGCCAGGAGGTCGCCCTGAGATTCAACGAGCATCATGTTGAGCCCGATTTCACCCACCCCCCCGAGCGGGATCAGGCGGGTGGAGGGCTCGGCAGGAACCTCGGTGGACACGAGGTCTGAACCACTGGTGGCGCTCACGCGGGGCAAACTCCTCCCTGAACCGGGCTACCCCATTCTATCACCAGGGGGTTCTGGGAGCCCCAACCGGGCCGCGAACCCTACCCGTCCGAGGGGAGGAACGGCGCCTCCCGCTCAAGGCGCTTTAGGACGGCGTCGCGCACGCGGATAAAGGCGGCGCGCTCGCGCGAGGGGACAGGATCTCCGGGGACGAACTCCTCCGCGAGGGGGTTGACGAACCGACCGTGCTTCTTCACGCGGTAGTCGAGGTGCGGACCGGTGGACAGGCCCGTCGACCCGACGTAGCCGATGATCTGTCCCTGCTCCACGCGACGCCCCCGGCGGATACCCTTCCGCAGTCGCGACAGGTGGTTGTACATCGTCTCGTAACCGGACCGGTGCTTCACCATCACCGAGATCCCATATCCCCCCCGCTTCCAGCCGGCAAACCTGACCACCCCATCGGCAACTGTGCGCACGGGGGTGCCGGTCGGCGCGGCGTAGTCGATGGCGAGGTGCGGCCGGACGCCGCCGAGGACGGGGTGGCGGCGGCCGAAGGAGTACCCCGAGGTGATCCGGGTGAACTGAAGCGGCGAGCGGAGAAAACTCTTGCGCATGGAGCGGCCCCGCGGGTCGTAGTAGCCCGTTCGGCCGTCGCGGGTGGTGAAGGCGATCCCCGTGAGCCGGCTGCCCTCATGCTCGTACTCGGCCACCAGGATCTTCCCGTACTCCACGAACTTCCCGTCTGCGTGGCGCTTCTCGACGAGGAGCCGGAAGCCATCGTCTGGCCAGGAGTCGGCCGCGAAGTCGAAATCCCAGGCAAAGATCTCGACAAACTTGAGGACGAGCTGGGGGCTCTCCCCCAGCGCTTCCATGCTGTGGAAGAGCGAGCTACGAATAGTGCCGCTGAGGGCCTCCACCCGCACCTCTGCGGGAATCGAGATCTGCCGCGCGGCCCACCGCTCCCCGCGCCGCCAGACCTCGTAGCGCTCCCACGGAGTGCCTTGATAGGCGACGGCGAGCACCGTCCCGTGGCGATCCTGGACGGTCTCGATGGTATCTCCGGGGCGGACCTGAGTGAAGTCCACGAACTCCCGGAGCTCTCTGATGACCCGATGGGCCGTGGCGCGATCCAGACCCTCCCGGAGGAGCGCGATAACGAAGGTGTCGCGCTCCCTGATGAGAGCCCGGTGGGTGGTCGTCGGTGGCCAAGGCGGGGGAGCCACCAGCGCCGATGGTGAAACGCCGAGGAGGAGCCCGCCCAGGCTTACCACAGCCAGCAGCCGGGCACCTTGTCGATGAGACTCCTGCCACATAGAGATAGCCTCTATATCCAGAATACTATAGACGCTGACTTCCTGGCTACCCCTTGTCAGCAGGAGGAGAGGTGGTGAGGCGGGCGAACTCCTCGAGCGAGAGACTCTCAGCCCGGCGCATCGGGTTGATGCCGGCAGCCGTCAGCCATCCTCTGGAGGTCTCCACGGAGAGGTGGAGCCCGCCGGCCAGGGCATTGGCCAGGCTCTTCCGCCGGTGGCTGAAGGCTGCCTTCACGACTCTGCGGAACACGGCTTCGTCGGCCAGCGGCAGTCGCGACGCCGGGAGAGCCGCCAGCTTGACGACGGCCGAGTCTACTCGAGGCGGCGGGCGGAAGGCTCCCGGAGGGACGATGAAGGCCAGGTGGATGTCGCAGTGGAGCTGGCAGAGGAGTGACAGGGCGCCGTAGCGCTTCGACCCCGGAGGCGCCGCCACCCGCTCAGCCACCTCCCGCTGGAGCATCAGGACCATCTCCGAGATGGCCCCTCGAGCCTCCAGCAGCTGGGCAAGGATCGGCTTGGCCACACTGTAGGGAAGGTTGCCCACCACGACCACCCGACCTTGCTGAGCGGGACGGAGAGCCGGCACAGTGGTGAAGTCGAACCGGCGGGCATCCGCGAGCCTGAGCTCGACGTGGTCCCGGCGAGCGAGTTGACGGGCGAGCCCGGCGAGCAGGCTCTCATCCATCTCCAGAGCGACAAGACGGCCCGCACGCTCGGCGAGAAGCCATGTCAGCGCCCCCTCGCCCGGCCCGATCTCCACGCAGAGGTCGTCCTTCCCGAGGCGGGCCAGGTCCACGACCGCCTGAGCGACTCTCCTGTCCCTCAGGAAGTGCTGGCCGAGAGCCCGGCGCTTCGTGACTCGGGACGGGCTCATGCGTCCCGAGCTTGGAAGGCCCGGAGGTCAGCCAGGAGCGCCTCATGCACCTCCTCTGCCGCTCGCTCGGTGGCCTCGCGCGGGCCGGAGTTGTCGATCACGTAGTGGGCCTGCTTGACCTTCTCGCTGAGCGCCATCTGGCTCCGGATCCTCCCGACCGCGTCCTCTTCGGCAATCTCATCTCTCAACATCAGCCGCCTCAGCTGGGTCCCCTCGTCAGTCACCACCACCACAAGCCGGTCCATGGTCTTCGCCCCTCCTGTCTCGACCAGGAGCGCGGCATCGAAGATCACGATCCCGTCGAAGCCCTCATCCTCCAGCGCCTGGAGGATCCCGGCCTGGTGAGCCCGGATCGCCGGGTGGGTCAGCTCTTCCAGGCGCTTGCGCTTCGCCGGGTCCTTGAACGTGAGGGCTCCGAGTTTCTTCCGGTCGATCTCACCGTCGGGGTGGAGGATTTCGCGGCCGAACTCCGCCACCACCTGCTTGTAAGCGGGCGCGCCCGGCTCCACCACCACGCGGGCCAGGAGGTCGGCGTCGATGATGAGGCAGCCCAGATCTCGGAAGAGCCGGGAGACGGTGCTTTTCCCCGTCGCGATCCCTCCGGTCAGTCCAACCAGCAGGAATCTCCGTCTCATGTGGGCACTAACCTGGGATGCTGCTCTTCCAGCCAACTCAGAACCATCGCCCTGAATTTCCTCGCCTCCTTCAGAAGCTCTACCGCCTCATCCTTGGAGATTTCTCCTGCCCGGTCATAATCAGAGAGGTTCCGCTTGTTTCGGCACTGATCGAAATAATCAGCGAGATCCTGGGCGCCCCGACCCAATAGTCCCGGAAGGACCTTGAGAGTCACCCAATGACGACCGGTCCCCGTCGTTCGGAATCCGGAAGCTGCCAGGACAATCGTAGCAAGCTGAAGCATCGCCTGGTAAGCTGTCGTGAATCGAAGGTCAAAGGAAATTTG
>JBHIBG010000113.1:0-8460 GCA_046758965.1 Methylomirabilia bacterium | reverse complement strand
AGCCTGCGGGCGCTGGAGCGCTTCATGTCCAAGGCGGGGAAGGTGCTGGGAGCGCTGCCGTCGCGTTGGCCGGTGCGCGGGCCCGTGACCTCGGAGTTTGGCCGGCGGCGCTCTCCCTGGTCTGGGGCACCGGAGTTTCACAGCGGGCTGGACATCAGAGCCCGCCGGGGGACGCTGGTCAAGGCGCCGGCGCCGGGCACGGTACGCTTCGCCGGGAGGCAGAAGGACTATGGGCTCACCGTGGTGCTTGACCACGGTCGCGGGATCAAGACCCGCTACGGCCACCTCAGCAGGATCACCGTGCGCCGGGGGGATCGGGTAGAGCGGGGCCAGGCGATTGCGAAGACCGGCAACAGTGGCAAGAGCACGGGTCCCCATCTCCACTACGGGATCACGGTCAGGGGAAAGCCCGTGAACCCGCGGGCGTACCTCTGGGACTGACCTCTTCTTTCCTCTCAGGCGGCGATGATGATGCCGCAGTAGCCCACCACGCGCTCGTAGTCTCCGCTCACCTCGCCCGAGGTCATGTAGCGGACTAGCTCGGCCTTCTGTGCCCCGAGCTCTCTGACCGCGACGAGCAGGGCCGTGGTCGGCGCGATGCCGCACATGGAGATCCGGTGCTCGCGGACCGTCCGCTGGAGGCGCTCGGGGTTGAGGGCGAGGATCGCGTCAATGGCCGCCCGATCCTTGGCCTGAGAGACCGCCTGAGACTCGTAATGGTTCAGATCGGTGGAAGAAAGGAGCGCCACCGGCTCGGGCCATGCCTTGACCACCCTGGCGATCGCGCGACCTACCTCTTCACAGAACGCCGGATCGCTCCGCATCAGGGTGATAGGGACAAAGGCCAGCTCCGGCTGGATCCGTCTGAGGAAAGGGAGCTGGACCTCGAGGGCGTGCTCCTGGGAGTGTGCGAGCTCGTCCTCCTCCAGCATCTGGCAAGCGGTGAGAATGGCCTGGCCCAGGTCGTGGGCGAGAGGCACCTCCGCTCCCGGGACGGCCCAGCGCCCGCGGGTCATGATAGAGCCCCAGGTGCCCAGGCCCGTGTGGTTGGGCCCGAGAAGAACCGCGAGCGGGGGGAGTGTCACCCGGCCGTAGACCGCACCGGCGACCTGCCCCGAATACCTCCACCCAGCGTGGGGGACCACGAGGGCCTTGGGGCTGACCTTGAGGTCATCGTCCTCAAGCAGGCGGCTGAGCTCCGCGTCCACGTGGTCAGCGCGATCCGGGTAGAACAGACCGGCGACGGCGGGCTTTCGGACCGGGACCTCTTCCATGACTTCCGCCTCACGACCTCCCCCGACGGGGGGCGCTACCCGACTGACCTCCGCGTTAAGGCGAGGGGAGTTGGCACGGCGTCATGCGCGAACCTGGCAGGCCACCCAATGCCCGGGAAAGACTTCCTTCAGCACCTGCTCGTTCACGGAACAGGAGGGGACGCGGATGGGGCAACGGGTGTGGAACCGGCAGCCGGAGGGCGGGTTGATGGGGCTGGGGACGTCCCCCTCCAGAATGATGCGCTTGCGCTTCACCGCGGGATCGGGGATCGGCACGGCCGAGAGCAGGGCTTCAGTGTACGGGTGCTTAGGGTTGGCGTAGAGTTCCTTGGCCGGAGCGATCTCGACAATCTTTCCCAGATACATCACCGCCACCCGCGTGGAGATGTGCTCCACCACCGAGAGGTCGTGGGCGATGAAGAGGTACGTGAACCCGAACTGCTTCTGGAGATCCTCCAGCAGGTTGATGATCTGGGCCTGGATGGAGACGTCCAGGGCGGAGACCGGCTCGTCGGCGACGACGAGCCTGGGGCTGACCGCCAGGGCCCGCGCAATCCCGATCCGCTGGCGCTGCCCGCCCGAAAACTCGTGGGGATAGCGGCGGAGGTGGTCGGCGTTGAGCCCTACCGTCTCCAGCAGATGAACCACTCGCGCCTCGCGCTCGCGCTTCGAGTTGGCCAGTCGGTGGATCACCAGGGCCTCGCCGATGATGGAACCCACGGTCATCCGAGGGTTCAGGGAGGCGTAAGGGTCCTGGAAGATGATCTGCATCTCCTTCCTGAGCGCCCGGAGAGCCTTTCTGTCGAGCTTGGTGACATCCTTGTCCTCGAACCAGACCTCCCCCGCGGTCGGATCGATGAGACGCAGGATGGCACGACCCGTGGTTGACTTTCCGCACCCGGATTCCCCCACCAAGCCGAGGGTCTCTCCCCGCTGGATCTCGAAGCTCACGTTGTCCACAGCGTGAACCCGGGCGATCTCGCGGGAGAGGAGGCCGCCGCGAATCGGAAAGTACTTTTTCAGGCCTTTGACCTTCAGGAGCGGTTCCGCCATCTCTCACGTCCACTTCGGGCGCCGCATCTCTCCCATCAGCTTCGGCTCGCCCTCAAAAGTTGCCGCTTCGGGCGCCAGCTTCGCCCACGCAACCCTCCGGCGACTCGCCGTGAAAAGTTGCGGCTTCGGGCGCGGGCTTTGCCCGCGCAACCCTCCTTGGGGGGAGGCTTCGGTAGGGGGGCGGAGCCCCCCTCCGAGTGTCAATAGAGCCAGCACGCCACCTTATGACCCGGCGTGATTTCCTTGAGCACGGGATCCTGCTCGGTACAGACCGCCTTGACATAGGGGCAGCGGGGCGCAAACCGGCAGCCGGGGGCGATGTCTCCCTTGATCGTGGGCACAACCCCGGGGATGGTCTGCAGCCGCTGCTTCTGGGTCGCAGCCAGGTCGATGCGGGGGATGGAGCGCAGCAGGCCCTGGGTGTAGGGATGAAGCGGCTCCTTAAACAGCTCGTTGGCTGGGGCCTCCTCCGCCACCTTGGCGGCGTACATCACGACCACGCGCCGGGCGGTCTCCGCGATAACCCCCATGTCGTGGGTGATCAGCAAGACCGCCATCCCGAGCTTGGCCTTCAGCTCATTCAAGAGCTCCAGGATCTGGGCCTGGATGGTGACATCCAGGGCGGTGGTTGGCTCGTCAGCGATAAGGAGCTTGGGATGGCAGGAGAGTGCCATGGCGATCATCACGCGCTGCCGCATCCCGCCGGAGAGCTGGTGGGGGTACTCCTTGACCCGGCGCTCGGGGTTGGCCATGTGGACGAGCTTGAGCATCTCCACGGTTTTCTCCATGGCCGCTGTCTGCCCGAGCCCTTCATGGAGCCTGATAGCCTCGGCAATCTGCTCGCCGACGGTGAAGACCGGATTCAGGGAGGTCATCGGCTCCTGGAAGATCATGGAGATCTCTTTGCCGCGCACCTTGCGCATCTGGGCAGGCGGAAGCTCCAGAAGCGACCGCCCCTCGTACCGGATCTCTCCCTCGACGATGCGCCCAGGCGGCTGGGGGATCAGCCGCATGATGGAGAGCGCGGTCACGCTCTTCCCGCATCCCGACTCCCCCACCACCCCGAGGGTCTCGCCCTTGTGGATGGTGAGGTCTACCCCGTCCACGGCGCGGACGATCCCCTCGTCGGTGAAGAAGTACGTCTTGAGGTTGGTGACCTCGAGCAGCCGCTCCGCCATCGTCAGCGGGTCGCCTCCCAGCGCGCCGCAATCTCCTGGAACACCGACAGAGTCCGGTCGATGTCCTCACGGTCCACGTCCTTGTGGGTGACGCACCGGATCGAGGCGGGGCCGATCTGGTGGACCTTCACCTTCCGAGCCAAGCTCTCCCGCACCAGTTCCTCCGCCCCACCCGGCCGCTCAACGGAGAAGATCACAAGGTTGCTCTGGACCCGGGCCAGGTCGAGCCGGACGGAGGGGAGAGTGGAAAGCCCGGCGGCCAGGCGCCGGGCGTTTTCGTGATCCTCGGCGAGGCGGTCAACCATCTTCTCCAGGGCGACGATCCCGGCTGCGGCCAGGATCCCGACCTGCCGCATGCCGCCCCCCAGCATCTTCCTGAAGCGCCGGGCTCGCTGCATAAGATCACGCGGCCCGCAGACCAGAGAGCCTACGGGAGCCGAGAGGCCTTTGGAGACGCAGAACGTAACCGAGTCCACGGAGCCCGTGAACTCCCCGACATCCCGCCCGAGGGCCACCGCGGCATTGAAGAGTCTTGCCCCGTCCAGATGCACGGGGATCCCGTGGGCGTGGGCGACGTCCGCGACATCCCGGATCTCCTCGGGCGTGCATACCGTTCCCCCGTGGCGGTTGTGAGTGTTCTCGACGCAGAGCAGGCCGGTGCGCGGAATGTGGATGTTGGCTGGGCGCACCGCACCGCGAACCTGCTCGGGGGTCAGGAAACCCCGCTCGGTCGCGATGGGACGGGTCTGGACCCCCCCGATGACCGCCGCGCTAGCGACCTCGTAATTAAAGATGTGGGAGTCCTGATCGAGGATGATCTCCTGGCCGGGCTGGGTGTGGGAGAGGGTCGACACCAAGTTGCCCATGGTCCCCGAGGCGACGAACAGCGCGGCTTCCTTGCCCGTCCGCTCCGCGGCGATGGCCTCCAGCGTCTTCACCGTCGGGTCTTCTTCCCAGACGTCGTCGCCGACCTCGGCGCGGGCCATCGCCTCGCGCATCTCAGGGGTGGGGAGGGTCAGCGTGTCGCTGCGCAGATCGACGATCTCATGCACGGGGTCACCTCTGGGCTGCGAGTCGACGGGCGGCGCGGCGCCCCCACTCGGTGTAGGGAAACTCATCGGCGAGCCGCCGGAAGAGTCGGTGCGCGTCCTCGTCCCGGCCCTGCTGCCGATAGATCTCGCCCAAAAGGAAAAGCGTCTCCGGAATCACCAAGGTGCGGGGGTAGGTCTTCAGGACTCCCTCCAGGCGCTGGACAGCACCCCGGACGTTGCCGCGGTTGCTGTAGTAGTGGGCGACCCAGAGCTCCTTCTGGGCCAGGCGCCCCCGGCAGATATCGATTTTCGCCAGCGCATCGGCGGCGTACCGGCTCTCCGGATAGTCCCGTATGAGCGTGTTGAACGCCTCCATCGCCTTGACTGTCAAGGCCTGGTCCTGCTCCACCGGCTTCATCTGGTCGTAGGAGCTCATGGCCAGGCGGTATTGGACCAGATCGGCGATGGGGTGGGCGCGGTAGAGGGCCATGAACGCCTCGAACTCCCTGATGGCTTCGTCGAACTTCGCCTCGCGGTAGTAGGCTTCGCCGATCAGAAAGCGGGCCCGCGGCGCGTGGGAGGACTCCGGGTGGCGCTCCACGATCGTCCGGAAGCGAACCCGCGCTTCCTCGTACCGGCTCCGGCCGAGTTCGAACTCACCCTTCGAGTAGAGCTCGTCGGCGGGGAGGATGGCCTGGGGCGACTGCGATAGAAATCCGCACCCCCCGGTGAGCAGGAGGAACACCAGGGAACTCGCGATTAGAGGCGGGGAAAGCCGATCCATCGGCGAGGAGCCCTTCGATTGGCTCTCACATATACGAGGAACATATCGAAAAGTCAAGGAGAAATCCGGCTCCGCGGCTCAGGCCTCGAGTCTGGCTAGAGGAGCCTCTCCATCACCACGGTGTCGACCCACCGTTCGTCCAGCGACCCCTGCTCCTTGTAAACCCCCACGGTGCGGAAACCGAACTTCCGGTAGAGCGCCATCCCCTCTTCGTTCCACGGAAAGGCCGAGAGGACCAGCTTATGGTAGCCGAGCTCCTGAGCGATCTCGAGGAGCCGGGCGAGGAGGCGGCTGCCGACGCCCTTGCCGCGCCAGCTGCGTTCCACGTACACCGAGAAGTCGGCCACGTAGTCGTAGGCCTTGCGCGGGTTGAACGGGTTCAGGCTTCCCCAGCCCACGACTGGCCCCTCCGCTTCCGCCACGATGACGGGGTGCCGGGGGCTTCGGTCTTCGAGCCACCGCTGACGCTCATCCGGCGTCCGTAGCTCGGTCTCCAGGGTGGCGACCCGGTCTTCAATTCCCTGGTTGTAGATCGTGCAGATCGTCGCGGCGTCAGCTAGAGTGGCTGGCCGGACCTTAATCTCCGTCACGCCGCGCTCCATCGATTCGGGACTCGCCCGAAAGCCACCCTCCCGGCCCCCTGTTTGCCCTGCTCGCCGTGGGTGTCGGGCACCCATGCTACCACGCCGCCGGGAGAGCGAGTATAATCTCGGCTAGACAGCCACGATTGCCCAATCCGGCCCCTCGTTGAGATCCGTGACGATGTGGAACGAATCCGCACCCTCCGACGAAACAGCTGGGCCGAACGTTCGATGAGGGAGCAATGACTATCCGGTTCCCCTACCGCGGGTGGGTGTTCGACCTGGATGGCACCATCTACCGCGGGAAGGAGGTGATCCCCGGCGCTCCGGAGGTGATCCGCGCTCTCCGCGACTCCGGGCGGCGGGTCGTCTTCCTGTCCAACAAGCCTATCCAGACCCGGGAAGAGTATGCCAAGAAGCTGACGCGCCTGGGAATCCCGACGGAGGCCGACGAGGTCGTCAACTCCTCCCTCGTGCTGGCCCGCTACCTCGCGAGCCACGATCCCGGGGCCTCCTGCTTCGTGATCGGCGAGCCACCGCTCATTGCCGAGCTTCGAGCCCATGGCCTCCGCGTGCGGGAGAACCCCGACGTGAGCTGGGTCGTCATCGCTTTTGATCGCACCTTCACCTACGCGAAGCTCAACACCGCACTGCAGGCTGTCCGGCGCGGGGCGCGACTGATCGCCACCAACCCCGACCGCACCTGCCCGACGGAGTCCGGCGAGGTTCCAGACTGCGCGGGGATGATTGCGGCGGTGGAGGCAGTCAGCGGCGCGCACGTCGAGGTGGTGGTCGGCAAGCCCTCGCCGCTGATCCTGGAAGCAGCGCTGGATGTGCTGGGACTCCCGGCGAGCGGCTGCGTCATCGTCGGAGACCGGATTGAGACCGACATCGCCATGGGTCGGGCTCTGGGGCTCGCGACAATCCTGGTGCTGAGCGGTGTCACTGCGGCTCAGGACCCTCGCGTCGGCGATCTTACCCCCGATCGCGTGCTAAGATCGATCCGAGAGATCCTCCACGCATGACTCGTCTCGTCGGCCTCGACGGTGAGATGTTCGACGCCCTGGTAATCGGCGGGGGGATCGCCGGAGCCGGGGTGGCTCGCGACCTGGCGGCCCGGGGGGTATCGGTGGCGCTCTTTGAGAAGGGCGACTTCGCCTCTGGCACCACCTCCCGATCCTCGAAGCTGATCCACGGTGGTCTCCGGTACCTGGAGCTGCTCGACTTCGGCCTCGTCCGGGAGTCGCTCCGGGAGCGGGAGACCCTTCGGCGGGTGGCGCCCCACCTGATCCGGCCACTCCCCTTTCTGATTCCCATCTACCGAGGGTCGGGCCGCGGGCTCATCAAGGTGCGGATCGGCCTGACGCTCTACGATTTGCTGAGGCCGGCCAGAGGCGCGGAACGCTCGCGGATCTTCACTGCCCCGGAGGCCCTGGCCCTCGAGCCTGAGATCCGCCCGGATGACCTGAGAGGAGCAGGCTACTACTTCGATGACCTCCTGCTTTTCCCCGAGCGCCTCTGCTTGGAAAACGTGCTCTCTGCGGTCCGGCACGGCGCTCGGGCGTTCAACTACTGCCAGGTCGAAGAGGTGGTGCGGGGCCGGACAGGGATCGACAGCCTGAAGGTCCGGGACCTCCTCTCCAACCAGGTCCACACGGTGCGCGGGCGCGTGATCATCAACGCCGCCGGCCCCTGGGTCGACCGAATTCGGGAGCTCGCGAGGATCGGAGAGCGGGGCAAACGGGTGATCCGGACCACCAAGGGCATCCACTGTCTGCTGCCGCGGATGACCGATCGTGCGCTCTACCTCTCCACCGGAGATGAGCGGATGATCTTCGTGATCCCGTGGCGCGGGTTCTCCCTGGTCGGAACAACGGACACCGACTTCGACGGCGATCCGGATCGCCTCTGGGCCACCAAAGATGAGGTGGCGTACCTTCTCGGAGAGCTGCGCCGGGTCCTTCAGGATCCTCGGGTGGCTCAGCACAACGTCTGTTACTCCTACGCGGGGGTACGCCCACTCACGTTCGTGGCCGGCCGCCCTCCCGCCAAGATCTCCCGCCAGCACCGAGTCTTTTCCGAAGGGCCAGGAGGAAAGTTTCTGAGCATCACCGGAACCAAGCTGACCTGCTTCCGCAGCCTATCGGAACGGGTGGGTGACCGAGCCCTGACAGCCCTGGGACGGCGGAGACCCTCGCGCACGACTGATCTGGCGCTCGACGGGACCGACCAGGCGCCTCCGACCATCGAGGTGAGAGCCTGGATGGACGTCTCGGCCGAGATGGCGGCCACCGGCCTCGATCGCGAGACGCTCGAGATGCTGGTGGAGACCTATGGGCGAGCTTACCCCCGGATCCTCCACCTGGCGCGGAAGCTCGCGGATGGGACCAAGCGCCTCTGCCCCCCTAACCTCGAAATCGTGGCTCAACTCCATCACGCGGTTTCCGACGAGCTCGTCGTCTCCCTTCAGGACTTCCTCCTCCGTCGGACCGGGATCGGCGCGAGCCTCTGCCAGGGGCTCGACTGCGCCGGGGCCATCGGGGAGCGGATGGCCGAGCT
>JBHIBG010000112.1:0-8477 GCA_046758965.1 Methylomirabilia bacterium | reverse complement strand
GCTGAACCTCCGGGACCCCAGGGGTGTGGAGATCCTCAGGGCGCTTGCAGCCCGCGTGGATGTCGTCGTGGAGAACTACCGGCCGGATGTCAAGCACCGCCTCGGCATCGACTACGAGAGCCTTGCCCAGGAGAATCCGCGTCTCATCTACGCCAGCATCTCCGGCTTCGGCCAGACGGGGCCTTACCGTGACCGTCCCGGCTACGACCAGATCGTCCAGGGGATGTCGGGCCTCATGTGGCTTACCGGGACCGCGGAAGCGGCGCCGCTCCGGGTTGGCATCCCCATCGGAGACCTCCTGGCCGGTTACTTCGCAGCCCTCGGGATCCTGGCGGCGCTCCTGGAGCGGGAGACCTCCGGCCGTGGCCAGCGCGTGGAGACCTCGCTCCTCGAAGCCCTCGTGGGGAGCCTTTCGTTCCAGGCCGACAAGTATCTGAACACGAGGGAGGTGCCACCACCTGTGGGAAACCATCATCCGCTCACGGCCCCCATGGGCGTCTACCGCGCCAAGGACGGGCACCTCAACCTGGCGGTGGGGAACGACGAGATGTGGAGGCGGCTCTGCCGCGCGCTGGACCTGCCCGAACTGGCCGATGACCCGCGCTTCGCCCGGAGCCCGGACCGGCTGAGGCACCGCGGTGCCATGGATGAGATCTTGGAGGAAGCTCTTTCGCGGCGCCCGGCGGCCGAATGGGTCGGCACCCTCAATGCTGCGGGCGTCGCGTGCGGCCCCATCTACACGCTGGACCAGGTCTTCGCCGACCCGCAGGTGGCGGCTCTCAATCTGGTCCACGAGCTCCGGCACCCCCTCTGGGGGCTCGTGAGAGTCCTGGGACTCCCCGTGACCTTGAGTCACGCCCCGGCTCGGGTCAGGACCCCGGCCCCGCTTCCGGGCCAACATACGCGGGAGGCGCTCGAGGGGCTCGGCTATGATCAGGCGGCCATCCAGGAGCTGCTGGCCGCCGGAGTCGTAGAAGAGGCTAAGGGAGGGAATCCGTGAGCGAGGAGATTGTCGTCCGGCAGGAAGGCGGCATTGTCACCGTCACCTTCAACCGCCCCACCGTGCGCAATGCCATCAGCCTGGCCATGTGGCGCGAGATCGCACAGGTGGTCGAGGGGCTGGGGCAGGACGAGAGCGCCCGCGCGGCGGTGTTCCGGGGAGCAGGGACCGAGGCGTTCGCCTCAGGGGCTGATATCTCCGAATTCAAGGAGGTCCGGAAAGACAAAGCCTCGGCACAGGCCTACAACAGGGAGACGGAAGCTGCCTATCGTGCCGTCCGCCACTGCCCCAAAGCGACCGTGGCCATGATCTACGGCTTTTGCATGGGGGGAGGCATGGCCCTGGCCATGGCCTGCGACCTCCGGTTCGCCGCCGAGGGGGGCAAATTCGGCATCCCTGCAGCCCGCCTGGGCATCGTCTATAGCCTGGAGAGCACCCGCGAGCTCGTCACACTGGTGGGCCCGGCCCATGCCAAGGACATTCTCTGCTCGGCCCGCACCATCGAGGCCCAGGAGGCTCTGGCCATCGGATTCCTGAACCGGTTGCTCCCCGCTCACGAGTTGGAGCCGTACACCTATGACTATGTCCGGAAGGTGGCGGCCAACGCCCCGCTCTCAGTGCGCGGAGCCAAGCTCGCCGTCCAGGCAGTGTTGGAAGACGGAGCGGGCCACCTGAAGGAGGAGATCCGTCGGCTTGGGTTGGAGGCCTTCGAGAGCGAAGACTACCAGGAAGGCACCCGCGCCTTCCTCGAGAAGCGCCCGCCGCGCTTTCAGGGGCGCTAGACGGCGCCGCGACGCCAACTCGCGGAGTCAGGATCGATGATCGAGAAGCTGATCAGAGAGCTGTTGAAAGAGCTGGGTGAGGACCCGCGCCGCGAGGGGCTGGAGCGGACTCCGGAACGGGTGGCCAAGACCTTCCGCTACCTGACCGCCGGCTACCAGACGGACCTGCGGGAGCTGCTGGATTCGGTCCTCTCGGTCGAGAACTACGATGAGATGGTGCTGGTCAAAGACATCGACTTCTTTTCGTTGTGTGTGCCCGGCAAGCAGATCGTGAACGCGGTTGGCGGGGCGAAACCGGCCAGCAGAGTCAAACCGGGAGACTCCTTGTGGACGCTGGACCGGGGCTCTCTGAAGCAAACGGTAGTCGAATGGGTCACTTCGAGAAAGACCCGAGATGTCGTCGAGGTGACGACGTCCTCCGGCCGTTTCAAAGTCACTCCCGATCACCCGGTCATGACTGAGGCCGGGTGGCAGGAAGCAAAAGACCTCACGCCAGGTAGGAAGGTGGAATGGATTAATCCTAAGTCGCTCTGTAGGAAAATTCAAACGCCGCGGCCAGGATACGTGCTCGGTGCGACAGCGGCCGACGAGACTCCGTTAGCCAGTTCCGGAAACGGCGACGGCACGTTCAGAATCTATGTTTCGGCAAAATGGGACCGAGCCGGCTGGTTCGGAAAACATGGTTTCCGTCAGCAGGCCGATTTCTATCTCCCGGTCGACAGCGCCTATTCGACGGTTCTGCGGGTCAGGCGCATCCCCAGGGCCAAAAAACCGCACACGGTTTACAGCTTCAAGTGCGAGCCGTATCCCACTTTCCTAATCGGGGGCCATCTGACGCACAATTGCGAGCATCATCTCCTGCCCTTCTTCGGCAAATGCCATATTGCCTACCTGCCCTCGAAGAAGATCCTCGGGCTCTCCAAGGTGGTCCGCCTCGTGGAGGTGTTCAGCCGCCGCCTCCAGGTCCAGGAGCGGCTGACCACGCAGATTGCCGAGACCCTGCAGGAGGCGCTCCAGCCGCGGGGTGTGGCGGTCGTGATGGAGGCGCTTCACCTCTGCATGGCCATGCGCGGGGTGGAGAAGCAGAACTCCAGGGCGGTGACCTCGGCAATGCTGGGGGGCTTCCGCGACCGACCGGCGACTCGGGCTGAGTTCCTCGAGCTGCTCAAGCCTCGGAGCAGTATCATTTAGGCTCCGCGTCACGCCGAGGCCCGGTGGCGGCCGTGACGGGCGCGCGATATACTGGGAGCAACAGGCACAGAGGCGAACTCCGAGCCAGGAGGTATCCATGGTCACAGTGACCGAGACGGCGGCCCAGAAGCTCATCGACTTTGGCGCTGAAGAGGGGAGATCCGACTGTGGGCTCAGGATCCGGGTTGTGGGAGGCGGCTGCTCCGGCTTCTCGTACGAGCTCGGATGGGAGGAGAAGGCCGCCGAGGGAGACCAGGTGGTTGAATCCCGCGGGGTCAAGGTCTACGTGGACCCCATGAGCGCCAAGTACCTGGACGGATCCGAGATCGACTACGTGGATAACAGCGTGTTGGGGGCCGGCTTCGCCATTCGGAACCCCAACGTCAAGTCGAGCTGTGGGTGCGGCCAATCTCACCAGTTCTAGGAACCTCACGCCGGCATGAAGATCGCTGTTCGGCTCTTCGCCCGGTATCGTGAGACGGCGGGCCGGGAGTGCGTGGAGGTGGAGGTGCCGGAGGGGGGCACCGTCGAGGCGGCCTGGGCCGCGGTTGTGGAGCGCCATCCCGAGCTCGGGGCCTACCGCCCCTACACCCTGTTTGCCATCGGCACCGACTATGTCCCTGCGGAGGCTCCGCTCCGTCCGGGCGAGGAGCTCTGCTGCTTCCCGCCCGTGAGCGGTGGGGCCGCTGGCGCTTACCGCGTCACTACCGAACCCCTTTCCGAAGCTGAGCTCACCGAGGCCGTCGCCAGCTCCGAGGCCGGCGCCGTCGTGGTCTTCTCGGGCGTGGTGCGGAACGAGACCGGGGCGCGTCGGGTGAAGTTCCTGGAGTACGAGGCCCATGCCCCCATGGCCGAGGCCCAGATGCGGGAGATCGGTGAGGCGCTTCACGCGCGCTGGCCTGGAGTGAGGCGCGTCGCCATGGCTCACCGGGTCGGGCGGCTCGAGATCGGTGAGGCCAGTGTCATCATCGCCGTGTCCTCCGCCCACCGCCGCGAGGCCTTTGAGGCCTGCCACTTCGCCATCGACCGCCTGAAGCAGACCGTCCCGATCTGGAAGAAGGAGTACTTCGAGGACGGGGACGTGTGGGTCGGGTTGCAGTCCGAGTGTGACCACCGACAGTGAGCTCGTCCGAGGCGTCTTCGCCACCATTCGCCGCTACGGGATGCTCGCCGGCGGCGAAACTGTCTTGGTAGGGGTGTCGGGGGGAGCCGATTCCGTTGCCCTCCTTCATATCCTTCACTCTCTGAGCCGGCGCCTTTCCCTGACGCTTCACCTCGTCCACGTCAATCACGGTCTCCGCCCTGAGGCTGACGCCGATCAGGCCTTCGTCGAGGATCTGGCCCGCCGGTGGGGGCTCCCGGTGAGCCCGGAGCGGGTGGAGGTTCGGGCGGGAGGCGGGCGCTCGCCCGAGGCGGCGGCTCGGGCCGTACGCTACCAGGCCTTCCAGCGTGCGGCGGCTCGGGTCGGAGCAACCCGGGTCGCCCTCGGCCATACCGCGGATGACCAGGCCGAGACCGTGCTGATGCGCCTTCTGGAGGGCGCGGGCCCCCGCGGTCTGAGCGGCATCCCGCCGGTCCGGGCGCCCTTCATCAGGCCGCTGCTCGAATCGCGGCGCCACCAGATCGTCGAGGAGCTCGAGCGTGCAGGGCTGCCCTGGCGGGAGGACCCCACCAACCAGGACCCGAAGTTCCTCAGGAACCGGGTGCGTCACGACCTCCTCCCCTTCCTGACAGCCAGCTATGCTCCGCGGATCGTCGACACCCTCTGCCGGGCGGCGGCCCTCACGCGGAGTCTCGTCACGGAGCTGGAGGCGCTCGCGCAGCGGGAGCTGGACCGCCTCGCGCTGACCCGGGGGCAGGAGATCGTCATGCCGCTGGCCGCTCTCAAGGAGCTCTCCTCCCCGGTGGGAGAAGAGCTGCTTCGGCTGGCCCTGGCTCGCCTCGGAGAGGGGGGCCCGCTTCGGGGCTGGGCACGGAGGCGCCTTCACTCCTTCCTCACGGGTGAGGGACCGGCCGGGCCGTTCAGGATCGGTGGGGTGGTCCTGGAACGGAGCGAAGGTCAGCTGCGCCTCTGTCGCGGGAATCCCCCGGCCCTTGCTGAGCGACAGCTCCCGGTACCCGGGTTTCTCACGCTCGCTGAGCTCGAGCTCGTCCTGGAGGCCCGGAGCTTTCCCCGCCCGGCTGAGTATCGGCCGCCCCGAAGCCCCTGGCACGTCGCCTTTGACGGGGAGCAACTCGGCGCCCCGCTTTGGGTGCGTGGCCGGGGTCCGGGTGATCGCTTCCACCCGTTCGGAGCCCCGGGAGCAAAGCGCCTCAAGGCCTTCCTGATCGACGCCAAGCTGCCGCGATGGGAGCGCAGACGGCTCCCGCTCGTGGTCGCCGGGGGCGAGATTGTCTGGGTCGTCGGCCTCCGGCGCGGGGCTCAGGCCCCGGTCACGCCCCGGACCCGCCGGGTGGTCGAGCTCCGAGCCCTCCCCCCGGCCACCCCCGCGCCGTAACTGGCGAGACGGGGAGGCCTTTCCCTTCCCCCTTGGCGCAGGTCCGGCGCCGGGGTACAATCCCACTCTGGTTTCCGTCTCTCCTGAGCGAAGGAGGCTTCCCGTGTTGACCGGACGGCTCGTAGCTCTGTTTCTTTCGGTATGCTTTCTCATCGGCTGGGGGCCGGCTCCTTCGCCGGCTGCCGAGATCGACCCCAAGGCGATCCTCCGTGCCCTGGAGGAGGCCTTTGTCGCGGTCGCCGATCGGGCGATGCCGGCAGTGGTAAACGTCAGTACGGTCCCGAAGAAGGGACCGGTCCCCCGAGGGCCAGAGTTCGAGAAGCGCTTCCGGGAGTTCTTTGGCCCTGAGTTCTTCGAACGCTTCTTCCCCCGCCGGCCGCTCCCGCGGTTGCGCGCGGCAGGCTCGGGCCTGCTCGTGGACCCGTCGGGCTACATCCTGACCAACAACCACGTCATCGAGAATGCCGCCGAGATCACCGTCCAGCTCTCTGACAAGCGGAAGTTCACGGCTACCCTGATCGGGCGCGACCCGAAGAGCGACCTGGCGGTGCTGCGAATCGACGCGCCCAGCCCACTCCCGGTGGCGGAGCTGGGGGATTCGGATGCGATCCGAATCGGCGAGTGGGCCATCGCCATCGGGAACCCCTTCGGCCTCGACAGGACCGTGACCGTGGGGATCATCTCGGCCACAGGCCGGACCCGGGTGGGCGTCGCCACCTACGAGAGCTTCATCCAGACCGACGCCTCCATCAACCCCGGAAACTCCGGAGGGCCGCTCCTGAACCTGGACGGCCAGGTGATCGGGATCAACACGGCCATCGTCGCCGCCGGCCAGGGGATCGGCTTCGCGATTCCCATCAACATGGCCGGAAAGATCATGCGCCAGCTCATCGACAAGGGGCGCGTGGTCCGGGGGTGGCTGGGGATCGCGATTCAGGACCTCACCGACGAGCTGGCCTCCGCCTTCGGCGTGAAGCCCCGGAGCGGGGTCCTGGTGGCCGACGTCATGGAGGGGAGTCCGGCGGCAGACGCCGGGCTCAAGGCGGGAGATATCATCACCGAGTTCGCCGGTGAGCGAATCCGAGAGGTGACCGACCTTCAGAAGCAGGTTGCGGCGACCCCACCCGGTGAGCGCGCAGTCCTCACCGTGATGCGCGACAAGAAGCGGAGCCGTCTCACCGTGGCGGTGGGCGAGATGCCTGAGGAGGGCACGGTGGTGGCGGCAGCGGAGGGGAAAGAGGACTGGGGGCTGACCGTGACCCCTCTCACCCCCGAGCTGGCGGCGCGCCATGAGCTCACCGCGAAGCGCGGCGTGGTCGTCACCGAAGTGGAAGTTGCCAGCCCGGCAGACAAGGCGGGGATCCGGCCGGGGGACGCCATCCTGGAGATCAACCGGGAGCCCGTGGCCGACGTGGAGGCGCTCCGAGCAGCGATCGCCAAGGTGAAGCCCGGGCAGAGGGTCCCGGTGTATCTCCAGCGCGCGGGCGGCCGGAACCAGTACGTCGTCGTCGAGACCGCGAGTTGAGGCCGCGAGGGTGATCCCCCCCATGGGCCAGACCTGGTCAGACCCAACCGGACAGATCCGCCCCGTCGTCATGGTAGTTGACGACGAGCCGGGCGTGCGCCAGTCCATCCGGCAGATTTTCAATGACACCTGTGAAGTCCTGGAGGCCCCCAACGGCGCCTCGGCGCTCGAGATGATCCGCCTTCGGGAGCTGGACGTCGTCCTCCTCGACGTGCGCCTGCCCGACGCCGACGGAACCGAGATTCTCGGCCGGATCAAGGCCCTCGACGAATCCGTCGAGGTGATCCTGGTGACGGCGGTGAAGGAGGTGCGGACCGCTGTCGAGGCGATCAAGCTCGGGGCCTACGACTACATGACGAAGCCGTTCGACGTGGACGAGATCGTCGCGCTGGTCCGTCGCGCCGTTGAGCGGCGGGACCTCCACCGGGAGGTGCTCGCCCTCCGCTCCGAGCTGGCGCGCGCCCAGGGCTTCGAGGCCATCGTGGGGCGCCACGCGTCCATGGTGAAGGTCTATGAGCTGATCGCCCAGGTGGGCCAGACCACCGCCACCGTCCTCATCACCGGCGAGAGCGGCACCGGCAAGGAGCTGATCGCCCGCGCCATTCACCGCCAGAGCCCGCGGCGAAATCAGCCGTTCGTGGCCGTGAACCTGGCGGCTATTCCCGAGCCGCTCCTGGAGTCAGAGCTCTTCGGCCACGAGAAGGGCGCCTTCACCGGCGCCCATCAGAAGAAGCCGGGAAAGTTCGAGCTGGCCCACGCCGGCACCCTCTTCCTGGACGAGGTGGGGAGCCTGCGCGTGGACCTGCAGGCCAAGCTCCTCCGGGCTATCCAGGAGCGGGAGGTGGAGCGCCTCGGCGGGATCCGGAGCGTGAAGGTGGACGTGCGGATCATCGCGGCGAGCAACACGAACCTCCGGCAGGCTGTCAAGGATCGGACCTTCAGGGAGGACCTCTACTACCGGCTCAACGTGGTCCCCCTCGCCGTCCCGCCCCTCCGCGAGCGCCGGGAGGACATTCCTCTCCTCGCAGACCACTTCATCCGGAAGTACAACCGAGAGTTCGGTAAAGCCGTGCGGGGGGTCTCCGCCGGCGCGCTCCCCGTGCTCATGAACTACCCGTGGCCCGGGAATGTCCGGGAGCTGGAGAACATCATCGAGCGCTCGGTCGCGCTGGCCACGGGCCCCGTCATCCGGCTGAAGGACCTGCCCCTGGACCTGGCGCTCCCGGACCAGGGCGTGGAGGGCACGAGCGAGCCGCCGATGTCGCTCAAGGAGGCTCGCGAGCAGTTCGAGCTCCAGCACGTGTTGCGGACGCTGGAGCGGGTGGACTGGAATCAGAGCCACGCCGCACGGCTCCTCGGGCTTCACCGCAACACCCTGATCGCGAAGCTGGCGGCCTGGGGGATCCGGCGAGCGAGCCCGGAGGCGGTGGCGGAGCGGAAGCTCCCGCCGCGCCCCGCAGCGGGACCCGCGGCGCAGTGAG
>JBHIBG010000111.1:0-8532 GCA_046758965.1 Methylomirabilia bacterium | reverse complement strand
CGAACGGTTAGAGCACCGGACTCCAAATCCGGGGGATGGGGGTTCGAATCCCTCCACGCCTGCCAGCAAAACGGGGCGCTCGAGGCTGGGGTGAGGGCTCAGAGGGCTAAGACCGGAGGGAGTGAGGGATGAGGACCCCCAGCCCCGGGGGGTTGTTAAGGGGGGCTCGCCCCCTTAAGGCCGGGGTGACAGCGAGCGGAGCGAGCGTCAGAGGGGCGGAGCCCAGAGATCGATGGGATATTTGAGACGGGCCCAGCAGTTCCTCAGAGAGGTGGCGGCCGAGTTCCGAAAGGTGACATGGCCGAGCTACCCCCAGGTGGTCAACTCTACAGCCGTGGTCTTGGTAGTCGTCCTCGTGATCGGATTGTTCCTGTACGTGGTGGATATCGGTCTGGCCCGTGTGGCGGGGGTGATCCTGCGATGACCGAGAACGGCGTGGCGATCCAGCCCTCGAACAGGCAGTGGTTCGTGGTCCATACCTACTCGGGGTTTGAGCACAAAGTGGCGCTGGCCATCGAGCAACGGGCGAAGATTTTCGGCCTTCAGGATCTGATCGCCCGGGTAGTGGTGCCCACCGAAGAAGTCGTGGAGGTCCGTAGGGGCCAGAGGCGGATTACCCCGCAGAAGTTCTTCCCGGGATACGTGCTTGTGGAAATGGCGCTGACGGATCAAAGCTGGCACCTCGTGCGGACGACCCCCAAGGTCACCGGCTTCGTAGGTTCGGGGGCCACGCCGGTCTCCATTCCAACGGAGGAAGTGGACGAGATCCTTCGGCAGATGGAGGCCGGGACCGAGAGGCCTAAGCCCAAATCGGTCTTTGTCCACGGGGATAAGATCCGCGTCGTCGAGGGCCCGTTCGTCAACTTTACCGGCACGATCGAGGAGCTGAACCCGGAGCGGGGAAAGCTGAAAGTCATGGTGGCTATCTTCGGTCGGCTCACCCCTGTCGAACTTGAGTACTACCAGGTAGAGCGTCTGTAGACCGGGTTCATGGCGAAGAAAGTTCAGGCGTTAGTCAAGCTGCAGATTCCGGCGGGCAAGGCCAACCCCTCCCCGCCCGTGGGTCCGGCCTTGGGCCAGCACGGTGCGAACATCATGGAGTTCTGCAAGAGCTTCAATGCCCAGACGGCGTCCCAGGAGGGGCTCATCCTGCCGGTGGTCGTCACGATCTACCAGGACCGGTCGCTCAGCTTTGTGGTGAAGACGCCTCCGGCTGCAATCCTCCTCAAGCGTGCGGCGGGGATTGCCAAGGCCTCAGCTGTCCCGCACAGGGACAAGATCGGCAAGGTTACTCGGGCGCAGGTCCAGGAGATTGCCCAGACCAAGCTGCCGGACCTCAATACCGGTTCAGTCGAAGCTGCCGTGCGCATCGTCGAGGGCACGGCCCGGAGCATGGGGATCGAGGTCGAGTAGGGTGTGCCCTGGGGGCGCCGGCCCGCCTGAGCGTGGTGGCGGCTTCGTGGCGGTGTCAGCACCGGTCGCCCAAGGGCGACAGACATACGCATCGGGAGGAGTGGAATCGTGACTCAGACCGGCAAGCGATATGCTGCCGCGGTGGCCCAGATAGATCAGGCCAGGACGTATGCGCTCGAGGAGGCCATGGAGACCGTCCAGAGGGGGGCGCCGGCTCGCTTCGATGAGACGGTTGAAGTGGCAATCCGGCTGGGGGTGAACCCCAAGCACGCCGACCAGATGGTGCGCGGGGCTGTGGTGTTGCCCCACGGCATCGGCAAGCAGGTCCGGGTCCTCGTCTTTGCCAAGGGAGAGAAGGAGCGGGAGGCGCGTGAGGCTGGAGCCGACCATGTGGGCGCCGAGGAGTTGATCGAGAAGATCCAGGGCGGGTGGTTGGACTTTGATGTCGCAGCGGCTACCCCAGACCTGATGGGGCAAGTGGGGAGATTGGGGAAGTTGCTCGGGCCTCGGGGGCTCATGCCAAACCCGAAGGTCGGAACGGTGACGTTCGACGTGGCTCGTGCCGTTCGAGAGCTGAAGGCCGGGAAGGTGGAGTTCAGGGTGGATAAGGCAGGCAACGTCCACGTCCCAGTGGGGAAGAAGTCCTTTCCTGCCGGGCAGCTCGTGGACAACGCCATGTCGATCCTTGAAGCCCTCGTGCGGGCCAAGCCCGCTGCCGCCAAGGGCCAGTACCTGCGCTCCATCACGGTTTCCTCGACGATGGGACCGGGGATCCATGTGGATACCCAGCGCGTCGCCAACGTGTTCAAGAAATAGAGCGGCGTGGAGATCGCGGTGCCGTCCCAGGCGAAAGTCGAATCGATCGAAGCCTTGAAAGCCAAGCTGGAGGGGGTGAATGCCGCCGTCCTTACCGACTACCGGGGCCTGACGGTCCAGCAGCTTTCAGACCTCCGGAGGCAGCTCAAGGCCGCGTCGGCGGACTACAGAGTGGTGAAGAACCGCCTGGCCAAGCTCGCGATCCGGGGATCCCATCTGGACAGCCTTGCGCCTCACCTCGAAGGTCCCATCGGGCTCGCTCTGGGCAGGCAGGACCCCGTGGCTGTCGCCAGGGCCCTCTTGGCGTTTGTCCGGAGCAATCCCAAGCTCCAGATCAAGCTGGGGTATGTGGAGGGGCAACTGGTCCAGCCCCCAGAGATCCGGGCTTTGGGTGACCTGCCCTCCCGTGAGGTTCTGCTCGGGCAGGTCGCCGGTGGGCTGACGGCTCCCCTCGCGGCTTTGATTTACACGCTGGAAGGGATGCTCCGAACCCTGGTGTCGGTGCTCGATCAGGTCTGTGCCAAGCGAGGGGGTCGGGCGGACCCCGAAGGATCCTCTGGCTAGGACGAGAAGAGAGGAGGAAGCGACCAATGGCCCACGTGAATGTCGATGACGTTCTGGATTCCATTGATGGTTGGACGGTCCTGGACTTGAACCGTCTGGTCAAGGGGCTCCAGGACAAGTACGGGATCTCCCCTGTGGCGGCAGTGCCGGTGGGCGTGGCCCCAGCGGCGCCGGGGGCTGCCGGGGCTCCCGCCGCCGAGGAGGAGCAGACCGAGTTCGATGTGATCCTCGGCTCGGCGGGGGAGAAGAAGATTCAGGTCATCAAGGTGGTCCGCGAGCTCACCGGGCTCGGCCTCAAGGAGGCCAAGGAGTTGGTGGACGGGGCCCCCAAGCCGGTCAAGGAGAAGGTCTCCAAGGCAGAGGCCGAGGAGGTCAAAAAGAAGCTCGAGGAGGCGGGGGCGACCCTTGAGGTCAAGTAGGGGGGCTCGCGGCGTAGGGCGATGCATCCCGCTGCCCTGAGGAGCCACGGGAGCGTGGAGTGGCCGTGCCGGTGGAGCTGCAACGAGCGATGGCACATCCTCGGAAGCTCAGGATTGGTGCCGGGCGACATACCGAGGATGGCGACAACGGGTCACGGGGTTCACGGGGTTAAGACGGAGGATCTATGGCAGGGATGATTCAGTCTGGGCGCAGGACCCGGAAGGACTTCGGGAAGATTCCGTCCATTGTCGAGATCCCGAATCTCATCGAGGTCCAGCGGCGCTCCTACGAGGGTTTTCTCCAGAAGGATGTCCTACCCGCCCGGCGGGAGGACAGCGGGCTCCAGGGCGTGTTCAAGTCTGTGTTTCCCATCACCGACTACAACGAGAACGCCTTCCTGGAGTTCGTCGACTATCACTTCGGTGACCCGAAGTACACGGTGGAGGAGTGCCCGGACCGGGGCATGACCTTTGCCATCCCGCTGAAGGTCACCCTTCGCCTGGTGGTGTACGAGCGGGACAAGGAGACGAAGAGTCGTACCATCCAGGACATCAAGGAGCAAGAAGTCTACCTCGGAGAGCTCCCGCTGATGACCGAGAAGGGGACCTTTGTCATCAACGGGACCGAGCGCGTGGTGGTCTCCCAGCTCCAGCGTTCGGCTGGCGCCTTCTTCGACGATGACAAGGGCAAGACCCTTGCCTCCGGGAGGCCTCTTTACTCAGCCCGGGTTATCCCCTACCGGGGCTCCTGGGTGGAGTTCGAGTTCGACGCGAACGACATTCTCCATGTCCGCGTGGACCGACGCCGGAAGATGCTGGCCACCGCCTTCGTCCGCGCTTTCTGGTTCCTCGAGAAGGGGATCGTTCTCTCCGACGAGGAGGTTCTGGCGCTCTTCTACGACCTGGAGGAGGTGGTCGGGTTTCAGGATGGCCTGGCGGTCAAGCGCCTGAATCCGGAGGCTCACGTCGGCGAGAAGGTGGCCGAGGAGATCAAACCGCCGCGCTACAAGGAGCCCGTGATCCAGGACGGCAAGCGGCTGACCGCGAAGATCATCGAGCGGCTCCAGGAGCTCGGCGTGGACCGCTTCGCGGTGCAGGCCGAGGAGCTGGTGGGCTCGCGCACCGGGAGCCGGATCGTGGACCAGGAGACCGGAGAGGTGCTCCTGGAGGCCAACCAGGAAATCACCTCGACCGTTCTGACCCAGATCATGGCGCGGCAGGTGGCCCCCTTCAAGCTCCTGGTGAGAAACGCGGCCAAAGTGGATGCCTCTCTCTATGAGACATTGGCCCGCGATCACTTCAGGAGTCCTGACGAGGCGCTGGTGGAAATTTACCGCCGCCTCCGCCCCGGCGATCCGCCCACTGTGGAGTTGGCCCGGGCCCTCTTCCGCGGGATGTTCATGGACGCGCGTCGCTATGACTTGGCCAGGGTTGGCCGCTTCATGATCAACAAGAAGCTGGGGATCGACCTCCCCCTCTCCGCCAAAACCCTGCGGGGCGAGGACGTGGTGCATGTCATCCGCCATCTCCTGTTGGTCAAGCTCGGTGTCCGGCCGACCGATGACATCGACCACTTGGGGAACCGGCGCGTTCGCTCGGTTGGAGAGCTGCTCGAAAACCAGTTCCGGGTGGGGCTGACCAGGATGGAGCGGGCGGTCAAGGAGCGGATGTCCATCGCGGACATCGCCAATCTGATGCCCCACGATCTGATCAATGCCAAGCCTGTCTCGGCGGTAGTGAAGGAGTTTTTCGGCTCCTCTCAGCTCAGCCAGTTCATGGATCAGACCAACCCACTGGCCGAGCTGACGCACAAGCGCCGTCTCTCCGCGCTCGGCCCTCGCGGCCTGTCGCGGGAGCGTGCCGGCTTCGAGGTGCGGGACGTCCATCCCACTCACTACGGTCGCATCTGCCCCATCGAGACTCCGGAAGGTCCGAACATCGGGTTGATCTCGTCGCTGTCCACCTACGCCCGGATCAACGAGTTCGGGTTCATCGAGACCCCCTACCGGAAAGTGGTCAACGGCACGGTCACCGGGGAGATCGCCTTCTTGACGGCCCTCGAGGAAGAACAGTTCGTCATCGCCCAGGCCAACGCCGCGGTGGACGCCAACGGCCGCTTCATTCGGGACCTGGTCTCGGCTCGGAAGGCCGGCGAGTTCAAGCTGGTGCCGCCGCAAGAAATCCACTTCATGGACGTCTCTGCCAAGCAGCTCGTCTCCGTGGCAGCTTCGCTGATTCCGTTTCTCGAGAACGACGACGCCAACCGTGCCCTCATGGGCTCCAACATGCAGCGCCAGGCCGTGCCGCTCCTTCGACCTGAAGCCCCGCTGGTCGGCACGGGGATGGAGCACATCGTGGCCCGCGACTCGGGTGCGGTAGTGCTCGCGAAGCGCCCGGGGGTCGTCGAGTACGCCGCCGCCGACCGGATCGTCGTACGGGTGGAGAGCCGTTCCAAGAAGGCCGATCCGGTCCAGGACCTTCCCCTGGACATCTACAACCTCGTCAAGTACCAGCGGTCGAACCAGAATACCTGCTTGAACCAGAGGCCCATCGTGAAGAAAGGGCAGCGGGTCCAGGCTGGCGAGGTGATCGGGGACGGCCCTGCTACCGACCACGGCGAGCTGGCCTTGGGGCGCAACGTGCTGGTCGCCTTCATCCCGTGGGGCGGCTACAACTTCGAGGATGCCGTCCTGGTCTCGGAGCGGCTCGTGAAGGATGATCGGTACGCCTCGATCCACATCGAGGAGTTCGAGGTCCAGGCGCGGGACACCAAGCTCGGGAAGGAAGAGATCACCCGAGATATTCCCAATGTGTCGGAGGAAGCGCTGAAGGACCTTGACGAGTCCGGGATCGTCCGAATCGGCGCAAAAGTGAAGGCCGGCGACATCCTCGTGGGCAAGATCACCCCCAAAGGAGAGACTCAGCTCACCCCCGAGGAGAAGCTGCTTCGGGCCATCTTCGGGGAGAAAGCCGGCGATGTCCGCGATACCTCGCTGACAATCCCTCCCGGCATCAGCGGCACCGTTGTGGACGTGAAGGTCTTCTCTCGTCGGGGTGTCGACAAGGACGAGCGGGCCAAGTCCATCGAAGAGGAAGAGACCAGCCGCCTGGAGAAGGATTACCAGGATGAGATCGCAGTCGTCGAGATGGAGCGCGACCAGAAGCTCAAGAACCTCCTCGTGGGTGGGACGCTGACGCAGGACTTGGTGGACCCGGTCGGCAAGAAGAGGCTCCGGAAGAAAGGGGAGCGGATTGAGCGCGTCGATCTAGATGACTTCTCCTGGAACGAGCTGAAGAAGGTCAGGGTGAAGGAAGACGACGATCTGGCGCAGAACATCAAGAAGATCGAGGAGCTGGCCGAAGAGCAGATCTCCATTTACGAGACCATGCTGGACGACCGCATCAAGCGCCTCCAACGCGGGGATGATCTCCCGCCTGGGGTGATCAAGATGGTGAAGGTGTGCGTGGCGGTCAAGCGCCAGCTCTCCGTCGGTGACAAGATGGCGGGGCGCCACGGCAACAAGGGGGTCGTCTCCCGCATCCTTCCCGAGGAAGACATGCCGTATCTGCCCGACGGGACCCCGGTGGAGATCGTGCTGAACCCGCTGGGGGTGCCCTCGCGGATGAACGTCGGTCAGATCCTGGAGACCCACCTGGGCTGGGCAGCACGGCTCCTCGGGCTCTGGGTGGCGAGCCCGGTCTTCGACGGCGCCAGCGAGGAGGAGATCAAAGCGCATCTTCGGCAGGCAGGGCTTCCCACCTCGGGGAAGACCATCCTCTACGACGGCCGCACCGGGAAGCCGTTCCACCAGGAGGTCATGGTGGGTTACATCTACATGATGAAGCTGGCCCACCTGGTCGATGACAAGATGCACGCTCGCTCTATCGGGCCGTACTCCCTCGTGACGCAGCAGCCCCTGGGCGGGAAGGCCCAGTTTGGCGGCCAGCGGTTCGGGGAGATGGAGGTCTGGGCGCTCGAGGCCTATGGGGCGGCCCACACCCTCCAAGAGGCGCTCACCGTCAAATCCGACGACGTGGAGGGGCGAAACCGGATCTACGAGGCCATCGTCAAGGGAGAAAACTTTCTGGAGCCGGGAACTCCAGAGTCCTTCAACGTGCTGGTGAAGGAACTCCAGAGTCTCGCCCTCGACGTGGAGCTCATCTTAAAGAACGGCGTGAGGAAGTAGCGCGCCGTGGGAATGGGTGCGCGTCGGGCGCGCAAGAGTCCCGGCGCCAACGGCAAGGAGGCCAGATAGATGTTAATGGGTCGGTCACTCGGCAGCCTGATCAGGGAGGAGAAACCCGCCAGGGACCTCTTGGGGATCCTCGATCGGCATCCGAAGCCTATCACGTTTGACGCCATCCGCATCCGCCTCGCCTCGCCGGAGAAGATCCGCTCCTGGTCCCACGGCGAGGTCAAGAAGCCGGAGACCATCAACTACCGGACGTTCAAACCGGAGCGGGATGGCCTGTTCTGCGCTCGGATCTTTGGCCCCACCAAAGACTACGAATGCGCCTGCGGCAAGTACAAGCGGATGAAGTTCGCGGGCGTCGTCTGCGACAAATGCGGCGTTGAGGTAACCCGGGCCCGGGTGCGCCGGGAGCGCATGGGACATATCGAGCTGGCTTCCCCGGTCTCCCACGTGTGGTTCTTCAAAGGACTGCCGAGCCGCATCGGACAGCTCATGGACATGTCGCTCCGCGAGCTGGAGAAGATCCTCTATTTCGAGGAGTACGTCGTAGTAGATCCGGGCCGAGCCCCGGGCATCAAGCGGAAGGATCTTCTGACTGTGGATCAGGCGCGGAAACTTCAGGAGGAGCACGGCACTGACGCGTTCAGGGTCGGCATGGGCGCCGAGGCGATCCGGGAGTTGCTCCGGGACATGGACCTGGAGATCCTGGCCCGTGAGCTCAGGGCTCAGATGGTCGACGAGGGCTCGGTCCAGAAGCGGAAGAAGGTCGTCAAGCGCCTGAAGGTCATTGAGGCCTTTCTCAAGTCCGGCAACCAGTCCGAGTGGATGGTCCTCGAGGTCGTCCCGGTCATTCCGCCGGAGCTCAGGCCGCTGGTGCCGTTGGACGGAGGCCGGTTCGCCACCTCGGACCTCAACGACCTTTACCGCCGCGTCATCAACCGGAACAACCGACTCAAGCGGCTCATGGAGCTCAAGGCGCCCGAGATCATCATCCGCAACGAGAAACGGATGCTCCAGGAGGCCGTGGACGCCCTCTTCGACAATGGTCGTCGGGGCCGTATCATCACCGGCCCGAACAACCGCCCGCTGAAGTCCCTCTCCGACACCCTCAAGGGCAAGCAGGGGCG
>JBHIBG010000110.1:0-8569 GCA_046758965.1 Methylomirabilia bacterium | reverse complement strand
GTGCGCCACCCCGGCCGCCAACCGGCCCACCGATTCCAGCTTGTCGGCCCGCATCAGCTGCAGTTGCAGAGCCTGTAGCTCTTCGTGCGATTTCCTGAGATCAGACAGTACTTTCAGGAGCGTCTTCTCGCTCCTGGCCAGCTCGGCGTTCGCCTGCTTCAACCTCGCTTCCGCCTGCTTGCGTTCGGTGATGTCCCGGATGATGCCGGTATAGAACAGTCCCTCTTCTGCCTTCCAAGTGGCGAGGGAAAGCTCCAACGGGAATTCACTCCCGTCTTTTCTCACCCCGTCCAGTTCGGTAGTCTTTCCGATTAGGGCAGACACGCCCGTTGAACGGAACCGGTCCAACTCCCTTTGATGAATGTCTCCGTACGGTTCACGCAGCAAGAAGGTCAGCGGCCTGCCCAACACCTCTTCTTCGCCGTACCCGAAGATGGTTTGAGCGCCCCTGTTCCACAATACGATCTTCCCGCTCTCATCGGCTGAAACAATCGCGTCGTTGGCTGACTGCGTCACGGAACGGAACCTCAGCTCCGACTCCCGCAGCGCCTTCTCCGCCTGCTTGCGCTCGGTGATGTCTTCAAACGTGACGACCGCACCGACGATCGTGCCCTCCTCTCGAATGGGGGTGCTGATGTACTTGACGGGGAAACTCGTGCCGTCCTTCTTCCAAAACACTTCGTTATCGACCTGCTGGACTGCCCCGTTTAGCGCCGCATAGATGGGACAGTCGTCCCTGGGATAGGGCGCGCCGCCGGCTTTCGTGTGGTGCAGAATGTCATGATGGGGCTTCCCGAGGAGGTCGTCGACCTGCCACCCGATCATGGTTACCGCAGCCGGATTCGCAAACGTGATGTTCCCCTGTAAGTCCAGGCCGTAAATGCCTTCGCCCGCCGAGTTCAAGATCGGGGCCATTCTCTGCTGCACCAATCTCTCCTGAGCGTCCCGTAGCTGCTCGTTGGCGGCCCGCAGCTCCGCATTAGCCGTTCCGAGGGCAGCCTGCTGTCGGTTTATGGTCCTCGAGTTCCTCCACACGATGGAGAGCAAGCTGATGTACAGAAGGACGAAGCCGCCGCCTATCGCCCCCCAGGCTGTCCAACGGAGGTGGCGAAAGTTTCTACGGATATGGGGGACCGAAAACGGGTCCGTGCCTTTGGGCGCGTCAGGACGTACGGTAGCGTCGTGGGCTTTCAGAAGCCAAACGTGATGGTTCAGCCTGGCGGTCACTACCGCAGAGATGGCGATCGCAAGGGAAAACATGATCACAAAGCTGACGGCTGAGAACTCAAGCAGGAGGTTGTCCCTTAACTTTCTCATCGCCTCCTCACTGTGCGCGATCGGCCGGAACGCCGGCTCCTGCAGCCCTCATTCTGATTCAGGATCGAGCTGGGCCATGAGCAGCTGGATCCCCAAGACGGAGTTCAGGTACGCGAAATCTACCGGCTTGCACACGTAGTCGGACGCCCCCATCGCGAGGGTCTGGCGCGCCGTCTCCTCGTCCTCGATGGCGGAGACCATGACGACACAGGTCTTCTGGGGCAGGGCCTTGATCCGCCGGAGCGTCTCCACGCCGTCCAGACCGGGCATCCAGATGTCCAGGAGGACCACCTGCGGTTGAAACTCTTGAGTCTGGCGGAGCGCTTCCTCGCCGTCGTACGCCGCGAGCATGTCGAACCCTCGGCCCTCCAGGTACTCCACGAGCATGTCGCAGAACTCCGGCTCGTCATCCACCACCAGGACCCGCGTCCTGATCGGGCGGGAGGTCTCGGGGGAGAGATCCTGCTGGGCCGCAGTGGGGGAGCTCTTCGGCGGGGCGACACCGGCCCGGGCCAGGCTCTCCGAGATTTCGGCCGGGTCAACCGGCTTCCGGAAGACCCCGGCCACGCTCACCCCCCTCTCTGCCAGCATCTCCCTCGCGTTCGGCACGCGGCTGATGAGGATGATCACAGTCCCGGGGGCGAGGCTCTGAATATGGTGCAGCGTCCTGAGCCCACCGAGGCGCGGTATGAACAAGTCGACGATGACCGCCTTGGGGCTCCACCGGAGGAGCTGCAATAGCGCCTCGACCCCGTCCGTCGCCGTGTGCACGACAAATCCCTGACGGGTGAAATGCTCCTTCAGGGCGTGCAGAAGCCTTGGCTCGTCGTCCACACACAGAAGCCTCGGCACGTGGTCTCTCATTGCCATCTCCGCCTCTCCAGTCTATGCCTGCGCGGAGAGCCGCAGGACCCGCTCAATGGCCCGCCGGAGAGAGCTCTCGGCCCTGCAGCTACTCCACGAGCATCTCCCGGGACTCCCACCCGTCGCCCAGAGTGGCGGCGTGCGCGTCTCGCCGGCCGGGGCCGGCGGGCCTGTGTCTCCGCGCCGATCCCAAGTAGCCGAGCCCAGTGACGGTTCGAGTGAGGGCTCAGCACAGCTACAGAGCCACCCGGAACACTTCCTCCAGGGTCGTCTCGCCGAGAACCACCTTGGCGAGCCCATCCTGGAACAACGTCTTCATTCCCGCAGCGATCGCGGCGGCTCTGATGGCGGAGGCGCTCTGCCGCTCCATGATCATGCCGCGGATCTGATCGTTAACCTCGAACAGCTCGAAGACCCCCAGCCGACCCCTGAACCCACTCCCGTGGCATTGGGGGCATCCTCTCCCGCGAAAGAGCCGGATTCCTGAGAGGGGGTCGGCCGTCCTCCCCAGCACGCCCTCGGCCTGAAGGACTCGAATCGTGTCATCAAAGTCCGGTCTTGCCTGAAGGGCTTTCATGACCGCCGGCTCGGGAGACGCACTCTCCCGACAGGTCAGGCAGACCCGGCGCACGAGCCGCTGCGCCACCACCAGGGAGAGCGTGGAGGCGAGGAGGAACGGTTCGACCCCCATGTCCAGCAGCCGGGGGACGGCTCCGGTGGCATCATTGGTGTGGAGAGTGGAAAGGAGGAGGCGCCCCACCAGCGCGGCGCGTACAGCGATCTCCACGGTCTCCCGGTCCCGGATCTCCCCCACCATAATGACATCGGGGTCCTGGCGGAGCAGGGCCCGGAGACCCGTAGCAAAGTCGACTCCTGCCCCGTGCCTGACGGGAATCTGATTGACCCGGGGGATGCTGTACTCCACGGGGTCCTCGATCGTCGAGATATTCAGGACGTTCTGCCGCTCGACGCCAAGCCGGATGAGCATGGCATAAAGGGTGGTGCTCTTCCCGGATCCCGTGGGTCCGGTATTCAGGACCATCCCGAACGGGCGAAGGACATTCCGGAGGACGACCTGGTAGTCGGGGGCGGAGAGCCCGAGGTCCTCCAAGTCCACGACGGTGCTCTCCTTGGAGAAGACCCGGAGTGCGATCTTTTCGCCCCAGAGGGCCGGCATCGTCGACACGCGGAGATCGATCTTGAATCCCCCGAGGTCGGCCTCGAACCGCCCGTCCTGGGGCACCCGCCGCTCGTCGATCCGCAGCGCACTCAGGATCTTGATCCGAGCAGCGAGCGACTCCAGGGCTCCTCGCGGCAGGCTCAGCACTTCCTGGAGTACCCCATCGATGCGGTAGCGAACGAGGACCTCCAGTTCGTACGGCTCGATATGGATATCGGAGGCCCGCGCAACGGCCGCGTACTCCAGGATCCGGGTGACCAGCTCCACGGCGGCGCGCTCTTCCACGCCCGGCCGAGACGGCTGCGCCATCTTCCGAGGCTCTTCGGCCACAGACCGCTCCAGCATCTCTCGCAGGTCGCCTTTGTAGAGCAGGTGCGCGCGCTGGATCGCGGCTTCGGACGCGAGATATGGGACCACACGGAGCCCCGTCATCCGTTCGACCTCGTCGATGACCCGGCTGTCGCGCGGGTCCGACATCGCCACCTGTATCGTCGTGTCCGGGCGATCGAAGGGGATCAGCATATGGGCCCGCGCATAATCCTCGCTCAGGGTCCGCAGGGCCTCGGGGCGGATGTCGCCAATCTTCAAATCGATGAAGCCGACCCCCCAGGCCTGAGCAAGCTGCTCCAGCAGAAAGCCGGAGGGAATGCTCCCTCGCTCGACCAGCGCGCGCTCGAGCGGAATCCTGAGCCAGTTGGCCATCTTCCGGGCCTTGTCGAACTCAGCCTCTTCGATCACCTCCAGCTGGGTCACGAGCAACGTCCTGAGCTCCTCTTCGGTCACGCGCAATCTCGCCATCAGGCCTCACCCCCTTTGAGCGTCTCCTCGACTTTCTTCACGAGCTCCTGGAGGGAGAGGTTGGCTTTGACCAGATAGGCCGCAGCGCCGGCCTCGATGGCTCGCCTCATGTCGCTTTCCTGCCCGAGGTTGCTGAGCACGATCACCGGGATGGGCGCGGTCGCGGCATCCTCCTTCAGGATCCGTAGCACCTCGAAGCCCTGGAGCTTCGGCATGATCAGGTCCAGGAGGATGAGCTCCGGGGCTTCGGCCCGGGCCAGCCGCAGGGCTTCCTCCCCATCCACCGCCGTGAGCACGGTGAACCCTTGCCGGCGGAGCGTGGCGTCTGCCGCCTTTCTGAGAAGCCGGTCATCCTCGACGAGGAGGATGCGTCGCGCCCGCTCTCCCATTGCCTCAGCTCTCCAGAAGCTGCGCCACTCGATCGCCCAATTCCTGCAGAGACAGGTTGGCCTTCACCAGGTACCCCACGCTTCCCAGGTGCTTGACCTCCTGGACATCATTCTCACGGGAGGAGTTCGACAGCACGAGGACCGGAATGGCGCGGGTCTCCTCCTCGGCCTTGAGCACCCGGAGCACCTCGATCCCGGCGATCTTCGGCATGAGCAGATCGAGGAGGATCAGGTCCGGGGCTTCGGCCCGGGCCAGCCGCAGCGCTTCCTCCCCATCCACGGCCGTGAGCACGGTGAACCCGCGCTGCCGCAGGCTTGCCTCACACGCCCGCCGCAGAAACCGGTCGTCTTCGGCCAGAAGGATCCGCTTGCCCGCTGGTTTCATCGGTCACCTCGGAAGGGTGAAGGTGAAGGTAGCTCCCTTGCCTTTCTCGGACTCACACCAGACCCGCCCTTCGAACCGCTCCACGATAAGCCGGACCAGGTAGAGGCCCAGCCCCGTCCCGTCGGTCTCGAGCGTCAACGCGTCCTCCGCCCGGTAGAACTTCTCGAACAACCGGCGTTGGGCCTCCGGGGGAATCCCGATCCCGCTGTCCTGTATCGCCCAGCGGACCAACCTATCCTCCTGGCTCATCCGGATGGCGATCTCCCCTCCGGGGAGCGTGTACTTGATCGCATTGGACACCAGGTTCAGGATCACCTGACGGAGCAACTGGGGGTCCACCAACATGCGCGGGATCTCCTCGGCCCCGGTGACCGAGAGCCGGTGTCCCTTCTCTCGCAGCACGAGCCCCAGCTCGTCCAGCACGCTGCGTGTGACCTCGCCGAGCTGGGTTTCCTGCGGCACGATCGTCAGCTTTCCGCTCTCGAGCCGGGAGATATCGAGGAGGTCGTTGACCAGCGTGATCAGGCGTTCGGCAGATTCCCGAG
Source organism: Methylomirabilia bacterium (assembly GCA_046758965.1). GTDB lineage: Bacteria > Methylomirabilota > Methylomirabilia > Rokubacteriales > CSP1-6 > JBHIBG01. The sequence continues at coordinate 3,091 of JBHIBG010000110.1, read as the reverse complement.
CGTCCTCGATGTATGAGCGCGTCTCCTGGGAGATGTCGGTCCCCTGGGCTGCCAGCTCCACGAACCATCTGATCCCGGCCAGCGGGGTACGGAGCTGGTGGGTGACGAACGAGACGAAGTCGGACTTCATCTTGCTGATCTCACGCTCCTCGGTCACGTCCTGAAAGGTGATGGTGAGGCCAACCGTGGTGCCCGAGGCGTCCTTGCTCGGCCGCGCCACCCAGCGGAGAACCCTCCTGACCGCTGCAAGCTCCAGATCCCCCTGGCCGCCGCGATCCGGATCCTCGAGGAGCGACCGGAGCGAGGTCACCAAGGAGTCGCGGCTCGCAGTCGCGTCATCGAGGCCGGACAGAACGCCGGCAAAGTCCCGACCAACAGCTTCAGCCAGATCGAGCGTCAGGAGCTCTCCCGCTCTCAGGTTGGCGGCCGCGATCAGGCCGTCGCGGCTCACGAGCACGATCCCGTCGGAGGTGGAGTCGAAGATCTGCGCGAGGCGAGTCCGCTGCGTCTCCACCTCGGAGTACAGGCGGGCCTCGTCCCAGGCCGTCGCAAGCTGCTGGCAGAGCAGGCTGAACAACTCGACGCTCGCCGGAGGAATCGGCTTCCGACTCTGTTTATTGTCGGCGCTCGCCACCCCGAGTACGCGCTCCCCGGCCACGAGGGGAGCGACCACAAACCGCTTGCTGCGAAAGTACGGGTGCTCCCGATAAGCGGGATCGAGCGAAAGGATCTCACCCAGGTCTTCATCCCGGAGCACCGCGACCGGTCGGCGGGTCTGGAAGGCTTGGTAGAACGCACCGGCAGCGGGAGAGAGCGGGAGGCTCGACGGAGCGATTCCCTCCTCGCCGATCGTTCTGACCAGCTCAAAGCTGGAGCCATCGGGGGTGACGAGCAGGACGTAGACGCGTTCGAACCCGACCGCCTCGTGCGCGCCCTGGATGAATGCCTGCAGCCGGTCAGCCTGCTCCCATGAGGTTCGCATCGAGATGCCGACTCGGTAGATCCGCTCGAGAACCTGCCTGCCCCCCTCGGCCTCGCGCAAGAGGCGACCCTTGTCAATCGCGAGAGAGGCCTGATCCGCAAAGGCGGAGGCGAGCGAGATGTCATCTGGCATGAAACGACGCCGGCTCTTCGTGTAGATATTCAGCGCGCCGATGGTGCGGCCGTGAGCCCGGAGCGGCACGCCGAGAAAGGCGTGGAACCCGTGCTCGAGGGCTGCGCGCTTGTGCTCAGGAGCATAGCGGGTGTCATCGACGAGATCCTCCGCCACGACCGGCTCCCCGGTGGCCACGACGAGGCCGCTGAGGCTCTCCCCGACCTTCAGCCGTTCGCGGGACATAAGGACCATCGCGGATTGAGTCCGAGCCCTCACAACGAGGTCGTCTCCCTGCAGCAGGCGGAGCCCGGCGGCCTCGGCACCGAGGAGCCGGGTGGCCTCGTTGACGATCAGGGTGAGGATGCCGTCGGTATCGTGAACCTGAGCCAGGCGCCGGGATACCTCATTCAGCATCTCCAGCCGACGGCGGTCCCGCTCTCTCTGCTCGTAGAGGCGGGCGTTTCTGAGAAAGAGCGACACCTGTCTACAGACGGATTCCATCAGGGTCAGCTCCGCCTCCGTGAACTGCCGTGGCACCTTCCACCAGACCAGGTAGAAGACCCCAGCCACCTCACCATCCAGAATCAGGGGGAGGAGCAGCCCCGATTGGTGCTGGAAGCGGCGGAAGAATTCGTGGCTGAACCGGGGGTCGTGCGGGACATCGTCGGAGTGGATCGGGCGCCGCTCTTTCCAGAGCGGAAGGTAAAACCCCTGCTCCTTCGAAGGCAGGGGCGTCGTGGCGTGCGTCCGGAGATGCTCTTTGGGAATACCGTAGGCAGCGAACGGGACGAGGGAGTCAGTGCCGCCTTTGTGCAAGTACACGGAGGCTGTGTCCGCGCCGATCAGGTGGGCCAGTTCCCGGCAGGCGCTCCGGAGAGCTTCCTGCAAGTCGAGCGTGGAGCTGATGGTACTCGAGATCGCGAGGAGAGTTTCGGTCTCCTTGAGGCGCTCGCGGGCTTCCGAGCTCAGGCGCGCGTTCTCCCGTATCAGGAGCCGTCGCTCCAACAAGCTGTCGATGAGCTCGCCGAGGCGGGTCAGGTCGACAGGCTTCACGATGTACCCGCCTGCCCCGGCCTTGACCGCCTTGATCGCCGAGTCGAGAGTGGCGTTGCCGGTGATGATGACGACCTCAGGGCGAGAATCGAGCCGCTGCGCCTCGGACATCAGCTCGACGCCGCCGATGTCGGGGAGTAGAAGGTCGAGCAGGACGACGGAGATCGGCGTCTGTCGGAGGGCCCTCAGCGCCTCCTGGCCACTACCCGCGACGATGACAGCGTGCCCTTCGCGCTCGAGGAACTCCCTGAGCATGGACGCGAACTCCCGATCGTCGTCGACCACAAGGATCAGGTTCTGCTCTTTCATATCATCTCGACCATCAGGGATCCGATCCCTGTCACGGCGCCCGCAGGACCCGCTCAACGGCCCGCCGGAGATCCTCCTGGTCAAAGGGTTTGCCCAGCTTGGGAGCCCCGGTCGTGTCCAGGAACTCCCTGGTCTCCGGGCCCAGCTCATCCCCCGTGATAAAGATGATCCGCCGGCTGAGCTCCGGGTGGCAGCGCTCCAGCTCCCGGTAGAGGCCCGGCCCATCCAGCGTCGGCATCCGGATGTCGCCCACGATCACGTCGTAGGCCCGCTCCCGGAGCTTGTCCAGAGCCATGGCCCCGTCCGCGGCCGTGTCCACCTGATGACCGTCAGCCGAAAGCATCTCGGCCAACAGCCCTGCCATCTCCTGCTCGTCGTCCACCACGAGAATCGTCTTCCCGTGGAGGCGCGGCGAGGCCTCGACCGCGCCAGCTCCCGGCTCGGCCACGGGCGGCGCGACCACCGGCAGCTCGATCAGGAAGACGGCGCCCCGCCCGGGCTCGCTCTCCACCCGGATGGACCCCCCGTGACTCTCCACGAGCCCTTGGCAGAGGGAGAGCCCGAGCCCGGTCCCCTCGCCCGGAGGCTTGGTCGTGAAGAACGGATCGAAGATCCGCGACCGGATCTCGGGCG
>JBHIBG010000109.1:0-8585 GCA_046758965.1 Methylomirabilia bacterium | reverse complement strand
GCCCCTGTGAGGAGCGCCTCGAGGCGCCAGCCCCGAGGCGCGACGGGATGGGGGGGCCAGTGGAGGCGTCCGAGCCGGGTACCCGCGCCGAAGGCGTGGGTGAGCCCGTCGGGGCGCGGAGGACCTGAGCGAGCGGGGCACCCCGGCAGGGGGCCGCACCCACACGATTTCCAGAAGAACCAATAAATTGTTCCCTCGATGACCCGAGGTCGAGCCGCAGAGGCAGTCGGGCGGCCAGCCAGCAGGGGGGAGCGGAGAGGCCGAGGCGCCGCTGGAGGGGGCGCCCCCCGGGGGACTGGTGACGATCACGCGGCCGCCGCCGCACCGGTGGCACTCGAGGAGATCGATTCGGAGCTCGGGAGTCGCACTGTCCAGCCGAATACTCCCTGGTTTCCTCAGGAAGGGGCTCACCGGGCGGGTTCTCTGGTATACTGCGCCGCGGAGGGACACTGCCTGTTCAGAAGGAGGGGTGTTCATGCGTATCCGTGTAGGTCTCCTGGCGCTCGGTGCCTTGGCGGTGATCTTGCTCGATGGCGCCTGGCCGCCGCCGGCTCTGGCGGCCCCTCAAGCGCGGCACTCGGGAGTCGTGGTCTCGGTGGATCCGAAGACCGGTATGCTGGTCCTCGAGGAGTTGACGGTCCGCTTCGACCCCAAGAAGGGGGCGGTCGAAATGAAGCGGAGACTTGAGCTCCGGGTCACCCTCCTGACCACCCTCGTGCTCTCCGAACGCCTGCCCGACGATCAAGTCAAGGATCTGCGGCGCCCATTCACAGAGACTCCGATCAGCCTGTCCGGGATCTGGCCGGGGGACTTCGTTGTCGTGAAACTGGCAGAGAAGGGGGAAAACGTCGCTACCTCCGTCACGGTGACCTTCCGCAGTGGATCACGGTGAGGGGTGGGACCGTTTTGGGGTGTGCGCATCGGGCCCGACATGGACGGAGTTCCGACGGAGGAGTTCACCGCGGAGGAGCGCCGCGCGCTCGCTCCGTACTTCACGAATCTGGACGCCCCTGTCTTCGCTCTCGTCAACCTGCCGGAGGTGGTGAAGGGCGCCCTCTTCGCCCGCTACTCCCGCTCCTCCAAATCTCTTCGGCGCCTCTTCCTCGACGAGTTTCTGGACAAAGTTGAGCCGGTGCCTGAAACCGGCACGGTCGGGGTCAAGCGGGCCGAGCAGCTCTACGAGCGAGTCTTCAGCGAGTACGGCGACGACTCGGTCGCCCAGCTCGGGGGCGTCCACCTGGCCTGTGAGGGAGCCTCCAACATCCTGACCAAGGTGCTCGAGTGGGGGCGCCTGATGGCCTACCTCGAGCAGTCCACCCGGTACGTGCCATACACGGACCGTCCCGGTGGGCGATGGAAGTACCACATCCCAGCCGAACTCGACGGCTCCCCTCTCCGCGCCCGGTACGGGGAGACCCTGGATCAGGCCTTCGAGACTTACGCCGGGTGGCTTGACCCGATGCGCGCCTATCTCTCGCGGCGCTACCCTCAGGCGCCCGGGGAGTCCGACTCCGCGTACCGGATGGCGATCCGGGCCAAGGCCCTCGACACCCTCCGCGGCCTCTTGCCCGCCGCGACCCGGTCGAACGTAGGGATCTATGGCACGGGGCAGGCCTACGAGGCGCTCCTCCTCCGGATGCGGGCGCATCCCCTCTCGGAGGTGCGGCAGCACGCGGATCTGATGCTGGCTGAGCTCCGTAAGGTCATTCCGGCTTTCCTGACGCGCGTGGACCGTCCTGATCGGGGAGGGGCGTGGAGCCGATATCTGGCTGAGGCGCGGCGGGCCGCCGAGGTGGTCGCGGAGACCCTCCTGATCGCAGTCGAGCCCGAGCCCCGGCCGGAGGTTTTGCTCACGGACTACGATCCCGAAGGCGAGGTCAAGGTCGTGGCGGCCGCCCTCTATGCGGTGTCGGCACTCCCGGATGATCAGCTGCTGACGCTCGCCCGGCGCATGACGGCGGAGGAGCGCAGCGCCGTGCTGAAGGCGTATGTGGGCCCCCGCGCGAACCGTCGCCACAAGCCGGGCCGAGCCTTCGAGCGGACGAGCTATCGCTTCGACATCCTCACTGACTACGGGGCGTTCCGGGATCTCCAGCGTCATCGCCTGCTGACGCTCGAGTGGCAGCCGCTCTCCCCCCGCCATGGCTACCTGACCCCGGAGGCGGTCGAGGAGGCCGGCGCCCTCGGTGACTGGCAGCGTGTGATGGAGGCCTCCGTGAGGCTCCACGAGGCGCTCTCACGGGAGGGCCTCGGGCTGATCGCCCCGTACGCGGTGGCCATGGCATACCGGGTTCGCTTCTACATGGAGCTGAACGCCCGGGAAGCCCTGCACATCATCGAGCTCCGGACTTCGCCTCAGGGGCACCCCACCTATCGCCGGATCTGCCAGACCATGCACCGGCTGATCGCCGAGCGGGCCGGCCACCGGGCGATTGCGGAGGCGATGGTCTACGCCGATCACTCGGCGGTGGAGCTCGAGCGCCTGGAGGCTGAGCGCGCAAGCGAGCAGCGCAAAGCCGCCGCTCCCTGACCTTCCCTCACTCAGCTGGCGGCAGCCGATACAGCGCCCGGGCGGTCTCAGCCAGGATCTGGCGCCCCGCAACCCGGGCCTGCTCAGCCGTCATGCCGCGCCGTTCCACCAGCCAGCTGAGCGCCTCGCCCAGCGCGGCCCGCCCCCAGCGAGCAGAGAGGGCGAAGAGCTCAGGAAGGCCCCCGAGGTCAGAGCCGTAGGTGAGCTTGCTGACCGGCGCCAGTGAAAGGGTCTCGATCAAGGGGAGGAGGGCCCCAGGCCCGAGGAACGGGAGCGCCAGTGACAGGTCGACGTACACCTGGGGCCAAACCGCTGCCACAAAGGCTGCCTCGCGGACGTAGGGGTAAGCCATGTGAAGGAGCACGATCCGGGCTTGGCTCCATCGTGGGTGCTCGAGAGTCGGTCGGAGCAGGAGGGGATTGGCCTGAAGGAGGTCAATGTCGGGGTCGCCGATGCCCGTGTGAAGCTGAAGGGGGCAGCCGGTTTCTCCCGCAACGTCGAGCGCGAGGAGGACCAGCGTGTCCAGGAGCGGCTTCTCGGTGAGGCGTGATGATCCGCCGGCCTTGATCCGGGCCACCTGAACATCGTAGGCTCGTGCCACCCGCTCGGGCTCCCACTCCGCGATTTCAAGGCCGGAGCGGTAGGCGATGATGGACTTCAACGCCACCGCGCGGCTCCGGGCGGCCCGCAGCTCTCGAGTAAACGCTTCCAGGAACTCCGCATACGGGAGCGCCTTGGGGAGAAAGCCCTCGGCGCACGTCTCGACCCTGAAGATCTCGTGGATGGCCACGGGGAGCAGGCGCCGCATCTCGGCGACCGACATGGCCGCGGGCGGATAGCCCGTGTCCACCAAGAGTGCTCCGACCCGCTCCTCGCGGAGGAGCAGGGCACTGCCGTCGGCGCCCGTTACGGCGCGGCGCCCCAGGACCGCCTCCACCGTTGCCGCCGAGCCGAGCCACTCCGCCAGCTCGCGAAGGGCCCGTTGGAAGTAGAGGGTCTGCTGGATGTGGGTGGTCATCATCCCAGGACGGGCCTCGCTGAAGAGCTGTCGGAACTGATCGACGGCGATCGCCCACGGATCAGGCAAGAGCGGATGGCAGTGGCCGTCCACCACCGGCAGGTCCGAAAGATCCACGCGCGACGGCACGGCGATCACTGCTGCGCCACCCGTGCTCAGATCCATCCTCTGAGCCGGTACAGCACGAGGGCAGCAGCTTCGTAGAGCACCTCCCGAGTCAGGAGCAGCCGGTCCAGCGGCTTTCGGGCGAGGTGCTGGCCCCCGTCCGTGGGGGCGGGGAGGACCTCGAACCCGCGTCGCAGGAAGACGAGGACTGAGCGCCGGGTGTGCAGTGGCGTGGTGACGAGCAGGATGCGGCGGATGCCGCGGGGGAGGAGCAGCTCGGCCAGTCGGGCCGCGTGTTCGGCTGTCCGCCGGCTCCGGGTCTCCAGCACGATGATGTCGGAAGGGAATCCGAGCTCCTGCGCCACCGTAGCCATCGCGCGAGCCTCGGCGAGCCTTCCTTTACCCGAGGCGTCTCCCCCGCTGAGCACCACGCGCGGAGCCAGCCCCCGGCGGTAGAGGCGGAGCGCGTAGACCACGCGACGGAGGGAGGAGTTGGTCGTTGCGCTGTCCGGGGCAGTTCCTCCCCCCAGCACGACGATGGCCTGGGCAGGCGCGAGAGCCGTTTCGAGCACCAGGGGACGGGCGAGCCAGTTCGGAAGCGGGGTGTAGGCCAAGGCCACGCTCCCCAGGAAGAGCGCGCCGAGGAGGCCGAAGCCAGGTCGGGAGAGCCTGACGCGTCGCGTACGGGGCCTTCTCACCGAGTCGTTGACTCGCCGCACGATCCGTGATCACTCCCCTCCGCCGCTCTCCGGGAGAGCCCGCGGGCGCCCCATCAGGAGAAGGAACGGGATCAGGAGCAGGAAGATCCAGCTCAGCCGCCAGAAGTCATCCAGGAACGAGAGAAAGAGCGCCTGCTTTTGGACAGTGGCGTAGAGGGCGCCCCACGCCTGCTGCTGGGCGGTGACGGCATCCGTGCCCCGGGCGATGAAACGGGAGGCCAGGTCGTGGACGCGCTGCCAGGTCTCCGCATCGTAGAGGCTCACGTGCCCGACCAGCCGCGCCTGGTGAGTCTGGGCGCCGCGCTGGAGGAAGGTGCTCATGAGAGCGATCCCGACGCTCCCCCCGAGGTTGCGCATCACGTTATAGAGCGCCGAGGCATGACCCAACTCCGCCCGGGCCACGGCTCCCAGGGCCACTGTCGTGAGCGGAACGAACATGAGCCCCATCCCGAGCCCCTGGACGAACCGCGGCCACATGATTCGCCAGAAGTTCGCTTCGAGGGTCAGGCCTGCCATCAGGGACATTGCCAGGGCCGCGATCGCCACGCCGACTCCGAGCACCCACCGGGGATCGATCCGATTGATCAGCACGCCCGCAAGCGGCATCGTGATCATGGTCGCGATCCCCCCGGGGGCCAGGACGAGCCCTGCCCAGAGCGGCGTGTAGCCCATGACGAGCTGCGTGTAGAGGGGGGAAAGGACCACGGCGCCGTAGAGGCCGACCGACATCAACGCGATCATGCCCGTCCCGACGGCGAACGTGCGGTGTCGGAGGACTCGGAGGTCCACGACCGGCTCCGAGGTGCTGAGCTCACGAAAGACGAACAGCACGAGGGCCAGCAGGGAGACGACGCTCAGCTGGATGACCAGGGGGGAGTTGAACCAGTCCTCACGCTGTCCCCGGTCCAGCACGAACTGGAGCGCTCCGATCCCGACAGCCAGGAGGAGAAGCCCCCACGCGTCGATCCGTCGAATCGCCCGCCTGAGGCCCGGGGGATCGGAGAGGAAGAGCTGGCCGAGAAAGATGGTGACGGCTCCCACCGGCACGTTGATGTAGAAGATCCACCGCCAGCTCCAGTTGTCGGTGATCCACCCCCCCAAGGTCGGCCCCACGATGGGGGCGACCATGATCCCGACCCCCCAGAACGCCATGGCCATCCCCTGCTGCCTGCGAGGGAACGTCTCCATCATGATGGCTTGCGAGAGCGGGATCAGACTCCCTCCCCCCAGCCCCTGAAAGATCCGCGCCAGGACGAGGAGCTCCAGGGTCGGGGCCGCGCCGGCTGCGATAGAGCTGAGCGTGAAGATCCCGACGGAGATGATGAACAGCCGCTTTCGGCCCAGGACGTCCATCAGCCATCCCGTGATCGGGATGACGATGGCGTTGGCGATCAGGTAGGTGGTGAGCACCCACGTCACCTCATCCACGCCGGCGGAGAGCGACCCGCGAATGTGGTTGAGGGCCACGTTGGCGATCGACACATCGAGAATCTCCATGAACGTGGCGAGCATCGCCGCGACGGCGATGATCCAGTTGCTGACGGAGGCTAAGGCTGGGGTCATCGGGTCTCGATGGTCGAGATCACCGACATCCCTGGAACCAGGAGATGGTGCTGGTTCACTCCGGGCTCGAACACCAGCTTGACCGGGATCCGCTGGACGATCTTGACGAAGTTTCCGGAGGCATTCTCCGGCGGCAGGAGCGAGAAGCGAGAGCCCGTGCCAGCCTGGATGGAGTCCACGCGAGCCTCGAAGGCGACTCCCGGATAGGTATCGACGGTGATCGTCGCCCGTTGGCCGGGCCGGACGTGGGTGAGCTGGGTCTCTTTGTAGTTGGCGATGACCCACACCTCGTCCAGGCTGACGATCGCGAGCAGAGGCTGCCCGGGCTGGATCACCTGGCCCACCTCCGCGGTCTTTCTCGTGACCCGGCCGCTTGCCGGAGCGCGGATGGTGGTGTACCCCAGGTACAACTCGGCTTCGCGAAGCCTGGCACGGGCCTCGGCCAGGCTGCCCCGAGCTGTCTCGACTTCGGCGCGTTGAAGTCCGACCTCCCGCCGCCGGCTCTTGGCGTTGGCCAGCCGGGCTTGGCTCTCCTCCACCCGTCGCCGCGCGCGGGCCAGGGCCAGCGTCTGGCTCCTCACCTCCGCCTCGGCCTGCTGCACTTCCCCTTTCGCCTCGTCGAGCTTCCTCCGGGCGGACTCGAGGTCAGCTTGCGCGGTCTTGGACGCCGCCATCGCGTGGTCGAACTCCTGCTGCGCCACCAGGTCCGCCTGGACAAGCTCCCGCATCCGCGCCCGGTCCAGTTGGGCCCGCTCGGAGCGTGCCTGGGCGGCCTCGACCGCCGCCCGGGCGGCCGCGACTCCCGCCTGCCTGGCCCTGAGGTGGCTCCGGCGCTCCTCGAGGCCGGCCGCCGCGATCTCGATCTCGAGGGTCGCGGCCTCAAGAACGGCCTCCGCCTGCCGGACGAGACTCCGCGTGGACTCATCGCTCAGGGGGACAGCGGACGTCGCTCTCTGTTCGGTCCCCTGAGCCATCAGCACCGCCGCCTGCGCCCGTTCGACCTGCACCTGGAAATCCCGGGGATCAAGCCGAACGAGGAGATCGCCGGCCTCCACTTCCTGGTTGTCCGCCACCAGCACCTCCGACACCGTGCCCGAGACCTTGGCGCTGACCGGGGCGATGTGCGCCTCTACGAACGCAGCGTCGGTGGAGACGCGGGTCTGCCAGTAGCGCCAGAGCGAGATGCCGTAGCCGAGGCCGGCGAGGAGCAGGACTGCCGCCACGCCGAGCGCCAGGCGGCGCCGCAGGGGAACTCGACGCTGAGAGAGGTATTCGGGAGCCGAACCCGCTGGGTCAGCCATCGTTATCTCGCACCCAAGCTTACCATTGTTCGCAGCCTCACATCTCCCGCCCCGGCACCGCCGGACCCGTTGCGATTGAATCCCAGGTGGCCGGCCCTGTTGTCCTCGCCGCAGGCTCCATGGCGGATTGCCCGAGACGGCCGGAGAGTCCTCGCCGAGAGCCGACGGGCGAGGCGGGTGGATAGGGGGTCGTTACTGACGCACCGGAGCGTTGCAAACCCCTGAGGAGTGGATTACTCTAGGCCCGCACGTCGCGTCAAGGAGGCTCACCATGCACTTCGGCTTTCCGCTCCCAGGTCGTGGTCCCCTGGCCAAGCCCGATATCGTGCTGAAGCTGGCCCAGACGGCCGACCGCCTGCGCTACTCCTCGATCTTCGTCACCGACCACGTGGTGCTTCCCCTCGCGTCCCGGTCAGCGTATCCCTATGACCCCTCGGGGCAGTTCCCGGGAGGCGCGCGCCAGGACTACCTGGAACCCCTCACCCTCTTGGGTCACCTCGCTGCGGCGACCAAGAAGATCCGGCTCGGCACGAGCGTGCTGGTGGTTCCGTACCGGAACCCTGTGGTGACGGCCAAGATGCTGGCCACGCTGGACGTCCTCTCCGGCGGACGCGTGATCCTGGGCGCCGGCGTGGGGTGGTTGGAGGAGGAGTTCGTGGCCCTCAGCTCCCCGCCCTTCAGCGAGCGCGGGCGGGTGACCGCGGAGTACCTCTCGCTGATGCGGGAGTGCTGGACGAAGGAGCAGATCCGGTTTGAGGGGCAATACTACCGGGTCAGCGACGTCGTCTGTCTGCCGAAGCCGATCCAGCCGGGAGGCATCCCGATCTGGATCGGCGGTCACACCCATGCGGCGCTCCGCCGCACGGGAGAGTTGGCGGATGGCTGGCACCCGATCGGGCTCCGCCCCCCGGCCCAGCTCACCCCGGACGAGTACGCGGAGAAGGCAAGGCAGGTCCGTGCCTGGGCCCAGAAGGCCGGACGAGACCCGGGAGCCATCACCCTGACCTTCCGCGCCCCCATGGCCGTGTGGCCCAAGCGCTCGAAAGCGCCGGCGGGGGACCGCCAGCTCTTTCAGGGGACAGCTCAGGAGGTGATTGCCGACATCCGCCGCTACCAGGCCCTCGGCATCACCCATTTCGTGTTCGACTTTACTGTCCCCGATCTCAAGCACATGCTAGCCACGATGGAGCGGTTCGCCGACGAGGTGCGTCCGAAGGTCAAGCGGGCCCCCTGACGAGCCCCACGTTCAGTCGCCTCGCGGTCGCTCTTCCCTTCGTGGGCGGCGATACGCTTGCTGCCAGACACGACCTCCCCGACGGCGGGGCAACTCTACTCAGCCCGCCCGGAGG
>JBHIBG010000108.1:0-8634 GCA_046758965.1 Methylomirabilia bacterium | reverse complement strand
TCGAGCGGGTGGCTCGGGAGGCCGGGGTCAGCACCATCGACCTCGCCCTCTGCGAAGAGGGGATCGGCTCCGCCCGTGACACCATGAACGAGGTGATTGCCGGGTACATCAAGAGCCCTCGGAGGGGGGCAGAGCCCCCCTTCCGAACCTCCCCCTAGGAACGGGTTGCGCTGGCGAAGCCAGCGCCCGAAGCGTGCTTGCATGCGCGTGTCGTTCATGTTCGAGCCAAGCCATGGTTTATAGAGCGTATTCGATCTCGTGGAATTTGACGCAGCGCTGCAACGTAGAGTGCGCGCATTGTTATATGAGCGCCTTCTCGCGGGCGGATGCCTCGCGTGAGCTCACGACGGAGGAGTGCCGGGAGGTTCTGGACGACATCGCCCGAGTGAACCCGAACGTGTTTCTGATCCTCACCGGCGGCGAGCCGCTCCTGAGAAAAGACCTCTTCGACCTGGCGGCCGCCGGCGCGGAGAAAGGCTTCACGGTCGTGCTCGGGACCAATGGGGTGCTGCTCCGGGAAAAGCAGGCTCGGCTCATGCGTCAGCACGGCGTCGTCGGGGCCTCCATCAGCCTCGACTCCACCGACTCCAAGAAGCACGACGAGTTCCGGTGTCTCCCCGGGGGGTGGAACGCGGCTGTTCGGGCGACCAGGGTGCTGCGGGAGGAAGGGCTGGACTTCTCCCTTCACATGTCGGTCACCGACTGGAACGTGGAGGAGATCCCGGCGATGATCGCCCTGGCCGACGAGCTGGGCGCCCGCGTGCTCAACTTCTTCTTTCTGGTCAGGACGGGCCGGGGTCAGAAGCTGACGGACATTACACCCGCCCAGTACGAAAGGATCCTGACCTACCTGGCGAAGATCCAGGGGGTGGGGAACGGCAAGCCGGAACCTGGGTCAGCTTTCACCGGAGAGGAAGATCCCTGGAGCGCGTCCGTGGGCCGGGCGGGCTCCCTCTTGATCCGGGCCAAATGCGCCCCCCACTTCCGCCGGATCATCTGGGAGCTGGATCCCCACTCGCCACTCCTCAAAAACTATGCCCACGGCTCCTGTCCCGCCGGGAAGTACTACTGCCGGATCACGCCGGAGGGGGACGTCACCCCGTGTCCCTACATGCCGGTGGCGGCGGGAAACCTCCGCGAGATCGGCTTCGCCAACCTCTGGGAACACGCCGGGGTCTTCGCCGACCTCCGCCAGGCGAGGCTCGGGGGGCGCTGCGGTATCTGCGAGTTCAGCAAGGTCTGTGGCGGCTGCCGCTGCCGGGCTTACGCGAGCTACGGCGACTACCTGGCTGAGGATCCGGCTTGTGCCTACCAGCCGGGAGATCACGGGGGCGAGCTGATCGACCTTCCCGCTGAGCAGACGTTCGGGCTCGAGGTCTCCTCCGAGCTTCGGTGGGAGGAGGCCGCCCGCACGCGGCTCGAGGGGATCCCGTCCTTCGCCCGCGGGATGGTGGTCAAGGCCGTGGAGAGCTATGCGCGTTCCGCTGGCCGGCGAGTCGTCACCCAGGCCCTGCTGGCCGAGGTCCGCCAGAAGTGGGGGGCGCGCTTCCGCCCCAAGGAGTAAGAAGATGGCTTCGCGGGAGGAGAAGTTCAGGCAGGCGGCGTGGACCTATCTCGTCTACGGGATTATCTACTGGTTCGGCGGGCTTTACCTCCGGATGCAGGGTCTTGGGCCGGGCCGTTACGTCGCGTTCTGGTTCGTCATGGGTGCCGCCCTTGTCCTGTTTGTCCCCTGGCTGTTGAGGCGGGACCGAGCCTGGTTCGACTACTGGGTGCTTTCGCGTCGGGATTTCGCCCGAATCCTGACCGTGCTTGTGGCCTTCCGTGCCTTCGAGGTCGGCCGCATTGCAGTCCGGGGGGGACCTGTCTCGAGCATGCCGGGCATTGGAGGCGGGGTATTCACCACGCAATTCGGCGGGTGGGCCTTCTTCCTCATCACTCTCGCGACGGCGGCGATGCTGGCGCGCGCCGCGTGGAGCGGTCGGGAGTGACTGGCGCCGGCTATTGTATCTCCCTCCCCGCCCCTCTCGCCCTCGAAGAAGGAAAGCAGTACAGGTGAAGGGGCTCGAGAGAGATGGGATATTCCAGATGCGCTTCTCGATAGTAGGAGACCGGCGGTGAAAAAGTACCGAGATATCGTCGGCGATGGCGGCTCGGGCATTGTCGCCCAGGTGGAGGAGCAGCACCGCAGGCTCCGTGAGCGTCTCGCCGCGGTTCGTCACGCGGTTGCCGTCATCTCGGGAAAGGGCGGAGTCGGGAAGTCCTCGGTGACAGTCAATCTGGCCGCCGCCTTCGCCCGCGAGGGATTCGCCGTGGGAGTGCTGGATGCCGATCTGAACGGCCCCTCGATCGCCAAGATGCTCGGGGTGCGCGGCCGATCGCTCACGATGACCACTGAAGGGGTGCTGCCTCCGGATGCCCAGGGGATTCGGGTGATGTCGATGGATCTCCTGCTCCCCTCCGATGACGCCCCGCTCAGCTGGGAGGCGGAAACCCAGGCGGAGTCCTACACCTGGCGAGGGAGCATGGAGGCCAACGCGCTGAGGGAGTTTTTGGCTGACACCGTCTGGCAGCGCCTGGACCTACTCCTGATCGATCTTCCTCCGGGAGCCGAGCGGCTGAGCACGGTGGCAGGGCTTCTTCCCTCGGTGGCGGGGACCGTGGTGGTGACCATCCCCTCCGAGGTCTCTCATCTGGTCGTGAGGAGATCCATCTCCGTTGTGCGGGACCTCAAGATCCCGATCCTCGGGCTCCTCGAGAACATGGCGGGCTATCTCTGCCTGGGGTGTGGACAGGTGGGGGAGCTCTTTCTCGGCCCGGGGGGAGAGCAAGTGGCGGCTGACCACGGGATCGCGTTCCTCGGCCGGATCCCGTTCGACCCCCGCATGGCGCTCGCCTCTGACCGGGGTGTTCCCTTCGTGGTGGAGCATCCGGACAGCCCGGCCGCTCGGGCGCTCGGTGAGGCCAGAGACCGGATCAAGGCCGCCCTGGCTCTCGGTGTCGGCGCGTGATCCCCGGCACCCGCGAGCATCACGAGAACGCCTACGGCACGATGCCCTCTCCGAACCTGATGGCGGCCGCTCTCGCGAGGCGCACCAGTCGGGTGAAGCCGGCGGTCATCGGCAACGCGCTGCCGCCGAGGCCTTTGCCAGGGCGGTGACGACTTCTTCCGCGATCGCTCACCCCCGAATTCCCGTGCCCGCAGCCTCACGCGCTCCGCGGTTCTGCATGGCGTGTGGGAGCCGTCTCAGCGCCATCCGGGAGGAGGGAAGACGCCGGCTCAGATGCCGCCGCTGTGGCTGGACGTTCTACGGCAACCCCGTCCCGGCGGCTGTCGCTCTCGTGGTAAAGGGCCGGAAGATCCTGCTGGGCCGACGGGCGGCGGCGCCGTTCGCAGGCACCTGGGACCTGCCCGGCGGGTTCCTCGAGCGTGGCGAGACTCCCGAGGTGGCCCTGAGACGGGAGCTCAAGGAAGAGCTGGGAGTGGGGATCCGTTCGGCGCGCTTCCTCGGCTTCTTCCACGAGACCTACGGCCCTGGCGGCTTCCCCATCCTGGCCGTGGTCTATCGGGTGAGGTTGGCGGGAGCCCCGCGGGTGACGGCGAGCGACGTCTCGGAGCTCAGGTGGTTTGACCGGGACCGGCTTCCGCATCGGGAGATCAAGTTTCCCTCTATGCGCCGTGCCTTGCGTCGCTTCTTGTAGGTGCCGTTCCAAGTCAATCGACCTGACGAACTACGCGCCGCGGGTCCTGTCCCGGCGAGCAGCCCCACGGTGCTCGCTCCCCCAGGCTCGGCGGCCCGTCAGGAGCTGGCGTCCGAGTGGGGTTCCAGGCCCGTTGGAACGGCGCTACGGGGAGCCGGGCGACTGGCGGCAGTGTTTCGGAGGTGGATGACCCTTCAACGTGAAGGTTGAGGTGAACGTATCATCCCAGATCTCCAGGGCCAGACGACCGAGTCGCCGCGTACCATCGAAGGCGGTGACCACGGCACGTTCCAAGAACTGCGCCGGCGTCATGGTGCGCGCGAAGAATCCCTGGACAGTTGCCTTGTCCGCGAACACCGTGAGAGTCTCCACCACCGGGCGCGTAGCAGCCTGATCGGGCTTCAGCCAGCTCAGCACGACGGCGTAGCCGGCGAGGTTCGGTTCCCTCAGGAGGGAACGGTAGCTCGAAAGCCGGCGCAGCAGGTCAACCCCGTAGCGGGAGAGCATGGCAGAGGCGCGGCCGGCAGGGGAGAGGGCCGCAAAGGCAGGCGTGAGCCGCTGCTCGACCCACACCCAGATCGAGAGATGCCGGTCATCTCCCTCGGCCCAGCGCGGCGTTCGGAATCCCAGCCCCTCTTTGAAGACGGAGACCCAGGGAAGGCAATCGGTGACATCGGTGAAGATCTTCTGGAGCTCGGTCGCGTAGGTGGTGGCCAGCCCTCGCGCCTTCTCAGATGTGTAGCGCTCCAGAGGAATGAGGACTTCCTCGAGCGTGGCGCTCTCGGCCGCGCCCACAGAGGCCCAGAGCATCGCTGCGGCCCCGAGCGCCCCCCACCTCCACCCCCGCATCGCCTCGCGTCTATTCTCTGAAGATCTGCTCGGGCTTGACGATGACCGCCTCACCCCACCAGTTCTGATCTCCGGCAGCATCGAGGTCCCGCTGGGTCACCCGCGGGGCCGGCCCGTTGCGGTTCCGCAGCGAGAAGGTCAGGTGTTGCCCGGAGGCGAAGTGCGACGAGTGCGCTCCCCATTCCCCCCATTGCTCGGACGTCGCACAGGCCGTGACAACGATAAACGTACCCCCCAAGAGAAATGCGCTGACAGCTCGTGATCGCATGTCTGTCACCTCCCGTGAGAATCGCGGCTATCCTAGCCGGAGCCGCGAGATCCGTCAACCGATTTTCCATCTTCGAGAGCCGTGATAGACTGAGAGGGGCAGGTCAATGACCGAACAGGCGCCGTTCGGCGGTTCGTTCCTCGTCGAGACTGACTGGCTCGCCGCTCATCTCGCTGATGCCGACCTCCGCATCGTCGACATCCGGGGGATCATCAGGTCCCCGGACGCGCCGAAGCCCTGGTACCTCCCGCAGCTCGAGGCCTACCGCGAGGCTCACATCCCGGGAGCGGTCTTCGTGGACTGGACCGAGGAGGTCGTCGAGCCGCGAGCGCCTGTCCGCATGACGCTGGCAGGTCCCGAACGCTTCAAGGCTCTCGTGGAGCGCCTGGGGATCGGGGACCGGCACAGGGTCGTCGTCTACGATGACACGGGGGCGATCGCGCCTCGCTTCTGGTGGATCCTGAACTACTACGGCCACCCTGAAGTTCGGCTCCTCAACGGGGGCTGGCCCAAATGGGTGGCCGAAGGACAACCAGTCACAGCCGAGATACCGGCGCACCCGTCGGCCGTGTTCATCCCTCGGGTGTGCCCCGAGTGGCGGGTGGCCGCCCCCGAGGTCCGATCGATCCTGAACGATCCCCACGTCGCGCTGGTGGACTGCCGGAGCCCGAAGGAGTTCAGAGGGGAGATCGGTCGGGGGGAGCGCAAGGGACGCATCCCCGGGGCCGTCAACGTGCCGGTCGGCCGGTTCCTGGACCCGCAGCAGAAGACCTGGAAGGACCCCACCGAGATTCGGAAGATGTTCGAGGATGCGGGTGTGACGCCCACCCGCCGCGTCGTCACGTACTGTAACGCCGGGGTCTCCGCCGCGGTCGGGCTCTTCGCCCTCAAGCTCCTCGGCTATGAGCACGCGGCCAACTTCGCCGGCTCCTGGTACGAGTGGGAGCTAGACCCCGCGAACCCGGTCCACGTCGGCGAGTAGGCGAACACCATGGCGAGCCCGCTGACCATTCACGAGGGTCCCGGCGCGCTCCGGCGTCCGGCCCTCATCATGGCCTTCGCGGGCTGGAACGATGCCGCCGAGGGGGCCACCACGGCGGCTCGCTACCTGGCCCAGGGCCTGTCGGCAGAGAAGTTTGCCACCATCGACCCCGAGGAGTTCTATCACTTCGGCCTCTCGCGCCCCTACGTGCGCTTTAAGTCTGGCTCCGAGACCGAGCGTGAGATTGTCTGGCCCGCCACCGAGTTCTCAGTCACGCGGGCGCCCGAGCTGAGCCGGGACGTCATCGTGGGCGTCGCTGTCGAGCCGCACCTCAAGTGGCAGACCTATTGCCACCTCGTCCTCGAGCTTGCTCGACGGTGCGAGGTCTCCCTGGTGCTCACCCTCGGCGCCCTGCTCGCCGAGGTGCCCCACACCAGGCCCGTGAAGCTGGTGGGCGGCGCCTCTGACCCCGAGCTGGCGGCGAGGCTCGGCGTCCGGCCCAGCCGCTACGAGGGGCCCACTGGGATCGTCGGCGTCCTGAACACGACCTGCCGGGAGCAGGGGCTGCCGACGGCGAGCCTCTGGGCTAACGTCCCCCACTACGTGTCGGGAGTCGAGAACCCCAGGGCCGCGTTGACCCTGGTCCAGCGGATTCTGGAGTTCCTCGACGCGCGGCTCGATCTCACCGACCTCGAAGAATCCGCGCAGCAGTTCGACCGCAACCTGGCCGAGATCGTGGCGCAGAACGCCAAGATCGCGGCCTACGTGAGGAAGCTCGAGGCGAAGCACGCGGAGGAGGAGGCCGTGCCGGCCCCGTCCGAGGAGCTCCCGCCGGCTTCGGATGTGGTCGCCGAGATCGAGCAGTTCCTCCGCCAGCAGCAGCGGCCCGAAGAGTAACGCCTTCATGCCTCTCCGCGCGCCGGCCGCGGCTCTCCTGCTGGCGCTCTCGCTCGGCCTTCCGCAATCCGTGCTGCCGCAAGAGCGGCTCACGGTCCGCTGGGAACCGGCATCGCCGCGCCAGGGGGATGTGGCTGTCGTCTTCGTGACGGGCGTCCCGCGACCGCAGCGGGTGGAGGGGAGCCTCGACGAGGCGTCGCTGACCTTCTTCGCCAACGGCGAGAGCTACGCAGCGCTGGCGGGCATTGATCTCGAGCAGAAGCCTGGCACCGTTCGGTGGCGGATCGGGCTCATCGATGGCAGCGGCCGGGGGTTCGAGGCCACGGGGACGCTTCAGGTGAGACAGCGGAAGTTTCCGGTCCAGCGCTTAACGCTGCCGAGGGAGCAGGTGGATCTGGATCCGCCGACCCTGAGACGCGCGCGGGAAGAGTCCCGTCGCCTGAGAAGAATCTTCGCGACGGTGACACCCGAGCGCCTCTGGCAGGACCGCTTCACCAAGCCCGTGAGGGTCTCCGATCGCGGAAAAGGGTTCGGCGCCCGGCGGATCATCAACGGCCAGCCGCGTGCTCCCCACACGGGGGTGGATTACTCAGCCGACAGCGGGACCGCCGTGGTGGCGGCCAACGCGGGGCGCGTGGCGCTTGTGGCCGAGCAGTTCTTCGCGGGGCGCCTGGTGGTGCTGGACCACGGCCTCGGGCTCTCCACCTTCTACTTCCACCTGGAGCGGGTGGATGTCCAGGAAGGTCAGCTCGTGGCGCGCGGCCAGCCTATCGGAGCTGTGGGGTCCACCGGTCGCGCCACGGGGCCCCACCTCCACTTCGGCGCCCGCCTCAGCCAGGCACGCATCGACCCGACGTCCCTGCTGAGCCTCCCCCTGTCTGACTGACGGCTCTTTCTTCCCTCTCCCGCTCGAAGCGGGAGAGGGTTGACGATGAGGGGGTCCGAGAGACACGGGAGAGTAGAAATGCAGTTGTCAATTCACTCCCTACTCGACTCGGATGGTTCCGGAGAGGACCGTGACAGCCTGGCCGCCGGCCCTGACACGGGCGGGTTGTCCGTTGACCAGGTGGAGTTCCACCCTGAGTCGGCCGGGCCGGCCGAGGAAATCACCCTGCTCACCGACGAAGGCCGTGACATTGCCCTCGGGGAGGAGAAGACCAGCCTTCCAGAGAAACACCGCCAGCGAGGCGTGAACCGATCCCGTAACGGTATCCTCGGGGATCCCGTAGCGAGGCGCGAAGAATCGGCTCGCGATCAGTGAATTGTCGTCGAAGGTCTCCCGCGCGGTGAGGCAGAAGCCGCGGATCTTGCCCTCGCTGCCGAGGCGCCCCAGGCGGTGGAGGTCGGGCGAGAGAGATTTCAGGACCGCGAAGCCGGAGACGGGAAGCAGGAGGTCTCGCTCGGGGGTCAGCGCAGGCGCCGCCCAGGAGGCCACGCCCTCCGGCGTGATTCCCACAGCTTCCAGGGTAGATTCCAGAGCCTCGTTGTACGGGGCGCAGGCCGGAAGGCGAGGCTCCAGCCAGATCACGATCCCCTCGGGAGCCGTTCCCACGACTACGGCGAGCAAACCTCCGAGTGTGTCGAAGACCATGCGGTCCCCGCTCAGGCGCCCGCTCTCGGTGAGCGCGTGGGCTGCTGCGAGAGTGGCATGGCCGCAGAAGGTGACCTCCTTGCCTAACGGGGTGAGCCATCGGAGCCGGAAGTCCGCCCCCGGCTGCCTCGTCGGTGTGAGGAACGCGGTCTCGGCCACGTTCATCTCCCCGACGATCCCGCGCATCTGCTCGTCGGAGAGCCCCTCGGCATTCAGGACCACCCCTGCCGGGTTGCCGCCAAATGGCTGCGCAGTGAACGCGTCGACCTGGAGGATCTCCACGAGGCGGCTCATGCCGCGATCCGCTCACGGAGCCTCTTGGCCTCGGCGGCCAGCGCGCGGTTG
>JBHIBG010000107.1:0-8637 GCA_046758965.1 Methylomirabilia bacterium | reverse complement strand
CGCTCCGGCGTCCTGCGCTTCGCCGCCCGCTACGGCTCGTCGGATTCGCTCGGCAGGGCATCCCCGGCGCGCGACGCCTCCAAATCGTGGGGCGCTATTCAGAAATCCGGTTGTTCATAAACACAAGGGGGAACATCATGCCAACGGGAGAGCTGTTCATCGGGGGGAGCTGGCGCGCGCCAGGGGCCGGCGAGACGTATTCGACAATCAACCCCGCCAACGAAGAAGAGATCAGCCGCGTCGCCAAGGGTGACGAGCGCGACATCGACCTGGCTGTTCAAGCCGCGCGCAAAGCCTTTGACGAAGGGCCCTGGCCGCGAATGGCCGCCTCGGACCGGACCAGGCTCATCTGGAAGCTCGCCGATCTCATCATGGCGAACCTCGACGAGATGGCCAAGCTCGAGAGCCTCTGCACGGGGAAGACCCTGTTCGACTCCGGCAAGGTGGAGCTGCCGTTTGCAGCCGAGGTGTTTCGCTATTACGCTGGCTGGGCCAACAAGGTCCACGGCGAGACGCTGGCCCTTCGGGAGGGCGCCTTCACCTTCACGCTCCGCCACCCGGTCGGGGTGGTCGGCGCCATCGTGCCCTGGAACTTCCCCTTCCTCCTGGCCTCCTGGAAGATCGCCCCGGCCCTGGCTGCGGGCAACACGGTGGTGCTGAAGCCGGCGTCGTTGACGCCGCTGACCGCGCTCAAGTTCGCGGAGCTCTGTGCGGAGGCCGGGCTTCCCGACGGAGTCTTCAATGTCGTCACGGGGCCCGGCTCAAAGGTCGGCATGGCCCTGGTTCACCACCCCGGCGTGGACAAGGTCGCCTTCACGGGCTCCACCGAGGTGGGGAAGCAGATCATGCGCGAGGCCGCGGGGACGCTCAAGCGCCTCTCGCTGGAGCTGGGCGGGAAGTCCCCGAATATCGTCTTCGCGGATGCGGATATGGAGGCCGCGGTCAGAGGGGCCATGACCGGCATCTTCTATAACAAGGGCGAGGTCTGTGCGGCCGGCTCGCGCCTGTTCGTGGAGGAGAGCATTCACGAGCCGTTCATGGCCAAGCTCACCGAGCGGGTGAAGGGGCTGAAGGTGGGCGACCCGCTGGACAAGTCCACCCGCATGGGCCCGGTGGTCTCGGGCCAGCAGATGGAGACCGTGCTCTCCTACATCGAGTCGGGGAAGCGGGATGGGGCGAAGCTCGTGGCGGGCGGCGGCCGCGCCAAGGTCGGTTCGGGGAAGGGCTACTTCATCGAGCCCACGATCTTCGACCAGGTCTCGAACCAGATGAGGATTGCCCGCGAGGAGATCTTCGGTCCCGTGCTCTCGGTGATCCCCTTCAAGGCGATCGAGGAGGGGATCGCCGCGGGAAACGAGACGACCTACGGGCTAGCGGCCGCGGTCTGGACGCGGGATGTGGCCAAGGCGCTCCGGGCCGCGCGGGCTCTCCGGGCAGGAACCGTCTGGGTGAACGCCTATAACCTCTTCGATGCGGCGCTGCCATTCGGCGGGTTCAAGGAATCCGGGTTCGGCCGGGAGCTGGGCTCGGCGGGGATGGATCCCTATACCGAGGTCAAGTCTGTCTGGGTGAACCTCGACTGAGGTACCCGACCCAAACTGCCCTTGGTCCCCTCTCCCCGGGTGGGGGGAGGGTTAGGGTGAGGGGGAGGCGGGATCAGCCGGCGGCAGGAGCCGCCATCAGGGCCGAGCGGGCGATATCTTCATAGCGGAGCTTGGCCACGTCGAAGGCTTCCAGATTCTCGGTCAGCTTCCTGAAGGTGACCTCGAACGAGGGGAGCGTCTTTCGCGCGCGGGTCAACGGGGTGGTTCGAGCCAGCAGGAAGTTCTTCACGTAGGGGTGGTTGATGCCGCGCTTCTTGATCCTCGCCACGAGGTCCGAGAGCGCCTCGTCAGCCTCCCTCACCAGCTGAGCCCGCTCCTCGCGCTCTTCCAGGGTCTTGGGGAGCGCCCCTTTCAGGAACTTGTCCACGCGCCTCAGGATCGGCGCGAACGCCCCTCCGGCGAACCGGCGGTTCTTCTCGTAGAGCAGCCCGAGCGTGATGAAGTGGGGGGACTCGAACTGAAAGCTGTAGCTATCCTCGGTGGCGCGCGGCTCTTCCCGGGCGAGTCCGCGGTACATCCGGATGACCTCCAGCGACTTCTCCTTGAGGTTATGGGCCTTCTCGGTGTTCAGCGCGAGGATGTGGTAGGCCATCGCGGCCTCCACGAGCAGGATGGCCGGGATCAGCTTGCCTTTGAGCTTGGCCAGCACCGCCCGGCGATGGTTCCCGTTGGGAGTCCAGTAGAGGCCCGGTTTCGGCGAGATGGCCACGATGGGATCCAGGAAGCGGTCGAGCTTCTTCACCACCTCCTGCAGGCGCTTGACATGGGTGGGGGAGAGGTCGCGCTGGTAGGGGGTGGGCTCGACGCGCTCCATGGGGAGCAGGCAGAAGATCTGCCAGTGCTCGCCGACCGGATCCTGGTAGAGCGCCAGGACCTCGCCGCCGTCTCTCAAGACCTGTTCGGCCAGCCTCCCGGCCTCCCGGGATGGCTCCTGATCGGGGAACGTCGCCCACCTGCTCATCGGAGAGTTCCTCCTCGCCTCCGCTCCGGCGGCCCCCCAATTATGATAGCTTCTGTGTCTGGAGCAAAGCCCCGGCGGCCCGCGCTTCGGTCCCCCCTCCCCGGACCGGAGCCGGCAAGGGTGAGGGGAGCATTCTCGCCATGACGAACCCGACGATCCGTCCGCTGACCCTGGCCGACCGGGATCAGGCCCTGGCCGTGGTCAATGAGGCCGCGCGCTGGTACCGGGAGTTCCTCCCTCCCGGGGAGTATCACGACCCCGAGATGACCGCCGCCCAGTGGGAAGCCGAGGCCCGCCGCATGACCTGGTATGGGGCCTTCGTGGCCGAGGTCCTGGTTGGCGTCATGGGACTCGAGCAGGTGCGCGAGGTTGCCCTGCTCCGCCACGCCTACGTGCTCTCCGAGCACCAGCGCCTGGGGTTCGGCTCGCGCCTCCGGGAGCACCTGGAAGGCCAGGCCCGGGGCGTGCGCCGGCTCATCGTGGGGACCTACGCCGGAAACTACAAGGCCCGGCGGGCGCTGGAGAAAGCCGGCTACCGGCTCTCTGCCGACTCCGAGGCCGTGCTCCGAGCTTACTACGCGATCCCCGAGGACCGGCTCAAGTCCTCCGTGACCTACGAGAAGGCGATGGGAGGATCCTAGAAAGCTTTCTTCAAGCTTCGGTCGCCCGTCAGGTAATCGTCGTAGTCGATGGGGTCCTGGACGCCGAACTCAGCGAGGAGGTAGGCCCGGGCAGAGATCAGGGCGTGGCGGAGGAGTTCAAGGTGGGCCCGCTCAACGCGGCGTGGGGGCGAGCCACGACCATCCACTCGAGGCGGCGCGCTGCCGACTCGGTCGGGACGTAGGTCTCGAGGAGGACGAAGTCAGGCGCGAAGAGCCGGCGGATCTCTGCCTCGGTGGCCGGGAAAGGGGGGCCGTCCCTTCCCTGGCCAAGCGGCCAGAAGCAGGCGAGGAGCCAGCCGTCCGGCTTGAGCAATGTTCGGACCAGCCTCACATACTCGGCCCGGCGGTTCGGGTCAATGGCGCAGAAGCACGTGTACTCCCAGATGCCGTCGAAGAATCCCGCGAAGTCGGTCGCGAGATCAAAGAGATCGCGCTGCTCGAAGGCGATCTCGAGCCCGTTCTGCTTTGCCAGGGCCCGGGCGTCCTGGATTGCCCGGGCGGCGAAATCGAACCCCCAGACTCGGTGGCCGAGCCGGGCCAGGAGCCGGGCGTCATGACCTCGGCCGCAGCCGAGCACCGCCACGTTCCCCCGGGGAAGCGGGGCGCGGCGGAGATATTCGGCGAGCGACGGCGCGGCTCTCCTGAGCTCCCACCGATCCCCACCCCGCTCATACAGTCCATCCCAGAAGGCAGGCTCGTTTACCGTCACCGGCTCTGAAGACCTCATCCGATCTCCAGGACGCCGGCTCCACTGATCTGGCTCGCCTTGAGCCGCTGGAGCGCCCGGTTGGCCTCTTCCATTGGAAAGAGTTCCACCTCGCTCCGGAGCGGGATCCGGGGCGCCAGGGCCAGGAGCTCCTCGGCGTCCCGGCGCGTGGACGCGGTCACCGACCGAAGCGCGCGCTCACCGTAGAGGAGCGAGTACGGCATCTCCGGGATCCGGTCGAGATGGATGCCGGCCAGCGCCAGCGTTCCGCCTTTGCGGAGCTTGGCCAGGGCCAGAGGAATCAGTGAGCCCGCCGGCGCGAAGGAGATGGCCCGGTCCAGCCGCGCCGCCGGCTCGTCCTCGGCGCCGCCGGCCCAGGCCGCGCCGAGCCGCCGGGCCAGATCGCGGTGCGCGGGGCTCCGGGTGAACACATAGACCTCACACTGCCAGTAGCGCGCCACCTGAAGGGCGAGGTGGGCTGAGGCTCCGAAGCCGAAGAGGCCGAGCCGGTCCCCGGGCCTGACCTCAGAGAGGCGCAGCGCGCGGTACCCGATAATCCCCGCGCAGAGAAGCGGAGCGACTTCGGCGTCGGAGAGCCCTTCGGGAAGCCGGTAGGCAAAGCGCTCGGGAGCCAGGGTGAACTCCGCGTAGCCGCCATCCACGTCGTAGCCCGTGAAGCGAGCGTGATCGCAGAGGTTCTCATCGCCTCGCCGGCAGCTCTCGCAGCGACCGCAAGTTTCGTGGAGCCACGGAAGGCCGACGCGCTCACCCTCGCGGAACCTCCGCGCTCCCGGGCCCAGCGCCTCCACCACCCCCACGACCTGGTGGCCGAGGATGACCGGGAGCTTTGGCAGCGCCAGCTCCCCCTCGACCTCGTGCAGGTCGGTGTGGCAGAGCCCGCAAGCCCCGACCTTGATGCGGATCTGTCCCGGGCCGGGCTCCGGGGTCGGGAGGTCGCTGGCCTCCAGGGGAGAAGCGGTGATCGGGCCGGGGGCCCTCAGCAGAAGGGCGCGCACTGCGCCTATTTTACACGGGGTGACGACAGGAGGCTCCGCCCGGCCGCGGCTGGGCTCGGGGAGTTGACAGGCGTGAGAGTGGGCGGCCATAATCGCTAGCGCCGTGCCGATAACCGTCGCGTCTCTGCGTCCTCGGTCGTCGCCCATCCTCAACGTACAGAAAGTACGCCTCCGGTGGGCTCCTCCCTGCGTCCTTGATCTGCTCGGTTCTCGGCCCGGCGTCAGTGGCGTCCTGCCCAAAGTGAACACAAACGCGCAGATGTTGGGAGAGCAAGCCGACTAGCTATGTTTCTGGTCACGGGAGGAGCGGGATTCATCGGGTCTCACGTGGTGGAGCGGCTCTTGGGCGAAGGGCACCGGGTCAGAGTCCTGGACAACTTCTCCACCGGCAGCCGTGACAATCTCGCCTTCGCGCAGGGGGACCGGCGGCTCGAGATCGTCGAGGGGGACCTCACAGATCCGGACACCGCTCTCCGGGCCGCGCGGGGCATAGAAGTGATCTTTCATCAGGCCGCCATGCGCTCGGTGCCCCGATCGGTGGACGACCCGCTCGGCGCCAACGCCAACAACGTCACCGGCACCCTTCATCTTCTCATGGCAGCGCGAGTGGCCGGGGTCAGGCGCGTGGTGTACGCCTCGTCGTCCTCGGTCTACGGCGACCGCCCTGAGCTGCCGAAGCGCGAGGACCAAGCTCCCGCCCCGATCTCCCCCTATGCGGTCTCGAAGCTGGCCGGGGAGCACTACTGCGCCGTCTGGAGCCGCCTCTACGGAGTCGAGACAGTGGCGCTTCGCTACTTCAACGTCTTCGGCCCGCGACAGGACCCCACCTCGCAGTACGCGGCCGTGATCCCCCGGTTTATCCTGTGGGCGAAGCAGGGCGAGGCGCTTGAGGTCCACGGTGACGGGCTTCAGTCCCGGGACTTCACCTACGTGGATAACGTAGTGGCTGCCAACCTGCTTGCCGCCCGGGCCTCCGGAGCGGCGGGCCAGGTGTTCAACGTGGGGTGCGGGAGCCGCGTGACGCTCTCCGAGATCATCCGGCTGCTGGAGAAGACCTTCGGCCGGGTACTGGAATGCGTACACACGCCTCCCCGCGCCGGCGATGTCCCCCACACCCTGGCCGACATCGCCAAGGCCAAGCGTGACCTCGGCTACACGCCGGTGGTGGAGTTCGAGGAGGGGCTCCGGCGGGCCGTCGAGTTCTTCACGCGCGGAGAGACATCATGACCGGAGGCCTACGAAGCCTGGCGGGCCGTCCTGTCGTGAAGACCGGCAGGACCAGCCAGGTCGGACGCTGGCTCGCTGAGCGGTGGCACACCGCCGCCGGCATCAGTTAGGGAACGCAAATGGACGAGGCCAGGGCCTTTGCGCCCGGCAACATCTCCTGCGTATTCAAGATTGTTCCTCACGAGGACCCTGCCCGGATGCATTCGCTGGGCATGGGATTTACGGTCAGGGACGGGGTTGTGGTAACGGTTCGCGGGGGGAGCCGGACCACGATCCTGTTCAACGGCAGTGAGATTCGCTTCCCTACGGTTGCGTCAGTCGTACGGAAATTGACCTCCCAGGCCTTCCGCATAGACATCGAGTCCCCCCTGCCGCTGAGCTCCGGATTCGGGTTGAGCGGGGCTTCGGCATTAGCCGTGGCCTATGCCGTGAATGCCCTGTTGGGGTTAAGCAAGCCCGAAGAAGAGCTGGCGATGACCGCTCACGTGGCCGAAGTGGAGAATCTGACCGGCTTAGGGGACGTGTGCGCGCAGTACCACGGCGGCTGTCTGGTCAAATTGAAGGCGGGCTACCCCCTGGCTGCCGAGCCGCTGTCCGTGCCTGAACAGCCGATCTATTACAGGCACTTCGGCCCTATTCATACGAGGGACATCCTCGCGGATCGAGCGCAGCGGGACCGCATCAACAGCGCGGCGGATGCGGCGCTGAGACGCCTGGAAGAGATCGTGAAATTAGACGCCGTCGACTTCAATGCCTGCATCAGGTTGTCCAAGACCTTTGCGATCGACAGCGGCCTGTTGCGCGATCGCAGGGTCCAGCAGGTGGTTCGGGAGATCGAGGACGAGAACGGGTCTGCGTCGATGATCATGCTGGGCCACGCCGTGTTCAGTACGCGCTCCTTCGAAGGAGCGCAGAAGACGATGCTTTGCAGACACAAGGTCAGGATGCTGTAAATGGGCGGTGTTCCTGAGAGTCATCCTCGGCACGCATCGCTGAAGATACGGGAGGCGATCGTGGCGGGCGTGGAGCAAGGGATTACCTCGATTCACGGACTGATCGCTCACGGCCGCGGCGAGGCCTTTGACTATCTTATCGGCGAGACCACGCAACCCTTCGCCAGGAAAGCGGCGAGCGCCGGAGCGGCGATGCTGCTATTGGCTGAACGACCGGTGATCTCCGTAAACGGCAACGCGGCGGCCCTGGTGCCCGATGGATTGGTGGAGCTGGGCAAGATTCTGCACGCCCCGCTGGAAGTAAACATCTTCCACACCTCGAAAGGGCGGGAGCAGGCCATCCGAGGCCGCCTGATTGAGCACGGCGCCGGGCAGGTGTTGACGCCCACCGACCGAGCCCAGCTCGCGTGTATCGAGTCGAACCGCAAGTTCGTGCACCCGGACGGCATTTTCAGAGCCGACGCGGTGTTCGTGCCCCTGGAGGACGGGGATCGATGCGAAGCGCTGCGCAATATGGGCAAGGCCGTGGTCACAGTAGACCTGAACCCGCTGTCGCGCACAGCCAGGACGGCCAGCGTGACCATCGTGGATAACGTGGTGAGAGCCTTACCGCGATTGCTTGAGGAAATTCGCGCGTTGCAGGCATCTCTCCCGGCGGTGCTGAAGGAGATCGTCTCGGGATACAGCAACAGAGAGGTGCTGCAGGCTGCCGTGCGGTGCATGCGCGCTGGACAGTAGGTTCGGCTCCGGTCATCCCTTGCCGTGAGGCCGCGCTCCTTCATCGCGGTCGGTTCCCCTCTCCCCGCGGGGAGAGGGTTAGGGTGAGGGAGAGTGGATCACCAGCCCCGCGTTCGTTCTGAGGTATCCCAGTATTTGGCCGGGATGGTCGGTAGAGACGCGTTAGAATAGGCGGGATGACGGATATCGTACCGGGGCTGGGTCCCGCTGAGATCAATCAGGCCTTGCAGGCTGCCGCGGAGCGCTATGCCGGGATGCTCCGGACGGCTCTCGGGGAGAACCTCATCTCGATAGTCCTCTTCGGGTCCGTCGCCCGTGGGGAAGCGCGGGCCGATTCTGACATTGACCTCCTGATTGTGGGCGAGGAATTTCCCCAGGGGCGCTTCGCGCGCCTCCGCGCCCTCGAGGGAGTGGACGCAGAATTTGAACAGGAGCTCGTGCGGCTCAGAACCTTGGGGTTCTCGGTGCGTCTGGCCAGGCTCGTCAGGACCCGAAGCGAAGCCGCTAGATTTATCCCCCTCTATCTAGACCTCGTTGAGGATGCCCGGCTCCTCTACGACCGAGAGGGGTTTTTCCGAGCGGTGCTGGCACGTCTCGGCGACTCGCTGAGACGGCTCGGTGCCGAGCGAAGGACGCGCGGCGAGGTTCGTTACTGGGTGTTGAAGCCTGATCTGGTTCCGGGCGAGGTTATTGAGCTGTGACCAACGTCGAGATGGCGCGCAGTTCCCTCCGCCAAGCCCGGCGGATCCTCGAGGAAGCCGAGCGCCACC
>JBHIBG010000106.1:0-8715 GCA_046758965.1 Methylomirabilia bacterium | reverse complement strand
CCGAAGCGCTACGAGCATAGCCCGCTGAGCTGATCGCCCGCCGCGCCGGAGGAGCCATGGACCCGGATGAGACTATTGATGTAACGGCCGATGCCGTACGGGCCGCCGCCAGCGAGCTGACTCGGGAGTTCACCTCCGCCGTCGAGCGGGCCCGGGCCCTCTTCCAGTTCGTCAGGGATCGGATCCTGTATGCGTTCATCCCGCCGGACATGGAACCGGGTCAGCGAACCGCTGAGGTCTTCCGGGCATCGCGCACCCTGGCGCGGGGCTCGGGGATGTGCATCCAGAAGGCGGTGCTCCTCTGCGCGCTGGCGCGGGCGGCGGGCATCCCTGCGCGGCTCTCGTTCCAGGCGGTCCGGGATTTTCGACTGCCGAGCGATCTCGTGGCGCTGATGGGCACCGACGTTCTCACCCCTCACGGTCTCGTCAGCCTCCAGTTGAACGGCCGGTGGATCAGGTTGGATCCCTCCCTGGATCGGAACCTCTGCGAGCGCAAGGCGTATCGAGTCGTGGAGTTCGCGGAGGCGGAGGACGCCTTGCTGTCGCCGCTGGACGCGAACGGTCGGCCTCATTTCCAGGTGATCGAGGAGCTGGGTGAGTACGATGAGTTCCCCCTGGAGATGGTCCGGGAGATTTTCGGAGAGCGTCGGCAGCGCGTGGACTTCGAGGCCATCCGCCGGTACGTCGCAAAGACCGGCGCCACCATGTAACGGCCTCGCCCGCGCCAGAGCGGAACGAGCGATGGAGTTTGCGTTCAGCCCCGAGCAGCAGGAGCTGGTTCGGACGTTGCGCCTCTTCGCGCGCAAGGAGCTGTCCCCCCACTCCGCTCAGTGGGACAAGAGCCGCGAGTTCCCCTGGCAGATCTGGCGGCAGATGGGGGAACTGGGGCTCTTCGGGCTGCGAACTCCCGCGGCCTACGGCGGCCAGGAGGCCGACCTCCTCACGATTGGGCTCGCCACTGAGGAGATCGCGCGCGGCGACCTCAGCTGTACCTACGGCATGCAGCTCGCGGGGCTGGCCGGCGAGATCATTGGCCGCTACGGGAGCGAGGAGATCAAGACGCGGTGGCTGCCTCCCGTGACGCGAGGTGAGGCCATCATCGCCCTGGCCCTCACCGAGCCGAGCGCGGGCTCGGACGCGGCCAACCTGGCGTGCCGTGCAGTGTCAGACGGCGACCAGTACGTCGTCACCGGCGAGAAGTCGGGGATCACCCTCGGAATGGCTGCGCAGGCGGCCATCCTCTTCGCGAAGACCGACCCCAAGGCCAAGGCACGGGGCGTGACAGCCTTCCTCGTGCCCCTGGACCTGGCCGGCATCGCGCGGAGCCCCCTTCGCGACCTCGGCTCCCGGGTTGTGGGCCGAGCGGTGCTGTCGCTCGATCACGTGAGAATCCCCCTCTCCCATCGCCTGGGCGATGCAGGGACCGGCTTCTATCAGGTCATGGAGGGGTTCGACTTCAACCGGGTCTTCATCGCGCTCGCCTGCCTTGGCGCAGCCCAGGTGTCGCTCGAGGAGACCATGGCCTATGTGAAGGAGCGGAAGGCCTTCGGCCGGTCCCTGGCCACCTTCGAAGGCGTGTCGTTCCCGATCGCGGAGGCGGCCACGCATATCGAGGCGGCGCGGTGGCTCTGCTATCGGGCGCTCTGGCTCGCCGATCGCCGACAGCCTTACACGAAGGAGGCGGCCATGGTGAAGTGGTGGGCACCCAAGCTGTCCGTGGAGACCATCCATCAGTGCCTGCTCCTCCATGGCCACTACGGCTACACGGAGGAGTTGCCGTTCGAGCAGCGGCTGCGCGACGTGATGGGGCTCGAGATCGGCGACGGCACCGCCGAGATCATGAAGGTCATCGTGGCCCGCGAGCTGATGGGGCGCGAAAGCCTCCCCTACTGAGAGCGGAGAGGAGAGTTCGCATGAGCCACCTCGACGGTCGTGTGGCGCTGATCACCGGCGGTTCCCGGGGCATGGGGCGCGCCATCGCGCTCCGGGTGGCGTCCGACGGGGCGCACCTGATTGTGACCTACCGCAAGGAGCAGCAACTCGCGGAGGAGGTGGTCGAGACGGCGACCACGCTCGGCCGTCGCGCCGTCGCGGTGCGGGCTGATCTGGAACGGAGCGAGGACGTGGAGCGGATGTTCGAGGTAGCGCGTACCGAGTTCGGCCGGCTGGACATCTTCGTGGCCAACGCCGCGGCCACAGCCTTCCGCCCCCTGATGGAGGTCAAGGACTACAACGTGACGCGAACCTTTGCGATCACGGTCACGGCCTTCGTGCTGGCCGCCCAGCGGGCGGCGGCGCTGATGGGGGAGGGATTCGGCCGCATTGTGGCACTCTCCGGCTTCGACGCGAGGGACGTCATCCCGGGGCATGGCGCCCTCGGCGCGGCCAAGGCCGCCATGGAGACGCTGGTTCGCTACCTGGCGTGTGAGCTGGGCCCGCGGGGGGTCACCGTCAACGGGGTAAGCCCGGGCCTCGTCGAGACCGACTCGTACCGGATGTACCTGGCGCAGGGGCTCGGCGTTGATCCGACCCCTGCCGAAGCGCGGCTGATCGCCTTCACCCCCCGGCGGCGGCTCGGGCGGCCCGAGGACGTCGCGAACCTGGTGGCCTTCCTCTGCTCCGAGGAGGCCGACTTCCTCACCGGGCAGACGGTGGTTCTGGACGGTGGCTTGTCGCTCCTCTCGCCGTTGGGGGCGTTCTGAGGGGAGGCGGCACGCATGGTCCACACGCGGCTCACCGGGAGCGGGAGATCCAACTGAACCTCTGGCGCATGAGGAGACGGATCATGCAGTTGACGTGCGTGAGGGTTGGCGTCGATGGCGGCGTAGCGCGGGTGGTCTTGAACCGCCCGGATCACCTCAACGCGATCAACGAAGGTTTGCTGGAAGATCTCGGGCGCGTGTGCGAGGCTTTCGAGCGGGACCCGACCATCAAGGTGGTCACCCTCACCGGCGCGGGCCGTGCCTTCTGTGCTGGGGCGGACCTGAAGGCCGTGCAGGAGCTGGCGCCGGACCCGGCGAGGTGGGATCAGTTCATCCGCCTCTGGCACCGGGTCTTCAACCGGATTGAAGCGCTTCCCATGCCGGTCATCGCGGGTGTACACGGCTTCGCGCTGGCCGGGGGGCTGGAGCTGGCGCTGGTCGCCGACCTGATCTTGGCGGACGAGGAGGCGCGGCTGGGGGACCAGCACGCGAACTTCGGCCTGGTGGCGGGCGGAGGTGGAAGCCAGCGGCTCCCCCGCCTGATCGGTGTTCGTCGTGCCAAGGAGCTGATGCTGCTCGGAGGCTGGCTCACCGCCCGGGAGGCGTTGGAGTGGGGGCTTGTCAACCGATTGGCCCCCGCGGGGAAGCTTGAGGAGGCCGTCCACGAGTCGGCCGCGGCTCTGGCCCGGAAGAGCGGCTCGGCCAACCGCACGGTGAAAGTCCTGCTGAACCGCGCCCTCGATGTGGACCTCGGCAGCGGCCTCGAAACGGAGATTGCGCTTGTGGGGGCGCACATGCGCTCCGCCGACGCGGTCGAGGGGCTCCGGGCCTTCGCGGAAAAGCGCACGCCAGTCTTTTCAGGGCCGTAGGGCTCTCCCTCCTGCTCTACGGTGAGCACGGCGCCCTGCTGGTCTGTCGCCAGCTGGTCCCTTCGTTCACTCTTCCAGGGCCCCCAGCCGGGGCGGAGTCCCCGCAAAGCCGAGCCGCCCCCACTTGGCCGCGACGGCTTCGTATACCGAGCGGCGAATCGTGGTGCGCTTGGAGAACTGGCTGATGTGGCGGTGCTCCTTGCAGGCGTTGATGAGCGCCTTGGAGCCGTAGGGACGCTCCTCGGGGGGATTCTGCGTGGGGTCAAGCCAGGTGGACCACGTCTGGCGCAGGATATCGATGTCCTCCGCGGGGTTACACCGGGTGGACATGGCCCACAGCACCTCATTGATGTTCGAGGGGTCCACGTCCTCGTCTACCGCGATGATCCATTTCGAGAAGTAGGCGCCGCCCGGCACCTGCGCGGCGAGGGCGAGGGCCTGCGGGGCGTGACCGGCGAACCGCTGCTCGAGCGACACCACCGTCAGGGCGAAGCCCCCGGCGGCGGCTGGGTGCGAGTACACGCCCCTGATCCCGGGCACCCCGAGGCTGTCCAGGTCATTCCAGATCCGGGCTGATCGGGCGATGGAGTAGAGGAGCGCGCACTCGTTGGCCGGGTAGTCGGCCATGAGGGCGTGAGTCAGGATCGGGTTGTCTCGGTAGTGGACCGCGCTCACCTCGACGAGGAAGGCGTAGTCTTCGGGGCGCCCGTAGTAGCCGGTGAACTCGCCGAAAGGCCCCTCGAGCTTCATCGCGTGCGGGTGGATGATGCCCTCCATGACGATCTCGGCGTGGGCCGGGTAGGGGAGACTCACGACGTGGCCCTTCACCAGCTCTACAGGCCGGCTAGCGATCCCGCCAATGAAGTCGAGCTCCGAGACCGTCTTGGGGAAGGTCTGCGAGGCGGCGATGAACATGGCTGGGTCGACGCCCCACACCGCAACCACCTCGCATGGCTCATTTCGGCTCCAGTAGCGCTCGATGTGGAGCCTCGCATCCTTCCCGGGCGACAGGTAGAGGCCCACGTGGTTCCGGTCGTGGACCATCTGCCGGTAGACCCCGACGTTGAGCCAGCCACCGTCAGGGTCCCGGGTAATGATCGCGTCGGCGGTCCCGATGTAGCGGCCGCCGTCTCCGGCCCAGTGACGGGCCGCGGGGAAGATGGTTACGTCCAGCTTGTCCCCGATCATGTGGTGGGCATTGACCGGCGCGTCCTTGCCGTCCACCATCACGGGCGGCACGGCCCGGGTGAACCTGGTCTTGGCGCGCTGAATCACGTCCATCACTCCTAGGCCGGTCGGCTCGCCGATGGAGACGGCGAAGCGATCCACGCTGGAGCCCAGGAGGTTCCAAAGGGCCCGAAAGCCCGGCGGGCAGCCGAGGATCCGCTCGAAGAGGAGCGCAGGAGCTCCGATCTCCTGGTGAGCCATGTATGTGATCGCCCCCATCTCCTCGTTCCAGTCGACCTCTTCGGTGATACGCCGCAGGAGGCCGAGGGCCTCGACCCGGGCGATCCACTCGCGCAGGTCCCTCGGCGCGAGGTCTTGGGGAGAGCCACCGCGTGCCGGGACAGAGACTCCCGCGCTCATCTCTTCCATGGTTGAGATCCTCCTGACAGCAAAAAAAACTTGCCAGCCTTATAGCATGCGCCCCATGGGCCGTCAAGCAGCATGGCCGATCCTGCGCGCTTGACCTTTCTCCTGGCGCTCGGGAGAGCCTCGGCGCAATAATGAGCCGTCATCCGAAAGAGTGTCATTCATCTTCCCTCGTCCCCAGTGGGGGGGAGGGCCAGGGTGAGGGGGGACTGAACCGTGTCTCGCTCTCTCGGCGCCGAGCTGCCATCTGACCTCCTGGCCCGCCTCTCCCAGGCGGATCTCCCACACCACCTGGCCACGGTGCTCCCCCTGATCACAGTGGACCCTGGAGGGTTTCCCCACCCCATGCTCCTGTCGTCCCTTGAGGTGCGGGCCGTAGACCCAGAGACGATCCGCACCGTGATCGGAGCGCGAAGCCGGAGCGCTCGCAATCTCCTCGAACGCCCGGCGGCGACTTTGCTGATCATCGAGCCCGATCGGACGGTGTACGTGAAGGCCCGGGCCACCGACGGGCCGTACCCGGTCACCGGCTTGCCGGATGTTGGCCTGTTCGTGCTCAGCGTGGAAGACGTGCTGGAAGACGCCCCCCAGGAGTGGGAGGGAGGAATGCGGATCACGGGAGCGGCGACCTACGCGCCGGCCCCATCGCTCGACGAGCCCCGGGCCCGGGCCACGCTCGACGCCCTGAGCCGCGGCCCGGGAGATGAAAGGGCCAGGTCCGCTTGAGCCGACTCCGGCGCGCCGCCGATCGCCCTTCAGATCGCCCGGCGTGAGCGTGAAGTCCGGCGCGGAGAGGCCAACTCGTAGTGACGTCGGCGCTGAACTGCCTGTCGGCACATCCGAATGTGCCGCTGCTTCTGGAAGTTCCGGCCGGCATCCTGACAGGCTCGTGATCCTCGATTTCACCGGGCTGGCTCGTTCATGGCATGGCCCTCATTGCAGGTCCGGGTCAGAGCTGCCCGGGTCAGGGGGAGTCTCTCTGGCCTCCGGCAAGAGTCTCCATTTGTCCTGGGCCTTGATATAGTTCCAAACCCGCCCTGCTTCGTCTACCGCGTATAGTTCAATTGTTCCTCGGGTGCCAGCGGCAGCAATTTGGACAAGCCTTGACTTCGCCATGGCCGTTTCCTCCTCACGCTCTGTTGATCTCCCCCAAGCGGTTGCCCGGAGTCTACTAAACTGGCCCCCAGGAGCGCATGGGCCGCGCCGCCACGCCCTTGACGGGCCGGACGTACTCGGTTCCTGGAATGTTCCCAAGCGGGAAGAAGCTCTCACCCCCGATCTTAGGCTCCGCCGGGTTGATAGCCCCGCAACGGGGCAGGGCGAGTAGGCCAGGTCAGAGTCTCACGTGACGAGGGGCGAGCGCGGTCATCACCTCCAGGACTCGCTCCAGCGCCGCGCCCTTCGGATCGAAATTCGCCTCGAGAAAAAGCTCGGTGAGCCCCGCCTCTGCGTAGCGCCCGATGTCTTGGCGGATCTCCTCCAGCGTTCCCCAGAGCGGCCTCCGGTCCTTCCCCTGGGGCGACTCGTGGAGCTGGAACGTGCCCCGAGACACGATGTGGAGGGTCTTGGGATCCCGTCCCACCGCCTCAGCCGCCGCCTTGACCTCCTTCACGAGTGGGGCCACTTGAGCCAGCGGTACGTTCCCCCCATTGAACCCGTTGGCGAGGGTGGCGGCCCGTTTGATGGTGGCGGCGCCGTAGCCGCCGACCGTGATGGGAGGATGCGGCTTCTGGAGCGGCTTGGGCTCGATCTTCGCCCGGGGCACCCGGTAGAAATCTCCCTGAAACTCCACGACGTCCTGGGTCCAGATGGCCTTGAGGCACTGAAGGAATTCGTCCCCCCGCCTCCCGCGCTGCCTGAACGGCACGCCGACAGCCTCGTACTCGTCCTCTGACCAGCCGATACCAAGGCCGACATGGAGTCGTCCGGCTGAGACGAGGTCGAGGGTGGCGAGCTGCTTGGCCAACAGAATGGGCGAATAGTATGGCATAATCAGGACGCTCGTCCCAAGGCGGATCTGCTTGGTCGCTCCCGCCACGTGCGCCAGCGTGACGATCGGATCCATCACTCGCTCGAAGGGGTTCGGCCACGGCTGGCCAGGCAACGGAGGGTAGTCGTTCTTCGGCTTCAGCGCGTAGAGCAGCCGCTGAAAGACCCAGAGCGAGTGGTAGCCGAGAGCCTCCGCGTGCTGAGCCACATGCACCTGGCTTTCGGGTGATGCCCAGGCCCCTGCCACCGGAAGAGAGAATCCGAGCTTCATGTCATGAGTCTCCTCTCGATCTGCGGGATCATTCCTCTCCTTTCGGCATCATCCTACACTCCTTGTCGTCATCCTGGGAATCTGCGGCATGTGGGAAAGCTATGACGGGCGGAACGGGGCGTCAAGTGTATTGCGCGCTCAACCTTCCACCACCACCATCGATCCAGCCATCTGCCAGGGCGCTAACCAGCTGTTTTTCAAAGACGCTCGCTTGGCATCTGGCTTGCGTGGTGCGATAGCTGCAGAGCGTCGGGACGTGTGAGGCAAGGACCAGCTCGAAAGGGGGAAACAAGATGAAGCTGAGGGACGCCGGTCGGAGATATCTCGCGTCCTACGTCGTGATGGGGCTGTTACTCCTGACAAGCTCGGGGTGTTCCGTGTTCATGGCCGCCAAACAGCCTGACAAGAAAGACTTGTCCGTTCTGGACGAAGGGGCACCCAGAAGTCATGTCGCCGCTGAGCTCGGGACGCCGGTATGGTCGGGGGAAGAGAATGGCCGCACCGTAGAGCTCTTCTAGAGGCCACTGCCACCGGGCGAGACATGAAAGTGAGAGTCATCTACGATGAGAACGATCGACTGAAATCGGCGGAGTTCATCGAGGGACAGAAGGCTGAGGCAAACGAGAATGTGGGGTCGGATCCTTCGAAATGAGACCGCGCGGGAATCCGTTCTGCCTGGCCATGCTCTGAACCCCCGGGGGATGAGGTCCCCATAACCAGGCCTTCCCGGGGCCGCCCGTAAGTGCACCCCCCTTCCGATCGCTTCCTCCCCCTGTCAGGCCGACAGTCCCTGCCAGTCTGGCACCCGATCGTCCCTCCGTCTTCAGCTGAAACGTTGATAACTGACTGACTTTCTAACGCGTTTTCTGTGGCTGCTTTGGCATCCTCCCTGCAGTCGGATACTAGAGATGAGCCCTCTCAGCGCTTCGTTAGCCCACGGACGGGCCCGTGATCGTAGTCGCCGACGCCGCCAGGAAGGCGACCCGACCGCTGCCGAGCGCCCTCCCGGCAGGGGTGTGGCGTCCTCACCCTCCCGGAGCGACGACGTCCTCCGCTTCGCCCGCCCTGGACGGATCGGGGTAGCCGTCACGGACGCGTCGCTCCTGGAACTGTCAGCTTCAAAGAGATCGGTCTGGAGATCGCCCTGCTCAACTTCCGGGGCCTGCCGTCTCGAGCTGACGGCAGGGCCGCCGAGACGGCCAGCACTCGCGTAAAACGGAGAGTAGCATGATCATCCAACGTCGAATCGTGATGGTGCTCGGCCTTGCTGTTGCGCTGGGCGGCTGCGCCA
>JBHIBG010000105.1:0-8776 GCA_046758965.1 Methylomirabilia bacterium | reverse complement strand
GCCCTCCACGTCCACTGCCCCGTCGGTGAAGATCAGGCGGTCAGGGTCCAGGGTCAGGAGCCAGTCGGCTTGCTCGACTCTGAGGTCTACCATTCAGCCGACCGCGGTGTAGCCGCCGCTCACGCTGATCGTCTGGCCCGTGATCCAGGTTGCCTGCTCCGAAGCCAGAAAGGCTATGAGCGGCGCCACATCCTCGGGCCGACCGAGTCGCTTGATGGCATAGAGCTGCAGGATCTTCTCGCGGTTGGCGGTCAGGAAAGTCTGGTCGGAATGCTCGGTTTCTACGTACCCAAGGGCGAGGGCGTTGACGGTCACGTTGGCCCGCCCCAGCTCTCTGGCCAGAGTCTTCGTCAACGCCAGCACACCTCCGCGCGCGGCCGCCGTGACGGCGAGGCGCGTCTGACCAACGCGCGCTGAATCACCAACGATGTTGATGATGCGGCCGAACTTTCGCTCCACCATCCCGGGAGCAAGGGCATGGCAGCAGTGGATGACGCCGTAGAGACCCACGTCGATCTGCCGCCGCCACTCCTCCTCAGTGCTCTCCAGAAAGAACTCGGGTGTCACGTAGCCAGCGTTATTGACCAGGATGTCCACCCGCCCGAACTCCCGGGCTACTTGCTCGACCATCTGGCGGACCGCCTCCAAGTTGGCAACGTCGGCCTGACAGCCAGCAGCCTTCCCCCCCTCCTTCTTGATCTCAGCGACCGTTGCCTCGGCTTCGCGCTTGGAATGGAGGTAGTTGACCGCGACGGCAGCCCCCTCTCTCGCCAACGTGAGCGAGATCTCGCGTCCGATGTCCCGCCCGCCGCCGGTGACCAGTGCCACCTTACTCCGAAGTCCGAGATCCATGATTTCTCCCTTCTCCGGCCGCGGCGGCTCGCCGAGCGCGGATAATCTGATTGAGCCACCGAGGCCTGCGCGGCCTTGCTCAGGGTGCCCCGCCGACCCTACCGATCAGCCTGAAGAGGCGCTCGGGAGTAAAGGGAAGCTCGTTCACCTCAATTCCCAGTGGCGTCAAGGCGTCGGTGACAGCATTGGCGATGGTCGCCGAGGCCCCAATGGTCCCTCCCTCGCCCATGCCCCTGAACCCCCCCAGCGCCGTTGGGGAGGGCGTCTCTAGGTGGTGCACCTCGATTCTGGGGATCTCGCCGGCGGAGGGTATCAAGTAGTCCATGAGGGAGCCTGTGAGAAGCTGGCCGGCCTCGTCGTAGACAACCTCCTCCAACAAAGCCGCCCCGATCCCCTGAGCCACCCCGCCGTGGACCTGCCCGTCGACGATAAGCGGATTGATGATCCGCCCGCAGTCTTCCACCACCACGTACCGGAGGATCCTGACCTCACAGGTCTCGCGGTCCACCTCCACCACCGCGGCATGGGTGGCGTTGGAGGCCGTGCCGAAGTATGGGTCATAGAACCGCGTGGCCTCAAGCCCGGGCTCCATCCCCTGAGGAAGCCGTCTGATGCCCGAGTAAGCAGCCTTGGCGATCTCCCGGAAGTTCACTCCACGGTCCGGCATGCCGCGCACTGAGACCCGACCGTCCTCCACCACGAGGTCCGCCCGGTCAGCCTCGATCAGGTGGGCGGCAATCTCGAAGACCTTGTCCCGCACAGCTCGCCCGGCCAGGATCCCGGCGCCACCGGCGAGGACAGCGCTCCGGCTCGCGTAAGTTCCGGTTCCGTAAGGGGAGAGCGCGGTGTCGCCATAGACCACGCGCACGTCCTCCAACGGGACGCCCAGCTCGTCGGCCACGACTTGGGCGAGGGAGGTCTCCAGCCCCTGGCCGTGGGAGGCGATCGCGAAAATAGTGGTCACTGTGCCCGAGGGGTCCACGCGGACCGTGGCAGCTTCGCTGCCCGTGGCGATCGGCATACCGGGCGAAACCGGGATGGCCGACCCGATGCCGGTCAGCTCTACATAGGAGGCGAACCCGACTCCGATCCACCGCCCCTCGGCCCGGGCCCGGGCCTGCTCCGCGCGGGCGGCCTCGTACTGCAGAGACTCCCGTGCCTTGAGCATCGACTCGGTGAAGCTTGAGCGATCCCACACAATGCCCGAGGGAGATTTGTACGGGAATTCCTCCGGCTGGATGTAGTTCCTAAGGCGGAGCTCCGTGGGATCCATGGCGAGTCGCCTTGCGGCGCGGTCTACTAGCCCCTCCATGACGAAGGTGGCGACGGGGCGCCCCACGCCGCGATACGGGCCCATGGGTGCTTTGCACGTCGCCACGCCCCGGCTGCGCCCGCGGTAGTGCGGGACGTGGTACGGCCCCGGGAGGAAACTGATCGTCTGGACCGGCTCGATGGCTGCCGTCCACGGGTAGATGGAGTAGGCGCCGATGTCGGCGATGACCTCAGCACCGAGGCCAACGATGGTGCCGTCAGCGCGGAGGGCCAGCTCGGCCTCCACGATCTCATCCCACGCCTGGGAGGTCGCCAGCAGATCCTCGCGTCGGTCCCCGGTCCACTTGACCGGCCGGCTGAGCCGCCTGGCCAGAGCACAGATAGTGATCTCCTCGGGGTAGAGAGAGGACTTGGCACCGAAGCCGCCTCCCACATCGGTCGCCACCACCCTGATCCGGTGCTCGGGAAGATCTAGGAGGTCGGCCAGGACGTCCCGTAGCAGGCCGGGGCACTGGGTGGAGGACCGGAACGTCAGCAGCCCTGTCCCCCCATGATACTCGGCCAGACACCCTCGGTTCTCTATGCAGACCGCCGTGTGGCGGTGAAAGCGGAAGCGCTCCCGCACTACCACCTCTGCCCCCGTGATGGCCGCGTCTATATCTCCCCGGGCAAACTCCCGCGCGAGGAGGATGTTACTCCCAACCTCCTCGTGGAGGAGCGGGGCGCCAGCCTCAATCGCCGCCTCAACATCGGAGGCGATTGGGAGCGGCTCGTAGTCAACGACGATGCGGTCCAAGGCATCCTCTGCTAGATAGCGACTCTCGGCAACGACCACAACCACCGCCTCTCCCGCAAACCGGACCTTCCCCAGTGCCAGTGGAGGAAAGCTGGTCACCTTGTACTCGGTCATCTTCGAGAAGGCGTGGACGGGCTTGGTCCAGCGCGCTAGCTCGTCCCCAGTGACCACGGCCGCGACACCCGGCAAGGCACGGGCCGCCGAGGAGTCGAGACGGACGAGACGAGCGTGCGCGTGAGGGCTTCGTAGGAACGCGGCGTAGAGGAGCCCTGACGGGCGGTGGTCGTCCACGTACGAGCCCTGGCCGGTGAGAAGGCGCGCGTCCTCCACCCGCTTGACCCTGGCGCCCACCAGCTTCGGGGTGAGTCGTTCCACGGCGCTCCTTGGGCTCGTGTCAGCTAACAGCGGCTCAGCCAGTTTCCAGCTCGACTCAGCCGGAAACGTCCAGCCTCAGGCCTTTTCGCGAAGCTGGCGGCGGAGAACCTTGCCGGTCAGGGTCTTTGGCAGCTCGGCTACGAACTCCACCTCCTGAGGCGCCTTGTAGGGCGCGATCATGCGCTTGGTGTGCTGCTTAATCTCTTCGGCCAGGACCGGGGAGGCAGTATGACCGGGCTTCAGCGTCACGTAGGCCCGGACCATCTGACCAGTCACCGGGTCTCGCACCCCCACAACGCCCGCCTCCAACACTGTCGGGTGCTCCATGATCGCCGACTCCACCTCCTTAGGGGAGATCAGGTAGCCACGGCTTTTGATGAGGTCGTCGGAGCGCGAAACGTACCAGTAGTGGCCGTCCTCATCCACAAAGGCGTAGTCTTTGGTGTAATACCACCCCTCCCGATTCACCTGCCCCCAGCGCTGTGGATCCCTGTAGTAGCCGAGCGTGAGCCCAGGATGGTCGTTCCGGATGACAAGATGGCCGGGCTCCCCCACAGGCTGGGGCTTGCCCTCGTCGTCCATGATCGCCACTTCGTAACCCGGCAGCGGCTTCCCCATGGACCCGGGCTTGATTGGCATCCCGACGCGGTTGGCAAGAAAGATGTGGCTCTCGGTCTGCCCGATCCCGTCGTAGATCGTGACCCCGAGCCGCTCCTGCCACTCCTTGAAGGTGTCGGCATGCAGTGGCTCGCCCGCGGACACCCCCATGCGGACCGACCCTAGACGCTGGCGGGGGTCAGCTTCTGATGCGGCCAGCAGCATTCGGTAGATGGTCGGGACCGCGCAGAGGACCGTGACCCGGTAGCGCTCAATCGTGGCGAACGCCTGCCCAGCGTCGAAGCGTCCCGCCGGGAGAACCACCGCCGCTCCCGCGTGGAATGGGTACAGAAAGTTGCAGCCAAGAGCGTAGATGAACGACCAGTCCTGAGGCTGAAAGCAGATGTCGCCGGGGCCGAGCTTCGTCATCACTCTTGTGATCGGATCCCCGGTGGCGATGATCCAGCGGTGACCGTGAAGCACACCCTTGGGCTCCCCGGTCGTGCCCGAGGTATACATCATGAAGGCCGGGTCGTTGGGTGCTGTGGGCGCGGGTGCGAGCTCTTCGCTCGACTGCTCCATCAGTGCGCGCAGGCTGCGGGCGGGGTCAGCCGGCTCCCCGGCCAGCACGAGATGCTGGAGGGCAGGAGCCCGTCCGCGAACCGCCTCGACGACCGGCGCCAGGTCGGGCATGGCGATCGCCGCCACAGCCTCGCTGTTCCGGAGGACGATGCCGATCTCCCGTTCGCCGAGCATGGGAGAGGTGGGTATCGGGACCGCCCCGATCTTGAGCGCCCCCAGGAACACCAGCATGCAGTCGAGGTTCGTTCCGAGGCGGAGGAGGACGCGATCGCCCTGCTTGACACCGAGCGCCCGGATGGCGTTCCCACTCCGGTTAGAGAGGCGGCGGATCTCGTCGTAGGTGTAGGTGCGGTCGCCAACGTACGCGGCAGGGTTCTGTCCACGCCCCTCGCGTACGTGCCGGTCCACCACCCAATCTCCCATGTTGAGTCGTGAGGGAATCTCCAGATACCGAGGCGGTAATGACTCTCCCACCTGAGCCGTCATCCGGTATTCCCTCCGTTACTCATCGGGCTTCACCGAGCCTGGCAGCGGCAGCTTGGACGGCCTTGACAATTCCCTGATAGCCCGTGCACCGGCAGAGGACGGCCGATAGGCCGGCCCGGATCTCAGCCTCCGTCGGCGACGGATTGACCTGCAGCAGATCGTAGGCGGCCAGAAGCATGCCGGGAGTGCAGAAGCCGCACTGCAGCCCGTGGTGCTCCCAGAAGGCCTCCTGCAGCGGGTGGAGCTGACCGTCCCGGGCCAGCCCCTCCACGGTCAGGATCTCCGCCCCCTCGGCTTGGACCGCCAGCATCAGACAGGAGCGCGCCGCCTCTCCGTTCACGAGCAGCGTGCAGGCGCCGCAGACTCCATGCTCGCATCCGACATGAGTCCCGGTCAGTCCCATGTCCTCTCGGAGGAAGTCCACGAAAAGCTTCCGCGGCTCGGCATAACCTTCCCGGACCACCCCGTTCACCGTCAATCTGATCTTCCTGGGCTCGCCCATCATCGCTTCTCCCGGCAACGCGCCGCGGCCTGACGAATCGCGCGCCGAGTCAAGACCCGCGTCAGGTGGCGACGGTACTCGCCCGAAGCGTGAATGTCACTCTCAGGCTCGACCAGCTCGGCTGCTCGGGAGGCCGCCGCTTCCATGGTCCGCTCGTTGAGCTCCTCCCCTTCGAGGATCTGCTCTGCCCCCCGGAGCCTGATCGGCTTCGGTCCCGCGCCCGCAGCGGCCAGGCGCGCAGCCCGACAGCGCCCGGCATCGGCGTCGAGCACGGCCACGATCCCGACGATGGCGAAGTCTCCTTGCCGCCGGCTGAACTCCTCGAACGCCCAGCCGCTCCCCTGGGGAGGGATCGGCAGTCGCACCTCCACCAGCATCTCCTCGGGAGCCAGCGCAGTCGTCAGATAGGTCTGAAAAAACTCCTCCGGACCGAGAACCCGCTCGGCCTGGGGGCCCCGGACTACCAGCTCCGCATCGAGGGCCGTGGCAACCGCCGGGTACTCGGCCGCGGGGTCCGCGTGGGCCAGGCTTCCGCCCACGGTGCCGCGACTGCGGATCGGCAGGTGGCCCACCAGCGTCGTGGCCTCGGCCAGCAGCGGCAGCCGCTCCCGCACCAGCGGCGAGAACTCGATCGCCCGCTGACGCGTCAGCGCGCCCACCCTGAGCTGCCCGTCCGCCTCACGGATGTAGGCCAGAGCCTGAACGCGGTTGATGTCCACGAGCG
Organism: Methylomirabilia bacterium; assembly: GCA_046758965.1. Lineage (GTDB taxonomy): Bacteria > Methylomirabilota > Methylomirabilia > Rokubacteriales > CSP1-6 > JBHIBG01. The sequence goes on along the minus strand of JBHIBG010000105.1, from coordinate 2,590 downwards.
CGGTGGGTCGAGCCAAGCGGAAGTTGAGCAGAGGCATCAGGCTCTGCCCGCCGGCAAGAATCTTCGCCTCGCCGCCGTAGCGCCGGAGGAGGTCCAGTGCCTCCTCGAGCGCGGTGGGGTCGTGGTACTCGAACGGAGGCGGCTTCATCGCCGTTCCCTCCGCGCCGCCTTCAGGAGCTCCCAGAGACGGATCGGTGTGATAGGCAGCTCAGAAATCCGGACCCCGAGGGGCGCCAGCGCATCACTCACCGCATTCGCGATGACCGCCGGCACCGTCATGGAGCTGGACTCACCGAGCCCCTTGGCCCCCAGGGTGGTGAAGGGCGAGGGTGAGACCACATGCGCGATCTCGATGGTCGGAGCCTCGCTCGCGGTAGGGACTAGGTAGTCCATAAATGTGCCGGTGAGGAGCTGGCCGGCCTCGTCGTAGGCGAGCTCCTCGTAGAGCGCCCCGCCGAGCCCGTGGAGCGCTCCGCCGTAGATCTGCCCCTCGGCGATCAGCGGGTTGATGATCGTCCCGGCATCATGGACCGTCACGTAGCGGAGGATCTTCACCGCCGCAGTTTCCGGGTCCACTTCTACTGCCATCACTTCGGCGATGAAGCCGTACGTGTTCGAGGAGTTGACACGATCTTCGAGGTCGGGCGCGTTGGACTGCGAAAAGCGGAAGACGGCGGTGGCCTGGAGTCCTGGCTCCATCCCCTCCGGGAGCGACTCGGTGTGCCAGTGGGCGCGGCCGGCCAACTCCTTGATGGAGTACGAGGCGCTCTTGCCCGATTTCGGCACCACGTGCCCCTCACGGAACCCCAGGGTTTCAGCGGGCACCTCCATCAGATGCGCGGCGTAGGCGATCAGCTTGGCCTTGAGCTTGCGCGAGCCCAGCGCTGCGGCGCTGGTGCCGACCGAGCCAAACCGGCTCGAATAGGTCCCAGAGGAAATCCCCCAGATCCGGGTGAAGGTGTCCATCTCGTCGACGACCGTGACCTCATCGGGTGAGATGCCGAGCTCGTCGGCGACAATCTGGGAGACGACCGTCTGGTGCCCCTGCCCCTGGGGCGCGGTCCCGAGAATGGCGATGACTTTCCCGAGTGGATCCACCTTGATAGTGATAGCCTCGATGGCGCCCGACTTCGGGAGGTATTCCGGCTTGGCGCGAAACTGCGGGTCCAGGGCCACCGTGACGTAGCCCATGTTCGAGACCGATGGGTCCACCGCCACGGCCAGGCCGATGCCGAAGAGGCGCCCTGCGGCCCGGGCTCGCTCCTGCTCCCGCCTGAGCTCGTCGTAGTCGGCGAGCGCGAGGGCCTTCTCGAAGGCGGTCGGGTAGTCGCCCGAATCATAGAGCCCTCCGGTCGGGGTGCGGTAGGGAAACTCGTGGGGTTCGATGAAGTTCCTTCGCCGGACCTCGGCCGGGTCGAGACCAAGCTTCTCGGCGAGGAGGTCCATCATCCGCTCGGTTTCGAAGTAGAGGTGGCCGCAGGCATAGCCCCGGTTGGGGCCGGTGAGGCTCTTGTTGGTCATCACCACTGAGGCCTCGACGTCGAGGTTTTGGAGGCGATAAGGCCCGACCCAGTTGCCAAGGGGGCGGAAGGTGCATCCCGGCTCCGGACTTCGGATATAGCCCCCAACGTTATCGTACCAACGATACCGCATGCCAAGGATGGTGCCATCCTTCCTGGCCGCTAGCTCCCGGTAGGCAACTCGGTCGGTGCCGCTCGAGGAGGCGAGGAGGTGCTCGCGGCGGTCCTCGATCCACTTGACGGGAACGCCCGTCTTCATCGCCGCCAGGCCGATCAGGGCCAGATATGGATAGATGCTGGTCTTGATCCCGAAGCTCCCCCCGATGTCGGGCGGGATGATGAAGCGAAGCCGGTTCTCGGGCAAGCCGAGCGCCCGCGCCACGAGCGGATGCATGATGAACGGGCCCATGAAGTTCGACCAGACCGTGAGGATGCCGCTCGCCGTGTCGTAGCTCGCCACGACGCCGTACGTCTCGATCGGCGTTGAAGAGTACTTGGGGAAGCGGAACCGCTCGCTGATCACCACGTCAGCATCCGCGAAGGCGCCATTCGGGTCACCGTAGACCAGTCGGCGATGGCACGCCAGGTTCGTTCCCACAGCCTCGTGGAGGACCGGCGCGTCCACCTCGAGCGCGCGCTCCGGGTCCACGACGGCGGGGAGCGGCTCGTACTCAACCCGAACTTGGTCCAGGGCGTCCTCCCCCAGGTAGCGGGCGCGCGCTACGACGACGGCCACTGGCTCGCCCACAAAACGGGCCTTGTCCACCGCCATGCAGTAATACTTGATCGGTGCCGACACGCCGACCGAGAACGGGCGCGTCTGGGCCTGCGCGTCAGCCCCGGTGATCACACCCACGACCCCGGGCGCCTTCAGGGCCTCCGAGGCGTCGATCGCCACGATGCGCGCGTGGGCATATGGGGACCTCAGGATGGCGGCGTGGTGAGCGTTCTGAACGGGAAGGTCATCGATGAACGTTCCCCTCCCCGTCAAGAGGCGCGGATCCTCCACCCGCTTGAGCGGCCGTCCTATCCAGCGTCCCGTCGTTACCGTGTCGGTCTTCATGGACTAG
>JBHIBG010000104.1:0-8855 GCA_046758965.1 Methylomirabilia bacterium | reverse complement strand
CAAGCTGAAGCATCGCCTGGTAAGCTGTCGTGAATCGAAGGTCAAAGGAAATTTGTTCCACTGCCGCGTCCCTTAAGTTGCGATCGGCAACGCGAAGCAGATCCTGGACCTCCCCGACGCTTGATCGATGACGCCTAAGCCGATTTTCGGCTAAGAATTGCCTTAAGGTCGCGTTCATCCCCTAAAAGGAATAGCTTCGGGTCCTTCAGCACGGTTATCAGGAACGGATGGCGCTCCTTGACCCTCTTCTGAAACTCGGCCGCGCTGTACACGGAAGGGTTGATCTCTCGATTGAGCATCTTCTTCACCGGGGCAAAGACGGAGGCGACTTCCCGACCAGACAGGTCGCCAATGAGCATGATGTCGATGTCACTAGAAACAGTTTCTTCCCCCCGCGCGACCGACCCGTAGAGGAAGGCAATTTTGACCCTGTCTCCGAACCTATTCAATCGGGCCCGGAGGGTATCACCCACCCCGATGGTCTTGAGGATTACAGCCTTCAAATCGGGGAACGCCGGATGCGACTGGTTCGCTCGGTAGTAAACCCGATTCCCCCTGGAGGCTGGATCGATGAGCCCGGCCTGAACGAGCCGGGACAACCCCCTTTGGACCAAAAGGAGCCGCTCCCCGGTCAGATCTACCAGTTCCCTCTGATAAAAGTCTCGGTTTGGAGAGAGGATAAATAATTTGAGCAGCACAATGATTGCCTTTCCGGCAAATAAGCTGCCGATCCCTCTATTTTCCCGCTTCCGGTTGGAAACCGTTTCGCCTCTGATCTTTCGACTATTTTTTTTAGTCTTTCGACTATTTTTTTTGGTCATGCCTTCACTATACCAGATCGAATGCAAATATGAATTTGGACTCCGACGACATTGCACGGCTCCTTACAACGCCAAGCACATGCCCCCTGACACCTCTGAAGTCGCTACGACTGTAGCGTGTTGTGCTTATTTTCACAACCCTTTCCTCCACATTCGGTGAACTGTGCTGGGCTCCAGGGGGTCCCGGCCCGCTCAGCTGGAACTGCCGGCAACACGGGAGGACACCGCCGTCATACCTCCGACCAGTCGGCGCCGACCTTGATATCCACCTTGAGAGGCACGGCCAACGTCATGGCGGACTCCATGACCTCGCGAGCGAGCGGCCCGAGGGAGGCCAGCTCGTCCTCGGGAACTTCGAACAGCAGCTCGTCATGGACTTGGAGCAGCATCCGGCTCCCGGGGCCGCGCGCCCTGAGGGCCTCGTTCATCCGCACCATGGCGATCTTGATCAGATCCGAAGCCGTGCCCTGGATCGGAGCGTTCATCGCCATGCGCTCCGCCATGGCCCGGGCGTTCGGGTTGCTGCTCTTGAGCTCTGGGAGGTAGCGTCGCCGGCCGAGGAGCGTACTCACGTAGCCCTTCCCCCTTCCCTCGGCCAGGGTGGCCTCGATGTAGGCTTTCACCTTCGGGTGGCGGGCGAAGTAGTCGTCGAGGTACTGCTGAGCCTGGGCGCGATCCATCGCCAGCCCCTGGGAGAGGCCGAAGGCGCTGATGCCGTAGATCACGCCGAAGTTCACCGTCTTCGCCACCCGCCGCATCTCCGGGGTCACCGCCTCGGCCGCCACACCGAACAGCTCCGCGGCAGTTCGCGCATGGATATCCGCGCCGCCTCGGAATGCCTCGATCAAGGTCTCCTCCCCCGAGCAGTGAGCCAGGATCCGGAGCTCGATCTGGGAGTAGTCGGCGGCGAGGAAGCGGTGGCCCGCCTCAGGGATGAATGCCTGGCGGATCCGTCGCCCCAGCTCCGTCCTCACCGGCATGTTCTGAACGTTGGGGTCCGAAGACGACAGCCTCCCGGTGGCGGTGACAAGCTGGTTGAAGGAGGTGTGAATCCTCCCGGTGGCGGGATGGATGAGACCGGGAAGGGCGTCGGCATAGGTGGACTTGAGCTTGGCCAGGATCCGGTGCTCCAGGACCTTGGCCGGGAGCGGATGGCCCAGCGCCAGCTGCTCCAGCACATCGGCATCGGTAGAGTAGCCGGTCTTGGTGCGCTTGACGGGCGGGAGCTTCAGCTTCCCGAAAAGGACCTGAGCCAGCTGCTTGGGGGAGTTGATGTTGAACGCCTCACCCGCCAGCAGGTGAATCTCCCGGCTGAGATTGTCGAGATCCCGCTCCAGTTCCTTGGCAAAGACCTCGAGCCGCTCGGGGTCCGCTCGGATGCCGTGGGTTTCCATCCTGGCCAGAACGGGAACGAGCGGCCGCTCGACCTCCTCGTAGAGCGACCGGAGGCCGTGCTCCTCGAGCAGCGCGGCGGCATGCTTCCAGTAGCGCCAGGTCCACCGGGCTCGCTCTCCGGCCCGCGCGGAAACTTCCTCGGTGAGCCCCCCCGGAAGCGGAGCGCCTCCCGGCCCTTCGCCAAAGCTCTCGAGGCAGATCTCCTCGAGGGGGTAGCTGGCCCGCGCGGAGTTGAGGAGATAGGCGGCTACTGCCGAATCCTCAACGCGTGGCAGCGGGAGGCGGCGCCCGAGCATCCACTGGAGCAGGAGCTTCACGTCGTGACCGATGAGCTGGCGGTCACCCAGCTCCGGGAGCGCATCCCTCAGGGGGAGGAAGGCCGGGCCGGCCCGCGGGTGGAAGAGGGCGAGGCCGTGGCTCACGGGCTCTGGCGCCTTCCCCTCCCCCACCCACTCCAGCGCAAGCGGGGCCTCAGCGGGAACCTCTCCCAGATAGGCGGTCAGGGCTTCGGGCCCATCGAGGAGCCGTACCGGTTCGGCCGTCACCTGGATCACCGGCGAAGGAAGCTGGCGGAGGAGAGTCGAAAACTCCAACTCGCTCCAGAGGGCGCGAAGCCTGGACCAATCTGGTTCCTGGCGCCTGAACCGCTCAAGGTGGAAGTCGAGCGGAACCCGCCGGCTGATGGTGGCCAGCTCGCGGGAGAGCAGCGCTTGCTTCCGGTTGGCGGTCAGGGACTCCCGAAGCTTGGCTCCGCTCACCAGGGGGAGGTTCTCGTAGATCCGCTCGAGGCTCCCGAACTGGCTGAGAAGCTTTCGTGCGGTGCTCTCGCCGACGCCCGGTACACCGGGGATGTTGTCGATCTGATCCCCCATGAGCGCCAGGAGGTCGGGGATCTGGGCCGGCCCCACACCCCAGCGCTCCCGAACCTTCGCCTCGTCGTACACCAGGCGCTCCCCGGTGCGTCCGATCACCGAGAGGACTCGCACGCGGGGCCCGACCAGCTGGAGCGTATCCTTGTCAGCCGTGACCAGGACCAGCTCCACGGGGAGGTCGCTCGCTCGCTCCACGATGGTCCCCAGGATGTCGTCGGCCTCGTAGCCGGGCACCTCCAGAATCGGGATCTTCAAGGCCTCGATGACAGCCTTGACATTCGGGACCTGAACGGCAAGGTCCCCTGGCATCACCGGGCGGGTCTCCTTGTAGGCCTCGAAGGCTTCGTGCCGGAAGGTGGGACCCGGCGCATCCCAGGCCACCGCGACGCAGTCGGGCTGCTCCTCCCGAAGGAGCTTTGAGAGCATGGTGCTCATGCCGAAGACGGCGTGGGTGGGGAGGCCGCGCGAGGTGGAGAGGTAGCCGAGGGCGTGGTAGGCCCGGTAGAGGTGGGAGGGGCCATCCACCAGAAAGAAGCGCTCTGTCACGGGACGGGGCCCGCCTCAGGCGAACGCTCCTGCCGCTCTGCCACGGCCGGGGATCCCGGGCTGAACACCCGATCGTAGAGCCTCCGCACCTCGGCTGTGCGCCGCCGGTAGTCGGCCAGGAACTCAGCCCGGCTCGGGAACCCCAGGCTCTTGGCCAGCCGCACGGGCATGCGCCCGGAGAGCTCCAAGACGTCGGCCCGGCGGGCGCCGAAAAGACGAAGGGAGGCGGAGACCCGGCGGAGGAAGCGGTAATGGTCGGCCAGCTGAGCGGCATCGCTTTCGGCCAGCCGGCCCTGCCTGCCGAGCGCCCGAATCGCCGCTGCCGTGTTGGCGCGACGGATTGCCGGAGCCTGCGCGCCCTCGGAAAGCTGGAAGGTCTGAACGATGAACTCCACGTCCGCCAGGCCACCCCGACCGTACTTCACGGACAGGTGCCCGGGGTTCTCCCGTCCCAGCTCCAGCTCCATGCGCTGGCGGATGTCTTGGATCTCCTTGAGATCGGCGTGGGAGAGCGGCCCGCGATAGGTGATCTCCCGGATCACGCGCCCGACCCGGCGCGCCAGGCGCCTGTCGCCCCAGACCACGCGAGCGCGAGTGAGGGCCTGGCGCTCCCAGAGGTCGGCCCATTCGCGGTAGTAGCCGCCGAGGGCCGCCAGGCTCGAAGCAAAGCTGCTCCCCCGGCTGCCGGGACGGAGCCGGAGATCCACCGGGTAGACCACTCCGGTCGCGGTGATATCGCCGAGGAGACTCGAGAGGCGCTCCACCGCGCGCTCGTAAAAGGGATGAGCAGCATCCCCGTCGTCGTAAACGACAAACAGATCCAAATCAGACCCGGTAGTGAGCTCTCGGCCACCGAACTTCCCGAGCCCCACGACGACCGCGGGAGCCCACCGCCCATCTCCCGTGAGCGGAGGATCGAAACCCGCCGCCACAAGGGAAAGCGCCAGGGTCCAGGCTCCCCCCACGGCCGCGTCAGCCAGGGCTGTCAGCTCGCGGGAGAAGCCCTCGATCGAGGTCACGCCTGAGAGGAAGCGCCACGTGATCTCCAGCTCCTCGGCCTGCTTTCCGCGACGGAGCCGGTCCTTCTGCTCGGCCAGCGTGAGCCCGGGATCCAGCGCCGGGGCAAAGGCCGCCTTGAAGTCGGACTTGAGCTTGGGGAGAGCCAGGGCGCGCGGATCGGCCAGGCGCCCCAGGAGCTCGGGCTGGACGATGAGGAGCTGGGTGAGAGCCTCGCCCAGGGCGCAGAGCTTGACCAGGTTGGCGAGGAGCTCCGGTCGGCCGGCGATGAGCTCCAGGTAGGCTGTGCGCGGCCCGACGGCGGCCACAAAGCGCTCGAACTGGTTGAGCGCCTCGTCGGGATCCGGGCTCTGCCAGAGCGCGTCCAGCAGAGCGGGGAAGATCCGGTGAATCGCCTGACCGGCGCGAGCGGGGTACGGGATGAGCGGACGCCCCTCCGTGATGAGACGGAAGTTCTGGCGGGCCCGCTCAGGGTCGGCAAAGCCCGTGGCGCGGAGGGCCGTCACCGAGGGGATCCGCGGGCGAGTCACCTCGGCCGGCGAGACCTCCAAGAAGCGAGCGAAGGCGCGATGCACATCTCGCGTGACCGACCGGTAACGGACGCTGAAGGCCCGGGCGGCTCTCGTAGAGGGGAGGAGCATGCCCATGCGGCGGCCCAGGCGCCCGAGCCTCTCGGAGTCCTGGGGGAGCGTGTGGGTCTGGAACTCGTGCAAGATCTGGAGGCGATGCTCCACGGTCCGGAGGAAGATGTAGCCGTCCGTGAGCCGGCGCCCGAGGTCGGGGGAGAGGTAGCCACGCTCGATCAAACGGAAGATCGCGCGGAGCGTGTTGCGCTCTCGGAGCCATCGATCGTCGCCTGCGTAAAGGAGCTGGAGCGCCTGCACCAAAAACTCCACCTCGCGGATCCCGCCGACCCCCAGCTTGACGTCGACCTGCTCGTGGCCCTTCGCCTGCAGGGAGTGGTCGATCGCCCCTTTCATGGCACGGATCAAGGCTACGATCTCGGGGTCGACGCCAGGGCGGTAGACGAAGGGGCGGATGAGGTCCAGAAACTGCTGACCCACCCGGGGGTCGCCCGCGCACGGACGCGCTTTGATGAGTGCCTGGCGCTCCCACAGCTCGGCCCGGGCCGCGAGGTAGGCGCCGTATCCGGGGAGGGAAAGGGCCAGGGGGCCCATCCGGCCTTCGGGACGCAGGCGGAGATCGACCCGAAACGCGTGCCCTTCCTCGGTGGGGGACTCGAGGGCTGCGACGATCCCCTCGGCCACGCGCGTGAAGTGCTCCCCATTGGGGAGCGTCCCGTCGGGGCCGCCGCCGGTCTCGCCCTCCTCCGAGTAGACAAAGATCAGGTCGATATCAGAGGAGTAGTTCAGCTCCTCACCCCCCAGCTTCCCCATCGCGATGATCGCAAGCCCGGCCTCCGCACCACTCTCCCCCAGGGGCGGTCCGTACCGGGCTTGGAGCTCCCCGGATACCCAGCGCCAGGCCGCCTCCAGGCAGGCTTCGGCCAGGCGAGAGAGCTCTTCAGTGGTGACCGTGAGGTCGGCGTCGCCCAAGAGGTCCCTCGCACCGATCCGGAGCAGATGGCGGTACTTGAAGCGCCGGAGAACGTTCCACCGCGCCTCGCGCCGGGTGAACGGAGCCAGACTCCGCGTGAGTTCGGTCGCCAGTTCGTCCCGGAGGCGCTGGCGCATGGTGGCCGGTTCCAGAAGCCACGACAGCAGGGTGGGAAAGCGGCGGAGAGTGTCAGACAGGAACTGGCTTCCGCCGCCGAGAGCAGCCAGGAGCGGAATCGCGCCGGGGTGCTCCCTGAGCGTCGCATAGAACACGGCCCGGTCGACCTGCGCCGCCAGGCGCTCGAGATTGTTGAGTGCCATGTCGGGCTCGGGAGAGTCGGCGAGAGCCCGGAGGAGCCGGGGGAGCACCGGTGCCAGCAGGCCCGCCTCATGCGGGCTCGGCGTCAGGCTTGCGAGGTTGACGAGCGCGGCCCCGGGATCGACGAAGCCAAACCGCGCGAGGACCCGGTGGGCTCCGGCATGGCCAGAAGCCGCGTCTAACAGCCAGCGGCCGTCGCCGAGCAAGGCGACCGCTCGCCAAACCGCGTCGTGATCTCTCTTGCGGGACACCGCTCGGATAGGTTCTTCGTCGCGAGAAGGGGCCGGCCTTCGATGGAGGCAGAGGGTGGGTCAAGCCCTAGACCGCATCCTCCCCTCGCTCGCCGGTACGGATGCGGACGGACTCTGCTACGGGCAGCACAAACACCTTACCGTCGCCGATCGAACCGGTCTTGGCCGCCGCGATAATGGTCGAGGCGATCTTCTCGACCATGTTGTCGGGGACGACGATATCGATCTTCACCTTCGGCAGGAAATCGATGGTGTATTCGGAGCCCCGGTAGAGCTCCGTGTGCCCTTTCTGGCGCCCGAACCCGCGCACCTCGGTGACGGTCATCCCGATGACCCCGATCCCGGTAAGCGCCTCTTTCACATCGTCCAGCTTAAACGGCTTGATAATGGCCTCAACCTTCTTCATGTGCCCTCCGCTCAGCGTTTCCTCTACGCGTCGCGCCTTTCTCCATCATGCCGTCGCGCACGGTGGACATTTGAGTCAAGATCTCTCGGAGGTACCACTCCTCCGACGGCAAGATCCGCAGATCACGGCGCGGGAATGAGATCGCCGGGGGTACACTTCTCGCGCATCCTGGACGGCTGGCGACCCAAAGCGGGTCTCTGGCCGACGGCCATCCCTGGCGGGCACCCACGAAGTGGGTCGTACGACGGCTATTGCCACGGCACTGGATCCTCCCGGTGGGATCGACACCGCCATTATCCCCGCCGCAGCCTCGCAATGTCAACGGCTTCGCCGTTTCCGCTCGCGCGTCACACCTCTTCGAGGATCGGGAAGACCAGGGCGGAAATGTGGGAGCTGATGCGCTTGAGGTTGGTGAGCACGTCGAGGTGGATCTCTGATGTCTCCAACGATTCGGCCAGCCCCGCCCGGAGGCGCGCCAGGTGGGATTCCCGGAACTCGCGCTCCCGCTGGCGGATCACCGGTCGCTGATCCAGCACCTCCTGGGCCAGGCTCCGGTCGCTTGCCGCGAAGGCCGCGATGGCGCGCTCCAGGTTTTTCGCGATCATGGCGTGGAACTCCAGGATCTCGGCCTCTCCCGCCTCGGAGAACCGACGCCCCTGATAGAGCTTCTTCCGAGCCAGCTCCATCAGGTTCTTGTCGATGATGTCCCCGATATTCTCGAGGTTTCCGATGAACGAGATCAGCGCGATCTCCCGACTCGAGAGGTCATCGGACATCGTCTCGCGGTGCAAGCGCGTGAGAAAAAGCCTGATCTCCCGCTCCAGATAGTCCGCCTGGTCGTCCCGCCGCTCCACGTCCTCCAGAAGCTCCTGGCTGTCGGTGCGGAAGACCGCTACGGCATCCCGAAGCATCGCCTGCACGACGTCCGCCATCCGGAGCGCCTCCCGCGTGGCCTGGCCCAGGGCCAGGGCTGGCTGGTCCAGGGAGCGCTCGTCCAGGTAGCGGGTCTTGAAGGGGTTTTCCCCCAGTTCCTGCTCGGGAACCAGCGCGGAGATCACGCGGGCGGCCGGGGAGGCGAACGGGAGGAAGATGGCGCTGATCCCCACGTTGAAGAACGTGTGGGCGTTGGCGATCTGACGAGCTGGGTCCCCCGCGCTCCAGGCAACCCAGGCGGCGAACGGTTCGAGAAACGGAAAAATCAGGGCAACCCCGAGCACCTTGAAGGCGATATGGGCGACGGCGACCCGCTTGGCCTCGGTGGTCGTGCCGACGGAGGCGGCCAGGGCCGTGACGCAGGTGCCGATGTTGGCCCCCAGCACGATGGCCAGCGCGCCGACGATGGGGAGGAGCCCCTGGATGGCCAGCGTGATGGCGAGCCCGATGGTCGCCGCCGAGGAGTGGACGAGAGCGCTGAAGGCCGCTGCGGCCAGGATTCCTACCAGGGGGTTGTCGGCGAGGGTGATGAAGAGCGATTGCGCGAGCGGATCCTCCCGAAGCGGGGCCATGCCGTCCAGCATCACCTTGAGCCCCAAGAAGATCAGGCCGAACCCCAGGAGCGCCTGCCCCATGTCTCGCTGAACGCGGCGGCGGGCGAAGAAGATCACCGTGAACCCGGCGCCCACGAGGAGGAGGGCGTAGTCGGTGATCTTGAAGGCGATGAGCTGAACCGTGA
>JBHIBG010000103.1:0-8900 GCA_046758965.1 Methylomirabilia bacterium | reverse complement strand
CCAATCTAACATGGCATCATCCTAGCTCTGATATCGCAGCGATTCGAGGCACTAGCTAACTACAAGGCGTCTGCACCGGCTCCCGCGGCCGCTGCGTTATCCAACTTGGCCTTGCAGGATATCGCGCCGAAGTTGACGAGCCCCTTCGAGAGGCGCGGTTACTCAAGTCCGAGGAGGCGGCAGGGATTGTCGACCGCCATGGTCCTGATCTCGTCGGGGGTCATGCCCTGCTCCAGGAGCATTTGGATGAACATCCGGAGCCCCTCGGCCGGCGAAGGGTGGTGGAGCTGGCCGAAGTCCGTGCCGAGCACGCAGTGCTCGGGCCCCAACTCGCGGATGGACTTGGCCATCTGCTCCAGGGTGATGCTGCGCCAGGCCGGCATCATGGTGATCATGTCCTTCTCGAGAAGCGCCCCCTCGGCGGCCAAGGCTTTCTGCTCGTCCACCGGAATGCCCGAGAGCCCTAGGTCGGGATGCGTGACGAGGATCTTCCTCACGCCGACCCGCCTGGCCTCCCGCACCAGCAGTTTGATCTCGGGCAGGGAGAGGTGACCCGTGGACAGGCAGATGTCCGCCTCGGCAATCAGGCCGAGGATCTCCTGACTCTCCGCCGTCAGCTCGCCGTGATCGTCAAGGACGCTGATCCCCCGGCTGGAGGGCCTGAGCTCGGCCCTGGCCTTCATGCTCCGGCCGAAATGGCTCCCGCCGAAGAAGTCGATATGGTGCTGAGCGGAGAGGGTAGGCATCCAGACCATCTTGGCGCCGAGCTTCATGGAGACGTCGACGGCGTGGGGGTTCAGGCCTCCAGCGACCCGGTTGAGCACGACGCCGCCGAAGACCTCCACGCCGGGAACCTGCTTTCGGACCAGGAACGCGCGGCCGGTCGTGTCCTGCTCGTGGGCCTTGAAGAGGACCCCACGCATCCCCCGGTGCCGCGCTTCAGTGGCCAACCCGACCTCGTCGGTGATCCGCTCGAAGAGGCTCGGAGCCGCGTGCTGGTGGAGGTCGATGGCGCCGTGGAGGAGCTCGTCGCAGAGGTTCATGCGGGCAACCATTCACGAACCGGCCTGGCCTGGCAGCCGGCCTTCTCCAGCCCTTCTCGCACCGCGCGGACGATCCGCTCCGCTCCGGGAGTGTCGCCATGACAGCAGATAGTCTGGACCGAGATGTCGATCTCGACGCCGTCGATGGTTCGGACCTTGCCCTCCATCGCCATCTTCACCGCCTGGGCGGCGGCCCGCCCGGGGTCGGTGATAAGCGAGCCCGGGATCCTGCGGGAGACGAGCGTGCCATCCACGTTATAGGCGCGGTCGGCGAACCCCTCCGAGGCCACCCGTATCCCCATCTTCCGGCAGGTCTGGTCGTAGCGACCGGAGGCCAAGGTCAGCAGGATAAGCCCCGACTCTCTGGCTGCCTCGCCCGCCGCCGCGGCGAGGGATTCGTCCCGCTCCATCATGTTGTAGAGAATGCCGTGGGGCTTGAGGTGCTGGAGTTCGGCCCCCGCCCCACGCACGAACTCCCTGAGCGCGCCGGTCTGGTAGCAGAGGTAGTCCTTCACCTCCTCGGGGCTCACGTCCATCCGGCGACGGCCAAACCCCATCAGATCGGGGAGCCCCGGGTGGGCGCCGATCGCCACGTTGTGCTTGAGCGCGAGCGCGACGCTCTTTCTCATCACGTGCGGGTCTCCCCCGTGGTAGCCGCAGGCGATGTTCGCCGAGGTGATGAGGGGCATGATGCTCTCGTCGGCGCCGAGACTCCAGCGCCCGTAGCTCTCACCCATGTCGCAGTTCAGATCGATGAGTTTCGCCATAGAGTAACTCCTCCTCGGTTATGACTCTGACGCCGGCGGCGGCTCGGCGAGGCGCTGGAGTACGCGGCCCAACCCGGCCACGAACTGGTCGATCTCTTCGTCGGTCATCGCGAGTGAGCAGCACCCCAGCCCGCGCTGGGTCAACAGGACTCCCTCCACGAGCAGGCCGAGGAAGATCCGGAGCGGGGCCTTGGGGTCTGTGGGCCGGCTCGACCGATAGTCGGTGAGCGGACTTGGGGTCCAGTGAAGGCAGAAGAGCGAGCCCACACCGCTCACCTGCCCGTTCCCGTTCATCCGCGTGAGGAGGGCGGTGACTCCCGAGCGGAGTCGATCTCCTAAGGCATCCAGATGCTCATAGGCTGCGGGGGTCAACTGCTCCAGCGTCGCCACACCCGCCGCCATAGTCACGGCGTTGGCGTTGAACGTGCCGCCGTGGCTGATCGTGCCGCGGCCGCCCCGAGGATCGAACGCGGCCATGACATCGGCACGGCCGCCGAAGGCTCCCACAGGCAACCCCCCACCGATGATCTTTCCCAAGGCGGTGAGATCCGGGCGGATCCCGAACCGCTCCTGCGCTCCGCCGGCAGCCACGCGGAACGAGATCACCTCGTCAAAGATCATGAGAATGCCGAGCTTGGCGGTGAGCTCCCGAAGCCGCTGGAGAAACCCTTCGGCGGGAGGGATGACACCTCCAATGCCGAGGAGAGGATCGACAAGCAGCGCAGCCAGCTGTTTGCCCTCCCGCCTGAGGATCTTCTCACAGGCGGACAGATCGTTCCACGGGAGCACCACCACGTGCTTGGACACAGTCGGCGGGATCCCGCCGGATCCCGGAACCGGGCGCGGTCTCGAGCGCGGGCCGGCCACCCCCGGGTCCGGGGAGACGCTGACCATCGCCCAGTCGTGGGTGCCGTGGTAGGCCCCCTCGAACTTGGCGATCTTGTGGCGACCGGTGAAGGCGCGGGCCGCACGGAGTGCGGTCATGGTGGCCTCGGTCCCCGAGTTCGTGAAACGGACCCGCTCCAAGGACGGGATGCGACGGCAGAGGATCTCGGCGAGCCGCACCTCGTGCTCGGTGGGGCCCGGGAAGGAGGCGCCGAGGGGCGCGGCCTCGACAATGGCCTTGACGACCGGCGCCGGGGCATGGCCCAGGATCAGGCTCGTGTAGTTGCCGTTGAAGTCGAGCCGTTCGACGCCGTCAACGTCCCAGATCCGAGCTCCGCTCCCGCGAGCCACATAGAACGGGTACGGATCGAAGAACGTCGTGGTGCGGCTGTTGCCGCCCGGCATCACGCGGAGCGCTTCCTCGTACAGGGCGCGGGAGCGGACGGCCTTGGTCTCGTAGTCGCGTATCAGATCCTGAAGGCTCATGGGCTGCTCACCCCCTTGGCCAGGCGATCCCGCTCGGCCCCGAGGGCCGCATGGGCCTCGGCGACCGGGACGCTCCGGAACCGGAGCCGCTGGCCGGGTTTTACCTGCCCCACGGCTCCGATGTCAACGGAGCAGACCGTGGCGACTTTGGTGTACCCACCGGTGGATTGACGGTCAACCAGGAGGATGATGGGCTGCCCGCCCCCTACGACCTGGATTCCCCCCAACGGGATCCCGTCGGAGATGATGTCGTGGCCTCTCACATGGGTGATGGGTGGGCCTGTGAGCCGGGCCCCCATCCGGTCCATCTGGGGGCGCATCTCGTACGAGGCCTGGAGCAAGGCCTGAATTCCTTCGTCGGTAAAGCGGTCGGCCTGAGGGCCCAGGATGACGCGGATTTCACGCTCCTCCATGTAAGAGGGGATGAGTTCGGACTTCACTCTCCGCTCCCCCGCCGCCTCGGGGGAGAGCGCGGGAGGGCCCAACGGCAGCAGATCGCCCTTCCGGAGAGGCCGTCCCTCGAGCCCGCCGAGCTGGCCCCGGACATAGGTGGCACGGGACCCCAGGACGGGCGGTAGATCGATGCCGCCCGATACCGCCAGATACGCCCGGACGCCCCCCCGGGCAGGGCCCAGCTTCGCCACATCGCCGGCCTTGAGACGAATGGCGGCCCACCGCGGGGCTTCGCGACCATTCACCGTCAGCGGCATCTCGGCCCCGGTGATCGCAATAAGACACTCCCCGCGCGCCTCCAGCCGGGGCCCGCTCACTGTGCACTCGAGCGCCGCCGCCGTGTCGGGATTGCCGACCAGGCGGTTGGCCAGGATGAACGCACTTCGGTCCACGGGCCCGGAAGGCGGGATACCGTAGCGGAGATAGCCAGTCCGCCCCAGGTCCTGGACTGTGGTGAGGGGTCCGGGCTCCAGGACGGCAAACGCGCTCATGGCTCCTCGATCGTCGGCTGGAAGGTCCCCGCCTCCACCTCCGAGCTGATTCGGTCAAACTCGGCTCGGTCAACAGAGCGGAAGCGGACTCGGTCTCCCGGCCTGAGCAGGATCGGATCCGACTGCCCGGGGTCGTAGAGGCGAAGCGGCGTGCGGCCGAGAACCCAGAAGCCGCCCGGGCTCTCCACCGGATAGACGCAGCACTGGCTCCCGCCAATTCCGACGCTCCCCGGAGGCGTCCTGGTGCGCGGTGTTTCAAGGCGTGGGATCGTGAGCTCCGCGGGCATCCCCACCATGTAAGGAAGGCCGGGAGTGAAGCCGATGAAGTACACGATGAACTCGGCGCCGGAGTGGAGCCGGACCACCTCCTCCGGGGCGAGACCGAGTTTCCCAGCGGCCTGCCCCAAGTCGAAGCCGAGCTCACCTCCGTAGCAGCACGGGAGCTCGACCAGCCGGCTCGCTGGAAGCGCCTCGGGCCTGGCTCGGGGCATCAGCTCTCTCAGGACGCCCAGCAACGCCTCCCAGCTGATGGTGAGAGGGTCGTAGTAGACCAAGAGCGCCCGGAAGGTGGGAACGGTCTCGAGAACTCCGGGGAGAGCCGCCTGCTGCACCAGGTACTCGAGGGCGCGGACGCGGGTGTTGACCTCCCGGCTGATCTCGTCGCCGAACTCCACGGAGACTGCCTGATCTCCTGCGGGGAGGAACTTCGGCTCGCCATACATTCAAGCACTCTAAACCATGCTGGCCATCTGCCAGGGCGCCCTTCCTCGCTCAGGCCTCTTCTCCTGCTTCCTCGGAGGGGGCCTTCACCTCCCTGCCGCACGCGAAGCAACCTCGCAGGCGAGGTTGCGGAGAGCGCGAGCCGAAGGCGAGCGTACCTCCCCCCCTTCAGCTTGCGCGGGCAAAGCCCGCGCTCGATCTTCGGAGGGGGCCTCGGCGGCCCCCTCCGAAACCTCCCCCTTCAGCTTGCGCGGGCAAAGCCCGCGCTCGAACAGCGCCGGCCTGGTGGGCTCCTCGTGCCCAGGGCTGCGTTGGGGCGCTCGGAGCGCTCCGGCGTCCTGCGCTTCGCGGCCCGCTCCGGCTCCTCGGATTCGCTCGGCAGGGCATCCCCCTCACATGGCGAAACCCTGTAAGTCCCGCGGAGCGCGGCGTCGGCACCGTCATGTACCGATTCAGACAACGGCAAGGGCGTGATGCGGGAGGTCGGTGATGAACATGTGACCCGGGCTGTGGGTGATCACAAACGGGGGTTTGCTGGCCAGGGCCACCGCCTGCGGCGTCACACCGCAGGCCCAGAAGACCGCCACTTCGCCCGGGCGAACCTCCGTCGTGTCCCCCCAGTCTGGCTTCGAGAGGTCCGTGATCCCGATGGCCTCGGGGTTCCCGATGTGGACCGGTGCACCGTGGGCCATCGGAAAGCGTGCCGTCACCGTCACCGCTTTGGGAATCAGGTCTACGGGGATCGGGCGCATGGAGACCACCATCGGCCCGTGGAACCGGCCAGCTGGCCGGCAGGCAAGCGAGGTCCGCCACATGGAGACGTTCCGCCCTTGCTCGATGTGCCTGAGGGAGATTCCCGAGTCCATCAAAGCCCACTCGAACGTGAAGGAGCACCCCAGGAGAAAGGCAACCAGGTCGTCCCGCCAGTACGCGGTAATCTCGGTCACCTCATCGGCGAGCGCACCATCCCTGTAAATCCGGTATTTCGGAAGGTCGGTTCTGAGATCGGCTCCCGGTGCCACTCCGACGGGCTCGGGAGAGCCGACATCAGTCACCTCCAGCAGCGGGCAGGGGCGCAGGTTGCGCTGGCAAAAGAGCAGGAAGTCGTAGGCATACTCCCTGGGGAGGATGGCCAGGTTGGCCTGGACGGAGCCGGGAGCAAGTCCAGCGGTGACGCCGGTGCGGGTCCCGCGGCGGATCTCCTCGCGAATCTCTTTGGGATGACGGGGGTCGATCGGCATAACAAAGGCAGTGCCAGTATACCTCAATTCCACCTGACCTCAGGGCCCAGCTGGGGCGTGGCCGGGTACCCACGCCGAACGGCGGGGGCGCGATCCGCGCCGCTCGCAGCGGGGGTCCCCACGCCGGGCGGGGGCGCGAGACAGCGGGGGCTGTTCGCCGCGACGGACCCGCTGGGCCCGCGGGTAATCCTCCACGTTAGCGAAGGTGACTCAGCCTAGGCCAGAGCTCGGGGTTGCCGAGCACGGTGGGCTTCTCGCCATGCAGCACCCGCAGCATCTCACCCGCCACCTGGGTTGCGATCCTCCGGTTCGCCGACTCGCTCACCCCGGCCACATGCGAGGTCGTGACCACGTTCTCCAGGCCCAGGAGCGGGTTGTCGACCGGAGTCGGCTCCTCCTCCCAGACATCCAGCCCCGCTGCTCTGAGCTTTCCGCGGGCGAGGGCCTCAAAGACGGCTCGCTCATCGTGCACCGGACCTCGGGAGGTGTTAATGAAAATCGCCATGTCCTTCATCTGAGCGATAGTCTCGGCGTTGATGACGTGGTGGGTCTCCGGGGTGAGAGGAGTGTGGCAGGTCACGATGTCGGCCTGCGCCAGGAGAGCGGAGAAATCCGCGACCGGCTCCACCTCACGGCGGCGGAGCTCCTCGGGAGGCACGTACGGGTCGTAGCCCAACACCTTCATCCCGAAGCCCTGGGCCAGGTGGGCCACCCGCCTGCCGATGTTGCCAACCCCGATAATCCCGAGCGTCGCCCCCTTGAGCTCGGTGATCCCCCGAAAGCGCTCTCCGGTCCAGGCCCCCTGGCGCGTCATGCGATCAATGGCGATGGTCTTCTTCACGCAGCAGAGCATCAACATGAGCGCGTGCTCGGCCACGGCATCCGAGTTGGCGCCCGGGGCATGGACCACGGCGATCCCGAGGCGCGTGGCTGCCCTCAGGTCAACGATGTCAAGCCCCACCCCGTAACGGCCGACGACTTTGAGCTTCGGGCAGGAAGCCATGATCCGCTCGGTGCACGGTGGGCGGATCCTGAACAGAATGGCCTCCGCCTCCAGCGCCTCACGGATGAGGCCATCCTCGGTCAGGTCCGAGGCGATCACGACGCGGGCCGCGCCCTGAAGGAGCTCGATTCCCGCGGGGTGAATCGGTCCACCCAAGACCACGAGGGGCTTCGAATCGCGACTCATCGGATCACGATCTCCTTGTCAGGTCATGATGGGGATCGTGGCCACGCCGTGAGGGATCACCAGGACCTTGGCCTCGGATCCGAAGCGGGCGAGAGCGTAGTCCAACGCCTCCTGGGCGCTCCGCATCGGCGTCAACCTGAGCTCTCGGATCGCCTCGTCGGGGATGAGGCAGTCGGTGATGATCACTTGAGAGGCGTGGGTCAGGAAGCGACCGAAGCGGTATCCCATATGGGCGCCTTCCGGGATCCCTTGGGTTCGGGCTTTCTCGACGATGCTTGGCCCGTCGGGAGCGTCGCGAAGCCAGCCGCGCGCCGACTCCTCACCGACGCCGTCGGGACACGGAGCCGGAACGATCACGACCCCGCCCTCTCTCACCACGGGCCTGGGCCCGAGGATCGCGGGATAGCAGGCCCGGGTGGCCTGGTAGAGGTTAAGGTTCTTGGGCGGACCAGGGACCGACACCACGATATCCGCCAGCCCCGCCACCGGAGCCTCGAAGGCCGTGCGGGCAAAGGCAACACCCTCCTGGAACACCGCCGTCGGGTGACCGGCCAAGGCGCGGAGCAGGCGCTTGACCGGGTCGATCACGAGATTGACGACGAACTCGACGCCGAGGCGCTCGCCGACTGCGTTGATGAAACGGCGGAAGACAGAATCGGCAAAGCCGAGCCGAGAGGTGGAGTGGGAGAGGACCTGATAGCCATGCGTGGCGCCGATAGTGGTGTGGCCGCCAGCCCCGATGACCATGGTCTTGGCGCCGCCGGAGTAGCCAGCAAAGAGATGCGGCTCGATCACCCCGGTGGTGATTCGCAGGTCGGCGTCCACGACCTCCCGGTTCACCTGAATCGGGAAACCGCTCTCGGTGCCAACATCGACCAGGGAGCGGTCGTCCCTCCAGTCGTGGTTCAGGATCCGGTGGCGCTCGACAATCCTGCGCCCGAGCTTCGTCGCCATTTCCTCGCCCGTCATGGCCCGGTGACTGCCGAGGCCGACAAGGAAGGTCAGAGCCGAGGAGGGGACCGCGACACGAGCGAACTCCTCCAGGAGAGCCTCCACCACGAGCTCGTCAGGGCAGTATCGAGTGATGTCGGTCACCGCGATCGCGATCCGCCGCTTCCCCCTGGCCAGCTCCGCCAGCGGCGGAGACGCCAACGGGGCGGCCAGCACCCGCCTGATTTCTGCGGCTGGATCGGCCAGCGCGGAGACCTCGGGATGCGCGGCCGTGCCGAGGTAGTTCCGATCGGGAACCGTGAGTGACAGCGTCCGGCCCCTGTCGTACGGCAATTTCAGATCTGCCACTGACCAGTCCCCCCCTGATCGCCTGTCTGGAGCGGTGAGAGATCGTTCCGCTCCGCCGAGCCGCGCCCCAGTTGCATTCTAAGCAGTTACCGGCGCGGCGTCTACCGCCCTCCAATCTGCCGCTGAACTCGCGCTGAGCAGCCGAATAACTCGCCACGATTGGGAGGGATCTGCGCAACACAAACGATGCGACCATGCCGCCTCACGGCAACTCACGCTCCCACGCCAGCCATGCGCCAGGCGCCCCCCCGCGCTCAGGCCTCCTCGCCTCGACGGGCCCACCCACGCCTTCGGCGCGGGTACCCGGCTCCGACGCCTGCGCTGGC
>JBHIBG010000102.1:0-8939 GCA_046758965.1 Methylomirabilia bacterium | reverse complement strand
GGGCTCGAAGATCGGACCCTCCAACCACTGGCCGAAATCCATCATATTCTCGGAATTGTCGTTGAGAGTCACGTGGATCCGATAGCCGCCACGATACTCAGCCCGTATCACCGATGGAAGATAGCTCATCGTGATCCCTCACTCCAGAGGCGCGATCCTCTCAAGCGGCCGCCCCGCCTTCATGTTCTCCCAATTCACATCCAGTTCACGACGATGGAGGGACGCCTACTCGCGGATCAGGTGGCGTGCCGTCCCCGACTCGATATTCCCCACGATCATCTCGCCATCGAGATCAAACTTCCCCTGCTCGCCGTGGTACTCCGCATGGAAGTGGGCCGGCTCGTGCGCCTTATAGAAATAGCACATACGAATCATGATTCCGAAGAACACCGAGATGATCGGCATGACTCAAGTATACAGGAATCTGTCGAACCTACCCGCCTAACGATTGCGGTAAGTGGCGGTGCCGATCGCGCTGCCGCCAAGCGCCACCGAGCTTTCCACCCTCCACATGACCGCATAGGTAGACCACGTTCTGGTCACGCCCTCTCCCCAAGCATGTCTCGAATTCTCATCAAGGCGTCGCGCTGCGCGTGGGTGATGAAGCCTCTGTTTTGAAACTGCTCGTGCACATCGTCGACAAATCGCCCAGTGTCGAACCAGGGACACAGGCCAGCAAGGGAATAGATCTCGTCGAACAGGTCTTGATCTTCCAGCAGAAGCTCGTCATCGTCGTCGGGCGACTCATCACCGGAGACGACACGCTGGCGCTCGAGTTCGAAAAAGCACCTCGCGCAAGCTTGCACATCTGCGACTGCGTTGTGTGCCGCCTTAAAGGCGACACCGAATAGCGCAACATGAAGCTGTTCTAGGGTTGGCCACTTGTAGCCCCTCGGACCACCCGGGATACGACAGAAGTCCCTAGACGAACGCATCGTGCAGTATCGCGTCTTACTGTCCAAAGGATTTTTCCTTTGTCCGGTACGGAAGAACTCCGCACCAACGACCCTCTCGTCAAACTGGACATTGTGCCCTACCAACACCTCTGCACGAGATAGATCGTTCGCGAACGCGGTGAGGGCACGGCGCAGTTCAATGCCAAGACGACGAGCCGTACCAGTGGTAATTCCGTGGATTCGGGTGGCACTTGGGGGGATTTCAAAGCCATCGGGGCGGATGATAAGGCCTTCGCTTCTGAGTTCGTTACCACTCGCGTCCGTCAACAGCCACGCTATCTGAACTAGGCGGGGCCAGTTGTCTACGTCGGAAGCCGGCGCGTCATGGCGACGCGGTCTTCCAGTCGTCTCGGTGTCAAAGAAGAGGTACACGGTGAATTTCCGCCGTCCAACGGATCAGCGCCTCAGGCGCGGGCGCATGAATGACATCAAGGTTCCTTTGAAAAACTGGGCTCATCAGCTGCAGGCGCGGTTAGGTTGCCGGCCTCTGGTCACCCGGCCTCACGCATGAGTTGCGGTACCCCAGTAGTTAAAGCTCGCCGGGCGCCAACCCGGAATGTACATGGTCTCCATTCTCTTGATCCTCAATCCACCTTCCTCGATGAGGTTGGGGATCGCGCGGTTTAGGTGACATCCCCCTCCCAACCGTTTCCAAATGGGATTGATGCGGTCCTGCCAGCGGCGGACACTCGGGTCTGGCGCGGCACCGTGTTCGCAGAAGATGAGTTCGCCTCCCGGCTTGAGCACCCGGGCCATCTGTCGTAAAGCCGGCTGCGTATCGGGAATGGTGCACAACGTGTACGTAATAAGAACCGAGTCGACGCTATTTTCCTCAAGCGGGATCTCTTCGCTCGGTAACCCGATGAACTCAACGTTGAACCGCACCGACCGAGCTTCCTTTTCCGCCATCCGCGTCATCTCCGGTGAGGGATCGAGGCCCCACAGTCTGGTCACTTTGCTTGCGTCATAGTAGGGCAGGTTCAATCCGGAGCCAATCCCGATCTCCAAAACCCGGCCCCGAGCGAGTGGTACCACCTTCTGCCGCTGGCGCATGTTCGGCTTCATGCTGCACGTGAGGTGCACAACCTTCGGGAGCACGTACTTGCTATACAATCCCATGGTTCGTTCTCGGCATTGATCGGCCTTGAGAAGCTGGCTGCCGGCAGCCTAACGGCCCCGCGCTGAGCGGCGGTGCGAGCCGGAACCACCCCGATCAAGCCGTGTGCCCACGGCCAGCGCCGACCACTCCAGCGCGCTGTTAGGCTGCTGATTCCTTGTCGACTTCCCACCCAGGGAACACAAGGACCGCAGGGTGGCACTTGAGCGCACGAGCGAGGACCTTGGCCCGCTCCACCCCGAGGTTGACCCGCTCATTCTCGATTGCGGATAGGGTCGACTGCGGAATCCTCGTCATCCTCGAAAGCTGGTTCTGGCTCAAACCCTGGAGCTCACGGATGATCCGAACTGACTCCCCGACCGACACGTCGACCGTTTTTCTGGCCCGCCTAAAACCCTTCATTCCCCTTCCCTACTTCCTCCGATGATCATGCGTCGTCATATCGATCACCTGCACCTGTCGCTCCTCGACCCGGTAAATCACTCGATACTGAAGACGAAGCCGCGATGACCGATGGTTCTCCCATTGCCCTCGCAATGCCTCGTCGTGGAACCCCTTGATAAGCCGCAGGCCTTCAGGTCCTGACACACGGACGATATCTTTCCACTTCTCATAGCGCTTCAGAATCTCCACCGGCAGCCGTCTGAGGCGTCCGACCACACGGCGGTGTTCGTAGATCTCCCACATACCATATTTGTAATATCCCGCACGACGTGTGTCAAGGCTTTCTCAAACGTCAGCCTAACGATTAAGCTCATCCGCCGCCAAAGCGCGGCTTTGGGCGGTCGGGTGCAGCGCCTTGCTAGGCGACGACAAATCTAAAGGTAAGGGTTCCACGCCACTTCCCAGTAGTATCCATCCGGATCAGTGAAGTACCCAGAATAACCGCCCCAAGATGCCTTCTGACCCGGTTTTACTAGTTCCGCGCCAGCAGCGACTGCTTGCTCAAGTGTCGCGTCGACAGCCTCCTCAGAGTCGACGTTGTGAGCAAGAGTGAATCCTTGAAACCCAGATCCACCTCCCGAGATCGTGATGTCTTCCGCCAGCTTGTCCCTAGGATAGAGAGAAAGCATGGTGCCCTCGGTGTCAAAGAAGGCAATCCCCTCTGGACCCTGTTTACGAGGCAAGCCGAGACCTCTCTCGTAGAACTCAATCGACCGGTCTAGATCTTTGACGCCGAGAGTAATCAGTGTGACATACGGTTTCATGGTAGTTCCCGAAGTCGCCTAACCAGTGAGTAGATCGGTCGGCCTATCTCGCT
Source organism: Methylomirabilia bacterium (assembly GCA_046758965.1). GTDB lineage: Bacteria > Methylomirabilota > Methylomirabilia > Rokubacteriales > CSP1-6 > JBHIBG01. The sequence continues at coordinate 5,605 of JBHIBG010000102.1, read as the reverse complement.
CGAAAAAACCTCCAAGAGTTGCGGCGATTCTCCTTCTTTTCCAACAACTTGTCAAGGTTCTCAATGGCCCGCTGCTGGCCGGCCGGGTACTTACGTTCGAGAGCGTTGGGCAAAACGACACGACCGAGCCCTTTCTTGAGATCTTCGTCGTGCTGCCGTCTGACAGTCTGGAGGTGTCTGTGAAGAGGCTCTTTCTCCGTAGACGAGTATTGCCATCAACCACGGGCCACCTTGCATGCAACCGAGAACTCGTTGTGCCTCCTCTTTTGTTAGCACGACGGGCAGCCTCTTTGGTCTCTTGGCGCGAACGACTCCTTGAGTCAGGCCGATCTCAGCCTCGCCCATCTCGGCGGGGTGTCGCTTCTCGTGGAAGAAGATGAAGCGTTTGATCCAGCCGATATACGCCTCCTCTGTTTTGGGACTGAGGTGTCGGGCACGCATAGCCTGGCGAACACGGTCAAGCAACCTGGGCTTGGGTGCCTCTGAAGGAGAAGAAATGGCCGCGGCGGGCTGCCCACGCTGACTCAACACGTTCAGTCGGTGCTCAATTAGACTTCTTACGTTGGACTTCTGCATAGCGACCTTCCCTTCTCATCAAGTTCTGAATAACCGCTCATTTGGAGATGCCCCCGGGAGTTCCGTGTGGGAGCTAGTGGAAGTCACGGCTGGGGGCGCCGACAGGCTCACGTCTCACCCGCGGCGTCCAGAGGCGCTCGGCGACGATGTGGACCACGCCCTGCTCGACCTGGAGCGGGCCCGTGACGCCCAGGAACACCGCCATCTTGGCCAGAGCGGCATAGCGCTGGAACACCCGCTCCCAGAGCACAACGCTGACAAACCCGGTCTCGTCTTCCAGCGTCATGAAGATCACGCCGTCTGCGCTCGAGGGGCGCTGGCGGCAGATGACCAGCCCGGCGTAGCGCACGCGCTCGCCGTGCCGCATGGTAGCTATGGTGCGGGCATCCGGGAGGCCCCGGGCTTTCAGCCCCGCGCGCAACGGCGCCAGCGGGTGACCCCGGGGGCTGTGGGAGGTTTGGCGGTAGTCCCAAGCGATCTCCTCGAATTCACTCAGCGGGACAAAAGCGGGCCTCACCTCCTGGACTGCGAGCGACAGGGATGATCCCCGCGCGCGGATACACCCCAACACCTCCCACAGCGCCTCACGCCGAGCCAGGCCGAACCCCTCAAAGGCGCCGGCTTCGGCCAGCGCGGTGAGCGCTCTCTCATCGAGTCCCGTCCGCCGGACGCAATCTGCCAGCGACGCGAAGGGACAAGCGCGGCGGGCGGTCTCGATCCGGCTCTCATCGCCTGCTCCCAGCCCTTTCACGTACCTGAGACCCATGCGCACCGCGAAGCCGCCAGCGCTCTCCGGGCATGGCGCCAGGGTGCAGCCCCACGCGCTCGTGAGCACATCCACCGGCCGCACGACGACGCCATGGCGCTTGGCGTCTTCCACGATGGTCGCGGGGGAGTAGAATCCCATGGGCTGAGCGTTGAGCAGCGCACAGGTGAACGCTGACGGGTAGTGGCGCTTGAGCCACGCTGTCGCGTACGCGATCAGGGCAAAGCTCGCCGCGTGACTTTCGGGGAAGCCGTATTCGCCGAAGCCCTGGATCTGCGTGAAGATGCGCGTGGCGAACTCCGGGGCGATCCCCTTGGCCTGCATGCGAGAGAGCAGCCGCTCGCAGTGGCGCTCGATGAGCCCCGTCCTGCGCCAGGCCCCCATATCGCGCCGCAACTGATCGGCTTCGCCCGGCGTGTAGTCCGCGGCCACGACAGCCAGGCGCATCACCTGCTCCTGGAAGAGCGGCACACCGAGCGTCTTCTCCAGCACGGGCGCCAGGCAGGGATGCGGGTAGGCCACCGGCTCCTCGCCGTTGCGCCGGCGCAGGTAGGGGTGGACCATGTCACCCGTGATCGGACCCGGGCGCACGATGCTCACCTCGATGACCAGGTCGTAGAAACTGCGGGGCCTGAGGCGCGGGAGCATCGCCATCTGGGCCCGGCTCTCGATCTGAAACACGCCCACCGTGTCGGCCCGGCGGATCATCTCATAGGTCGCCGGATCGTCCGGAGGGATCGTCGCCATGGAGATCGCTACGCCGTGGTGCTCTCTGAGCAGGTGGCTGCACAGGTCCAGATGGGTGAGCGCCCCGAGCCCGAGCAGGTCCAGCTTGAAGAGCCCCAGAGTCTCCAGCTCTGCCTTGTCCCACTGGATCACCGTCCGGCCCGGCATCGTGGCCTTTTCGATGGGGACAATGTCGTGGACAGGGGCGTGACCCAGCAGGAACCCGCCGGGGTGAATGGAGAGGTGGCGGGGAAAATCCAGGATTTCATTTGCGAGCCGGAGCAGATGCCTATGCGCGGGATGCCCAGGATCAAGCCCTGCCTGCCTCAACTCCCGGGGGCTGACGTCCTCATACGAGGAGAGCAGCCTGGCGAGGCGGTCCAGCGAGGTCTCAGGCAGCCCCAACGCCTTGCCCACATCACGCACCGCTGACCGGGACCGGTAGCAGATGATATTCGCGACCATCGCGGCGTGGGAGCGCCCGTACCTGTCGTAGACGTGCTGGATCACCTCCTCGCGCCGGGTGTGCGCGATGTCGAGGTCGATGTCGGGCGGCTCCGCGCGCTCCATCGACAGGAAGCGCTCGAAGAGGAGGCCCATCCGGACCGGATCGATCGCCGTGATGCCGAGGCAGTAGCACACCGCCGAGTTTGCCGCTGATCCCCGCCCCTGGCAGAGGATCCCCCGCTGGCGGCAAAACTCGACGATCTCCCACATCGTCAGGAAGTAGCCCGGGTAGTCCAGAGCCTCAATGAGAGCGAGCTCGGTTTCGAGCTGCTCCATGACGCCGGGCGGGATCGTCCCGCTGTACCGGCGCCTGGCTCCTTCGAAGGTGAGGTGGCGCAGCCACTCGGAGGAGGAGATACCGTCGGGGAGGCGCTCCGAGGGGTAGCGGTACCTGAGCTCGTCCAGGGAGAAGGCGCACCGCTCAGCCACCTTCTCGGTCCGGGCAACCGCCGCGGGATCATCCGAGAACAGCGCGTGGAAAGCAGGTGGGGACTTCAGGGCGTGCTCAGCGTTGGGCTTGAGGCGCCGCCCCGCTTGAGCCAGCGGGACGCCGTGGCGAATCGAGGTGAGTACGTCTTGCAGAGGGCGCCGGGCCGGTGTGTGATAGAGCACCTCCGTGGCCGCCACCAGCGGCAAGCCGTAGCGCTCGGCGCGCCGGCGCAGACGCGCCTCTTCCCGAACCTCCTCGGCCCGCCGGTGGCGGGCAACCAGGGCGTAGAGCCGGTCGCCGAAGGCATCACGAAGCTTGCCTGCAGCCTCTCCAGGATCGGATTGGCCGACGAACAGGCTCCGATCTCCGCCCCACAACGCGAGCAATCCATCTGAGCGCTCGCAGACCTCACTCCAGCTCACGGCACACTCCCCCTTCGGGGAGCGCAGCTGACCGGTCGTGATCAACCGGCAGAGGTTCGCGTACCCGCCCCGGTCCCGGGCGAGGAGGACCAAGACCGACCCATCCTCCAGCGTGACCTGGGACCCGACGATCAGATGAAGGCCGAGTTCCCGCGCCTTCACGTGCGCGCGGACTACGCCGTATACGCCGTCGCGATCGGTCAGCGCCAGGGATTTCAACCCCAGGCGATGGGCCTCCTCCACGAGCTCGTCAGGGTGGCTGGCCCCTTCGAGGAAGGAGAAGTTGCTCCTGCACCAGAGGGGGACATACGAAGGCATGACGGCACGCTACTCGACCAGCCCGTGGAGGAACCACTGCTGGTGGCCCCTGTCGTAGTAAAGCCACAGCAGATCGCCGCGCCCGGTCGCCGCAAAGTGATACTCCCGATGGATCCCGCGCCTCCACCACCCGCCGGAAACGACATACGGCCCGAGAGGCTCCAGCTCCTTCGCCGGCCACCCGTCATCCAGACGGTACCGCCGCGGCGGGAGCGGAATCGGCCTGGCAAGAATCCGCCGCACCAGGGTCCTCAGCGCCACCTCCCGAGGGTGAGCGAGATCGATCCGTTCCAGGGGCTCCCACGTGAATCTCGCCTCTGGCAGGTGCCCGTCCGTGAGCCGCGCCCGCACCACCGCCTCGTTTCCGAACTCGGCCCGGAGGCGGGCGAGGGCCCGGTTGGCGGCATCGAGGTCGCGCCGGGGCTTCTCGGCAAAGAATCGGAGCTGCTCGCGCGTGGCCGGGCTTCCGCGGGCCGTCAGCTCAATCTCGACCACCCCGGAAGAAAGCCCCAGAGCCTCGAGCCGGAGGCGGACGAGGTCGAGCACCTGTGTCGCCTCAAGCGTGGGAGCCGCGGGACGAATGCGCTCGTCTCGCCGCTCCGTCTCGAGCATGAGGTGGAGGGCAAGCTCGAGAAGCGCCTCGCCTTTCGCCGCGAGCGCGGCCAGGAGGGGATCGAGAAGCTGCTTGATCAGAAAGAGCAGGCGCGTGGCGTCAGTCTCGGGGAGATCGAGCGCCAGCCGCTGCCGGATCGGCTCCTCGACCCTCTGGGGCTGAAGCGGCATCCATAGCTCGCCGGACGCCGATCGGTGCAGGCGGTAGGCCTCAGGCCCGAAGCGCTCGAGGAGTCCTCCTGCTGGAAGGCGCAGCAGCGCATCCACGGTCCTGACGCCCAGTTTGGAGAGCGAGTCGCGCAACTCGGAGGCGAGGCCCAGGCGGTCGAGCGGAACCCGTCGGGCAGCTGCACTCTCCTGGGAAGGGTTTGCAAACACCACTGTCCGCTGCTCCCCCTTTGCCACCGCATAGGTGCCGAAGCGCGTAAAGCCTGCTACGACCGCTGCGCGGTAGCCAAGAGCCAGCAGGTCAGTACAAATCGAGTGCGCCCACTGTTCAAGGGAAGGATGGAGGAGATTCAGTCCAGCGACGCTCAGCCAGAACACTCCCGGCTCCTCGGAGGACGGTTCGACATCGGGTGTGAATCGCCCGAGTCGCTCAGTGAGGGCCGCGACCTCTTTTTTGATCTCGGCGGGCGAGACCACATCGGCGCGCAGGTGAGGCACTAGGGAGAGACCCGCAGCATATCTGAGGCCCGGGAGCACTCCGGCCTGACGGGCCGATCGGCTGACCCACAGGATGAGGCCCTGAGGCCTGTCCTCGGCCACCACAGCGACTGGATGGGCCGCCCACTCGGGATGACGCCGCCGCAGGAGCTGCAGGGGAAAGGCAGGGAGGTTAGCGCAAGCCAGCCGGTCCACAGCATACCTCTTCGTGCGCTCAGGTCGGCCCCCGGCGCTTGTCCTCAACGATCTGCAGGGCACGCATGAACCGGAGCCCGGATGCCGACTGAGACATGGCGAGCGGAATAGGTCCTGAGATTGGAATGTTACCTTAACACTTGACGAGTATAAATCAAGACCCAAGATGTGGGGGGGAAGATGCCGAAGAGCCCTACAGATCGGTCTTCTTCAGCCAGGATCCAGCACGCCCTCTATTCTCGCCCCGATATCGCAGGAACGTCTCGCTGCGGGCCGAAACGCAGGGACGCGCTCCCTGGGGAGCTTACCGCGGTAGATGGTGTCTGGCTCAGTGCGCATTTCGGTCATCGTGAACGCCCCGATCACTCCATCGTGAACACCCGGATC
>JBHIBG010000101.1:0-9185 GCA_046758965.1 Methylomirabilia bacterium | reverse complement strand
CATGGTTAGAGTAAAGATCTGCGGGATCACGAGCCCGGAGGATGCGCGGCTTGCCGTGGACGCCGGGGCCGATGCCCTCGGCTTCATCTTCGTCGAGGGGACTCCCCGCTACATCGACCCGGCTGACGCAGCGGCCATCATCGAAGCCCTCCCGCCTTTCATCATGCCTGTGGGCGTCTTCTGGGACCACCCGCCGGACCACGTCAGGGCTGTGGCTGATGAGGCTCACCTCAGCGCGCTTCAGTTCCACGGCGAGGAGCCGCCCGAAGCCCTCGCCGGCTACCACCTTCCTCTCATCAAGACGATCAAGCTGGGTAGCGCCGCTGACCTCGCCCGATTCGATGGCTATCGGGTCTCCGCCTTCCTCCTGGACAGCCCAGCGCGCTGGAGCGAGGGCGAGCAGCGACCGCCGATCCAGTGGGAGCTGGCGAGGCAGGCGGCCGGTAGGGGGCGGATCATCCTCTCCGCCGGCCTGACCCCGGACACTGTCACGGAAGCCATCCGGATTGCGCGCCCCTATGGAGTGGACGTGAACTCAGGTGTCGAGGCTCGCCCGGGCAGGAAGGATCCGGAGAAGGTCCGACGCTTCATCGCGCGCGCGAAGGAGAGCCTATGAGGGGGGCGGCCGACAAGCGGCGTCCGCGCCTTCCCGACAAGCACGGCCACTTCGGCCGGTTCGGGGGGCGCTTCGTCCCGGAGACCCTTATGGCCCCGCTCCTGGAACTGGAGCGGGCCTACGCGCAGGCCAAACGAGATCCGAGCTTCCGGCGGCGGCTGGCGTCTCTGCTCGCTGACTACGCGGGTCGGCCGACGCCGCTCTACTTCGCCCGACGCCTGACCGCCGCGTCCGGAGGGGCGAGGATCTACCTGAAACGCGAGGATCTCTGCCACACGGGGGCCCATAAGATCAACAACGTGCTGGGTCAGGGTCTGGTGGCCGAGCGGATGGGCAAGCAGCGGATCATCGCCGAGACCGGCGCCGGCCAGCACGGCGTGGCGACTGCGACGGCGGCCGCGCTCCTCGGAGTCCGATGCGAGGTGTACATGGGGAGCGAGGACATGGAGCGCCAGTCGCTCAACGTCTTCCGGATGCGCCTCCTTGGCGCGAGCGTGATCCGCGTGGATCAGGGAAGCCGCACGTTGAAGGACGCCATCAACGAGACGCTGCGCGACTGGGTCACCAACATCCGCACCACGTACTACCTCCTCGGCTCGGTCGTGGGGCCCCATCCGTACCCGATGATGGTCCGCGACTTCCACGCCGTGATCGGTCGGGAAGTCCGGCAGCAGGTGCGACGGGTGGAAGGCCGGCTCCCCGACTACCTGGTGGCGTGCGTCGGCGGCGGCTCGAACGCCATCGGTCTCTTCCACCCCTTCATCGCCGATCAGGCGGTCCGGATCGTGGGCGTGGAGGCCGGGGGCCACGGGCTCAGCTTGGGTCAACACGGCGCCTCCCTCGCGGCGGGCTCTGTGGGCGTGCTCCACGGCTCGATGAGCTACCTCCTCCAGACCGACGACGGCCAGATCGCGACCGCCCACTCCATCTCGGCCGGCCTTGACTACCCGGGGGTGGGGCCAGAGCATAGTTACTACAAGGAAGCTGGTCGCTTCCACTATGCCGTGGTCACCGATGACGAGGCGCTCGAGGCCTTCCAGACCCTTGGCCGGCTTGAGGGGATCATGCCGGCCCTGGAGTCTGCCCACGCCGTGGCCTACGCGATGAAGCTGGCCTCCGACCTCCCGAAAGACCGGGTCATCGTCGTCGGCCTGTCGGGCCGCGGCGACAAGGATGTTCAGGTGGTCGCCGGGGCACTCGACGGGGAAGCTCGTCGATGAGCCGCATCGCCCAGACCTTTGCGCGGCTCCGGAGACAGCGGGAGCGGGCGCTGATTCCCTACTTCTCCGCGGGGGACCCGTCGCTGGAGATCACCGGCAAGCTGCTGCGGGAAGCTGCCCGTCAGGGAGCCGATCTCATCGAGTTGGGAATCCCTTTCTCCGACCCCCTCGCCGACGGCAGCGTGATTCAGCGAGCCTCGCAGCGCGCGCTGGCCGGCGGCGTCACCCTTTCCCGGGTGCTCGAGTTGGTCAGCGAGGCGCGCGGTGAGGTGGCGATCCCTCTCGTACTGCTCACCTACGCCAACCCGCTCTTTGCCTTCGGTCCCAAGGCCTTCGCTCGAGCCACGGTGGATGCGGGGGTGGACGGGGTGATCGTTGCCGACCTCCCCCCCGAGGAAGCCGGGGCGCTCTCCGCCGAGGCGCGGGCCGCCGGCCTCGACCTGATCCACCTGGTGGCCCCCACCTCTCCGCCTGACCGCATGCGGATGGTCGCGAGGAGGAGCCGTGGCTTCGTGTATGCGGTATCGCTCACGGGGGTCACGGGGGAACGCGCCGAGCTGCCTCCGGATCTGATCGGGTATCTCAGGGACCTCCGGGCCGTCACCACGAAACCCCTCTGCGTGGGCTTTGGGATCTCCACTCCGGCTCAGGTGGCGGCGGTCGCGCCGTACGCGGACGGGGTGATAGTGGGCTCGGTCATCGTCAGGCAGATCGAGGCCCACGCGGGGAGTGAGGCGCTCGTACCCACCGTGGGCCGCTTCATCGCCTCCCTCAAGGCGCCGCTGAAGGGAGGCTCCGATCCATGATTCCCTCGGGAAGGCATCCCCGGCGCGTGGCTCACTCCTAAGGCCAGCTCTCCCCATGACGTACGCGGAGGCCGTCTCTCGCCTCCTCTCCCTCCGAGGGGGAGAGCAGGTTGGCATGCGGCCGGGCCGGGAGCGGATCGACGCCCTCCTGGACGCCCTGGGTCATCCGGAAGAGCGATTCCGGATGATTCAGGTCGGGGGAACCAACGGTAAGGGCTCGGTGGCGGTGATGATCGCCGCGATCCTCAAGGCCGCGGGGCTCCGGGTCGGGCTCTACACCTCCCCGCATCTCTGCTCCTTCCGCGAGCGGATCCGGGTGAACGCCGTCGCCATCTCCCAGAACGATGTCGCGGACGGCGTGGATGCGCTGGAACCGCTGATTGCACGTCTCGACGCCACCATGTTCGAGGCAGCCACGGCCCTGGCCATTGACCACTTCGCCCGGCAGGCCGTGGACCTGGCAGTGCTTGAGGTGGGGATGGGCGGGCGCCTCGATGCCACCACCGTGGGCGCGCCGGTGGTGGAGGTGGTCACCCGCGTGGACTACGATCACCAGGCGCACCTGGGCTGGCGGCTCGAGGAGATCGCGCGGGAAAAGGCGGCCATCATCCGGAGCGGCAGTGCCGTTGCGGCAGCCCAGCCGCCGGAGGTCGAAGCGGTGATCGAGGATCAGGCCGAGCGGTCCGGCGTCCCGCTGGCGCTCCAGGGGCGCCAGCTGTTCGTTTCGGTCGATGGACGGGACCTCTCGGGCCAGCGCCTCACGCTCTCCGGCCCCGACTGGCGCCTCCGGGAGCTGTTCCTGCCACTCCTCGGAAGCTTCCAGCCGGACAACGCCCTCCTCGCTGTCGCAGCGGTCAAGAGCCTGGCCGCCCATGGGATCATCGTGTCGGATGAGGCCGTTCGGCGGGGCCTGGCCACCGTGAGTTGGCCCGGGCGATTTCAGCTGGCGGGGCGGGCCCCCGCGGTGGTCTTGGACGGAGCCCACAACCCCGGCGGGGCCCAGGCTCTCGCGACCTCGCTCTGCGATCTCTTCGGGGAAGCAGAGAAGACCCTCATTCTCGGCATCTCCAGGGACAAGGACAAGGCCGGAATCCTGAAGGTCCTGGTACCCCTGGCAACCCGCCTGATCCTCACTGAGTCCTCGAACCCCAGGGCCACCCCGGCCCGGGAACTCCGGGACCTCCTTCCACCCACAGAGGCCCGGGTCGAGGTGACCGGTTCTGTGAGCGAAGCACTCCCGCTCGCCCTCACTCCGCCTCGTAGCCCGATCGTGTGTGTTGCCGGTTCGCTCTTCTGTGTGGCGGATGCTCTGGCTCAAACGTGTTCCCGCCAGGATAGCCCTTGCGGAATTGAAAGGGGGCTGATAGCATAGACCGCCTTTTTTGGTAACCCTCGCAAGCACTTGTCATCATGCGCCGCTGCTTCAGCCTGGCACTTGTGGCCCTGGGCCTCGGCATCTCTACCCCGGCCTTGGCCCAGCCACCTGTGACTCTCCGGGAACCGGCAGGAGACGTGACGATCCAGGCCGACCGGATCGAGCAGGTGGGCGAGGACGGGCTTTTGATCTGTACGGGAAGCGTGGAGATCACGCAGGGCGAGAGCCGGCTGAGCGCAGACCGGGTGGAGATCAACCGCCAGACCGGCGAGACCGTGGCCCTGGGTCAGCCGGTGTTCATGGATGCCCAGGATCGGCTTGTCGGCGACCGCATCGAGTACAACTTCAAGAGCCAGACCGGCGTGGTCTACAACGGGTCAGCGTTCGTGGACCCCTTCTATCGGCTTTCGGGCGAGCGGATGGATCGGATCGGCCAGCGCATCTACGAGGTCCGGCGCGGGGTCTTCACGACCTGCGAGGCGGACCCACCCGCCTGGTCCTTCCGCGTCGGCAAGGCCACGGCGGACTTGGACGGCTCGATCGAGGGGTGGAACGCCTCATTCTGGGTGAAGCGCCTGCCGCTGATCCCCTGGTTCCCGTATTTCACCGCGCCTATCACCCGGGAGCGCAAGACCGGCTTTCTCTTCCCCACGGCGGGGAGCTCAGATCGCAGGGGGTTCTTCGCCTCCGTGCCGTTCTTCTGGGCGATCTCGGACAGCCAGGACCTCACGGTTGCGCCGCACGCGTTTTCCGATCTCGGTCTCGGCGGGTCGGGGGAGTACCGGTACGTCCTTTCGGAATCGAGCCGGGGCGCAGCAGGCGGCTTCTATGTCCGTGAGATCTACGAGGACGACGACGATCGGGGCAGCTATTTCGTGAAGCACGACTGGCGGATCTCGCCGACTACGCTTTTCACGGCTGACATCGACGGAGTCTCGGACGACGACTTCTTCCGCACCTACGGCGACGTGCTCGGCGAGCGGAGCCTTCAGCGCGTGGAATCCAACCTCTTCCTCACCCGGCGTTGGACCTCCTGGAACCTGGTTGGCAACGCCTTCTGGTATCAGGACCTCACCACCGGCAGTGCCGTCGAGCTCCAGCGGCTCCCGGCGTTGAGCCTCGTGGGGGTGCGCCAGCCGGTGCCGGGAGTGCCGCGGCTCCTCTACGAGCTGGACTCGAGCTTCGTGAACTTCGTCAGGGACGTGGGCTCAGACGGTCTCCGGGGGGACTTGCGCCCCCGGATCTTCCTGCCGCTCTCGCCCGGCGGGCTCTTCACGGTCACCCCGTTCATCGGCGGGCGCGCGACCGCTTACGACAGGACGGTGGTCGGCGAGCGAATCACCGGGGACGGGATCACCGTGGAGGTAACCGAGGACGATCCGCGCGTCCGTCTCCTGGGCGAGGCCGGCGCAGACGCCGAGGCCCGGGCCTCGCGGGTCTTTGACGCGGGCGGGGTCGGCGGGATCGCCAGCCTCCAGCACGTGATCGAGCCCCGGGTGAACTACACGGCGATCGACGGCTTCGACAAGGACAAGCTTCCCCAGTACGACGTCGGCGGAATCGACCGGGGCGTGGTGAATCCGACGGGGCTGCCGCAGGCTACCCTGGGAATTGACCGCATTCCCGCGACCAGCCAGCTCACCTACTCTCTCACCAACCGGCTGAACGCCAAGACCGTTGCGGGGCCGGGGCAGGAGTCGGTGCGGTGGGAGCTCGCCCGCTTCGCGCTGACCCAGACCTACGACTTGCTGGCGGACGAAAGACCCTTGAGCGACCTCCGGGGAGAGCTCATTGTCGAACCCAACCGGTTCTTTCGCTTTCGTGGCGACGCGAGCTACGATGTCTACGGCGACGGGCTTCAGACCGCCAATGCCGATGTCACAGCCACTTTTCGGGATGTCAGCGCCACGGTGGGGACCCGCTTCAGCGACCCGGACAAGATCGAATTCCTTCGGGGTCAGCTCCGGGCGACGGTCTTCCGCTATCTGGACTTCCGGGTGGAGAGCCACTATGACATCCGGAGCGGGACGGTGGTGGAGAACCGCTTCGGCCTGACCCTCAACTGCCAGTGTTGGAACCTCGCGGTGGAATACATCGACCGGGAGGAGAACGATGACGAGATCCGATTCAAGGTCAACCTCCTCGGGGTCGGGGAAGTCTTGAAGACCGCGCTCCGGTGATTCCACAGATCGACCTCGCCCGACAGCATGCCGCCCTCACGGGCGAGCTTCTCGATGCCCTCGGGCGGGTCCTCAACTCGGGCCGTTTCATCCGGGGACCGGAGGCGGCGGCGCTGGAGGCCGAGGTCGCCGCCCGGTGCGCGGTCCGCCACGGCATCGGGGTCGCCTCGGGGACCGATGCGCTCGCGCTCGCGCTCAGGGTGCTGGGCGTAGGCCCCGGAGATGAGGTGATCACGCCCGCCTTCTCGTTCGTGGCTTCGGCCTCCACCACGCTGCATGTGGGGGCGACGCCGGTCTTCGTCGACGTTGACCTGGAGACCTTCACGCTGGATCCAGAGGAGGTGGCGCGCGCCCTGACAGCGCGTACCAAGGCCGTCATCGCCGTCCACCTCTACGGGCACCCCGCCCCGATGGACCGGCTCCGGGAGATCGTCCGGCCCCGCGGCGTGGCTCTCATCGAGGACGCGGCCCAGGCGATCGGAGCCAGCTATGCGGGCCGCCCCGTCGGAAGCTGGGGGGATCTTGCCTGCTTCTCCTTCTATCCGACGAAGAACCTCGGCGCGTGCGGGGATGCGGGCATGGTGCTGACCGACCGCGACGACCTGGCAGCGCGCGTGAGGCTTCTGGCCGATCACGGATCCCGGGAGAAATACGCCCACCTCGAGCTCGGCTGGTGCAGTCGGCTGGACGAGCTTCAGGCAGCCATCCTCCGCGTCAAGCTCAGCCGGCTCGAGAGCTGGATCGAGGCGCGACGCCAGCTCGCCTCTCGCTACTCGGCCTTTCTGACCGGGCTGCCGCTGTCGTTGCCCGTGGAGCGACCTCCAGCGCGCCACGTCTATCACCACTACACGGTTCGCTCGAAAGAGCGGGGCGCGCTAGCTGGAGCCCTGGCTGATCTGGAAGTGGGAACGGCCTTCCACTACCCGCTTCCTCTCCCGGCCCAACCCGTCTTCGGGCGGATGGCTGCGGATGTGGAGCGCGCCTTCCCGCGGGCTTGGCAGGCATCCTGCGAGGTCCTGTCGCTGCCGTGCTTCCCCGAGCTGACCGAGGCCGAGATCGAGACGGTTGCGCGCGCGGTCCGCCAGGCCCTCACGCGGGGCGGTGTCCGATCCGGCGAGGAGGTGATCCGCCCGACGTGATAAGATAAATATTTGCATTCCGAGGAGGCAGACGAGGTTCATGCCCGAGCCGATTCGCGTCCGCTTTGCCCCCAGCCCCACGGGACACCTCCATGTGGGAGGCGCTCGTACCGCGCTCTTCAACTGGCTCTTCGCGCGCCGCCACAAGGGTGTCTTCATTCTCCGGATCGAGGATACCGACCGCTCACGCTCCACGGAGGGTTCCATCGGCTCCATCGTGGAGGCGCTCGGGTGGCTCGGCCTGGATTGCGATGAGGGGCCCCCGACTCCTGGCTATCGGCAGACCGAGCGGATGGAAATCTACCGGGCCCACGCCGAGCGGCTCCTCGTCCAGGAGAAGGCCTACCGCTGCGAGTGCTCGCCTGAGGAGCTGGAGGGAGAGCGCCGGGCTGCGCAGGCCCGCGGCGAGGCCTTCCGATACTCCGGTCGCTGCCGTGACCGGGCAGTGCCGGCCTCGGTTCCGTACGCCCTCCGCCTCCGGATCCCGCTGACGGGGCAGACAGTCGTTCACGACCTGATTCACGGCGAGGTCACCTTTGACCACGCCCAGCTCGATGACTGGATTCTGGTACGCAGCGACGGCACCCCGACCTACAACTTCTGCGTGGTGGTGGACGATGCGACCATGAAGATCACCCATGTCATTCGCGGCAACGACCACCTCTCGAACACGCCCAAGCAGATTCTCTGCTACGCGGCTCTGGGCTACTCCCCGCCAGCCTTCGCCCACATCCCCATGATCCTGGGTCGCGACCGGAGCCGGCTCTCCAAGCGTCACGGCGCCACGTCGGTCCTGGCCTTCCGCGATGCCGGGATCCTTTCCGAGGCCCTGGTGAACTATCTGGCACGGCTCGGCTGGTCTCACGGCGACCAGGAGATCTTCTCGAGAGAGGAGCTCATTCAGCACTTTGACCTCGCCCAGGTGGGCTCGGCGGGGGCGGTCTTCGACCGCACCAAGCTCGAGTGGCTCTCGAATCACTGGCTGAGGCAGGCCCCGGTAGAGCGCCTGGCTCGAGAGCTCCCGCCGTTCCTCGAGCGGGCGGGGCTTGTCGTGCCGGAGGATCGCGCGTGGCTCGGCCGCGTCGCCGACAGCCTGAAAGAGCGGGCCTCGACCTTCGTCGAGATGGTCGAGCAAGGTCGTTTCTACTTCGCCGAGCCGGGGGGTTACGACCCTCAGGCGAGCAGCAAGCTCTTCACGCCGGAGACAGCCCGGCGCGTCGCGCTGCTCGTCAAGCGCCTGGAGGAGCAGGAGCCGTTCGAGCCGAACGCGCTCGAAGTGTTGTACCGCGGGCTGGCCGCCGAGCTGGGTCTCAAGCTGGTGGACCTGGCGCAGCCGACGCGGCTCGCGCTCACCGGGAAGACGGTGAGCCCGCCCATCTTTCAGGTGATGGCGCTCCTCGGGAAGGCGAAGACGCTCGCCCGCCTGCGCGCGGCGCAGGCAGTGATCGAGCGGCGGATCGCCCGATGACCCTGCTCCCCACGGCGGGCCCCGCGCGTCGGGGGAGGTGACGGCCGTGCTACTGCTGGCCCTGTTCGGCGGCATGGCGCTCCTCCTCTACGGAATTCAGCTGACGGGGGAGGGGCTGCAGCGGGCTGCGGGCGGCCGCCTCCGCACCCTCCTGACCGGTCTCACGCGAAGCCGGCTCATGGCGGTCCTCTCCGGCGCCCTCGTGACAGCCATCATCCAGTCCTCCTCGGCCACCACGGTGATGCTCATCGGCTTCGTCTCCGCCGGGCTCATGCCCTTCGCCAACACCTTGGGCGTGATCTTGGGGGCCGACATCGGCACCACCGTCACGGTTCAGCTCATCGCCTTCAAGATCACCGACTACGCCCTCCTCCTCGTGGG
>JBHIBG010000100.1:0-9235 GCA_046758965.1 Methylomirabilia bacterium | reverse complement strand
GTTGAAATGGCGCGATGATCACCCGATGGGCGACATGTGAGACGGCGCGAGAGGCGGGCTTTGCTACGCCGGGGATGACTTTGCTATAGTACTACTTACATCCGCTGCGTCCTTTCCTGAGGAGCACGATCTGGCGTGAATGTCTGCGTTGTCGGGAGTGGATACGTCGGCCTCGTCACGGGGGCGGTCTTCGCCGACCTCGGTAACGACGTGGTCTGCGTGGACAAGGTGGCGGAAAAGATCGAAGGGCTGAAACGCGGACGGCTGCCGATCTACGAGCCCGGCCTGGAAGAGCTCGTGGTGCGGAACACCGCTGACGGCCGCCTCGCCTTCACCACCGATCTGGCCGAGGCGGTCCGCCGGTCAGAGGTCATCTTCATCGCGGTCGGCACCCCTCCGAAGGCCGATGGGGGGACGGATCTCTCCGCGGTCGAGGCGGTGGCCCGGGAGATCGGCCGCACCATGGAGCGCTACACGGTCATCGTCAACAAGTCCACGGTCCCGGTTGGCACCGGCGATCTGGTCCGCGAGATCATCCAGAAGCACCAGCGGAAGCCGGTGGAGTTCGACGTCGTCTCCAACCCCGAGTTCCTCCGCGAAGGCTCAGCCATCGACGACACCCTCCGCCCGGACCGCATCGTGATCGGCGCCCCAAGCCAGCAGGTGGCGATGAGGCTCCTCGAGCTCTACGCGCCCCTGGAGCGGCCCATGATCATCACCGACGTCCACTCAGCCGAGATGATCAAGTATGCCTCCAACGCATTCCTCGCCATGAAGATCTCCTTCATCAACACCATTGCCGACCTCTGCGAGGCCGCCGGAGCCGACGTCGGCCACGTGACCAAGGGAATGGGCCTGGACCACCGGATCGGCTCGACCTTCCTCCAGGCCGGGCTCGGCTTCGGGGGCGCCTGCTTGCCCAAGGACACCGACTCCCTCATCCAGACGGCAGCGACCCTGGGCCACGACTTCAAGCTCCTCAAGGCGGTGACCGAGATTAACCGGGACCGCACCCACTACTTCGTCGAGAAGTTCGCAAAAGCGCTCGCGCCGCTCGATGACAAGGTCATCGCGGTGCTGGGGCTGGCCTTCAAACCCAATACCGACGACATGCGGGAGGCCAGGAGCGTTGAGATCATCTGGCGCCTCCACGAGGCGGGGACCACGATCAAGGCGTACGATCCGGTCGCCAGCGACAACGCCAGGGCGCTGCTCCCTTCACGCGTGCGCTTCTGTCACTCGGCCTACGAAGCCACCGAGGGAGCGGACGGGCTCGCCCTCCTCACGGACTGGAACGAGTTCAAGCTCCTCAACCTGGATCGCATCCGCTCGCTCATGCGCCGCCCACTGATCGTCGACGGCCGGAACCTCTACGAGCCCGAACGGATGCGGCGACTCGGCTTCGAGTATCACTCAATCGGGCGTAAGCCCGCGCTGCCCAACTCTTCCTAGGGACGAGACTCGACGAGGAGCCGATGCGGGTCCTGGTAACCGGAGGGGCCGGTTTTCTCGGCTCCCATCTCGCAGACTTCCTGCTGGCCAAGGGTGCAGAGGTCGTCTCTATGGACAACCTCCTGACCGGTCGCACCGAGAACATCGACCATATCAGGGACCGCCGGTTCACCTTTGTCACGCATGATGTCACGAACTACATCTACGTCGCCGGGGCCCTCGATTACGTCCTGCACTTTGCAAGCCCAGCCTCCCCCGCGGACTACCAGCAGCACCCGATCCAGACGCTCAAGGTGGGGGCCCTGGGAACCCACAAGGCGCTCGGCCTCGCCAAGGAAAAGGGCGCCAAGTTCCTGCTCGCGTCCACCTCTGAGGTGTACGGGGATCCGCTCGTCCATCCCCAGCGGGAGGAGTACTGGGGGCACGTGAACCCCGTGGGCCCTCGAGGCGTCTACGACGAGGCGAAGCGCTTCGCCGAGGCGATGACCATGGCCTACCACCGCTTTCACAACCTCGATACCCGGATCGCCCGAATTTTTAACAGCTATGGCCCGCGGATGAGGATCGACGATGGCCGTGCCATCCCGACCTTCATCACGCAGGCGCTCTCGGGCCAGCCCCTGACCGTGCAGGGCGACGGCTCCCAGACGCGGTCGTTCTGCTACATCACTGACATGATCGAGGGAATCTGGCAGCTCATGGAGTCAGACGTGGTGGAGCCCGTGAACCTGGGCAACCCTCAGGAGATGACCCTGCTGGACCTCGCGAAAAAGCTCCTCGCCCTCACCGGCTCGACAAGCGAGATCCGCTTCACGCCGCTTCCCGTCGATGACCCGAAAGTCCGCCAGCCTGACATCAAGAGAGCGCGATCGCTCCTCGGCTGGGAGCCCCGAGTGGAGATGGACGACGGGCTCCGACGCACGATCGACTGGTTCCGGCAGCGGCTGGCGCATCCATGAACATCCTCGTCACCGGTGGAGCCGGCTTCATCGGCTCCCACGTGGTAGACCGGTACCTGGCCGACGGGCACCAGGTCGGGGTCGTCGACAACCTCTCCACGGGCCGCACGGAATTCGTCCACCCCCGGGCCAGGCTCTATGTCGTGGACATTCACGATCCCCGCCTGAGAGAGGTCTTCGAGGCCGAGCGGCCCGAGGTCGTGAACCATCACGCCGCCCAGGCTGAGGTGCGACGCTCCGTGGATGATCCCGCCTTCGACGCGCAGGTGAACGTCCTCGGATCGCTCACCCTGCTGACCTGCTGCCGCGACTTCGGCGTGGGCCGGGTGATCTATGCCTCCACCGGAGGCGCCGTGTACGGGGACACGGCAGTTCTCCCGACCCCCGAAGAGCATCCGAGGCGACCGGCCTCGCCCTACGGCATCTCCAAGCTCGCCGTGGAGCACTACCTGGCCTGCTGGGAGACCCTTCACGGGATCAAGGGGATCGTCCTCCGTTACGCCAACGTCTACGGTCCCCGGCAGAACCCGCTCGGGGAGGCCGGGGTCGTGGCGATCTTCACCCATCGGCTGCTTAGGCGGGAGCCAGCCATCATCAACGGCGACGGGCTTCAGACGCGCGACTATGTCTACGTCGAGGACGTGGCCGAGGCGAACGCGAGGGCCTTGGAGCGCCCGGAGGTGAGCGGGGTGTTCAACATCGGCACGGGCATCGAGACCTCAGTGCAGGAGCTCTTCATCCGGCTCCGGACGGCGGCGGGGGTGACGGGAGAGGCTCGCCACGGCCCCGCCAAGCCAGGTGAGCAGCGGCGGAGCGCACTGGACTGCTCGGCGGCCAAGCGGCTCCTCGGCTGGACCCCAGCCGCGACCCTCGACGAGGGGCTCCGACGGACCGTCGAGTACTTCCGGGACGTGCGACGCTCGGCAGAACACGAAGCCTGATACGACAGGGAGCAAGGACATGATCGACGATGAGCTCAAGGCCATCCTGGCCTGTCCGGCCTGTAAGGGCGACCTCCTGTTCGAGGAGACTCGCATCATCTGTCGCGCCTGCAAGAAGGCGTACCCGATTCGAGACGGGATCCCAGTGATGCTCATCAGTGAAGCGGAAGAGTGGAGCGGCTAGTCCAGGCGATCATCCTGGCTGGCGGGCAAGGGACCCGTCTCCACCCGCTGACGCTCACCTGCCCCAAGCCCCTGGTTCCTCTCCTCAACATCCCGTTTCTCCACTACCAGCTCGCGTGGCTCCGCCGCCACGGCATCCGGGAGGCGATGCTGGCGTGCTCCTACCGGGTCGAAACCATCCGACAGGTCCTACGGGACGGGAGCGGGCTGGGAATGCACCTTCGATACGCGGTGGAGCAGGAACCGCTCGGGACCGCCGGGGCGATCAGGAATGCCGCCGACCTCGGAGACCGGCTGGTGGTGGTCCTCAACGGAGACGTGCTGACGGACATGGACCTCACGGCCATGCTCCGATTTCACGAGGCGAGAGGTGCCAGGGCGTCCATCTTCCTCACGCCCGTTTCCGACCCGACGCGCTTCGGCCTGGTCGAGACCGACCTGGAGGGCCGCGTCCGGAGCTTCCTGGAAAAGCCCACCCCGGCCCAGGTGACCACCAACACCATCAACGCCGGCGTCTACATTCTGGACCCCGGGCTCCTGCAGCTGATCCCGAGGGGGCAGGTCATCTCGATGGAGCGAGAGTTCTTCCCGGGCCTCCTGGCCAGCCACATCCCTCTGTTCGGCCATACCGCTGAGGCCTACTGGCTGGACATCGGGAATCCCGAGAGCTACCGCCGAGCGCAGGTGGACCTGCTGGCCGGCGCCGTCGCCACCGACACCCACCCGGCCGGCACCCGAACGGGAAGCCTCTGGATCGGCGAGGAAAGCGTGATCCCGCCGGGCTCGCGGGTCACCGGCCCCGCCGTTATCGGCAGAGGCGTCAGGCTCACCCCTGACTGCCGCGTGGAGCCGTTCACGGTGCTCGGGGACGGCGCGAGGGTGCAGAACGGCTCCTGCCTGGAGCGGGCCGTGCTCTGGGAGAACGTGGACGTGGGCCCGGGAGCCACGCTTCGCGACTGCATCGTGGCCGACCGGTGCCGCATCGGCGCCCAGGCCCAGGTGGGCCCCGGCGTCGTACTCGGAGCGGGAACGGTCGTCCCCGCCTTCGCCCGGCTGCCGGCGTGATCGGCCGGCAATCCAGGGCGGTCCCATCCACCAAAGCCGTGATATTCTGAATGCCGTGGCACTTGAGCGGATCCGTAACTTCTCCGTCGTGGCCCACATCGATCACGGCAAGTCCACCCTGGCCGATCGGCTCCTGGCCCTGACCGGGGCCATGGACCCCAAGAAGGCGGTGGACCAGGTGCTGGACTCGATGGACCTGGAGCGAGAGCGTGGGATCACGATCAAGGCGCATGCGGTACGCCTCCGCTATCGCGCCCGGGACAGCCAGGAGTACACGCTGAACCTGATCGACACGCCAGGCCACGTGGACTTCTCCTACGAGGTGTCGCGCTCGCTTCAGGCATGCGACGGGGCGCTCCTCGTGGTCGACGCCTCGCAGGGGGTAGAGGCCCAGACCCTGGCCAACTTCTACCTGGCGCTGGAGGCGCACCTCACCATCATCCCGGTCATCAACAAGATCGACCTCCCCTCGGCGGACGTGGACGGGACCCGGGGCCAGCTCGCGGCGAGTCTCGGGATCGATTCCGATGAAGCCCTGCTGATCTCGGCCAAGGCGGGAACCGGCGTCCCCGAGCTCCTGGAAGCCATCGTCTCGCGGATTCCGCCGCCGGCCGGGGACGAAGACGCCGCGCTGAAGGCGCTGGTCTTCGACTCGTTCTACGATCCGTACCAGGGCGTGGTGGTCTACGTGCGGCTCCGCGACGGCCGGGTCCGACCGGGGACGAGGGTGCTCCTGATCTCCAACGGCAAGGAGTACGAGGTTCAGCAGGTCGGGGTCTTCACGCCCGAGATGCGCCCTGTGGATGAGCTGGCCGCGGGGCAAGTCGGCTACCTCACCGCGGGGATCAAGCGCGTGGCCGACGCAAAGGTCGGAGAGACCATCACCGACGCCCTCCGCCCGACCGCGACGCCGTTCCCGGGCTATCGCGACGCCAGGCCCATGGTCTTCGCCGGTCTCTATCCGGTGGAGGACACCGGCTACCAGGCCCTCAGGGACGCGCTCGAGAAGCTGCGACTCAACGACTCAGCCTTCACCTTCGAGCCGGAAGCCTCTCTCGCGCTGGGCTACGGCTTCCGCTGTGGCTTCCTCGGGCTCCTCCACATGGAAATCGTTCAGGAGCGGCTGGAGCGGGAGTTTGGTCTGGCGCTGATCATCACCTCGCCGAGCGTGCGCTACCGGGTGGTGACGACCTCCGGCGACCTCGTGGACCTCGACAACCCCTCGAAGCTCCCCCCCGCAGGGGAGATCGACCACATCGAAGAGCCTTACATCCGCGGCTCCGTCCTCGTACCGCCCGAGCACATGAACGCCATCTACAAGCTGGCGCAGGACAAGCGCGGAGAGCACCGGACCCTGGAGTACGTAGGCAAGCGCGTGCACATTATCTTCGACTTCCCGCTGGCCGAGATCATCGCCGACTTTTACGACAAGCTGAAATCGCTCTCGAAGGGATACGCGTCGTTCGACTACGACTTTCTCGAGTTCCGCACCGCCGAGCTGGTGAAGCTCGACATCCTCCTGAACGGGGAGCCGGTCGACCCGCTCTGTCTCGTCGTTCACCGCAGCAAGGCCTACGAGAAGGGTAAAGCGCTCGCCGAGAAGCTCAAAGCCGTGATTCCCCGCCAGCTGTTCGAAGTCGCCATCCAGGCGGCGATCGGGAGTCGCGTGATCGCCCGCGAGACCGTCAAGGCCCTGGGCAAGAACGTCACCGCCAAGTGCTACGGCGGCGACATCACCAGGAAGCGCAAGCTCCTGGAGAAGCAAAAGGAGGGAAAGAAGCGGATGAAGCAGCTCGGCAAGGTGGAGGTGCCCCAGGAAGCGTTCCTCTCGGTACTCAAGAGCTAGGAGCTGGCCATCCATGACCCAAACGCCCGGACAGCGCACGAAGGAGCCCGCGAGTCAGGTGGACCCCGCCGATCCGAAAGACTCCTCACCCCGAGAAGGCGCTGAGCCGGCCGCGGGCGGGAAGAAAAAGAAGAAGTCCTACGTTCGGGAGTACGCCGAAGCGATCCTCATGGCCGTGGTCCTGGCCCTGGTGATCCGAACATTCGTGGTCCAGGCCTTCACCATTCCCTCTGGCTCCATGATGGACACTCTCCAGGTCGGCGACTATATCCTGGTCAACAAGTTCATCTACGGGGCCGAGATCCCTTTCACGCGCTGGGCCTTACCGGGACTCCATCCGCCGAAGCGCGGGGACATCGTCGTCTTCAAGTACCCGCTGGATGAGCGCCGTGACTTCATCAAGCGCATCATCGCCCGTGCGGGCGACCGGCTCGTGATCCGGGACGGCCAGGTCCTCATCAACGGGCAGCCGATCAGCGAGGACTACGTTCAAACCCGGGACTGGCGCCCGGCCCTACCGCCCTATGTGACCAACCGGAACTCTAGTGAGCCTTGCCTGGCCCAAGCGGCCGCAGCCGCACAGAGATACCCCCACCAGTTCGGCCCCATCACGATTCCGGAAGGCCACTACTTCGTCATGGGCGACAACCGGAACAACAGCCAGGACAGCCGGTACTGGGGGTGCCTCAAGCGCAAGCACATCCGCGGCAAGGCGTTCATGATTTACTGGTCCTGGAACGGGGAGGACCGTTGGCCCCGCTGGGGACGCCTCGGCAAGATCATCTGGTAGAGGCGGATCGGCACCGGGAACCCTCGAACCCGGCGGAGTGCGCCCCGCAAGCCCGGACGCTCGGCATCTACCTTCACATCCCGTTCTGCCGGCGGCGCTGCCACTACTGCTCGTTCAACACCGGACCCTATGACCCGACGGCCATGGAGCGCTTCCTCATCGCCCTCGAACGGGAGATCGATCTGGTCGGGGCCGCGCCCTGGGCCCCGACGGTGAGGGTCGGCACCCTGTTCTTCGGCGGTGGGACCCCCTCGCTCCTGGAGGCTGAGGAGCTGGCGAGGATCCTGAACCGAGTCCGGAAACAGTTCGTCCTGGACGAGGATGCGGAGATCACTGTGGAATGCAACCCCGAGAGCGTGAGCCGCGACAAGCTCGAAGGGTATCGCCTGGCCGGGGTGAACCGGGTGAGCCTCGGGGTACAGAGCCTGGACGACGCCCTTCTCCGCCGGCTCGGCCGGCTTCACTCTGCCGCCGAGGCCCACCGCGCCATCGAGGACGCGCGCGCCGCGGGAATCTGGAACGTCAACGTGGACCTGATCTACGGGTTCCCCGGACTGGACCTCCTGACCTGGGAGAGGAGCGTACGGGGGGCGCTGGCCTGGGAACCAGAGCACCTTTCAGCCTACGCTCTCACCCTCGACGAGGGAAGCCGCCGGGCCTCCCAGGGGGTGAGGGACCTCCCGACTGAGGATGCAGTGACAGAGCAGTACTGGTCCCTCGCGACATCCGCCCGCGAGGCAGGCTACACCCATTACGAGATCTCCAACTACTGCCGGTCCGGCTTCCGCTCCCGCCACAATCAGGCATACTGGCGCAGGGAGGAGTACCTGGGCCTGGGCCCCGGAGCCTGCGGGTTCTTGGGAGAGGTTCGTTACGGCAACGTGAAGCCCGTCGAGCGCTACTGCTGGAGGCTCGAGACGGGCGCGTTCCCCGTTGGCCAGGCCGACCAGCTGAGCCCTGAACAGCAGTTGGGAGAGCAGCTCATCCTGGGTCTCCGCCTGGAAGAGGGGGTGCCCGTTCCCTGGCTGGAGGCCCGGGTGGCCGAGCGCCCCGCCCGCCTTCGCCAGCTTCTCGACAGTTGGCAGGCCCTGAAGCTCCTGGTGGTGGAGGCCGGCAGGGCCCGGCTCACAGAGGCGGGATTTCTCCTCTCCGACGCCCTGTTTGTCGAGTTCCTCTAGGCGCCGAATGCCCTTAAGATGCGGTCCATGTCCCCTCTCCCATTTCCCCTCCGCTGACCAGGATGATCACGGATCAGCGCCCGGCGAACCCCCGCGATAGCTCCCAGCAGCCATGCGCCGAAAGCGACCGGATTCATTCGCGGGGACCTCGCCGTTCAGACGAGCGAAGGGCCTGGCCGCGCTCGGATGGTATCCCACGCCCAGGAGCAGCCCCAGAGTCCGAGCGTGAGCTGTTCACCAGCGGGGAAAGCACGTTTGCGAGCTGCGGGTCCAGGCGCCTTACGATCTCATACTCTTCCCGAGCGGCACCGACCTTGCCCAGAGCCACATAGGCCCGCGCGAGCTCGAAGTGAGCGAAGGCCGACTCGGGATTCAGCTCAATGGCTCGCCGGACATGATCGAGAGCCTCGGCCGGCCGGCCAAGATCGGTGAGGGCAGCCCCAAGGTTCGCGTAACCGAATTCTGGCTCGAGCCGAATCACGTGCCCGAGGTGGGCCATCGCTTCGTCGGGCCTCCCCTGGCGGAGGAGTGCGACGACCAGATTGTTTCGGGCGCGGCCATCGTCCGGGTCTCGCTGCAGCGCCAGCCGGAGTTGCTCGGCGGCCTCTGGCAACCGGCCGAGCTCGAGGAGCGCCAGCCCCAGGGAGCCATGGGGAATGCGGTCCGGCCTGAGGGCGACAGCCTGCTCAAGGTGCTCGAGCCCCGCCGCTGTGTAACCGCGGTTGATCAGGATGGTGCCCACGTTGCTCTGACAGACTGCGCACTCGGGGTTGACTTCGATGGCATATCGCCAGAGCGTCTCCGTGTCCCGCCAGACTTGG
>JBHIBG010000099.1:0-9354 GCA_046758965.1 Methylomirabilia bacterium | reverse complement strand
GTGAACCAGCGCCCGATGGTCGGCTCCACCAGCGGCGCCATCCCGTCACGTTGGGCCGTGCCGATGCGCTCGTCCCACGTCGGCTTGGCCTCGGGGGGTACGCGGCTGGTGGTGTCGCAGAGGACAAGGCTCTCCAGGAGCTCCGGAGCTCTGAGGGCGAGGATCTGGGCCACCATGCCGCCCATCGACAGCCCGATGAAGTGCGTGCGCGTGATCCCGAGGGCCTGGAGCAGTGCCCGGGCATCCTCCACCAGCCGATCCAGCGAGTAGGGCTCCTCAGAGACTTCGGTCCCCCCGTGGCCTCGTGTGTCGTAGCGCAGCACGCGGTAGCGCGAGCTGAGCGCGGGCAGCTGAGGATCCCACATCGACAGGTTCGCCGCCAGCGAGTGGCTCATCGTGATGACGGGCCCCGAGGGAGGACCCTCGAGGGTGTAGTGGATGCTGAGGCCGTTGACGGTGATCTGCATCGGTGTGCCCTCCTCTCTTGCGACCGTCGACTGGGGTTCAGTGCCTCTCACCGACGGTCACGCTCCCCGGGGGGTTCGCGGCCATCGGCCTTGGCCAGGCAGTAGAGCAGCCGGTACACGCCGAGTATCGGCTCCGGAGAGGCTCCCCGTCGGCTCAGGGCCTCCCGGCTCACCAGCTCCCGGGACACCGTCTCCACCCCCTCGGCCTCGAGACCTTCAAGCAGGAGTGCCCAGGCGGCCACCTCGTCGTCCCGGTCGCGGAGCTTCCGTTCACTGGTCGGGACCCGGGTGGCCGAGAGCTCAGCCTCGAGGAGGTGGGCGCCCACCAGCCCCGGGCGCGAGGCCAGCTCGGGCAGGGCCGTCCCGGTCAGCCACGCCCGCAACTCCTCCTCGCGGCCGGGCATGGGTGCCAGCCGGAGCGTCGCCAGGATGGCGCCGACCCCCAAGCCCAGGCTCCGCGTGACACGACACGCCGTCCGGTTGGTGTTCCTGAACAGCGGCAGCGCGCGGCGAGTCCAGGGCGTGGGGTCGTTGAGGCGGGCAAGGTACGCCTCTCCGGCGAACGTCTCGACGGTCTCGGCCTCGTACAAGGTGAAGTACTTCGGGCTCCCGGATACCGCCTGGTAGCGGCGGCCGCGGAGGAAGCCGGGGATGCCGAGCCGCTCCGGCACATGCTCCAGGGTGTGCCAGTGGTTGAACTCGGCCTCCCCATCGGGGACGACGTCGTTCCAGATCGCCAGCACACCCGCGCCGTGGAGCCCCATGCAGGGGACCATAGCCAGAAAGGGTGCGGGCGTCAAGGCCCCGACAGGCTCCTCCAGGGTTTGTCCGTTGCGTTTCTGCGGCGTCCACAGTAGGCTTACTCCGTGAGCCGGAGAGGCGACAGTGCCTGATTGAGGAGGGTAGAAGGATGAGCGCGGAACTAGCTCTCAAGGGGATCGTTCCAGCCACGGTGCTTCCCATGACCGCCGAAGCCGAGATCGACGAGGCAGAGCTCCGCAACTACATCCGGTGGATCGCCGGGCAGGGGATCAAGGCGGTCGCGGTTAACGTGGATACGGGTGAGGGCCCGCATCTCTGGCACGAGGAGAGACTCCGCGTGTTGCGGATCTACAGGGAGGAACTGGCCGGCAAGGGGATCCCGATCGTGGCCGGCCTGGGCGCCTCGTTCACCGCCCAGGCTATCAGGTACGGGACGGAGTACCGGGAGGCAGGCGCGGACTGCTTGCTCGTCTTCCCGATCACCGCCTATCTCGGCCAGCCCTTGCCTGCGGAGGTCCCCTACCGGTACCACCAGGCCATCGCCGAGGAGGTGGGGTTGCCGATGATCCTTTTCACTCTCCAGCCAGCCCTGGGCGGGACCGACTTCACGGATGAGACGCTCGCCCGCCTTCTGGAGATCCGACAGGTGGTGGCCGTCAAGGAGGCGCTGTTTGACGCCAAGCGCTTCCGGGAGAGCGTGAACGTGGTCCGGGCCGCCTCTCGGCCCGTCACGATCCTCACCGGGAATGACAACTTCATCTGGGAGTCCTACCTGCTGGGTGCCGAAGGGGCGCTCCTCGGGGCGTGCGCGACCTGCACGCGGACCCACGTGATGGTGCACGAGGCCGCCATGCGGGGCGATTGGAAGGTTGTGAGAGAGCTGGGTGACCGGATCCAGCGGGTCGTGGACGCGCTCTTCGCGCCTCCCGTGCGGGACTACCGGGCCCGATTGAAGGAAGTCCTGGTGTTGCAGGGAATCATCACGCACGCCCACATGCGAGCACCGCTTCTACCGGTCGGTTCCGACGAGCGTGAGGCACTCAAGAAAGCTCTCGAGGCCGCGGGCGAGCTGTAGCTGGAGTCCTGGGTCCGCGATATGGCACGGCTCAAGATCGGGTTCATCCCTACCGAGGGAGGGCTGTTCTACCGGGAGGCGCTGGAGGAAGTCGGCTGGGCGGAAGAGCTGGGCTTCGACTCGGTCTGGATTGAGGAGCACCACGGCGTCAAAGACCACTACTGGCCCTCGCCGCTTCCCGTTCTGGCCGGCTTCGCCACGCGCACGTCGCGGCTGCTCCTGGGCACCGATATCCTGGTCTTCCCCTTCTATCATCCGGTCAGGCTGGCAGAGGACGTCGCGCTCCTGGATGTCATCTCGGGTGGCCGCTTTGTCCTCGGAACGGCCATCGGCTACAAGCCGGACGAGTTCGCGCTCTACGACACGCCGCTCGAAAAGCGCGGGGCCCGGTTCGAGGAGGGCCTGAGGCTCGTGAAGGCCCTCTGGACCGAGGAGACGGTGACGTTCAAGGGAGAGCATTACGCGGTGGCGAACGGCCGGATCGAGCCCAGGCCTCTCACCCAGCCGCACCCCCCGATCTGGATCGGGGGGTGGGGGCAGCTGACCCTGAAGCGCGCGGCGACCCTGGCCCAGAACTGGATACCTGGCCCCACGGCCGACCTGGCTCGCCTGCTGGACGCCAAGCGCCAGTTCCTGGGTCACCGGGCGGCCGCGGGGCTCACCGCTCCGATCACCGAGTGGCCGCTCACGCGCGATGTCATTATTGCGGAAACGGATCGCCAGGCGCGCGAGGTGGCCGAGCGCCACATCATGGTCTCCTACCGTCAGGAATACGCCGGCGGGTGGCGGCATCCGTTCATCGACGCCAGCGTCGCCACCGACCTTGACCGTCTCATGAAGGACCGCTTCCTGATCGGCGGGCCTGACCAGGTGATCTACGGGATCAAGCGCTTCGTGGAGGCCTACGGAATGACCCACCTGATCTGTCGCCTGTTCTTTCCGGGCATGCCGCACGCGCTCATCATGCGCGAGCTTGAGCTGTTGGCCAAGGAGGTCATTCCGGCGTTCCGCTGACCAGCGGCTCGCCGTCCAGCGCGAGAGCTCGCGGTCCCTACAGCCTTCGCGCCATAAATACGCGCTCAGCCTCCGGGATCTTTTCTCGAGGCTACCCTTGCGTTCACTCACGTTACGGCCCGGCCACTCGCTCCCATCCTTCCGATGGGTCCGTCGATGGGCTTCAGAGCTTCGGTCTCCCTCCGCCCTGCCATCCAAGCTACGGGGCGTCTGGCTCTTACCCCGGTGGGTCTCATTCCCCACTGAACACGTCTGCCTTCTCTGGACGCACACTTATGCGAACCTCAATAACTGGCTTGGTCCGAGGCGTCAGCTCACGCCACCCGCACAACCCTTCGGAGCTACCGAGCGGTCACAGCGAACTGCGGTTGAAGGGCGTGAGAGGCGGACCGGGGGGTGGTCGCGAGATCAACGGGCCTGGGTGACCCTGGCCAGCATGTTGGTCAGGCGCTTCAGAGCCTCAGCCGGTTTCCGGTCCAGGTGGAGCCGGATCACGCGCCGGCCGCGCCCCCGCAGGGCCTCGAGATCCCCGAGGGCCTGCGCCATCTTCAGGGCCCCGAAGCTGTACCGCTCGCCGGGAACCGGTATGTCGTCTTTGTCGTCGCACGTGATTTGGATGAAGAGTCCGGTGCCGGGACCGTCCTTGTGGAGCTGGGCAGTGGAGTAGAGGTACAGCGGGCCGTGCCCAACTGTTGTCGCAATCTTCCGGCGATCGCGGAGCAGGGTGCGAAGCTCCCGGAGTTGAGCGGAGACCTCGGGCTCGGGAGGCAGATAGGCCAGGAGTGCCAGGTAGTCGCCCGGCTTGGCCGTGGCCAGGTGACCGGCGATGCCTGCGCTTACCGATCGCAGCGGGGGTTTCTGGTGTGTGAGGAGGAGGATCCCCTCCTCCTCGCAATCTACCGGCCAGTCCGGAAGCTGTCTTCGGATCTTGTAGACCTGAAGGAGCTTGGCCGTATTCTCCATGGCGTCGTGCTCGGTCGGCTCGTTGAAGGGGTTCACCTTGAAGAGCGTCGCTGCGGTGGCTGCGACCACTTCCCAGCGGAAGAACTCGGCCGCGAGGTCCCGAAGGTCCTTCAGCCTGATTCGGAGCACCGGATGGCTCGCCTGAAGCTGCTGAAGACGCTCGTCGAGGTCGGCTTCACCTTCGAGGGTGACCGCCACGAAGACTCGGTCCTGGCCGTACACGGCAGCCGCTCCCAAGGGCTCGCCGTCCACGGGGATCAGGCCCCGGCCGGCCTTTCCGGTGGCCGCTGCCAGGAGCTGTTCAATCCAGCCTCCGAAGGCGTGGAGCTTGGGCGAGAGGATCAGCGAGACCTTGTCGCGCCCGTTCTTCGCCAGAGCGGCGAGCGCTGTCCCGAGCGCCACGCCGGGGTTTTCCCGCAGCGGCACGGCTTCGGTCGAGCGCTCCACCATGGCCGTCGTCCGCGCGAGAAGGTCGTTCAGGTCCACGCCGATAAGAGCGGCGGGGAGGAGGCCGAAGTAGGAGATCGCGGAGTAGGCCCCCCCGATCGTAGGCGGGTTGAGGAAGATCCGGCGGAAGCGCGCCTCTCGGGCCACCTTCTCCAGCGGGGTACTGCCGTCAGTAATGGCCACGAAATGTGGGCCGGCCTGCGGGGAGATCTGCTCGATCTGTGTCCGGAAGAAGCTGTACAAGGCCAGGGTTTCAAGCGTCGTGCCGGACTTGGAGGCGACCACGAAAAGCGTGTGAGGGAGATGCACGCGATTGAGGGTCTGCTTGATCGCCGCCGGGTCCGAGGAGGCCAGGACCAGAAGGTTCGGGAACCCCATCTTGGGGGCGAAGCTCTCCGCGAACACCTGAGCCGGGAGGCTCGAGCCGCCCATGCCCAGGAAGACCACGTGCGAGTGGCGCGTCTTGCGGATCTCCTCGGCGAACTCCGTGAGCTCGCCGACCTTCTCCCTCATCAAGGTCGGTGAGGTGAGCCAGCCCAGGCTGTTGCGGCTGAGCGTCTGCTCCTTGGAGTTGCTGGACCAGAGCCGGACATCCCTGACCCAGAGCCTCTCCATGAAACGGTCCGCCTCCAGGGTCCTCAGCGCCTCCGCAGCGGCAGGAATCTGCTCGAGGCGCAGGCCGTGGCTGGCTTGACCCTTCACCTCGGCGGGCTCTAGCTGTCGATGGTGGGCCGGAGCCAGGACAGGCTCCGGGGCCGCGCTGGCTTTGCTCTTCACCTCCAAGAGCTCTGGCTCTCGGCCGGGGGCCGGAGCCCGGGCAGGCTCCGCGGCCGCCCTGGCATTGCTCTTCACCTCGACGATTTCCAGTTCGGGGCCGGGAGCCCCGACAAGGGCGTCGTCGTCCGTCAACTCGATGACGTCCTCGCGCTGCCGCTCCAAGGCGGGCGCTGCCCTGTCCGGCTCTCGACGAGGCGTTGGCGGCCGCGACCCCGATCCCGTCTGAATGGCGAGCTTTCCCCTCGAGGCCGCCACAGCCAGAGGCTTGCCGAACGACTCTACGACGGTGTCCCGCAAGAGCTCCCACTGGCCGTCGTCCAGGTTCTTGAGGTGTTCGACCAGCGTCAGCAGCACCGCGAACGGGTGTTTTCCCTCCGCCAACGCCTTGCTATCCGGAGGCAACTGAGACCAGGGCGCCTCAGCAATCGCACGATGAAGGCCGCGAGCTTTCGCCTGGCACTCCCGCAAAGGCGGGTAATCGCGCTGCTCGTCGTGGGTAAGCGCCAACACGCGGTCCAGAATCATCAACGCACGCTTGCGGACTTCCTCGGATGCTCCCCTTTTCTTCTCCGCCTCTTCCATGCCTCTGAGCAATGAGTCAAGCTCCTTGAGGGAGGCGATCTGCGGTGGCGGGGACGAGGTCGCGGACTCGATGAGTTCGAGCACCCTGGCGCGAAGATCGGCGAAGTCCTTCCGGGACGCGGCGAACTCTCCAACAAGCCTCTCCGGTGGAGGCACGCCGGACTCTTGCAGCTCTCTGGCCGCCTTGGAGACCCGCGCGCCCAGCTGGGAAAACGCCTCGGCCAGAGAGCCGATCTCGCGAAGCAGGTCGTTACGAGTCACGTCGGCATCCCCATGCTGCCTCGCCGGCCACCGCCGGCGGAAATCTCCGGAGCGGCCAGTCAGTGACGGCCCCTCTTCCCGACTGCCGGAGGAGGCGCTCCTGCCCTCCACGCCCCCGCCGGAAGAGTAACCCCCCCAGGGGGCGCTTGGGGGGGGGCATAGTCGGACCGCAGGCTGGGGGGAGTCCGGATGCGCTGGTGGCTAGGGCTCGCCGTGGCCATGCCCGCGGCTCACGTGGTCGGTGGCGCCGTGGCGGTGACGCGAGTTCTCGATCGCGCCATAGCCCGGTGCCAGGCCGTGGCTACCCGGCCTGGGCGAGATGACCGCCATGCCGCGCCCGTGCAGCACACTCACCCCGTTGCGCTTGTCTGACCACCAGCCGATGTAAGTACGACCGCCCCCTGACGTGATCACCGGGCCGGTGGACTTGTAGGCAGCGGCGCCCCGCCCCCTGCTCGCGGTGGAGTCGGTCGTGGTGCCGCGCCCGTCGGCCCGGGTTCGTACCCGCCTGGGAGGGACCCACTGGTGCCGATGCCGGAGTGGGCTCACCACTCGGTCGAGCTTCTTTCGCTGAATCAACCCCTGCGCGAGCATCTTCTGGATGATCTCGCCCCACCGCCGGCCCTCTTCCTTCATGGCGGCGATGTCATCGAGGCTCAGCGTGGCCGTGGTCACCTCGCCCTTTGCCTTCTGTACCGCGAAGAGTTCCCGAGCGATCTTCTGGTTGCCGGGGGAGAGCTCGACGAAAGCCCCCTCGTGGAGGTTCGCCTCCGGCGTCGTGCCGGCTCTCATGCCGCGTTGCACGGTGGGCGTCGCACTCTGCGCCGCCGCGATCCCCGCAGAGAGGGCCACGCCGAGGAGCGCAATGACAAGACGCAGAAGCATGGGAACTCCTCCTTTCGCCTACTTCGACCGCTCCCGGGCCGCCGGCGCCAGCTCTTCGGAGCTGATGGCGGCCAGGTGCGGATTATCGATGAGGGTCTGGTCAGTCTGCAGGATGATCTCCGTGGCGGTCGCGCGGTCCCGGATCAGCCAGCTCTTCGTTGCCACCACCCGCATCCGCGTGATGCGGGAAGTCAGCTTGTCGAGCTCGATCTCGACGTCCCGGTCCCCGGCCTTGGCATGGATCTCCCGGCCGACCCGGGCGTCTTCGTCCTTAATCACCCTGATGTCCATGCGTTTGAGCGTCATCAACGTCGCCTTGTGAAGCCCGGCCAGCGGCACGGTAAACGTCTTGTAGGTGATGCCCTCGAGGGTGTGGGAGACTCCGGCCCCCGCCACCGTCCCGGTCCCCGCCGCCAAGAGCGTCAACCCGACAGCCGCGCAACCCTGGTTGGCAAAGAGACTCACAGCCGCGAGCGCCACCACGATCCACCATGCTGTCAGCTCGTTCACTCCTTTCGGGTGGGGGCCGTCACGCCTCCGGCCCTGACCCTCGACCCGGCCCCTTCAACCGCCTCCGAGGGCGGTCGTTTACGCTGCCGAACGTGATCCCGCCGCCGCGCTACCGGGCTCGGGAGCGTGCCCCGTGGCGCCGGCAGTGGAGCTGGTAAACCAACCCCCGAGGCGTGACACGCAAGAATCCTGCCTGGACGAAGCTGACCGGGCGTTTGACTCATCGCCGTGCATACCCCTAAAAGGTTTCAGCTTTTTGTCAATTTCCTCCCCCCCCACAGAAGGTTCAGATTGGCTCCTGCAAGCCTGTTCATGTCAAGTTGTCTAGACCGCCGCCACATTGTCAGGCGCTGCTTGAGCCCCGCAAGACCACCGAGCCCACGTGATGGCTGAAACCTTTGGGGGGTGCGGCGTTCCCCAGGGAGAGGTGGGAGGGACGCTCACGCCTGGGAGACCAGGCAGTGCCGGCGGGCTCGAACGTGGTGTCAGGCGTCGATCCGGTAGAGGCGCCGGACGTTTTCCCAGAGCATCTTTCGCTTGATCGCCTCGTCGATCCCGCGGAACTGCTCCTCGATCGCCTTCCGCGAGAACGGCCCGGTCCCGTCGCGATGGGGATAATCGGAGCCCCACATGACGTTGTCAGGCGCGATCTCCGCCATGGCTCGCACGCCGTGGAAGCCCTTCTGGAACGTCGCGTAGATCTGTCGCGTGAAGTAGGCGCTGGGCGGCAGCGGGAGCTTCAGGTCATCCGCCAGCCTCTCCTCATAGGTGTCTCGCAGGAGCGGTAATAACCAGCGGGTTCTTCGTCGTGGAGATGGACAGGAGAAACGACACGGGCATACTCGTCATCGAATACACGGGCGATCTGGGCTTGACACGAATCCAGTATGATGGCCGCATTGTTCCGCCCTCACCCGTTGTCAATGAACTCATAGAAGGTGACAAGCACACGTTCCAGTTTGTCGGCACCATATTCGTTTGGCAGTTAGGCGAGCCTGCCAACACGGACGATAAAATTGTCGCTTGTCGGGATCAAGCTGTGAATGTGATACTCCAACCGTAGTGCCGGACAGCAGTAAGACCGGAGCACCAGGGAAAAACTGGGGTCCAAGCAGGAATTGGGGTCAGAGAACTTTTTTTTCATCATGACGCCGCCGCTACCCCTCCGGCGGCGTCATGTGCAGGCCGACACTCCCGCAACGGAGGCGACATCAGTTGTGTAACACCGCGGGCGCGAGCAGTCCGGGCGCTTGAGAAGAGTGCAGCTGGTTCAGCGCTCGAAATCGACGCCGTGCATAAGCTCAGGTTCAGCACTCTGCGTCGGAGAAGGTCGGCAGCACTTCCCAACTACCAGATCATCGGTCTCCGTCCCGCTCTCGGGTTTTGCCATGCTCGGGCGTTCATGTGGAGCGCCCTGCGTCGACGACGATGTGCAAGATCAAGCATTGTCAAGAAGCGAGACGACCGTGCCCTGGCGCACACTTGCGTAGCGTCTCGTCGCGCATTGGGACTATGGCAAACTGCTCCTCCCAGGTATACACTGGTGATACGGAGACTATGTGGGGAGACCTGAATCGTAAAGGAACCTGGTATGGGTGAGCGGGTCGTTCG